>NZ_VCJS01000058.1 GCF_005893125.1 Nonomuraea basaltis | reverse complement strand
AGGGACCTCGCCCTTTCGGGGGTTCGCGGGGGCGGAGCCCCCGCGGGGGGTTCGCCGTGAGCTGATCGTGGGAAGTGCAGACAGCAACCCAACATGAGTAGGGTCGCCCTAGGAACACTGACGATTGGGAGGGAGTCGCGTGGCATCGCACAGGGATCTGCCCGCCGGCTTGGACTACCAGCTTTTCCGCAACACCGGAAGTTCCTCGTTCACGGAGTTTGTCGGCTCGTATGCGCCGGGGTTGCTGCCGCAGCGGGATGAGGTTCTGGCCACCCCGATCGGCGACCAGGTTCCGCACGCGACCACGATCGTGGCCGCCACGTTCGCCGGTGGCGTGGTCATGGCGGGCGACCGGCGGGCGACGTCGGGCAACATCATCGCGCAGCGTGACGTGGAGAAGGTGTTCCGCACCGACGACTACTCGTGCATGGGGATCGCGGGCACGGCCAGCACCGGCATCGAGTTCGCCCGGCTGTTCCGTGTCGAGCTGGAGCACTACGAGAAGCTCGAGGGCCGCGCGATGTCGGTGGCCGGCAAGGCCAACCGGCTGGCCACCATGATCAGGGGCAACCTCGCCATGGCGATGCAGGGGCTGGTGGTGGTGCCGCTGTTCGCGGCGTTCGACCCCGACAAGGACGAGGGGCGCATCTTCAGCTACGACGTGGCGGGCGGGCCCTACGAGCGGGAGAGGTTCGACGCGATCGGGTCGGGTTCGATCTTCGCCCGTGGGTCGCTGAAGAAGCTCTACCGCGACGGCACGACGGCGGACGACATGGCGATGACCCTGATCCAGGCGCTCTACGACGCGGCCGACGACGACTCGGCGACCGGTGGGCCCGACGTGTCGAGGAAGATCTGGCCGATCGTGTCGGTGATCGACGCCGACGGTTTCCGCCGCCTGAGCGAGGAGCAGGTCTCCGGCTACGTCAACCAGATGCTCGAAGCCCGCCTGATCGCCCCCGACGGCCCCATCGCCCCGCTGCGCTAGAAAGGACCATCGCCAGTGTCCATGCCTTTTGGATATGCGTCCCCTGAGCAGATCATGCGGGACAAGGCCGACTACGCGCGCAAGGGCATCGCGCGGGGCCGCTCCGTCGTCGTGCTGCAGTACGTCGACGGCATCCTGTTCGTGGCGCCCAACCCGTCGCGGGCGCTGCACAAGATCAGCGAGATCTACGACCGCATCGGGTTCGCGGCCGTGGGCCGCTACAACGAGTTCGAGGAGCTGCGCCTCGGCGGCATCCGCTACGCCGACATCAACGGCTACACCTACGACCGCTCCGACGTGACCGGCCGCGGCCTGGCCAACCTCTACGCCTCCAACCTGGGCCGCATCTTCACCGAGTCGATCAAGTCGCTGGAGGTGGAGGTCGTCGTCGCCGAGGTGGGCGAGACGAAGGACGGGGACGCGATCTACCGGCTGACGTTCGACGGGTCGGTGTTCGACGAGCACGGCTTCGCGGCCATGGGCGGGCAGGCGGAGGCGGTGGCGGGCCGGCTCAAGGAGCGCTACCGCGAGTCGATGTCGCTGGCCGACGCGCTGGAGGTGGCGCTTGCGGCGCTCACGGAGCCGGGCGGGGAGCGGCCGCCGGTGGGGCAGCTGGAGGTGGCGGTGCTCGACCGCAACCGGGAGCACCGTAAGTTCCTCCGGCTGACGGGGGCGCGGCTGGAGCGGCTGCTCGCCCAGACCACCACGCCGCCGCCCGCCCCGCCCGCGGACGACACGCAGCCTCCCACGGGGCCTCCCACGGGGCCTCCCACGGGGCCTCCCACGGGGCCTGAGGGGGACGTGGACGACGGGTCGTCGCCGCTGTAGGGCTTTTTTTCACGCGTCCGGCGGGGACCGCGGCCCTGGGCTGCGGTCCCCGCCGGACGCGTGTCCGGGGTGGGTGCGGTTCTGCCAGGGCAAGGCCAGGCCGGGAGTGTGATCTGTATCACCATGGTTCGCCCGAACCGGGCGGCATGATCGTGGATCTCAGAATGCGTGAACACTTCCATGCGCAGCCTCCTGGCCGGCGGGGTCGCCGCCGCGGTGATGCTGACGTCCGGCGTGGCCGCTCAGGCCGCCACCACGGCGTACCCGAAGTACAAGGCGCCCAAGATCTTCGGCACGACGTTCCAGGCCGATCCCGAGCACGACTTCACCAAAGGCATCCACTCACGCCGCAACGGCATCCTGCGCGGCAGGATCACCGGTGTACGGGGCACCGTGGCCGAGTACGAGCCGATCAAGTGGAAGAAGGGCACCGAGACCGAGGGCTACTTCGTCGGCCCGCCCGAGGGTGACGTCATGGCGTACGCCTCGCCCATCGCGAAGGACGTGGTCTTCCTGTCGGCGGACGGGTGCGGCGCGGCGACGTCCGCCACGATCGACAGGAAGACGGGGCTCGGCAACAAGCGGTGCTCCAAGGCCGTGCTGATCAAGCGGCACGACCGCCGGCAGCAGCCTTCGCTCATCACCGTCCACAAGGGCAAGATCGTCAAGGTTCAGGAGATCTACGTCCCCTGACCTGCGCGGCGGATCCCGTGCCCCGTGGGGGCGGGCGCGGGTACGAAGCGTGGTATACGGGGCTGCGGTAGGAAAACAACTGGAAGATCTCTCCCGCTCGCCGATCCGTGGGCATAGTGTGAGGTGATGGATCGTCGCATCTTCGGGCTGGAGAACGAGTACGGCGTGACCTGCACGTTCAGGGGGCAGCGCAGGCTGTCCCCCGACGAGGTCGCGCGCTACCTGTTCCGGCGGGTCGTGTCCTGGGGCCGATCGAGCAACGTCTTCCTCCGCAACGGCGCACGTCTGTACCTCGACGTGGGCAGCCATCCTGAATACGCAACACCCGAGTGTGACAACGTCATCGAGCTCGTCACCCACGACAAGGCCGGCGAGCGCATCCTCGAGGGTCTCCTCGTCGACGCCGAGAAGCGGCTGCGTGAAGAGGGCATCGCCGGAGACATCTACCTGTTCAAGAACAACACGGACTCGGCCGGCAACTCCTACGGCTGCCACGAGAACTACCTGGTCGGCAGGCACGGGGAGTTCGGGCGGCTGGCGGACGTGCTGATTCCGTTCCTGGTGACGCGGCAGATCGTGTGCGGGGCCGGCAAGGTCCTGCAGACGCCGCGCGGCGCCGTCTATTGCGTGTCGCAGCGGGCCGAGCACATCTGGGAGGGCGTCTCCAGCGCCACCACCCGGTCCCGGCCCATCATCAACACCCGTGACGAGCCGCACGCCGACGCCGAGCGGTTCCGCCGCCTGCACGTCATCGTGGGCGACTCCAACATGAGCGAGACCACCATGCTGCTCAAGGTCGGCGCCACCGACCTGGTGCTGCGCATGATCGAGGCGGGCACGGTGATGCGCGACCTGTCGCTGGAGAACCCGATCCGGGCGATCCGTGAGGTCTCCCACGACATGACAGGCCGGCGCAGGGTGCGGCTGGCCAACGGGCGCGAGGCGTCCAGCCTGGAGATCCAGCAGGAGTACCTGTCGAAGGCGAAGGACTTCGTCGACCGACGCGGCGGCGACGCCATCGCGCACCGGGTGCTGGAGCTGTGGGAGCGCACGCTGCGCGCGGTCGACACCGGCGACCTCGACCTGGTGTCGCGGGAGATCGACTGGGTGACGAAATACCAGCTCATCGAGCGCTACCGCAAGAAGTACGACCTGCCGCTGTCGTCGCCGCGCGTGGCGCAGCTGGATCTCGCCTACCACGACGTGCACCGTAAGCGCGGCCTGTTCTACCTGCTGCAGAAGCGCGGCTCGGTGGAGCGGGTGGCGTCCGACCTGAAGATCTTCGAGGCCAAGTCGGTGCCGCCGCAGACGACCAGGGCGCGGCTGCGCGGCGAGTTCATCCGCAAGGCGCAGGAGAAGCGCCGCGACTTCACCGTCGACTGGGTGCATCTCAAGCTGAACGACCAGGCGCAGCGCACGGTGCTGTGCAAGGACCCGTTCCGCAGCGTGGACGAGCGCGTGGACAAGCTCATCGCCGGGATGTAAGGGCCGCGTTTACCTCGGCCCTACCTGGATGTCAGGTAGGGTGACGCGAATCTGACGTCTTTCCGAGGGACACGCATGCGCCGCGTTCTGGCCGTACTGGCAGCCATGCCTTTGATCTTGTTCGCCGCCGCGTGCGGCTCCGACAACGGCGGCGCGGCCCCCAGCGCCCCCGCGGGCGGGTCGGCCGGGGTGAAGGTCACCGGGAATGTGGGCGCCAAGCCCACGGTGGCCTTCCCCTCCGGCGCGCCCGCCACGAAGTCGTCCTATGAGGTGCTGCAGGCGGGCACCGGCGCGGAGGTCAAGGCCGGCGACAAGCTGATCGTCAACCTGACCGTCTACAACTGGGACGGCAAGGGCAACGCCGTCCAGGGCTCCTCGTACGACACCAAGAAACCCGAGACGGTCCCGGTCAACGAGCAGTTGCCGCCGGTGCTGAAGGAGGGCTTCACCAAGGTCAAGCACGGCGGCCGGCTGCTGGCCGTGCTCGCCAACGACTCGGTCGCCCAGCAGCAGGCCACGACGCCCGCCGAGCCGACCAAGGTGTTCGTGATCGACGTGGTCGGTGCCCAGCCGGCGGCGCTGAAGGCCGCCACCGGCAAGGAGACCGGCGAGAGCATCAAGGGCGTCAAGGTGGACAACCCGGGCGGCGACAAGGCGCCCACGCTGACCACGAAGACGAGCGAGAAGCCGTCCGGCAAGCTCGTCGTCAAGACGATCATCACGGGCACCGGCGCGAAGGTGCAGGCGAGCCAGACGCTATCCGTCCACTACACGGGCAAGATCTGGGGCACCGACAAGCAGTTCGACTCGAGCTGGGAGCGGGGCCAGCCGGCCGAGTTCCCGCTCGCCCAGGTGATCCAGGGCTGGCAGCAGGGCCTGGCCGGGTTGCCGGTGGGCAGCCGGGTCGTGATGAGCATCCCGCCGGACCTCGGGTACGGCGACCAGGCACAGGAGGGCATCCCGGCCAAGAGCACGCTGGTGTTCGTCGTGGACATCCTCGGCGCCTACTGACCGCCCGGCCCTCGCTTTCCCTGCGCCCGGGGCGTCCCGCCGCCGTGCGGTCAGGGCGGGCGTAGCGGGTCGTGCCGGCGTGCGCGTCCGGGCGGGCGTCGTGCACCGCGTGCGCTTGCGGCCGCACGACGCCGACGTGCGGGCCGTGCGGTCCTGCCGTCGTGTGAAACGGTCGTCGTGCGCGCTGCCGGGGTTGTGGCCCGACGTTACGGTGTTCCGGCCGTGGGGCGATTGGGGAGCTTGCTGACGCGTGATCCGACATCGCGGTAGCATCGCGAGGCCCGGGCGGCGCACCGTCGCCGGGCCGTTCCGCGTGGGAGGGCCGATGCTCCGCCGTGCCGTCGCGTTGCTGCTGCTGGCGCCGCTGATGACGGCCGGTTGCACGGACGAGCCGGCCGGCGCCCTGGACCTGAAGGTGGGCGGCGCGTTCGGCGCCAGGCCCACCGTCGTCTTTCCCGGTGGCAGGCCGGCGGCCGGGCTGCAGGTGGACGAGCTGGCCACGGGCAAGGGCGCGCGGCTGGAGCAGGACGACGTGGCGATCGTCCAGTACACCGCGCACGTGTGGGACGGCCGGCAGAACCGCCTGGTCGACTCCAGCTTCAACCGCGGCACCCCGGCGGCGTTCCCGGTGGGACGGCTGCTGCCGGGCCTGGACCGGGCGCTGCGGGGCCGTACGGTGGGCAGCCGGGTCATCGCGGCCATCCCGCCCGAGGACGGCTTCGGCCCGAACCCGCCGCGCGGTATCCAGCCGGCCGACGAGCTGTTCTACGTCGTCGACATCCTCGGCGCCCACCCCAAGGGCGCCTCGATCGAGGGCCGGGGCGGCTCGCTGGCGGGCGTCCGCGTCACCGGCGGGGCCCGGCCGCGGCTGGCGGTGCCCGCGACCGCGCCGCCCGCCCGGTTCGCCGCCAGGGTGCTCGACCGGGGCGGCGGGCGCAGGACGCAGGCGGGGCAGCTGGTGGTCACCCAGTACGCGGGCGCGATCTGGAGCCGGCGCCGCGTCTTCGACGCCACGTGGACGACCGGGCAGCCGAAGGCGTTCCGGATCGGTGACGGCAGCGTGATCAAGGCGTGGGACAAGGCGCTGGTGGGCGTGCCGGTCGGCAGTCGCGTCCTGATGATCGTCCCGCCCTCCTACGGGTACGGCGCCCCGGGACACCCCGCGTACGGCATCACGGGCTCCGACACCCTCGTCTTCGTGGTGGACGTCATCGCCGCCTACTGAGCACCGAGGGCATGAGCGCGCCGGGCGGAAGCTTTCATAGACTCCGCCTGTGAGTAGCGACGACCTCGACGCGCTGGCCCTGCTGCACGACCCCGTACGCCGCAGCCTGTACGACGCCGTCACGGCCGGCGGCGGCGACGTGGGCAGGGGAGAGGCGGCCGAGGCGACGGGCGTGTCCAGGACGCTGGCCGGGCACCACCTCGACAAGCTCGTCGAGGCCGGGCTGCTGGAGAGCGGCTTCCGGCCGCAGGAGAAGAAGGGCCCGGGCAGTGGCCGGCCGGCCAAGGTCTACCGCAGGGCCAGGGGAGAGCGGTCGGTGAGCCTGCCGGCGCGCGACTACGCCACCCTCGCCTCGGTCCTGGCGGACGTGGTGGACCTCCTCGGGGCCGAGGAGCAGGCCGAGCGGGCGGCGCGCGGCGCGGGCGCGCGGATGGCGGGCGAGCACGCCGGCGAGCCCGTGGAGCGGGTGCTGGGGGAGCGCGGCTACGAGCCGTACGAGGAGGGCGGGGTGCTGCGGCTGCGCAACTGCCCGTTCCACGTGCTGGCCGAGAAGCAGCCGCTGCTGGTGTGCTCCATCAACCTGGCCCTGTGCCAGGGCCTGCTGGAGGGGCTCGGCGACGACCCCGCCAGGGCGAGGCTGGATCCGCGGCCGGGGGAGTGCTGCGTCTCCCTTTCTAAAACAAATAAAGATTGACATAGAAGGGGAGGGATGGTGTGCTGAGCGTCATGCATCTCGCCCAGCTGAACGTCGCCCACCTGCGCGCCCCCATCGACGCCCCCGAGCTCGCCGAATTCGTCGCCCTGCTCGAGCCCGTCAACACCGTCGCCGACGAGGCCCCCGGATTCGTGTGGCGGCTGAAGGAGAGCGAGAGCGACCCCACCGCCACGGTGATCCACGACTACGGCGATTACCTGCTGGTCAACTTCTCGGTGTGGGAGTCACTGGAGACGCTGTGGAACTACGCCTACCGCAGCGCCCACCTGGGCGTGCTGCGCCGCCGCAGGGAGTGGTTCCTGCGGATGGCGGAGCCGTACATGGTGATGTGGTGGATCCCCGAGGGGTACATCCCGTCGCTGGCCGAGGGGATGGCGCGGCTGGAACGCCTCAAGGCGGAGGGGCCGAGCCCCGAGGCGTTCACGTTCAAGGATGCCTACGACAGCAGCGAGGCCGTCAGCCTGCCCGCCGCCGCCGAGGCCAGGAAGTAGGCCAGGTCCTCCTCCAGCCCCCGGCCCATCGTCGACATCCGCAGCGGGGCGGCGCGCAGGGCCTCGTGCAGGCCGTCCACGGGCACCGGCACCAGGCGGTGCCGCACGGCCAGCAGCTCGGCCTGGTCCCTGACCCGCTCGCCGAACTCGCCGGGCAGCTCCGGCACCGGCACGTCCGCCGGGGCCAGGGCCACCCGGCCGTAGGCGGTCAGCGAGTGGTGGGAGACGCCGTAGTGGCGCTCGCGCAGGTCGCCCTCGCTGACCCGCAGCGCCGCCACCGGCCGGCCCCGTAGCACCGCCGCCGCGTTGACCGCCTCGCCCGCCGACACGCCCGAGAAGCCCCACTTGGTCCCCGTGCCCAGGTTGCCGGGGCCCTGCGTGACGATCGCCACGTCGGCCTCCAGCACGTGTCTGGCCGCCAGCAGCCCGGTGTGCGCGGTGACCGCCTCCACGTCGCCGCCGAACGACTGCCCGACCGTCACCACGCCCGCCAGCCAGCCCACCTCGCGCAGCCGGGCGGCCGCCATCGAGAACCACACCGGCAGCGCGCCGCCGTCCAGCATCACGTACGCCACCCGTGTCCCGGGCGCCGCCTCGTACAGGCCGCACAGGATCGGGGCCAGCGCCGAGTGCAGATCGGCCACGATCACCGGCATGCCGTCCAGCGAGTCCGCCTCCCGCAATTTGTCGTGATGCGGGGAATCCTGCTCGTCAGCGCCCAGCACGGTGGCCTGCAGCGGCGTGTACCTGGCCTTCACCAGGTGCCCCGGTCCCTCGGGATCTTCCGGCAAACGGTTCGGGACGGCCACCACCATGGCGTAACCTCCCGTACCGAGACCCATCGCGAGCGCGGTCGTGTTGAGCAGCACCTCGTCGCCGGGTTCCGGGCGGCCCACCAATGGCGGGTACGCGAGCGCCCGGCACTCCCCCTCGGGGACGGCGACGTCCAGCTCCACCGCTCCCGGCCACTCGCGCCGGATCCGTACGACCTCGCCCTTGCGCCATCTGATCACGGGGGCAGGGTAGCGTCGATGAAGGAGGAGTGAGGCAGATGTCGCGCCGGAAGACAGAACGGTTGCTCAATCTGGTGATCTGCCTGCTCGCCACGCGGCGCCCGCTGTCGGCCGAGCAGATCCGCCAGGCCGTGCCCGGCTACGACCGCGACGGCGACGAGGCGTTCCAGCGCATGTTCGAGCGGGACAAGAACGAGCTGCGCGAGATCGGCATCCCCATCGACGTGGTGCGCGACCCGTGGGAGGACGAGCCCGGCTACCGGATCGAGCGGCAGTCGTACGAACTGCCGGAGATCACGCTGGAGCCCGACGAGGCCGCCGTGCTCGGCCTGGCCGCCCAGGTGTGGCAGCGCGCCAGCCTGGCCGAGGCCGCCTCGGGGGCCCTGCTGAAGCTGCGCGCCGGCGGCGTGGCCACCGACCAGCCGGTCGGCGGGCCGATGGGCGGGGGCGCGCTGGAGCTGCGCGTCGACACTCGCGACCCGGCCTTCCCCGCACTGTGGGACGCCGTGCGCGACCGGCGGGTGGTGCGCTTCGACTACCGCGGTGCCGGCAGCGAGACCGTGCGCAGCCGCACCGTGGAGCCGTGGGGCGTGGTCAGCCGCCGCGGCCGCTGGTATCTGGCGGGGTACGACCGCGACCGGCAGGCGCCGCGCGCCTTCCGGCTCAGCCGCATCACCGGGCAGGTCGCCGCCTTCGGCAAGGCGAGGGCCGTCGAGGTGCCCGAGGGAATCGACCTGCGGGCCATGGTCGGCTTCCCCGACGAGCCGATGGACGAGCGGGTCGCCGTCGTCCGCGTGCGCCAGGGGGCGTGCGAGGGGGTGCGGCAGCTCGCCAGGGCCGTCCACCCAGGCACCGATGGGTGGGACGAGGCCGAGCTGGCCTTCTCCGACCCCGAGCGGCTGGCCGGCTGGATGGCCAGCCTCGGCGGCGACGTCGAGGTCGTCGAGCCGCCGGACGCCCGCGAGGCCGTCATCCGCAGACTGAAGGGGGCCATGGCATGACAGCGGCGACCACGGGATCCGCCGGAGGGTTCGCATGAGTGGGTCGGCGGATCGGCTGCCGCGGCTGCTGGCGCTGGTGCCGTACCTGAGGTCCCACCCCGGGGCGCAGGTCGGCGAGGTGGCCGCGGTGTTCGGGCTGAGCGAGAAGCAGCTCATCGACGACCTGCAGCTCGTGTGGATGTGCGGGCTGCCCGGGCACACGCCCGGCGACCTCATCGACGTGTCCTGGGACGGCGGCGAGATCATCATCGACAACGCCGACACCATCGCCCGGCCGCTGCGGCTCGGCATCGACGAGGCCAGCGCCCTGCTGGTGGCGCTGCGCATGCTGGCCGCCACTCCAGAGCTGGCGGAGGTGCCGGGCGACGCGCTGCCGCGTGTGATGGCCAAGCTGGAGCGGGCCGCCGGCGAGGGCGCCGCCACCGTCAGCAGCCAGGTCGCCGTCGACGTCGACGCCGCCCCCGACGCGCTGCCGCGCGTGCGCGAGGCGCTCACCAGGAAGCGGCGGCTGTCGCTGCGCTACTACGTGCCGGGCCGCGACGAGGTGACGCCGCGCGAGGTCGACCCCACCCGGGTCGTCGTCGTCGACGGCCGCGCCTACCTGGAGGGCTGGTGCTACCGGGCCGAGGCGATGCGGCTGTTCAGGCTCGACCGGATGCTCGGCGTGGACGTGCTCGACGTGCCCGCCGACCCGCCCGACGAGGCCGAGCCCATCGATGTCACCCGGGGCGTCTTCCGGCCCTCGCCCACCGACGAGCTGGTCGAGCTGGAGGTCAGCGCGGCCGGGCGGTGGGTGGCCGAGTACTACCCCTGCGAGCAGGTCACCGAGCTGGGCGAGGGCCGGCTGCGGGTGGCGCTGCGGGCCCGCGACCAGGACTGGATACTCAAGCTGGCGCTGCGCCTGGGCGACACCGGCCGGGTCGTGTCGCCGCCCGAGATGGCCGAGACCGTGCGCCGGGAGGCCGAGCGCGCCCTGGCCCTGTACGCTCACCGGACATGACGTGGATCTTCTTGGCCGCCGGGCTGGTCGTGGCCGGGCTGGTCGTGCTCGGGGTCGCGGGCGCCCGGGTCGCGGCCGCGGCACGGGGGTTGAACAGGGAAATGAACCAAGTTCACGCGCAATTCAGGAGCAAAGAGGACCTCAGGGGATGAGGCAGAGCCCCTGGCAGCGTACGATCGGGGCTAAGAACAGCACTCCGCTCACCATGAAGGACGGCACATGAACTTGGGAGCTCCGGAGATCATCCTGATCCTGGTGGCCTTGGTCTTGCTTTTCGGCGCCAAGAAGCTGCCGGACCTTGCTCGTGGCGTCGGACGGTCCCTGCGCATCTTCAAGGCGGAGACCAGCAAGATGGCCGAGGACGTCGACGACGACAAGCCGACCGTCGTGCAGGCCCAGCACCAGGCACAGCCGACGCCGCCGCAGCAGATCCCGGCCGCGCCGCCCTCGCCGGAGGTGTCCGCCGAGGAGCAGGCCCGTCAGCTTGAGGAGCAGGCCGCGCGGCTGCGCGCCGGCGCCCAGTCCGACAAGCGTCCCTGACCACCCGTCCCCTCGTCACCTGGACTGCTAGATGGCGCTGCTGAAACGGTCGGGCCCCAAACGCGGGGAGGATCCCGAGGGCCGCATGCCCCTCATGGAGCATCTGCGGGAGTTGCGTAACCGGCTGCTCATCGCGTTTGCCGCCGTGGCGTTGGGCCTGGTCGTCGGCTGGATCGTCTCCACCCCGGTGTGGGAGCTGCTCAAGGAGCCCTACTGCTCCACCGATCAGTCCCAACAGCTCACCGGCGAGTGCAGCCTGACCTACACGGGCATCTTCTCGTCGTTCTTCATCACGTTGAAGGTCTCGTTGATGGTCGGCCTGGTGGTGTCGTCACCCGCCTGGCTCTACCAGATCTGGGCGTTCGTCACCCCGGCCCTCTACCGCGCTGAGAAGCGCTACACGCTGGCGTTCCTGGGGCTGGCCATCCCGCTGTTCACGCTGGGCGCGGCGCTGTCCTACGTCATCATGGACACCGCCCTGTCGTTCCTGCTGGGCTTCTCGCTCGAGGGCACGGTCGCCACCATCTCGATCGACGACTATCTCGACTACGTCCTGATCATGTTGCTGATCTTCGGGGTGTCGTTCGAGCTGCCGCTGATGCTGGTGTTCCTCAACTTCATCGGAGTGCTGTCCCACGCCACCGTCGCCAAGCACCGGCGGCTGGTCATCTTCCTGATGTTCGTGTTCGGCGCCGTGGTCACGCCCGGCGGCGACCCCATCACCATGATGGCGCTGGCCGCGCCGATGATCGTCCTGTTCTCGGTGGCCGAGCTGATCATGTATCTGCGGGAGAGGCGGCGTCCGCAGAGCGAGTTCGAGAATCTGTCCGACGACGAGGCCTCGCCGCTGCCCGAGGACACGCCGCTCGACGACGATCCCGGGGACAAGCGATCCGAAGAGGATTCCGGTTCGGTGCGATAGGCGATAAGTTCCGGGCGTGTCCCCTCAACTCGCCCTGCTGGTCAACCCGGCCGCCCGCGGCGGCCGTACGCTGCCCCTGCTCGAGCCCGTGGCGCGCCGCCTGCGGGCCGGCGGGGCCGAGCTGTCGGTGATCGTCGGCGACGACGCCGCCGACGCGCTGGAACGCGCCTGCACCGCCGTCGCCGAACGCCCGGACGCGCTCGTGGCCTTCGGCGGGGACGGCCTGGTGCACCTGGCCGTGCAGGCCGTGGCGGGCACCGACGTGCCGCTCGGCATCATCCCCGCGGGCACCGGCAACGACATCGCGGCCGCGCTCGGCGTGCCGTGCAAGGATCCCGTCGCGGCGGCCCGCACCGTGCTGCGCATGAAGTCCCGGCTGGTCGACGTCGCCCGCGTCCGCGCCGGCCGCGCCGACGAGCTGTTCGCCGGGGTGTTGTGCTGCGGGTTCGACTCGCGCGTCAACGAGCGGGCCAACCGGCTCACCTGGCCGCCGGGGACGGCCCGGTACATGGTCGCGGTGGCGGGCGAGCTGCGCTCGTTCCGGCCCATACCGTTCCGGGTCACGCTCGACGGGGACGAGGTGATCGAGCGGGAGGCCATGATGGTGGCCGTGGCCAACACCTGCTCCTACGGTGCCGGGATGCGGGTCTGCCCCGACGCCAGGCCCGACGACGGGCTGCTGGACGTGATGATGGTGGACGCCCTCTCCAAGAGCGAGTTCCTGCGGGTGTTCCCGAGCGTGTACCGGGGGACGCACGTCGGGCACCGGGCGGTGTCGGTGCGGAGGGTGCGCAGCGTGCGGCTGGAGGCCGCCGACGTGGTGGCGTACGCGGACGGCGAACGGATCGGGGCGGTGCCGGTGGAGTGCGAGGTGCGGCCGGGGGCGCTGCGGGTCATCGTTTGAGATCTACATTGTAAAGGCGTCGGCGCGTGTCAACCAGACCCGCCACCCCGAAGGACCTCGGCCCGGAGTGCGGCGGGTGCGATCGGAGGGCGGGACGGCGGAATGGGCTGGACAGACCGGAATGGCGATTTCGGTAGGCTGACGGGTATGACAACGCCAGCGGAACGCTACGCGGCCTTCCGCCAGAAGTACGGGGACGACGGCGCCGCTCTCAGATCGTTCCGAGGTCACTACGACTTCGCGCTGGACGACTTCCAGCTCGACGCGTGCCGCGCCCTGGAGGCCGGCGACGGCGTCCTGGTGGCGGCGCCCACGGGGTCGGGCAAGACGGTCGTCGGCGAGTTCGCCGTCCACCTCGCCCTGGAGCAGGGCCGTAAGTGCTTCTACACCACCCCCATCAAGGCGCTGTCCAACCAGAAGTACAACGACCTGGTCAAGCGCTACGGCACTGCCAAAGTCGGCCTGCTGACCGGCGACAACAGCATCAACGGCGACGCCCCGATCGTGGTGATGACCACCGAGGTGCTGCGCAACATGCTCTACGCCGGGTCGGCGACGCTGGCCGGGCTCGGGTTCGCGGTCATGGACGAGGTCCACTATCTGGCCGACCGCTTCCGCGGCGCGGTGTGGGAAGAGGTCATCATCCATCTGCCGGAGTCGGTGCGGCTGGTGGCGCTGTCGGCGACCGTGAGCAACGCCGAGGAGTTCGGCGAGTGGCTCGGCGACGTGCGCGGCGACACCACGGTGATCGTCGACGAGATCCGGCCGGTGCCGCTGTGGCAGCACATGATGGTCGGCAACCTGATCTACGACATGTTCATGGCCGACGACCTGACGCCGCGGATCAACCCCGCGCTGATGCGGGTGACGCGGGACGCCGAGCGGCTGACCGCGGGCCGGGGCCGGCGCGGCTACGGGCGGCCGCAGCGCTCCCGCCCGGCGGACCGGGTGCAGGTGATCGAGAAGCTCGACGCCGAGGGGCTGCTGCCGGCGATCACGTTCATCTTCTCCCGGGCCGGCTGCCAGGCCGCCGTGCAGCAGTGCCTGCACGCCGGCATCCGGCTCACCACCGACCGCGAGCTGCACGAGATCAGGCAGCTCGTCGACGAGCGCACCGCGCACCTGCCCGACGAGGACCTGGCGGTGCTGGGCTACCTGGAGTGGCGCGACTGCCTGGAGCGCGGCCTGGCCGCACACCACGCGGGCATGCTGCCGGCGTTCAAGGAGGTCGTGGAGGAGCTGTTCACCCGCGGGCTGGTCAAGGCCGTCTTCGCCACCGAGACGCTCGCGCTCGGCATCAACATGCCGGCCCGCAGCGTGGTGATCGAGAAGCTCGACAAATGGAACGGCGAGACCCACGCCGACCTCACGCCGGGCGAGTACACCCAGCTCACCGGGCGGGCCGGGCGGCGCGGCATCGACGTCGAGGGGCACGCCGTGGTGCTGTGGCAGCCGGGCATGGACCCGCTGTCGGTGGCGGGCCTGGCCGGCACCCGCACCTACCCGCTGCGCTCCAGTTTCCAGCCCTCCTACAACATGGCGGTCAACCTGGTCGGCCAGTTCGGCCGGGAACGCGCCAGGACGCTGCTGGAAGAGTCGTTCGCGCAGTTCCAGGCCGACCGGGCGGTCGTGGGGCTGGCCAAGCAGCTGCGCAAGCACGAAGACGCGCTGGAGGGCTACCAGGAGGCCATGACGTGCCACCTGGGCGACTTCCCCGAATACGCGGCGCTACGCCGCCGGCTGTCCGACCGCGAGACCGAGCTGGCCAAGCAGCGCGGCGCCGCCCGGCGAGCCGCCGCCGTGCGGTCGCTGGAGGCGCTGCAGCCCGGCGACGTCATCCGGGTGCCCGGCGGGCGCCGGGCAGGCCTGGCGATCGTGCTCGACCCCGGCCGCAACCCGCGCGGCCAAGGGCCGAGCCCGCTCGTGCTGACGATCGGCAAGCAGGTCAAGAAGCTCGATCCGGCCGACTTCCCGGTGCCGGTCGAGCCGCTCGAGAAGCTGCGCATCCCGAAGAACTTCAACGGCCGCTCGCCCAAGGAGCGCGCCAACCTCGTCTCCACGCTGCTCGCCAAGCTCGGCGACCGCGACCTCGGCAAGCCGGACCGGGCGCGTGACCACGCCGTGGAGGACGAGGAGGTCAACGAGCTGCGCCGGCGCATCCGCCAGCACCCCTGCCACGGCTGCGACGAGCGTGAGGACCACGCCCGCTGGGCCGAGCGTTACTACAAGCTGCTGCGCGAGACCGAAGGGCTGCGCCGCCGCGTCGAGGGCCGGTCGCACGTCATCTCCCGTACGTTCGACCGCATCTGCTCGGTGCTGGTGCAGCTCGGCTACCTCGACGGTGAGGCGGTCACCGACGAGGGCCGCCGCCTGGGCCGCCTCTACACCGAGCTGGACCTGCTGACCGCCGAGTCCCTGCGCAAGGGGCTGTGGGAGGAGCTGGAGCCGGCCGAGCTGGCGGCGTGCGTGTCGGCGCTGGTGTTCGAGTCGCGGGCCGCCGACGACGCCCGCCGGCCCAAGATCCCCGCGGGCCGGGCCCAGGACGCGCTGACGGCGATGATCCGGCTGTGGGGGGAGCTGGAGGGCATCGAGTCCGACCACGGGCTGTCCACCATCAGGGAGCCCGATCTGGGCTTCGCCTGGGCCGCCTTCCGCTGGACGAAGGGGCACACGCTGGACGCCGTGCTCATGGAGGGCGTGAACGGCAACGAGCTGGCCGCCGGCGACTTCGTACGGTGGGTCAAGCAGTTGATGGACCTGCTCGGCCAGCTCGGCAACGCGGCGCCGCCGGGCAGCAAGGTCAAGCAGACCGCGGTCAAGGCCGTGGACGCCATGCGGCGCGGGGTGGTGGCCTACTCCTCGCTCACCTGAGCACCCGCTGGTCGTCGCCTCGACGACGCCGACGGCCGTCAGCACCAGGTCCGGCAGGCCCGCGCCGACGCTGACGGCCGTCGGCATGCCGCCGTCGAGCCGCGCGCGCCGGCAGGCCGGAGAAGTGGCCGGCCGGCATGCACCTGAGAACCAGTTCTAAGTAGCATCTTTGGCGGCTTTATTACCTTCGTTGGCGGTTCTGCGCAATTTACAGCTCATTTAACTAGTAAACGGAATCGCCTTTCTGGATTGGCTTCACAGGTCAAGACTCTTTTAAATTGCCGACTATGTCGTGATTTATCTGAATTCGGGTGCTAACGTCCGATTTGTCAATGTGTTCAGCCGTTCAACGGGGGAGGAATCATGGCTCGCACGCCGCTGACACAGGTCGGATACCAGATGGGACACCGCTGTCGTCGTCGCCGGTGGCGCTGCGGCTGCCGTAGGCGGTGGTGGTGGTAGATCCATCCTGTGAGAGCCGGCGGCCCAGCCGTCGGCTCTCGCTGACCGCCTCCGGCAGCGAACTCGCGCCGGCGATTTCCCTTCGCCGGACTTTTCGCGAGTTCTGGCCGGACACCCGCGGGTTGCGCCGGCTGTTCGCCGCCGGTGTGGTGTTCGCCGTCCTGGCCGCGCTGTGCGAGGTCGCCGCAATCCGCCTGTTCGGCCACATCACGGACGAGGTGCTCACCACCCGGCACCTGGGGGCGTTCTGGGGCCCCGCGTTCAGCTGGCTCGGGCTCGCCGCGGTCGCCGGGGTGACGTCCTTCGCCGGGACGTACGTCACCGCGCTCGGCGCCGAACGGTTCCTGCTGGGCCTGCGCGACCGGGTGTTCGCCCACATCCAGACGCTCGCGCCGGACTTCTCGGAGAACCGGCGGCTCGGCGACCTGATGGCACGGCTCACCGACGACGTCGAGGCCATCGAGGAGCTCGTCGGCTCGGGGCTGGTCAAGGCGCTCACCACGGCCGCCAGCGTGGTGTTCTTCGCCGGGGCGGCCTTCTTCATCCGCTGGGACCTCGCGCTCGTCACGCTCGCGCTGATCCCGGCGTTCCTGCTGGTGTCGAAGGTGTTCGCGGCCAGGTTCAGGACGGCCGCGGCGCGGGAGCGGCACAGCAACGGCGCCATGAACAGCGTCCTGGAGGAAGGGCTGGCCAACCAGCCGCTGGTGCAGGCGTACAACCGGCAGAGCACCGAGGCCCGCCGCCTGCACGGCGAGGGGCGGACGTGGCTGCGCGCCAACATGGCGCAGGCCTGGCTGGGCAGCCTGTACGGTCCTGCCGTCCAGGTCATCGAGACCGCCTGCCTGATCGTCATCCTCGGATTCGGCGCGTGGGAGATCGCCGCCGGCCGGCTGACGATCGGCGGCCTGCTCGCCTTCGCCGCATACCTGGCCCTGCTGTATCCGGCCGTGCAGAGCCTCGGCGAGCTGGCCCTGACCGTGTCGGAGGCGGCCGCCGGATCGGACCGGATCATCGAGGTCCTGCGGACCAGGCCCGCCGTCACCGACGCCCCCGGCGCCGTGCCGGCCGGGCAGAGCCGGGGACGGGTGGAGTTCGTCCGGGTCGGCTTCGGCTATCCCGGGCGGGGGCGGCCGGTGCTGCGGGACGTGTCGTTCACCGCCGAGCCCGGTCAGCTGCTCGTGCTCACCGGGCCCAGCGGGGCGGGCAAGTCCACGCTGGCCAAGCTGCTGCTGCGCTTCTACGACCCGGACACGGGGCGCGTCCTGCTGGACGGCGCCGACATCCGCGGCCTGACGCGCGAGTCGCTGCGCGCGAACGTCACCGTCGTGCACCAGGAGACGCTGCTGTTCTCGGGGTCGGTACGGGACAACATCGCCTACGGCCGCCCGGGCGCCTCGCTCGACGAGGTGATCAGGGCCGCCGAGGCGGCCGGCGTGCACGACTTCGCCAAACTGCTGCCCCAGGGATACGACACGCCGGTGGGGCAGCGGGGGCGGCTCCTGTCCGGCGGGCAGCGGCAGCGGATCGCGATCGCCAGGGCCATCCTGCGCGACGCGCCGGTGCTGGTGCTCGACGAGCCGGTGAACGGGCTCGACGAGGCGACGGCCGCACAGGTCATGCAGCCGCTGTGGCGGCTCATGGCCGGTCGGACGACGATCCTCATCACGCACGACCTGCGGCATGTGCCGGAGGGAGCGCGCGTGGTGCGGCTGGAGCCCGTGCCACGGGAGGAACGCATCCGGCTGAAGCGCGTCGGCACCCCCGCCCGCCGGGTCGCCCCGCCCGACCCGGCCAGAGGCCCTCGCCGGGCCGCCTCACCCGGCCCGGCCCGCGTTCCTGGCCGGGCCGCCGCGCCGGACCCGGCCCGGGGCCTTCGCCAGGCGGCACCGCCCGATCCGGTGAGGGGCCTTCGCCAGGCGGCGCCCGATCCGGTCCGCGGCACTCACCTGCCGTAGCTCCGCGCGGCCGGCCCCGACGCCCGCCCTGAGGGGCGGGCGTTTCGCCGGCACGGACCGGAGAGGCATCCGCGCCCTCATAGGGGCCGCGTGTATGTCATGGAATCTCCTCGATAGAATCGGAGAGGCCTCTCCGGTTCGACCCGAATTGTCCAAAGGGCAGGTGTACGTCATGGGCGACGACCACAGCACGGCCAGGCCGCTGCGCGCCGACGCCCGCCGCAACCGCGAGCGGGTCCTGCAGATCGCCCAGGAGGCCCTGGCCAGCGACGGCCTGACCATCTCCTTCGACGAGATCGCCCGGCGGGCCGGGTTCGGGGTCGGCACCGTCTACCGGCATTTCCCCACCAAGGAGGCGCTGTTCGAGGCGGTGCTGCTGGGGCGGATCGAGCGGTTCGTGGCCGACGCCCGCGCGCTGGCCACGGCCGAGGACCCGGGCAGGGCGTTCTTCGGGTGGTTCGCGTGGGTGGTCGAGCAGGTCTCGGCCAACCAGGCGCTGTGCGACATGCTGGAGAGCGGCTCGGCGATGGCGTTCCGGCCGGGCTCGACGCTGGAGGACGACTTCGCCGGCGCGCTCGGCCGGCTGCTGGACAGAGCGCAGCGGGCCGGTGCGGTGCGGCGCGACCTGGTGGTGGACGACGTACAGGACCTGCTGCGGGGGTGCCTGGCGGCCGAGCGGAGGGCGCGGGCCAGGGGCGGGGCCGTGCGGATGGCGGATGTGATCTGTGACGGGATGCGGGCCGAGCCGCACTGAGCCTCTTGTTCCCGCTTGCCAGGACGCCGCAGAGACAGGGCTCAGGCCAGGGTGAAGCGGACCTCGCGGGTGGCCGGGTCCGCCTGCGCCAGGCGTACGGTGACCGGCTCGCCCAGGGGGAGCGGCCCGTCGCAGCGGGCGATCACGGCGGGCTCGACGAGCTGGACCTGCCCGCCCCCGCGCCGCTCGTCCACGTCGATCACCACCGCCTCGAACGCCTGCCCGAGCCGGTCCCGCAGCAGGAACGCCTCCACCAGGTCCACGCATGCCCGGTCCACGGCCGACGCGCGCCGCGCGGAGGACGACATGAGGGCGGGCAGGCTCGCCAGCGCCGCCCGGACGTCGGAGGGGACCGGCTCGCCCGCGGCGACCGCCAGGCACACCTCCGTCGCGTACCGGTCGACCAGGCGCCGCAGCGGGGCAGTGACGTGCGCGTACGGCGCCGCCACCGCGGCGTGCCCGGCCTCCTTCGGCGGCGCTCCGTCGAACGCCTCGTAGCCGGAGCCGCGCAGCAGCACCCTCGACTCGTGCAGGAACGCCGCCTGCTGCGGGTTCTTCGGATCCAGGTCGTGCACCACGGCGCCGTACCCGGCCCCCTCCGGCCACGGCACACCCAGCGCCCCCGCCACCCGGCGCACCTTGGCCAGGTCGCCGGGACGCGGCCGGGGCAGCACGCGCAGGATGCCGATCTCGGCGTCGAGCATCATCGCGGCCGCGGCCATGCCGGTCAGCAGCGAGATCTGCGCGTTCCACGCCTCGGCCGGCAGCGGCAGCCGGAACTCCAGGCGGTAGCCGCCGTCGGCCGGCACCACCTCCTGCCGGGGCGTGGGCAGGGTGACGCCGCCGCGCTCGCGCTCCAGGCCCAGCCTGAGCCGGCCGATCTCGGCCAGCAGTCCCAGGGTGCCGTCGGCGGTGCCGGTGTCGACGGCCGCCTGCACGTAGGCGTAGTCCAGGCGCTCGCGACTGCGTACGAGGCCGCGCTGGACGTCGGCGCCGACCGTGCGGCCGTCGGCGTCGAGGTCGATCCGCCACACCGCGGCCGGCCGCAGCGCGCCGGGCAGCAGGCTGGCCGCGCCCTCTGACAGCACCCTCGGGTGGAGCGGCACCCTGCCCGCCGGCAGGTAGACGGTCTCGCCCCGGGAGCGGGCCTCGGCGTCGATGATCCCGCCGGGACGGACGAACGCGCCGACGTCGGCGATGGCGTACCAGACGCGGTAACCGGCGCGCAGCCGCTCCAGGTGGACGGCCTGGTCGAGGTCCATCGAGCCGGGCGGGTCGATGGTCACGAACGGCACGTCGGCCAGGTCCTTGGTGCCCGGCCGCGCGAGCTCCGGCACCTGCGCCACCCATTCGGCCTCGTCGAGCACGGCGCGGGAAAAGCCGCCCGCCAGGGCGAGCTCCCGCGTGATCCGGTCGAACCCGTCTTCCAGCCTGACGGGAATCTTTTCGGGAACCTGAATCATCGACACGCCCACAACCTACCGGGGTATGCGGGCGGCTCTGATCATGTGAGATGGACGTCGAGCCCGGTGATCCTCAGCAGCCGCCGCATGGCCGGCGGGACCCCCGCGAGGCGCAGCGGCGTCTGCTGGCGAAGGGCGTGGTCGCGGACCGAGACGAGGACGCCGAGTCCGGCGGCGTCGATGAAGGACAGGCGGCTCACCTCGATGACCACCGCGACGTTTCCGGCGCGGCCCGCCTCCCGCAGCAGCTCCAGCAGATGGCTGCGGAGCGGCTCGGTGGTGGCGAGGTCCAGCTCGCCGGACACGGCGACCGTCACGGTCCCGTTGCGGCGGCTGGTGGTCAGGTGTAGTGGCTCCATGTCCGGCTCCGCGCTCCGTCAGGGCCGGGAACAATCCTCTCGGTGGCGCGGACCCGCCCTTGCCTGATGCACCAGATGCCATGCGCGTGTCACACAGCGCGACAGCATGCTTTCGGAGTGAAGTGTACCTGTCTGGGGGTGAACGTCGAGAGCGTGCGCGGCGAATCGGGTGGACAGGAGAATTCCTCAGGAAAACAATTCCCATGACCGGGAAGAAAAAAATCACACCTTAACGGCGTTTCAGGCCGAGAAGGAGAAGATCGCAGAGCGCGGCGAAGTCGTCCTCGATGCCGGGCAGGCTCCATTCCGCGGCGTGTGCCGGATTGTGGAAGCGGATGGCGGCGTCGAACACGGCGCGGGCCGTGGCGGCAGGGTCGGGGGCGGCGAACTCCCCTCGTGCGACGCCGGCGGCGATGATCTGCTCGATCTGGCCGACCAGGTCGGCGACATGCCGGTGGATGACCTGGCTGGCCTCCTTGACCAGCACCATGTACGTGGCGAACAGCTCGGGGTCGTCCAGCGCCTTCTTCCGCTTGGCGGCGAACAGCGTGCTCAGCCAGTCGCGCAGCCGCACGCCGGCGGGCGTGTCTCCGGCCATGACGGTGGCCAGCGCCGCGTGCGACTCCTCCAGCCAGCGCTGGGTGACGGCCTCGCGCAGCGCCGTCTTGCTGGGGAAGTGCCGGTAGACGCTGCCGTGGCTGACGCCCAGCGCCCGCGCGACGTCGACGACCGTGGCCTTGGCGGGGCCGTAGCGGCGCAGGACGTCTTGGGCGGCCGTGAGGATCTGGTCGGGCGTCAGGATGCCGTCTGTCACATTCCCAATTCTGTCAGCCGTCCCGGCCTGCGCAGGCGCCGGGCGGTTGTGTGGATTTTTACCTTTTCCCGGCCGCTGCCATGCGCGTCTACTGATGGTCAGGACGCCAGCGGACGGGATGGCGGCGATCGGTCAGGGGGAGGCCGGTCGCCGAGCCCGTCCCGGCGTGTCCTGCGGGGGGAGCCCAGGAGGGGAACCGTCCCTTCGGCGTGGGCCGGAGGGACGGTCCGGGCTTTTTACGGAAATTCCCAAGTTTGTCGGGAAAGATCACACTACGCTGCTGCTCCGGCAGGTACGAGGGGGAGTGGAGCAGCGCAATCGTGTGGATCGCAGTCGCAGTGCTGGCCGCCACCGTCGTAGGCGTGGTGGCCTGGTGGTTTCGCCGTGAGCCGGTCGGCGGCGGCGCCTACGACACGTTCGAGGCCGAGCGGAAGTGGGGCTGGGAGTTCCGCCTCACACCCGACGCCGGCACCGCGTTCGCGGAGGGGCTGCGGGCCTACCACGACGCGGGGAACGCCCTGGACGTCGCCGGAGAGCAAGGGGTGCTCACGACGTACGACCCGCCGCGGCTGATCTCGCTGCACCTCTTGGCCGACGGCTTCACGGCCCTGGGCGACGCCGCGATGCACGACCCGCACGGCACGGTCGCCGCCTTGATCGCGCGGTCCGGCGCCACCGAGCAGCCCGGGGTGCTGCACCTGCGCCGGGAGTGGCCGGACGGTGACGTGGCCGGCATGGACCGGACGAGCTTCGCCGGCGCCGTACGCGAGATCGTGTGCCCGCCGGGCGCCGAAGGCCTCGGTGCCTGGCCGGGTGAGCACGGCGTTGGAGCGTTGCAGGTCCGCGTGCTCGCCGGGCATCCGGACCCGGAGGAGGAGACGCCGTCACACGTCAACGGGCGGACCGCCGCCGCGGGCCTGGCCACGGCGACGATGGAAGACCACGTCGCGGAGGGCGCCCCCGGACCCGGGGGCCGGTACGCCAACACGATGCTGCTGGACCTGGGCCGGGTCCTCGACCTCTACCTGGAGGCCCGCGAGAAGCGGCCGGACGCGGCGGCGGGGGAGCTGCTGCGCGAGGTCGTGCCCGGGGTCGTCGCCGCCGGCGGGCCGGGGCTGACCTGGGTGCGGCCGCCCACGCCGGAGGAGCGGCGGATCGTGGCGGAGGCGGCGAACTCCTCCGAGCTGCGCTGACCCGCTGGAGCGTCAGGGCCGGAGCGTCACTCGTTAGCCTCGGCGCGGCCCTGCCGCCAGTAGCCCATGAACGCCACCGCGCGCCGGTCCATGCCGCGCTCGGCGACCAGGTGCCGCCGCAGCGTCCGGATCATCGCCGCCTCGCCGGCCAGCCACGCGTACAGAGGGTCCGTGGTCTGCTCCTGCGGGACCTCCCACAGCTCCTCGGCGTCGACGTCCACGTCGTCGAACGTCTCCGGCAGCGGCAGCGGCGGCAGCAGCCGGTCTGCGGCCTTCCGCACGGCGGGGACGAGCAGGCCGCCGCGCTCGGCGCCGTTCCTGGCCAGCCAGCCGACCTTGACCGAGCAGGCGGTCTCGACCCGGAGGAAGTCCTCCTCGTACGGCACCTCCATCAGGGCCTCGCCCGCGACGCCGGCGGGCAGGCGTTCGAGCATCGAGCAGATGGCCGGGACCGCGGTCTCGTCCCCGGCCAGCAGCACGGTCCTGCCGCCGGCGGGCGGGCGGAACTCCAGGCCGCCGTGCTCTCCCTCGTAGCGCGCGTCGGGGCCCATGAGGACGGCGACGTCGCCGGGCCGCACCTGCTCCGCCCAGCGGGCGACCGGGCCGCCGCCGTCCGGATGCATGACCACGTCGACGTCCACCTCGCGGGCCTCCTGGCGGACCTGCCTGACGGTGTACGTGCGCATCGGGTTGCGCTTGTCGTCATCGAGTTGCCGCCATTTCACGAACCAGTCCGGGCCGGTCGGCAAGTGGGCCAGGCCGTGATCGGGGACCGGCAGGATGAGTTTGATGCGCTGATCGAACCCGTTGTCCGCGAAGTGACGCAGATCGTCTCCGGTGAACGTCACCCGCAGGAACGACGGGCTCAGCCGCTGCAGCCGGTCAACCTGGACATGGAACATGTGATACGGCGCGAACATCCCGGCCTCTCCATCGATATTAGGTGAGCCTAACCTAAACGATCGTCGTGGACATGGCCACCTCGGGAGCCGTGCGCGGACCGTCGTATGGCGCATGCGGGCTGGCGTAGGCGCAGGTCGGAGTGGCTCCGCACAGCCGGTGACTCGGGTTGTGATGAAAGTTTCACAGCTGATTGACAGCGGGAAAGCGCTTACCTATCTTGTGGCGTGTTCGCTCACAGGTATGGCAGCCACATATGTGAACGAGAGCTCGCTGGGGGGACATCATGTCGCAGGCCGATCCGGTCTGCTCCGGCAGCAAGGAGCTTGAATCGTGCGACGAACAATCAACGGCAGAACCGCTGCGGTCATCGCGGGCGTCATCGCCCTGACCGGCACGACGGTGGCAGGCATCGCCGCGGCCTCGTCGGCGGCGGCCGCGCCCGCGCCCGGGACGTACAGCGTGGTGAACAACGGCAGCGGCCTGTGCCTCACCGTACCGGGATCCAGCTCGTCCGACGGCGTCCAGCTCACCCAGAGCGGCTGCGGCGGCTCCGGCCAGACCTGGAACCTGACCGCCGGCGGCAGCGGCTACACGCTCAAGGCCGCCCACAGCGGCAAATGCGCCGGAGTGCGGGACGCCAGCACCTCAGCGGGCAAGGCCGTGCAGCAGGAGAGCTGCACCGGCGCGTCGTCGCAGACGTGGACGCTGCCCGAGTCCGGCTCCACCCTCAGGGTCGTCAACGCCAACGGCGGCAAGTGCCTCAACACCAAGGACAACTCGACCGCGTCCGGCGCCCTGGTGCAGCAGAACTCCTGCGACTCGGTCGCGACCAAGCAGTGGCGGCTCGTCCCCGCCGGCGGCGGCGACCCCGGCCCGACCCCCACCGTGACGCCGACGACGCCTGGTCCCGGCAACCCGACGGGCCTGGTCGGCTGGGCCACCCAGGGCGGCGGCACCACCGGCGGCGGCAGCGCCTCGCCGGTCACCGTCAACTCCGCCTCGGCCCTGACCAGCGCGCTGTCGGCCAGCGGCGCCGCGGTGATCCGGGTGTCCGGCACGATCTCCTGCTCGGGCATGCTCCGCGTGGCCTCCAACAAGACCGTGCTGGGCAACTCCGGCGCGACCATCGCGGGGTGCGGGTTCAACGTCTCCGAAGCCTCCAACGTGATCGTCCGCAACCTGACCTTCCGCGACTGGAACGACGACGCCATCAACGTCCAGTACTCCACCCGGGTGTGGATCGACCACAACTCCTTCAGCAACGGCTACGACGGCGCCGTGGACGTCAAGCGGGCCAGTGACTACGTCACCATCTCGTGGAACAAGGTCTCCAACCACGAGAAGACCATGCTGCTCGGCCACAGCGACGACAACGCGAGCGAGGACAGCGGGCACCTGCGGGTGACGTACCACCACAACTGGTTCGACGGCACCAACAGCCGGCACCCGCGCGTGCGTTTCGGCAACCCCGTGCACGTCTACAACAACTTCTACGGGGGCGTCACCGACTACGGCGTGGCCTCCACCGAGGGCGCGGGCGTGCTCGTCGAGGGCAACTACTTCGAGAACACCGACGACCCCTTCCACCCCGGCGAGGGTTCGTCCGACCCGGGCAGCCTGGTCGCCCGCAACAACCACTTCGTCAGCTCCGGCAGCGGCCAGACCAGCGGCAGCGTCGCCTCCATCCCCTACTCCTACTCGCTCGACACCGCCTCCAACGTCAAGTCCATCGTGACCGCCGGCGCCGGCGCCGGCCGGATCTCCGTCTGACCGCCTCCCGCGCAGAGGCCCCTCCGGCGCCCGCCCCGGAGGGGCCTCCCTCTGCTCGGAGGGCGCAACGGGTTCGGGTAGCGTCTCGACTCAGGTGAGCTGAATGGGCGCCGGGCCGCGGGTCCGGCGCCTGCCGTGAGTAAGGAGCCCGACTTGTCCCCCCTCATCCTCTCCGCCGCGGGCGCCGCCCTGCTGCTGGACACCGGCGGGCAGGGCCTGCCGCGGGTCCGCCATTTCGGCGCCGGCCTCGGTCCCGTCGCCGGGCCCGACCTCCTCCCCGCGCTGGCGGCTCCCGCCGTGCCGCTGCTGCCCGCCCAGGGCGACAGCTGGTACGGCCGCCCCGGCCTGTCGGGGAGCAGGACCGGCGAGCACTGGCCGGTGCGGTGGACCCTGGACCGGCTCGACGCGGAAGCCACCCCGGGCGCCGGCGGCACGGTGACGATCGCCGCCTCCGACCCGCGGGCGGGGCTGGAGCTGGTGAGCGAGCTGGCCATGGACGCGGGCGGCCTGGTGACGATGCGGCACACGGTGACCAACACCGCCGCCACGCCGTACCGGCTGGAAGGGCTGACCTGTGCGCTGCCGGTGCCCGAGCGGGCCGCCGAGCTGCTCGACTTCACCGGGCGGTGGGCGCTGGAGAAGGTGCCGCAGCGCCGGGCGTTCGGGCACGGCGTGTGGTCCAGGGAGAACCGGCGCGGCCGCACCGGGCACGACGCCACCGGGCTGCTCGTGGCCGGGACCGAGGCGTTCGGCTGCAGGAGCGGCGAGGTGTGGGCGGTGCACGCCGGCTGGAGCGGCGACCATGTCCACTACGCCGAGCGCGTCCATGAGGGGGTGGCGCTGCTGGCCGCGGGCGAGCTGCTGGAGCCCGGCGAGATCATCCTGGCGCAGGGAGAGAGCTACCGCACGCCGCAGGTGTACTTCACCTGGTCGGGCGCCGGCCTCGACGACGCGAGCGCCAGGCTGCACGCCCATCTGCGGGCCGGGCGCGCGCTCCCGGTCCGGCCCGTCACGCTCAACAACTGGGAGGCCACCTACTTCGACCACGGCCTCGACCGGCTGCTGGAGCTGGCCGACAAGGCCGCGGCGGCCGGCATCGAACGGTTCGTGCTGGACGACGGCTGGTTCCGCCACCGCCGCCACGACCGCGCCGGGCTCGGCGACTGGTACGTCGACGAGCAGGTCTGGCCCGACGGGCTGCACCCGCTGGCCGACCACGTGCGCAAGCTCGGCATGCAGTTCGGGCTCTGGTTCGAGCCGGAGATGGTCAACCCGGACTCCGACCTGATCCGCGAGCACCCCGACTGGATCCTCGGCCGGGCGGAGCGGATGCCGCCGCCGCAGCGCCACCAGCAGACGCTCGACCTGGCCCGGCCCGAGGCGTACGACTACCTGCTGGAGCGGCTCGACACCCTGGTCGCCGAGTACGCGCTCGACTACATCAAGTGGGACCACAACCGCGACATCGCCGAGCCCGTCCACGACGGCGTGCCCGGAGTGCACGCGCAGACCCTGGCCACCTACCGGCTGCTGGACGAGCTGCGCCGCCGCCATCCCGGGCTGGAGATCGAGTCGTGCTCGTCGGGCGGAGCCCGCATCGACTACGGCATCCTGGCCCGCACCGACCGCGTCTGGACCTCCGACAGCAACGACGCCCTCGACCGGCAGGCCATCCAGCGCTGGACCGGGCTGCTGGTGCCGCCGGAGCGGATGGGCTCCCACGTCGGCGCCCCGCACGACCACGTCACCGGCCGGTCGCTGCCGCTGGCCTTCCGCGCCGGCACCGCGCTGTTCGGCCACATGGGCGTGGAGTGGGACCTGACCTCGGCGAGCGAGTCCGACCTGGAGGAGCTGGCCACCTGGATCGCCCTGCACAAGCGGCTGCGGCCGGTGCTGCACGCCGGGAACGTGGTCCGCGCCGACCACCCCGACCCGTCGGCGCTGCTGCACGGCGTGGTGCTGCCCGAGCGCGGCGTGTTCGGCTTCGTCCAGCTCACCTCCCGGGTCGGCTCCGGGGCCGCGCCGCTGCGGCTGCCCGGGCTCGACCCGGCCGCGCTCTACGAGGTACGCGTGGCCGGGCCCGTGCCGGATGGGGCGGCGATGCCGGAGTGGGCCGCCACCCCCGTGCGGCTGCCCGGCTCCGCGCTGGGCGAGCTGGGCCTGCCCGCCCCGGCCCTCCGGCCCACGTCGGTGCTGGTCATCGAGGTGGTGAAGGTGGCGGGCTGTGACATGCGATCTCATGCCGACTTCTGAGACCGCTAGTTCAGGTCCAGCTCCGAGCCGCCGAACCTGTCGCGCAGGAACCGGCCCTGGTCGCGCAGCGCCTGCTCGTCGCCCCGGTGGATCGCCTCGGCGACCTTGCGCAGCTGGGCGTCGAGCAGGGCGAGCTGGGCCAGCAGCTCCTCGTGTGCGCTGCGCTCCCGGTCGGCCCGGCGGGCCAGTGCGTAGCCGCGCGGCAGGTTCGCGTACGCCTCCAGGCTGGCTGGCAGGTAGCTGCGGATCGTCTGCGACACCACGTGCAGCTGGTCGGGAGAGGCGGCCAGCTGCTCGGCCCGGCCCAGCACGCCCCTGATCACCTCGGCCAGCGCCCGCACGGCCGTGTCCACGTCGCCGGGGAAGCGCCGCTCGATCCGCCGCAGCAGCGTGTCGAGGTCCTCCCGCAGCGCTTCGGTCTCCACCTCGGCGTGCGAGATCGTCAGCCGGACGCGGTCGGGCGGGGCGAGCAGCGCGCCCACCCCGTACAGGGCGGCCACGACCACCGGCCAGAACGCGCCCGCCAGCCCCAGGAAATGACCCAGCAGGCCGAGCAGCGCCAGGCAGGAGCCGGCGATGTTCCTCGTCGAGCCCAGGTAGCGCAGGACCCGGTCACTGATAGCCACGGATCTCCTTGAACACGCCGCTCAGCGACGTCGAGCGGGCGTCGAACACGGCGCCGCCGGTCAGCCGGGCGACCTTGTTCATCTCCTCGACGTCGCTCTCGCCGAACAGCACCACGAACGTCGGCGTGCGGCGCCGCTCCTCCGGCAGCGCCCGGTAGTGCGCCTCGAAGCCGGCGTAGTCGATGCCGTCGGTGTTCTCGCCGTCGGTCATGAGCACGATCGAGGTGTAGTGGCCCGGCGTGGCGGGCCGGTCGTAGGCCGCCTTGAGGCCGTCGTAGATCGCGGTGCCGCCCGCCGCGCTCAGGCCCTCGGCGAACGTCTTGATGCTCTGGAGGACCGGCCCGGGGTCGCGGTCGGGGACGGTGAAGGGGACCGGCGTGCGCGCCGAGCCGTTGAACGGGATCATCGTCACCGCCTCGCGGTTGCTGAAGCGTGTGAAGGCGCCCGAGGCGGATGTGTCCGCGCCGGTCAGCGCGACCAGTGCCTGCCGCAGCGCGTCGATCCTGTCACCCGCCATCGAGCCGGACGTGTCCAGCACGAACGTCGCCTCCGCGGGGACGCGGACCTGGTTGAGGTAGGTGGCGATCAGCTCGTCGGCGGTGCTGCGCCGGTTCGGGAACGGCAGCTCGATGAGCTGCGCGGATCCGAACTTCGGGTCCCGCGCCACGCCGGGCACGATCGGCCGGCGGTGCGTGCCGGTCATGATCTCCTTCTGCACGGCGGGCGTACGCAGCCAGGCGGCGAGTTTGCCGTACAGGACCTTCTTCTCCTCCGGGGCGGAGGCCAGCAGCGTCAGCGGGTAGTCGGCGCTGACCACGCCGTCGCTCGGGTAGACGAGCGTGACCGGCTCGCGCAGGCCCAGCAGCACCGACTCGTAGTTCACCATCCCGTCCACCCGCGGGTCGCGGGCGTAGGCGTCGGCCAGCCAGCCCGACGAGCCGGCCGTCAGCCGCTGCGCGGAGAAGAACTCCTTCAGCTTCGGCGTGACCGCGCCCACCTGCTCGGCGCTGAGCGCGCCGTCCGCGTCCGACAGCGCCGCCGCCACGCTGACCAGGGCGGAGAAGCCCGAGTTGGAGGAGGCCGGGTTCGTCATGCCGAAGCTGAAGCGGCCCTCCTTGGCCGCGGCCGCGATGTCCGCCCACGAGACCGGCCTGCCGTCCCAGCCGAGCTCGGCGGCCTTGGCCGGCTTCAGACCCAGGACGACGGGGGAGACCATGGTCTTGGTCTGCGTGGACAGCTTGGCCTGGGCGCCGTCGATCAGCGACAGGTAGCGGTTGGAGGAGAACCAGGTCGCGTCCACCCGGTCGGCGGCACGGCCGTTCGCGACCTGCTCGGCGCCGTCGAGGGTGCCGGTGTAGGTCAGCCGCACCTGGACGCCGGCCTCCTGCCCGGCCCGCCGCAGCAGCGGCTCGAGGTCCTTGATCTCGCTGCCGGCCAGCACCCGGAGCACGTCCGGCCCGTCCGCGGCCTCCCCGGACTCGCCGCAGGCGGTGAGGAGCAGCGCGGGCAGCAGGGCGATCGCGAGCGCGCGGCGGGTACGGCCCGCTGGGAAGACCCGCATCATCGGGCGCTCTCCCTGGCCCGCTCCAGGTACGTCTTCGCGTGATCCAGCTCGGCCGACAGGCTGTCCACCGTGGTCGCCATGCTCTCGACCGCCTTCGCCCGGAAGGAGTCGATCATGTCCATCGTGGCGTAGACGTTGTCGAACGCCTGGCGCAGCGTGTCCAGGTCCACGGTCGCCGACGCGGCCTGGTTCTGGATCGCGCCCGCCTGCGTGCGCAGCATCTCGCTGGTGGCCAGGATCAGGTCGCTGGTCGTGGCGTTCAGCGCGGCGATCTGGTCGAGCACCAGCTTCTGCCCGGCCAGCGCCTGCGCGACCGTCACCGCCGTGCGCAGCGCCGAGACCGTCGTCGTGGTGGCCCGGTCCACACCCTTGCTCAGCTCCAGGTTGTTCTTGCGCACCAGGTCGAGCGCCAGGTAGCCCTGGGCCGACACGGCGAGCTGGGTGAGCAGGTCCTGGTGCTTCTGCCGCACCGCGAACAGCGCGTCCGAGCGCAGGGCCGTGGCCCGCTGCTCGTCGGCCAGCGCGATCCGCTCCTCCAGCGCCGCGTCCATGGCCTTGGCCATGACCGCGTACTCCTGCAGCCGCGTCATCGCCTCCCACAGGCCGGCCTTCTCGCCCTCGATGGCGGCGTTGTCGCGCAGCAGCTCGTCCTGGCCGGACTTGAGCGCGCGGATGATGTCGTCGATGTGCTTCTGCGCGGAGTGGAACTTGGCGAAGTAGTCGCGCAGCCGGTCGCCGAACGGGATGAGCCCCAGGAGCCTGCGCGTCCCGCTCGCGGCTTGCTTCGGGTCCAGGTCCACGATGGTACGGCGCAGCGCCACAAGCTTGCCGGCGACCATGGCCTGGGCGTCGGAGCCCTCGCCCTTGGCCGCGCCGAGCGCGGCGACCGGCCGCTTGAGCATGCGGTTGGCCACCTGCGAGGCGGACCTGATCTCGGTGTCGCCCATCGAGGAGATGTCGTGCACCTTGCGGGAGAACTCCGGCGAGCGCGGGTCGAGGCCGCTCAGCTCCCCGGCGAAGTCGCGCGCCTTGGCGGTCAGCTCGGCCGCGCGCTCGCCGGCCATCGGCAGCATGGTGGCCGCCGTCTCGGCCGGGACCGGCGCGACCGGCGCCGGCGGCGTGAGCACCAGATCGGACACGTGAAGGATCTCCTTGTTCAGGGCCGGGCGGCGTCGATGGTGGTGATCAGCTTGTCCAGCCGCTCGTACGTGGGCGGCTCGACGACGTCGACAAGATCGGCGGCGGCCGGCGCCTTGGTCTTGGCCACCAGGTCGGTGAACGCCTGGGGGTTCGTGGTGCGGAAGCCGTACGCGGCCGCCAGGGCGAGCAGCTCGGGGTCCTTGGTGAGCAGCTCGCCGACGCGGGTGCCCTGGCCGGAGAGCGGGACCAGCGTGTGCTTGCTGAGCACGGTCGGCGACGGGTAGACCAGGCGCATCTCCGGTTTGATCGCGCCGTCGCCGGCGAAGACGTGCGCCAGGTACTGCGCCTCGTACACGACCAGCATCGGCGTCTTGCCCGCGCCCAGCGCCAGGTAGTCGTCGAACGACGCCTCGCTGGTCGACTCGGCGAAGCCCTGGTCGAGCACGGCCGGCGCGACGACGGGCGCGATCTTGGCGATCTGCGCGTCGGAGCTGATGACGTCCTCGCCGTTGGCCACGTAACCGATCGCCGACAGGTACATGGCGGCGGAGTTGGACGTGCGGATGTCGGTCGTGGTGAGCAGTACCCGTTTGCGGGCCGGGTAAGTCGAATTACCCGGAATTTGATCCCATCGGGTTCCCTTGGCAACTAATTCCAGATATTTCTTTATATCCAGGGTTTGGTAGCCTTTGCCGGAATCGCGTATCGCGCCGGCCTTCGTCAGCAGGGCCGCGATCGGCTCGAACGTGGCCACCGCCATCGGCGAGTAGAACGGCGAGAACGTCGTCGTCGCCTTGCGGTCCCGCTTGATCCGCTCCGCGGCCGGGACGCTGGAGGGGAAGGCGAAGGCGTACTCGCCGAGGTCCACGTCGGTGACGATCTGGCGTGATCCGGCGGTGTCCACCTCGACGCGCAGGCCGTGCCTGGCGAAGGCCGCCTTGACCCGCGGGTCGTCGAAGAACGGCTTCTTCTCGGACCCGATCACCCCTCGTACCACCGCCACCTTCGGGCCCTCATCCTCCTGGCCACCCAGCAGAATCGCGACCACCGCCACCCCGGCGAGAACGACCGCCAGAATGACGCCGATCCAACGCTTCATCGCACCCCGTTTCGTGAAATAACCCCCATGACTGTGATTATGTGATGGCGGTTGCGGGGTTCGCGCGGGCGGAAAGGTGACCGTACGGCAGAATTCACGCGCCGTTCACGGATGCTGTGCGACGGCTGGGTGATTCCGCCGTATTAAGGGCGATTATCCCGATTTCCGGACGTGCCGCCGGGATCACCGGATCCACCGGCCCCCGACGCCCGGATCGGCCGCCGTCCGCGAAGGCGCCCCTTGACGATCAGCCCTCCCAGGGTTAACACTCACGCAACACCTCTCACGTGCGGCGAACCGCCGAGTGATCCGAGGCGGAATGTTAGCGCTAACAGCGGAGGAGCCGCAGATGCCGCGTGCACGATCAAGGAGGCGGCGCGCCCTCGCGTCCCTGGCGGCGGTGGTCGCGGCCCTGCTCGTGGCCCCACCCGCGCAGGCGGCGGCCGACGGCCCGGTGCTGTGGTACGAGCTCGGCGAGCAGGCGGGGACGGTGGCGGCGGACTCGTCCGGCAACGCCAGGAACGGCACCGTGCACGGCGCGCCCGGCTGGGGCGACGGGCTGGCGTTCAACGGCGCCGACACCTACGTCGAGCTGCCCGACGACGTCATGAAGGACATGAGCTCGATCACCGTCTCGACGGACGTGCTCATCGACCCCGAGCAGCGCACGCCGTACTTCCTCTACGGATTCGGCAACACCAGCGGCACCAGCGGCAACGGCTACCTGTTCGCGACCGGCGACCACCTGCGCGCCACGGTCGCGACCGGCAACTGGTCGACCGAGCAGAACACCCGCAAGTCGACCTCGTACAACCTGGCCCGCGGCGGCTGGAAGCACCTCGTCTACGCCCAGACGGGCACCACCGGAGTCCTGTACGAGGACGGCGCGGAGATCGCGCGCAACCCGGCCGTCACGATCACCCCGGGCTCGATCGGCGGCGGCGCGACCACGGCCAACTATCTCGGGCGGTCGCTGTACTCCTCGGACAGGCTGCTCAAGGGCAGACTGCGGGACTTCCGGATCTACGACCGGGCGCTCGGCGCGGACGAGGTGCAGGCGCTGGCGCAATCCACCGTCGCCGCCGCCCTCGCGGCCGACAAAGAAGCCCTCACCCTCGGCGACACCGGCGCGGTCACCGGCGACCTGACGCTGCCCGCCACCGCGCCCGGCGGCTCCAGGCTCACCTGGGCCACCAGCGACGCCGCGGTGGTCACCGCCTCCGGCGCTGTCACCCGCCCCGCGAAGGGGCAGCCCGCCGCGCGGGCCACGCTCACGGCCACCCTGGCCAGGGGCGCGCTCACCGGCACCAAGACGTTCGAGATCACGGTCCTGGCAGAGTACGACGACATGACGATCGTAGAAGCGGCCGCCGCCGCGCTGAAGGTGGCCGGCATCGACGACGTACGCGGCAACCTCACCCTCCCCGTCACCGGCGAGAACGGCACCACGGTCTCCTGGACCTCGGACCACCCGTCCGTCATCACCGCCACCGGCGAGGTCACCCGCCCGGCGCACGGCGCCGGCGCCGTCACCGTGGAGCTGACGGCCACCGTCGCCAGGAACGAGGCCACCGCCACCCGCACGTTCACCGCCAAGGTGCCCGAACTGCCCGCCCGGCAGGACTACCAGGGCTACCTGTTCAGCTACTTCACCGGCGAGGGGACCGCGGACGGCGAGCAGCTCTCCTTCGCGCTGAGCCGGGGCAACGACCCGCTGAGATGGCGCGAGCTGAACGGGGGCGCCCCCGTGCTCACCTCCACGCTGGGGGAGAAAGGGCTGCGCGACCCGTTCATCATCCGCTCGCCGGAGGGCGACAAGTTCTACCAGATCGCCACCGACCTGCGGATCTACGGCAACGGCAACTGGGACGCCGCCCAGCGCACCGGCAGCAAGTCGATCATGGTGTGGGAGTCGACGGACCTGGTGGACTGGACCGACCAGCGCCTCGTCAAGGTGTCGTCCGACAACGCGGGCAACACGTGGGCGCCGGAGGCGTACTACGACGACACGATCGGCGCGTACGTCGTGTTCTGGGCGTCCAAGCTGTACGCCGACGACGACCCCGGCCACACCGGGTCCTCCTACAACCGCATGATGTACGCCACCACCCGCGACTTCCGCACCTTCACCGCGCCGCGCGTGTGGGTGGACCCCGGCTACTCGGTGATCGACTCGACCGTGGTCAAGCACGGCGGCACCTACTACCGGTTCACCAAGGACGAGCGGAACAACACCTCCACCACGCCGTGCAGCAAGTTCATCGTCGAGGAGAAGTCCACGTCGCTGCGCGACCTCGACTGGGACTTCGTGGCCGAGTGCATCGGCAAGAACGCCATCGCCCAAGGCGAGGGGCCGACCATCTTCAAGTCCAACACGGAGGAGAAGTGGTACCTGTTCATCGACGAGTTCGGCGGGCGGGGCTACGTGCCGTTCGAGACCACCGACCTGGACTCGGGGCGGTGGACTCCGTCCACGGGCTACTCGCTGCCCGCCCGGCCCCGGCACGGCACGGTGCTGCCCGTGACCAGGGCCGAGTACGAGCGGCTGCTGGAGACGTACGCGCCGGGACAGCTCGTGCGGAGCGTGGCGGACGTGGAGGTCGTCACCGGGATCGGTGACGCGCCGGTGCTGCCGGAGACGGTGAAGGCGGCGTTCGCCGACGGCGGCACCGGCGATGTGGCCGTCACCTGGGACGAGATCCCGCCGTCCGCGTACGCGCAGGCCGGGACGTTCACGGTCGAGGGCACGCTGCCCGACGGCGCGGCCCTCCGCGCCAAGGCGACGGTCACCGTGTCGGCCGAGGGCGTGCCCGTCGAGAGCCTCACGGTGTCGCCCGCGGAGCTGCGCCTCGGTGCCGGGGTGAGCCGTCAGGTCAAGGCTGTCGTGCTGCCGGCCAACGCCACCGCCCGCGCCCTGACCTGGACCAGCGCCGACCCCGCCGTCGCGACGGTGAGCGCCACGGGTCTGGTCGCCACCGTGGCGGCGGGACGGACGCAGATCACCGTGCGGACCGCCGACGCGTCCAAGAGCGTCACGATCCCCGTCGAGGTCGCCTCGGACATCCCGCCTGACCTGCTGCTGCGCTACGAGTTCGACGAGACGGGCGGGAGCGTGGCCGGCGACGCGTCCGGCCGCGGCAACGACGGCGCCTACGAGCGGACCCCCGCGTGGGGCGAGGGCGTGGGCGGCCGGTCGTTCAAGATGTCCGGCGGCTCGGGCTCGCCGTACGTCACCATCCCGAACGGCGTGCTCAAGGACGCTTCCGCCCTCACCGTGGCCTTCCACGTGAAGTGGAACGCCTCCACCACGGCCAACCAGTGGATCTACGGCCTCGGCCCCGACAGCAACAAGTACCTGTTCACCACGCCCCGCAACGGCGGCGGCGTCCTGTTCTCGGCGGTCACGCTGGGGAGCTGGCAGGGCGAGTCGAAGCTGCCCCACACCGGAGGGCTGGCCGGCGGCTGGAAGCACGTCGCCGTCACCCTCGACCCGGCGGGCAGGACGGCGGTCATGTACCTCGACGGGGCCGAGATCGCCCGCGCCGCGAACGTGACGATCAAGCCGTCGGATCTGTACGACGCCGCCAAGAGCTACTCCGGCTACATCGGCAGGTCGCTGTACGCGGCCGATCCGTACTTCGCCGGCGAGGTGGACGACTTCCGCCTCTACGGCCGGGCGCTGTCCGCGACGGAGGTCTACGCGCTCGGCGGCGACCCCGCCGCGATCACCAAGGTGACCCTGCCCGAGCTCAAGGTCGACGCCATCGTGGACGCCGGGAAGGGCGAGATCAAGCTGCCGCTGAAGGAGGGCAGCGACGTCACCAAGCTGGCGCCGCAGCTGACACTCGCCCCCGGCGCGACCGTCAGCCCCGTCTCCGGCGCTGAGCGGGACCTCACCGAGCCCGTCACCTACACCGTGACCGGCTCGGACGGCACGAAGCGGGAGTGGCGGGTCACCGCGCTCGTCATGAAGAGCCCGGTGCTGCCCGGCCTGTACGCCGACCCCAACATCGCGGTGTTCGGCGACCGGTTCTACCTGTATCCGACCACCGACGGCTTCGCCGGCTGGAGCGGGACCGCGTTCAAGGCGTTCTCCTCCACCGACCTGGTGCACTGGCAGGACCACGGCGTCATCCTCGACCTGGGGCCCGACGTGTCCTGGGCGGACAACAGCGCCTGGGCGCCGGCGATCGCCGAGAAGGACGGGAAGTACTACTTCTACTTCAGCGGCGGCCTGGCCAGCGGCAACACGGCCAAGCAACTCGGGGTGGCCGTGTCGGACTCGCCGGCGGGGCCGTTCAGGGACGCCCTCGGCAAGCCGCTGGTCCCGGCCGGGACCTACGCCGGGCAGATGATCGATCCGGCCGTGTTCCAGGACGACGACGGGCAGCACTACCTGTACTGGGGCAACGGCAACTCCTACCAGGTGCCGCTGAACGCCGACATGGTGTCGTTCGACGCGGCGAAGGTGAAGACGTACAAACCGGCCGGGTACAACGAAGGCTCCTTCGTCGTGAAGCGGGACGGCACCTACTACTTCATGTGGTCGGAGAACGACACCCGCAGCGAGGACTACCAGGTGGCCTACGCCACCGGTCAGACGCCGCTCGGCCCGTGGACCAGGCGGGGCGTCATCCTGCGCAAGGACCTGTCCATGGGCATCAAGGGCACCGGGCACCATTCGGTGGTCCGGGTGCCCGGCACGGACGACTGGTACATCGCCTACCACCGCTTCGCCATCCCCGGCGGCGACGGCACGCACCGGGAGACCACGATCGACCGGCTGGAGTTCGGTGCCGACGGCCTGATCAAGACTGTGACGCCGACGCTGGAGAGCGTCGATCCCGTCGCCATCGTGACCGCGGGCCCCGACGCCTCCGGTGCCGAAGGCACCTCGATCCGGCTGACCGGCACGTTCTCCGGAGCCGGCACCCCGGCCTGGCGGTACGAGGCCGCCGACGGAGCGAAGGGCACATGCGCCTTCGCCGACACCGGGGCGCCGCAGACCACGGTGACCTGCACGGACGATGGCACCTACAAGGTCACGCTGACCGCCGGGCGCAGCAAGGACTCCGCGACCGTCACGGTGGCCAACGCCGACCCGGTCATCACCGGTGCGTCGGCCCCGCAGGATCCCGTCGCGGCGGGCAAGCCCGTGAAGGTGACGGTCACGTACACGGACCCGGGGGCCGCCGACACGCACACCTGCGAGATGGACTGGAAGGACGGCACCTCGGGGGCGTGCGAGGAGGACCACGCCTATGCCAAGGCGGGCATCTACCAGCCGGTGGTCACCGTCTCCGACGACGACGGCGGCAAGGTCGCGGTGACGGCCGGCCCGGTCGTCGTCTACGACCCGAAGGCCGGGTACGTCACCGGGGGCGGCGTGATCGACTCGCCGGCGGGTGCGCAGCCGGGCCGGCCGTCGGCGGTGGGCAAGGCTCTGTTCGGGTTCGTGTCGGCGTACCAGGAGGGCGCCACGAGCCCGACAGGGCAGACCGCCTTCACCTTCCCGGCAGGGAAGCTCCTCTTCGTGGCCACCCGCTACGACTGGCTCGTGGTGACCGGCGGCGAGGTCCGCTACCGGGGCGCCGGCAAGGTCAACGGCAGCTCCGGGTACGCCTTCACGGTCACCGCCCTCGACGGTGCCCCCGACCGCTTCCAGATCCGGATCTGGAACGAGGCGAGCGGCGAGGTCGTCTACGACAACCAGGGCAGCGAGGTGGGCGGCGGCGAGATCATCGTCCATGCCGGGAGGTAATTCGGGGCCATGTTCCGGTCACGCGGTGAACGCGCTTTAATGCCGCCGCAACCGCGCCGACCGTGATCATGTAACAAGCCGTGCGCAGACTGAGTGGCATGAGCGATGCACCTAAGGTCATTGACCTACGTAGCGGACATGGCACCAAGCAGGCGCGCTCGTGGCGGCGGGAGATCGTGGAGCTCGCCGCGCTGTTCCTCGCGGTGGGCCTGGCGCACTTGCTCGCGACGCTGCTCGGGCACGCGGACCCGGGTCCCGTCGTGCTGGTCGGGCTGGGCGCGGCGTTGATCGCCGGAGCCGCGATCCACAAGCGGATGGTCCACCGGCCCCTCCGCAAGAAGAGCGCCTCGCTCCCGGTGGACGGGGGAGCGGGGGCGCCCATGGCGTTGTGGCGCATCCGCATGCGGGTGGTGGAGCGTCCCGGCCGCCTGGCGACGGTGGCCGGCGCGTTCGGCCGCCTCGGCTGCAACATCCTGGCGCTGCACATCGCGCCGACCGGCAGCAGCGCCATCACGCCCGCCGGCTGCGACGCACTCGACGAGTTCGTCATCGAGGCGCCGCCCGGCCTGACGATCGGCGTGCTGGCCGGGGCGCTGACCGAGGCCGGCGGGCACGACGTCGTCATCGTGCCCGCGCAGGTCAAGGACCTCACCGACCCGGGCGTGCAGGCGCTGGTCCTGGCGCAGCGGGTCAGCGCGGACCCCGACCGGCTGCCCGAGGCGATGGCCGAGCTGCTGCGCGTCTCGCAGGTCGAGTGGCGGCGGCCTGGCGACACCGTGGACGAGGGCGCCGAGCTCAACACCACCATGGTGATCTCCGTGAACCCGGACCGCGCCCTGCTGATCAGGCGGCCCGAGCTGCCGTTCACGCCCACCGAGGCGGCCCGGGCGGCCGCCCTGACCGCCGCCGCCCGCCAGGCCCGCTACACGGGCACGGGCTGACCGCCGCCGCCCCGCGACACCGGCTCTCGGCGTGATCGCTGAGAGCCGGGGCGGGGCGGGGCGGTCAGATCCGTTCTTTGGTCCAGGTCTCCAGCCCGGTCGCGTCGATGGGCAGGGCGGCGGAGAGGATCTCCGCGCCGGTCGGCGTGACCAGCAGGTCGTCCTCGATCCGCACGCCGATCCCGCGCAGCTCCGGTGGCACCGTGCGGTCGTGGACGTGGAAGTACAGCCCCGGCTCGACCGTCAGCGCCATGGCGGGCGCCATCCGGGCGCCGTGGTAGGCCTCCGGGCTGGAGCGGGCGCAGTCGTGCACGTCCAGGCCCAGGTGGTGGCCGATGCCGCAGATCAGGTAGCGGCGGTGGTGCTGGCCGCGCTCCGACAGCGCCTCGTCCACCGAGACCGGCAGCAGCCCCCAGTCGTCCAGGCCGCGCGCGATGACCTCCATGGCGGCGTGGTGGAAATCGGTGAAGGCGCGGCCCGGCGCGACCTGGGTGAGCCCCGCCCGGTGCGCCCGCTCCACCAGGTCGTGGACCTGCCGCTGGACGGGGGAGAAGGACCCGGACACGGGGAAGGTGCGGGTGACGTCGGCGGTGTAGTGGCTGCGTACCTCGACGCCCATGTCGAGCAGCAGCAGGTCGCCGGGGCGCACGGGGCCGTCGCAGCGCTCCCAGTGCAGGGTGGGGGCGTGCGGGCCGCTGCCGACGATGGCGGCGTAGCCGGGGCCGTTGCCGTACGTCCTGGCGTAACGGTCGAACGTGCCCTGCAGCCAGCGCTCGCCCGCGCCCGCCACCGCCGTGGGGACCTCGGAGAGCACCGCGGCGAAGCCCTCGATCGTGCGGTCGACGCGGCGCGGAGCTGGGCGATCTCCCACTCGTCCTTGATCATGCGGAGTTCGGCCAGGGTACGCCCGAGCTCCTCGGAGGGCTCCTCCCAGCCCGGCCCCGCGAGCAGGGCGCCGGGGGGCGGGCCGGCGAACGCCGGCAGCGGGTGGACCTCGCTCCCGAGCGCGGCCGACCACTCGGCGAGCGACGGCGACGGGCCCACCCACAGCTCGCCGTACATGGCGTCGGAGAAGAAGCCCGGCTCGCCGGGGCGCGCGGGCGGCGGCAGGTACAGGGTGGCGTCGCCGTCCCTGACCACGGCCACGGCGTTCTCCGCCGCGCAGCCGGTCAGCCAGGAGAAGTCGCTGTCCACGCGGAAGCCGTAGGAGGTGTCGTTGCTGCGGACCGGCGCCTGGCCGGCCGCCACGACCACGGTCAGGCCGGGCAGCGCGGCGGCCAGCCTGGCCCGGTGCGCGGCCGCGGCCTCGACGGCGCCCGGCACCAGGTCGGGGGTGCGGGCGGGGGTGTCCCAGCCCTGGGCGATGTGCTCGGTGAACGCGGGGATCTCCGACAGCTTGGGCAGCTTGCCGTCACTCACCGGTGTTTTCTCCTCCCATGTCGCGGACCAGACCGGTCAGCCTGGCGAAGACGCGATCCTCCAGTAATGTGTGGCATTGCACTGAACCATAGATGTCAGGAAGTGTGTTGCCAAGGTTGCGGGTGCACCTAAGAGAACGCAACGACGAAATCGGCCGCCCGGCTCTCGCCGGACGGCCGATGATCGGGCCTGCCACCGTCATGCGCCGTTGGGCACCGGCCGCCACGATCCCCAGTCGATGCGCACCCGGTCGCGCCGCTGCGGGTCCACCTTGATCGGGACCGTCACGCCGGGCGCCACCACGCCCATCGGGATGCGCGGCAGCGTCTGCCGGTGCGTGACCCGGTACGCCTGCCCGTCCTGCGCCCGCACGCCGAGCACGAAGCTCACCATCGGCTGCCCGTTGACCGTCACGCCGGTGTCGGCCATCGACTCCACCATGGCCTGCGCGGGAATCCCCGTGGCCAGCAATCGCTGCCCGTTCCGCGCGTTGATCAGGAACGGCAGCCCCACGCACGCCAGGATCAGCGTCGTCCCGCCCATGATTGCCACTGTCATCCAAATTGTCGCGCCCACTGTCGTTCCCCAGTTCTCTCCGCCGCCTCCCAGGCGGCGACATTTCCCGTCTTCCTGGGAAGTTCTATGCGGGGCGCATTGCACGCCGCTTGACCGGCGGTTGCACGATGGAGGCCGGCTTCGGCGGCGACGCGCGCCAGGCCGTGCTCGTCCCCGGCGCGCCGGTTCACCGCCCGGGCCGTGGCCGGGGAGACCACGGCGCTCGTGGCGCCCTGCCGTCGCGGTGCTGCGCCGTTGACTACAGTGGCGCAGGTGCGACGCGTATCCGTGGTGGGGAACTCGGGCTCCGGCAAATCGACCCTCGCCGCCGGGCTGGCCGAGCGGCTGGGCGTCCCCTGGCTCGAACTCGACTCGATCTTCCACATGCCCGGCTGGACGCCGCGGCCCCCGGAGGAGTTCCGCGCGGAGGTCGAGCGGTTCACGGCCGCCGGCGGGTGGGTGGTCGACGGCAACTACTCCGCCGTACGCGACCTGGTGTGGTCGCGCGCCGACACCGTGGTCTGGATCGACCTGCCGCGGCACGCCGTGATGCGCCAGCTCGTGTCCAGGACACTGCGGCGGATGGCCACCGGCGCCGAGCTGTGGAACGGCAACAGGGAGTCGTTCCGCCTCCTGCTCGACCGGGACGAGTCGATCATCCGGTACGCCTGGAAGGCGCAGGCGAAATACCGTGACCGCTACCGGCGCGCGGCCGCCGACCCGGCGAACGCGCACCTGACCTTCATTCGCGTAGCCTCCCGCGCCGACGCCGGCCGGCTGGCCGGTAGCTGACAAAAATTGAAATCTGTCAGCCCAATCGACATACTGGCCGTATGAGAACTCTGGGAAACGGCGGACCGGTCGTGTCCGACCTGGGGCTGGGCTGCATGGGGATGTCCGACCTCTACGGGCCGGCCGACGCGTCCGAGTCCATCGCCACCATCCACGCAGCGCTCGACGCGGGCATCACGCTGCTCGACACCGGCGACTTCTACGGCATGGGCCACAACGAGCTGCTCATCCGCGAGGCGCTCCAGGGCCGATCGCGTGACGACGTGCGGATCAGCGTGAAGTTCGGGGCGCAGCGCGACTACGACGGCAACTGGCTCGGCTACGACGGGCGGCCGGCGGCCGTCAAGACGTCGCTGGCCTACACGTTGCGCCGGCTGGGCACCGGCCACGTGGACGTCTACCGGATCGCGCGGGTGGACCCGGACGTCCCGATCGAGGAGACGATCGGGGCCATCGCCGAGGAGGTCCAGAAGGGGCACGTCCGGCACATCGGGCTGTCCGAGGCCGGGGCCGACACCATCCGGCGGGCCCACGCCGTCCACCCGATCGCCGACGTCCAGCTCGAATACTCGCTGCTGTCCCGGGGGATCGAGCGCGCCATCCTGCCCGCCTGCCGCGAGCTCGGCATCGGGATCACCGCGTACGGGGTGCTGTCCCGGGGGCTGCTCAGCGGGCACTGGTCCAAGGACCGGGAGCCGGCCGCCGGTGACTTCCGCGCCCACAGCCCGCGCTTCTCCGGCGACAACCTCGCCCACAACCTGGCCCTGGTCGAGGCGCTCCGGGCGCTCGCCGACGCCAAGGGGATCACGGTCGCGCAGCTCGCCATCGCCTGGGTGCTCGCCCAGGGCGACGACATCGTCCCGCTCATCGGAGCGCGGCGGCGCGAGCGGCTCGCCGAGGCGCTGGACGCGCTCGGCGTACGGCTCACGGCCGGGGAACTGGCCGGGATCGAGGCGGCCGTGCCGCGTGACGCCGCCGCGGGCGACAGGTACGCCGCCCCGCAGATGGCCATGCTCGACAGCGAGCGCTGAGAACGTCAGCGTTCGATGAGGGTGACCTCGAGGGAGTAGAGCGAGGCGCGGTAGACGTGCGAGCCGTGCTCGACCGCCCTGCCCTGGTCGTCGTACGTGGTGCGGATCATGGTGAGCAGCGGCGCCCCGCGGCGCTCCTCCAGGAGCCGGGCCTCCGCCTGGGTGGCCGCCCGCGCCCCGATGCGCTGGTTCGCCACCCGCATCCGCACGCCCGCGCCTCGCAGCAGCTCGTACAGGCCGCGGCCCTCGAGGTCGGCGGCGGTCAGCGGGGCCAGGCTCAGCGGCAGCCAGTTGTGCAGCAGGGCCAGCGGCTCCCCGGTCGCGAACCGGAGGCGCTCCACGTAGAGGATCTCGGCGCCGGTCTCCACGCCCAGGATGCGAGCGGTCTCCTCCTCGGCCGCCCGCGGCTCCAGGGCCAGGACCTGGGTGGCCGGCTCCTGGCCCGCCCTGCGCAGGTCGTCGTACAGGCTCGTGAGCTCGACCGACCGCTTGACCTGGCCGTGCACCACCTGCGTGCCGACGCCGCGCTTGCGGACCAGCAGCCCCTTGTCCACCAGATACTGGATCGCCTGGCGGATCGTCGGCCTGGACAGCCCGAGCTTGTCGGCCAGCAGGATCTCGTTGTCCAGCCGGGAGCCGGGCGCCAGGTCACCTCGCCGGATCGCCTCGGCGATCTGCTCGGCCACCTGGAAATAGAGCGGCACGGGACTGGATCGATCCAGGTCGATGGCCAGGTTCGCGGTCATGGCGATCAGCTTACCGAGGTCAGAATGTCCTGACAAATGCCTCCGACAAATGCCTCCGTGGCCGTGACCTGGGCCGCTAGGCTGGAAGGAATATGGATGTGACACTGCTGCTCGACACCGCCACCGAGGCGGCCAGATCCGTCGGCCCCCGGCTCCGCAAAGCGTTCAGATCCCGGCCCGAGGTCGCCACCAAGCGCGACTTCCACGACCCCGTCACCGAGCACGACCGCGCCGCCGAGGAGACCATCCGCGCGGTGATCGACGCGCGCGTGCCGGGGAGCGCGATCGTCGGCGAGGAGGGCGGCTCGACCGGCTCCGGCGACCTCACCTGGTACGTCGACCCCATCGACGGCACCGCCAACTTCGCCGCCGGGCTGCCGTTCTTCTGCGTCTCCATCGCCGCCGCCGTCCGCGGCGAGCTGGTGGCGGGCGTGGTGTACGACCCGGTACGCGACGACGAGTTCACCGCCACCACCGGCGGCGCCTGGTGCAACGGCACCCCGATCCGCAGCCGCGGCGCGGCCGCCGACCGCGAGGCGATGCTCCTGTGCAGCTACCCCACGCCGCTCGACCTGGACGCGGAGGGCGAGGCGGCGCTGCGGCGCTACAGGCGCCTCCTGGAGTCGTTCTCCGCCGTGCGGCGGCCGGGCAGCGCCGCGCTCAACCTCGCCCACGTCGCCGCGGGCTGGTCGGACGCCGCGTTCGGCACCGCGTCGCACCCGTGGGACGTGGCGGCGGGGGCGCTGCTGGTCCGCCAGGCGGGCGGCGTCTACCTGGGCGACCCCCTGGTGAAGGGCGACTACCTGGCCCACGTCGGCGGCTTCGACCTGGCCGGGTCGGCGCTGGCCGAGGTGAGCGGACGGTTGCCGCGCGAAGAAAGTTAGCTGCGGGCCCATCCCGGCCGATGGCGGGCGGGGTGACCGGAGCAGGAAGCGGGCGGCGTCAGGAGAGCAGGCGGGGCAGGTCGGTCAGCGTCGTGATCCGGGGGAAGCCGGGCGGTGCCGGCTCGAGGCCGAGGCGGTCGAGCCAGACCGAGCGCATCCCGGTCGCCGCCGGTCCCGTCACGTCCTTGGCCACGTCGTCGCCCACCAGCAGCACCTCCTCCGGCGCCAGCCCCAGCGCGGCCGCCGCACCGGTGTAGGCGGCCGGCGACGGCTTGAAGTGGCCGCCCAGCACCTCGCCCGTCAGCACCGTTCGCAGCGTGCCGTCCAGCCCGATCGCGCGGACCTTCGCCTCCTGCATCCGCTGCGTGCCGTTGGTCAGCACCCCGAGCGCCAGACCCGGCAGCGCCTCCACCGCCTCACAAGCGTCCGGGTAGGCGGCCCAGCCCCGGCGGTAGCGCTCGGCGAAGCCGGCGTAGGCCGCGTCCAGGTCCGCGGGCTCCTCCACCAGCAGCTCCCGGCAGAGGGCGCGCAACCGGCGGCGGCGCTGCTCGTCCACCGAGCACTCGCCCGCCTGCCACATCGCCAGGTACGGTCCCTCCAGCCCCTCCCAGAGCCCGGGCACCTCGGCCAGGCGCGGATGGCCGGGGCAGTGCGCCGACAGCCAGGCCGTGATCGCGGCGTCGGCGGCGGCCCGATGGTCGAGCAGGGTGCCGTCCAGGTCGAACAGGACTCCCTTGATCATGACGGTTGCCCCCCGGAGGTCACGACAGTGCCGCGGCGGCGATGCGGGCGGCGGTCTCGCGGGGAGGATAGCCGAGGGTGAGGCCGCGTACCGCCAGCGGGACCTGGGCGAAGCGGGCCTCGGCGTTGTCGGTCAGGATGTAGTGCAGCGCGGGGGAGTGGCCGCGGTGCGCCTCCAGCGCCGCCACCTCCGGCTCGGCCAGCTCGGGCGGCAGCGCGTCCCGGTAGTCGGCGATCAGCGCGTCCAGGTCGAACAGCAGCGCGTACTGCTCCGTCGTGCCCGCCACCACCCGGATCAGCTCCCCGACCGGCTGCGCGTGGTACACCAGCCCGGTGCCGCCGCTCTTGGCGAACCAGCGCAGCGCGCCCTCGACCGGCAGCGTGAACGCCCCGTACGGCTTGCGCCCGTACAGCAGCGCCTCGGCGATCCACCGGTCGCACCACAGCTCGTCGCGGTACGGTACGGGAGCGGCCGGATCGAGGGTCAGCCCTTGGGACAGCACCGGGTTCCAGGCCGACACCAGGGGGCTGCTGAAACGGGGCATGCGCGGGCCGTGCCAGTGGCTGAGCGCGTAGCCGTACCAGATGGTCACGACCTCGACCTGCCGCTCGGGGAGGAAGCGCTCGTAGGTGCCGTTCATGACCTGGCCGCACTCGGGGTGCCGCCATGGGCCGGGGGCGATGCCTGGGTCTGTGGGGACCGGAGGTGTCCGGTAGTCGGGATGCAGGATCCACGCGTCCGCCACAGTCTCTGCCCTTTCGGATTGGCGTATGCATTACGTGTCAGACCACTAGAGTGGCCATCGTGCATCACCCGTCACTCTGTTGCAATAGACCAGGTGTAAACGCTGATTTTTGTCATAGATGCCCGTGACGTACGTATGCAGTTGAGCGTGGTGGCGGTCCGTCTCGCGGCCCTGCGGGCGGGGTGCGGGCTGTCGATGAAGGCCGCGGCGCAGGCGGCCGGGCTCAACACGTCCACGATCTTCCGCATCGAGCACGGGCTCGTGGCCCCGCGCGAGTCGACCGTACGGATCCTGCTGGAGCTGTACGGCGAGGGCGAGCACGCGCCGCGGCTGCTGTCGCTGCTGCGCGAGGAGCGCGTGCCCGGCTGGTGGGACGCCCCGGGGGTGCCGCTGGGGCTGTCGGAGTTCCTGGAGCTGGAGGACCAGGCGCAGGTGATCTACACGTACGGCCCGGGGCACGTGCCGCCGCTGCTGCAGACCCGCGCCTATGCCGAGTCCGCGGTACGCGCCGCGCTGCCGCCCGGCGCCATGCCCGCCCGGGTCGGCTGCGCCGCGGACCTGGTGGCGCGCCGGCAGCAGGTGCTCGACCGGCATCGGGGCCCGCACCTGTGGGCGGTGCTGGACCGGGCGGCGCTGCTCGACCCGCCGCTGGCCGGGCCGGGGGACCGGCTCGCCCAGCTCGACGCGCTCGCGCTGGCCGCCAAGCAGCCGCACGTCGCCGTGCAGATCACCCGGCCGGCCGCTGAGTCCGGGCACCTCTACCAGGGGCCGCCGTTCACGCTGCTGCGCTTCCCCGGCGGGGGCCGGGCCGACGTGCTGGTGCTGCACCTGCTGCACGCCCCGGTCATCGTGGAGGATCGGCGGCGGGTGGAGGAGCACCAGCAGGCGTTCGCGCGGCTGTCGCTGACGGCGTATCCGGTGGACGCGACGCCGGACGTGCTGGACGGGATCCGCGCGGCCGGGTGACGGGCCGGCGCGCCGCGCTGCGTGACGACCAGCCGGTCCTGCGCGGCCTGCCGGTCGGTCGGCGGTGCGTGGCGTGGCGGATGGTCAGTGGTGTGAGCGGTAGTCGCCGGCTTGCCGCACGTGGCCGATCATGATGCGCTCGGCGGTGTCGCCGTCGCCGGCCTCCAGTGCTGCCAGGATGCCCTCGTGCGCCTCGAGCTGGGCCTTGACCTGCGTCTCGTCCAGCCAGAGCGACGCCTCGGCGGGCACCGGGACGCTGTTGCGCACGGACCTGGCGTGCGCCCCCAGGAAGGCGGGCCCGCCGATGTCCACGATCCGCAGGTGGAACCCCATGCTCTGCTCGCCGAGCCGGTCGTTCCTGCCGTGCGCGGCGTCGTCGGCCATCGCCGCGTGCAGCTCGCGCAGCGCGGCCAGCTCCGGCTGGGTGATCCGGGCCGCCGCCAGGCGCGCGCCCAGCCCTTCGACGACCGCGCGCAGGCCGTAGTACTCCGCCAGCGCCTCCTCGCCCAGATCCACCACGGTCGCCCCGTGGTGCGCCTCGTAGCTGATCAGCCGGTCCTTCTCCAGCCTGCGCAGGGCCTCGCGCACCGGCGTGACCGACACCCCGAGCCGTTTGGCCACCTCCCCGGCCCGCAACGCCGTGCCGCCGGGGATCCGCGCGGAGCGGATGTCGTCCAGCAGCACGCTGTAGACGTACTCGGCCTTGCTCATGGGCGGCCGCGGCTCGATGCCTGACATGTCCCCAAGTGTCTCGCAGAACGGATGTGTATTGACCTATGACATATTTCTTATAAGTTACATACCCATGACGAGCCTCGCCGACCTGCGGGTCATCGACGCGGCGACGCTGTTCGCCGGCCCCTCCGCCGCGATGATGCTGGGCGACTTCGGCGCCGACGTGATCAAGATCGAGCATCCCCGGCGCGGCGACCCCTCCCGCGGCCACGGCGCCTCCGTGGACGGGGTGGGGTTGTGGTGGAAGACGCTGTCGCGCAACAAGCGCTCCGCGGCCGTCGACCTGTCGCGGTCCGAGGGCCAGGAGATCCTGCGCCGCCTGGCCGAGCGGTCCGACGTGCTGATCGAGAACTTCCGCCCCGGCACCCTGGAACGCTGGAACCTGGCCCCCGGAGACCTGCTGGCGCTGAATCCGCGGCTCATCGTGGCGCGGATGACCGGGTTCGGGCAGACCGGGCCGATGGCGAAGCAGCCGGGGTTCGGGACGCTGGCCGAGGCCATGAGCGGGTTCGCGGCCATGACCGGGCAGCCCGACGGGCCGCCCACACTCCCGCCGCTGGCGCTCGCCGACGGCATCGCGGGCCTGGCCATGTCGTACGCGATCATGGTGGCGCTGCACGCCCGCGAGCGTACGGGGCGTGGCCAGGTGATCGACATGGCGATCATCGAGCCGATCATGGGCCTGCTGGGGCCGCAGATGACCGCGTTCAAGGCCCTCGGGGTCGTGCCGCAACGGACGGGGAACCGCTCCAGCAGCAACGCGCCGCGCAACACGTACCGCACCCGTGACGGCCGGTGGCTGGCGATCTCCACCAGCGCCCAGCCCATCGCCGAGCGCGTCGTCACCCTCGTCGGGCGGCCCGACCTGGTCGAGCAGCCGTGGTTCGCCAGCGGGCACGGCCGGGTCCAGCACGTGGACGAGCTGGACGAGGCCGTCGCCTCCTGGATCGCCGAGCGGGACGCGGCGGAGGTCGTCGCCCGCTTCGAGGAGATCCAGGCCGCGGTCGCGCCCGTCTACGACGTGACCGACATCGCCGCGGACCCGCAGTACGCGGCGCTCGGCTCGTTCGTCGAGCTGCCCGACGAGGAGCTCGGCTCGGTCGCCATGCAGAACGTCTTCTTCCGCCTGTCCGACACGCCCGGCGAGATCCGCTGGCCGGGGCGGCCGCTCGGCAGGGACACCGACGAGGTGCTCGCCGAACTCGACTACGCCGGAGAACGGATCGCCGCGCTGCGCGAGGCCGGGGTGATCGCATGAACGCGCCTGTCACCTGGCTGTACGTCCCGGGCGACCGGCCCGAGCGGTTCGGCAAGGCCGTCGCGTCCGGGGCGGACGTGGTCATCATCGACCTGGAGGACGCGGTCGCGCCGGTACGCAAGGACGAGGCCCGCGCCAACGCCGTGGCCTATCTGCGCGCCCGCCAGGAGGCGGACGGTGGGTCCGGCGATCGCCCGGACGGTGGTGCGGTGCAGGTGCACGTCCGAGTGAACGACCTGTCGACCCCGCGCGGGCTGGACGACCTGACCGCCGTCGGTGAGCTCGCCGACGCCGTGCGGCTGCCCAAAGTCGGCTCGCCCGCCGTGCTCGACGTGGTCACCGGCGCGCCCGCCTACGCGGTGCTGGAGTCGGCGGCCGGGATCGTGAACGCGCAGGCCATCGCCGCCCACCCGCGCGTCGCCGGCGTCGCGCTCGGCGAGCAGGATCTGGCCGCCGAGCTGTCCATCACCGACGAGGCCGCCATGAACCACCTCAGGCTGCAGGTCGTTCTCGCCGCGGCCGCGGCGGGCCTGCCGCCGGTGCCCATGTCCGTCTACCCGGACATCAAGGACGAGGCCGGGCTCATCGCCTCCTGCCGGGCCGGCCGCGCGCTCGGGCTGTTCGGCAGGACCGCCCTCCACCCCCGCCAGATCCTCGCGATCCGCCGGGCCTTCCGCCCCACCGAAGAGGAGACGGCCAGGGCCGCCGAGATCGTCGAGGCGGCGGAACGCGCAGGACGGTCCGGGACCGGTGCGGTCGCCTTGCCCGACGGCCGTTTCGTGGACGCTCCGATCGTCGCCAGAGCCCGCCGCACCGTGGCCCTGGCCCGGCGGCTCGCCGGCGATGAGCCCCCGGAGGGCCGGACCGCGGCCCGCTGAACCACGACGGCGAGCACTAGGACGGGCTCCACCAGCGGGCCGACAGCTCCTCGTCCACGGGCGGCGGGCCGGGCAGGTCGCGGTGGGCCGGCGGCACCCGCAGCGAGTCCATCACCAGTGCCAGGTAGCGGTGGCGCAGCTGGAAGATGCGCCGCTCGTCGCCGAGCTTGATCGAGGCGATCTGCTCGAACAGCAGCGCGATGTCCGCCACCGTCACGTCCGGCCGCAGCACGCCCGCCTCGACAGCCCGGTGATGGATCTCGGTGGCCAGCATCCCGGCCCTGGCCGCGTCCCGTCCGAGCTCCTCCGTCGGCTGGAACGTGCCCGCCAGCTTGATCGTCAGCGAGTTGGTGTCGGCGTCCACGATGCCGTGCATGTAGCCGGCGAAGGCTTCCCACGGGTCGCCCTCGTCGGCCAGCGCCCGCTCCGTCACCTCGATGTAGAGCTTGAGCCCGTCGCCGCAGAGCTTCTGCAGGAGGGCTTCCTTGCTGGGGTATCGGCGGTAGAGTGCGCTGATCCCGACGCCCGCCCGCTCGGCCACGGCAGCGATCGGGGCGCCGGGATCGGCGGTGAAGACGGCCCGTGCCGCCTGGAGGATCAGCTCGTCGTTGCGTGCGGCCTGCGCCTTGCGGCCGCTCATGGGTGCGCTGGTCATACCCTCAGTATAGGAACGTAGGGTTCCGTTCTGCTAATCGAGCGTGGCGGCGACCTCTCGCCAGTCCACGAGCTTGAAGTGCGCAAGGAAGCAAGATCCTTTACCTTGTCCGTTTTGGTGGGTATTGAGACGCGAGCAGAGGGGAAAGCCTCAACCTGAGTGAGACAAGGTCCATCCCGACCGAGCAGGTATTTCACCTGTGGATCTCGCATGGATCTTGATTCGCCCAAAAAACTGCGTCTACGGCTTACCCTGGTCGGACCACGGGCCTCCTACCAGTGGGGGGTTAGAGGTCACCCGAGGTAGGAGGCCCGTTCCACCTCTAGGAGGTGGAGCGATCAAACATCGTCCACATCAGCCAGGCCAGCCAGCCGATGAAACGCACCACCGCTAGGGCGGTCCGTAGCCAGCTGGCCCGGCCGTGGCGATGGCGATCGCCGTCCGGGCAGGGCACCGTCACGGTGCACACCTCCCTTCTCCGCCGCCGCCCCGGGTGCCTCGAGGGCCGTCCGGCGGTACCGTCCGGACGATCGGCACAACGGCGGCAGGAAGCAGATGCTGACCTGTCCGAGGCTGACGGTAGGGCATCGCGAGACCACCCGTGGACGGCGATCGACAGCCAGGTTGTGTTTGCCTCATCGTCAGGTAGATGCCTGTTCCACTCGGGGTGGGACTTCACCTGCCTGCACGCTGCAAATGGGAGATATTTCCCCTGGTTCTTGCATCTGCATTTGCACCAGCGTGTGCGTTGCTGTGGGGGTCGCTCCGGTGCCGGCGTTGGTAGGCCGTCCCGGGCAAGGGGCGGCCTTCTGCGTTCGCGGGCCCGGGGTGCGTCAGGCCAAGACGGCATCACCGCCTTGCCCGACGCCGGCACCCTGGTCTCCAAGCCGATCTGACGACCCTGGACATTCCTGAACCGCTGCGCCAGCGAGTCCAAGCACGCTTCGACGAACACCAGCGAGCCCTCGCCGAGCACGAAACCACCAAGCCGCAGGCCACCACCGACCAGAAGACAGGGAGCAGCCATGAGGTCCGTTGACCGCCATGCCCGACACGAAGACGAGCAGCGGCGACTGCGCGAGGCCGCCCGACGACTCCTGAACGGCACCCCGCAGCGCAGCGACGGCAAACTCACCGTCGCCACGCTCGCGATCGAGGCTGGCCTGCCCCGTCATCGCCTCTATGAGCACCACGCCGAACTCGTCTTGGAGTTCAAGACCTCCGCCGGGCGCGGGCCGACCTCTCCCAACATTCAGGCCCTGCGACAGCGATTGGCCGACGCGCTCCAGCGCGTCCAGCAGCTCGAAGAGGAGAACACCACGCTCAACGGCCGGATCACCATGCTCTGCGCGATGATCACCGAGCTCACGCACGAGGCCCAGGGCCACAACATTTTTGATGCAGGCCCGGTACTCATAGCCGAGCAGCAGGTCCTGCCCGAACTGTGCCCAGGCGCCGCGCTGCTCCTGCCAGGCCGTCTCCGCCTCGTCGATCAGCAGGTTCAGGTCGGCGGGGCGGGGGATTGACGGGTAGATGACGAAGGTGGCGGCCCAGCCGAGCGCGACCATGTCGAGGTTGAAGGTGCGCCTGTCGGGGTGGTCACGCGGCGGCAGCGGGTCGGAGGGAGTGCCGGAGAACCACGGGGCGGTGTAGGCGAGCAGCCGCCCGTTCTTCTCCACCAGTTCTTAACCGAAATGATCTTTAAGCTTCCAGATGGCTTGGCGGCCGCCTTTCGCTCACAGAAAGTAGCGCAAAGAACCTTGGCGTTCGTCCCCGTGTCGGCGTGTCGGGAACCGTTTCTGTAGTCCGCAGCACCACGAGGGCGAAGGTTCGCCGAACGAGCCGTGGCCAGCGTAGTGGTCGCTGCTTGTGTCATCGCTCCGTAGCGGGGGTCGAGCGACCCGCCGGTGTGTCCACGGGCCGGTGTCACCGGATGCGGCCGCCTTCGGTGACCAGCCACTCGCCGGTTTCCCAATCGGATGGGCCGTCTTCGATGCGGTAGCACAGGTCGAATCGGATCTCCAGGTTCGGCCAGGGATGGTTGACCGTGACGACACGGAAGATCTCCTCAAGGCCTGAGAACGTGGTCCCTTCGGGTTCGGGGAATAGCTGCTCCAGCTCTGCGCGGGTCAGGTCGGTCCAGAGCGCGAACTGCCATTCCGTCTGCGTTAGTCCTTGGTCGTAGACCAGCTCGAACCGGGGCTCGCGGCCGGCGACGAAGTCGTGGATGTCGCCGAGAAGCTCATCTGATGTCGAGGGAAGGACGAAAGGCCACGTTTCACCGGTGGGAAAGCGGTACATGGTGGAGGCCGAGGCGAGTGCGTTGACAAGGTTCTGCCATTGCTCGGGCGAGGTGTGGCTGGCGGGCAGGTTCACACCCGTGTGATCGACCCGCTGGACATGCCCGGTGAGACGGCGGGTCAGGTCCCCCATTTCGACCGTGGCCGGCGGCGTCTGTGCATCGGGCGTTTCGCCGCCCCAGACGCCGATGGATTGGCCCGTGTCGAAGACGACCTGCGGCGCGGGCACGTTGGCCAACTTGAACGCCGTCACCGGACGTGCGCCGGCGGGCTGTGGCGGGGTGAGGATCAGATGGTCAGCCGCCCCGCCGGGTGTGGCGTATACGACCTCGGCGAGCAGCGAGCGTAGTTCGCCGAGGAAGGTGCGCGACTCCGGAGTCGTGGGCAGATAGAAGGTGATTTCGGAGAGGCGATCCATGCGCTTGACCTTAACCTAATTCAGGTCAATTTCGGCCGGTATATGCGGTCGTTTCCGGTGTAGCCAGATATGCAGGTTTGGGCGTACTCGGTTGAGCACACGAACCTGGAGGTGACCCCCTACTGGGGATGACAACGGCGCCTGCGGGGTCAGGGCTCGGGAGCGGTGCGGCCAGCGGAGGAACGGAAGTCCGGCATGCCGAGATGGACGGTGGTGTGCGTGGCCGCCATACGTTGCATGGCCTCGAGTTTCTGGTCGGCTGCGGCGATGCTGACCTCGATCGCGGCGACTTCGCCGAGCCGGCCTTGGTTCTTGGCCTCTTGGAGGCGAGCGAGGAGGTGGTCGCGGATTTCCTGCAGCCGGGGCATTTGGGCGGGATCCGGCCGGAGTTGGGGACATCTGGTGCAGGCGTGTTCATGAACGCATGGGGATCAGAAGTCGCGGGTGCAGACTCCGAGGGCGACTTTGCGTAGTTCGAAGTTTCTCTGCACCACGCCAAGGGTGAACAGCGTTCGACGTTGGGGGCGCGTGTGGGGGATTGGCGCTCCCGATCACGCGGATGGGGAGAGCTGTCCGCGCACCCATTCGGGATCGGGGTTGACATGCGGCTGGCCCGCCACCACGACGGTTGGCACGGTCTCATCACCGTTGTTGGCTGCCCTCACCGCCACCGCGCCGGCCGGGTCACGCCAGATATCGACCCAATGCAGCTGACGGGCGCTGCGGCCCAACCGGATCCGCAGTCGCAGGCAGTACTTGCAGCCCGGCCGCCAGTAGACGATCGGTCGGCCGTCGACCGCGCTGCGGCGTTGTGCCTCCACTGCACCGATCGACCTCGGGAACACCAGCGGCGAGTTCAGTCCTGCGAGCAGGACAAACACCAGCAGCAGTGCAGCGGCTGTGCCGGGAATACCCCTGACGACCAGCGCAGTCGCAAGGAGTGAGCCGCAGACCACAAGCAGCATCGGCAAGATCCAAGCGCGCGTCATGATGACGCAGTCTATCGGTGGCGCAAATTCGGCGGATCGACGGCCCGGGCGTGCGACCCCGGCGGGCAGTATCGGCGTATCAAACGCACCTGAGCCTCAGGTGTGCTCCACCTCAGGCATGCCAAGATTCAGGTCGGTGGCGTGTCACGGGCATGCGGACGGCATGCCTGGCATTCCGAGCTCGGTCGGGGTGAGGTTGGCGAGCCGGCGGGTCTGGTCTCGCTTCTGTCGGAGGAAGGTGAGGGTGAGGTCGATGCCTTCGATTTCGCCGAGTCACCGCGATGAGGACGCGTGCAGCGCTGTGAGGATGGCCTGCTCCACGCTGTGATGCACGGTCAGGACGGGCCTGGCCCCGGTGGTGTTCAGCAGGCGGGTGGGCGACTCCTGCAGGGCGGCCAGGTGCAGGTCGCCGCCGTGCTGGCGGGTCAGGGCCCGGACGTTGAGCAGGACGCGCAGGCCGGAGTGGCCCACGAGCGGTACCTCGCTCAGGTCGAGCACCAGGTGGTCGCCCGGCCGGTAGCGGGCGCGGCTGATGAAGGTGTCCAGTTGGTCGGCGTTGGCGGTGTCCAGGTCTCCGGCCACCGAGATCACGGTGACGCGCGGGCATGTGCTGACAGGCGAACGTGAGCGGGGTCATCGCGGCTCCCCGGCAGCGGGCGGACCTTCCGGCGGGACGGGAACGGGTGAGGGTGGCCATGGCTCAGCCCTGCGCCCGGGCCACAGCTACCGCCCGGCTGATCACAGCCCGCCCGCGTTCAGTGTCGTCCCAGGTCCCACACACGCACGAGCTCATCGGTGCCGCCGGTGATCACTACTAGCCGGTCGCCCAGGAAGCCCGCCGCCAGCGCGGTGATCTCGTGGACATCACGCGTTGGGGGCTGGGCCGGTAGAAGCCGGTCCTTCGCCACATCCCATACCTGCAGGGCATTCCGGTCACCGATCGTGACGCCGATGGCCTTGCCGGTCGCCGGGCTCACCGTCATGGCCACCTGTTGAGCGGAATCGACCGCGGTCACGTCACCGGAGTGACGGCCGGTGATCGCGTTCCACGCTCCGATGTTGCCGTACTGGCGCGCCACGACGGTGATACGCCCGGCTCGCCGGCCTACGACGACCTCGCTCATGCCGGACACGCCGGCTAGCGGCGCGCCCAGCGGCCGGCCAGTGGTGAGATCCCAGAGCCGGGGTGCGTTGTCGCCGCGGCGGATGACGGCGAGCAGGTGATCGTCCCACAAGCTCCTCGCCATCTCCATGGACTCGTCGGCGCCGCCTCCCTCGCCGCTGCTGGACATCTCTCCGCGTATGTCGTCCCAGGTCCGCACCGCGCCGCCCTGCTGCACGGCCGCCGCCACGGTGTGATCCACCACGATGGCCGTGCCCGCGTGCCGCCAGTCACCGAGATTCCGCATGTGCGTGGCCACGTTCTCGCTCCAGCCCCGCAAGGGCCTGCCCGTGCCGAGATCCCATACCCGCGTCCGTCCGTCCTCCGCGTACATGACCACGACGTCCAGGTCGCCGAGCCGCGTGACCCCGACCGGCTCCGTCGCCCAATCCTCGCCGGAGGGAGCGGCAAAGGGCGTGCCGAACAGCCGGCCCGTCGCCACGTCCCACGCTCGGACCAGGTCAGTGGTGTCCTGGCTCACGGCGATGGTCCTGTCCCCTAGCCGCCCCACCACCACCGCTCGCACTGCGGCGGCATGCCCGACGTGCACCGTGCGCGACGCGTCGCGCGCAAGCGTCCCGATGGTGGTGAGGCAGGTGACGATCAGCAGGACGACGGCCCCCAGCGCGATCAGCGGGCGCGCGCGCACCCGGCCGGCCGCCCCCCGCTGCTCGCCGAGCGTGTCCAGTGCTTGGGCGGCCAGTCGTTCCTGCAGGCTGATGTGCCGGAACTGGTAACTTCCACCGGACACCCGCTGCAACCGGGAGTTGAAAGAGGCCTCCCAACGGATGCAGTCGGTCGTCGACCGGCGAGAGCATCAACGGCGCCAGGGCCGGGGACGCTGAGCGTTCTTTCGGCAACTTCGCGACAGCACCTGATGGGTGGCGTTCCTCCGAAGCCCCGCATGTCCAGGACCACGTCCCTGATCCACGGCTCAGGACATCTGCACAGTGACCAGGCCGCCGACCAGCTGGCCGTCGCGCGCCACCGCATTCACGCGACCCAGCGCGTCGTCCATGCTCGCCGGGGCCTGGTGCAGGGGACCCTGTCATCGGATGTCTTGGCTTTTGGATTCGGCGGGAAGCCGACGTCCGGTGCCCTGCCCGGCACGGGCTCCAGACGATGCGTGTCGCTCGGCCGGCGCTGCTGACGCCTCCGGGGCCGTCACCGCTTCAGACCGAGGAGCAGGGTCCACGCGGGGAACAGTGTCCAGAGGACGACGCCAGGGATCCCGCCGGCGGCCCAGGCCCAGGGCACGTCGAGCACGCCGGTGACGAGGGCGCCCACGCCGTACGCGACGACGGCGATCGGCAGGATGATCAGGTTGGTGCGGCCGAGGCGGGTCACCGTCGCGGGCAGGGTGCGGGTGCGGGTCCCCGCGGTGCTGATCGCGCCCGCCCAGCACATGGCGACGACCACGCTCACGCTCACGGGGACGATCTGCGTCGCGAACGGCAGCGTCCCCGTGACGAGCAGGACCTGCAGGATGATGACAGCCACGGCGGCGGCCAGGCCGATCCAGGTCCATGCGCGGGCGCGGACGTCGCCCGCCATGAGGCGGCCCAAAGCGAGGATCACCGGTAGGAGGGCGGCGAACTGGACCACAATGAGTACGTCGTTGGCCCAGCCGAACCAGCCGTCGTCGGGGGCGTCGGTCCAGGGTTGCGCGGTGACGAGGAACAGGATCAGAAAGGCGTTCGCGATCAGGCCGATGACGCCGCTGGCGGCTGCCGACCACCGCACGGGTGCGGGCAGGGGGAGCAGGATTGCCGTGTTCATGGGGGTGTCCTTCACTCTGGGGAGTTATCGGCAGGGCCGCCGATGAGGAACGGGGTCGTGACGTTCTCGTACATGAGGTGGACGAGGAGCCCCTCTTGGGCGTGAGGCAGGTTGTGGCAATGGTCGGCCCAGATGCCGGGGTTGTCGGCGAGGAACGCGATGTCGTACGACTCGCCGTCCTCCACGTTCAGTGAGTCGATCCACCAAGGGCTGCCGGTGGCGGCCACGCCGTTGCGGCTCAGGACCAGCGCGTGGTGGCCGTGCAGGTGCATCGGGTGGACCTCGCCGCTGTCGTTGACGATCGTCATGCGGACGACGTCGCCCTCGGCGACCATGAACATCGGCACGTCGGGATAGAGGTGGCCGTTGATGGTCCAGTAGAAGCCGGGGAGGCCGTCGACGAAGCCCGGCCGGCGTCCCATCTCGTAGCGAAAGGTGCGGTCCGGGCGAGCCGCGTCAAAGGGGATGGAGGCGGGGCTGCCGTAGGCCAGGAGGTCCAGCGTCGCGGCCGGCCGGGTGCTCGCCGGTGCGGGAGAGGTCCGGTGCGAAGAGCCGGTCAGCACGACCGACAGCGGGCCGCCGATCTGCACGCGGACGGGGCTGCCGTCGGCGGGCATGGTCACCTCGACGTCCGCTCGGCCACCGGACGTCACGAGGATCGCGGCCCGCCCGACGGGTCCTGGTGCGTGGAGGTCGGTGCCATCGACGGCGACCAGGCGAGGGGTGGCGCCGGTGACCCACGTCGAGGTGGGCCCGTTGTCGGTGTTGATCACGCGTACCCGTGCCCTGGCACCTGGCTGTGCCGGGACGACGAGGTCGGACTCGGATCCGTTGATCGTGCGGATCCCGTTGTAGAGATGCGTCAAGGCGATGACGTCCACGGCGGGGCTGCGCTCATGGGCGGGACGGATGACCAGGGCGCCGAGGAGGCCGCCGGCGACCTGCTCGTGGGAGAGCTGGTGGGAGTGGTACCAGAACGTGCCGGCCTGGCGGGCGACGAACCGGTAGACGAAGTCCCGGCCGATCCCGACCGCGTCCTGGGTGACCCCGGCGACGCCGTCCTCGCCGCCCGGGACGTCGACACCGTGCCAGTGCAGCGTGACGCCGCCGGACACCGACTCGTTGACCAGCCGCACCTGGACGAGCTGGCCCGCCGTGGCCACGATCTCCGGTCCGGGGGAGCGGCCGTTGAGCGTGTACCCGTCGACCTCACGGCCCGACGCCAGCCGGAAACGTTGCTGGCGCGCCGTCAGCGTCACGTCGACGTCCGGCGCCCGCCGCCGGTCGGTGATCAGGGAGGTGATGTCCCGTGCGCCGCCCGCGTGGTGGCCGTGCCCTGGGCGGCCGTGGTCGGCTTGCCCCATGTCCGTGATGGAGTACGCCGGCGGCAGCAGGCTGGCCTGCCACATCCAGGCGAGCGGGCCGACGACTGCCAGCGCCGCGGCGAAGGCCGCGGCGAGCCGCAGGCGGCGGGGGAGCTCCATGACCCGCTCTCAGACCGAGGTCGTGGCGGCCGTGTCGGCGGCGGTCACGGGGCGCACCCGGCGGGCGGCGTGCAGCGCGGCGGTGAACAGCAGCATCGCGTTGAGCCCGTGCAGCGCGCCCAGCCAGGGCACGTGGGCATAGCCCAGCGTGGCCTGCACCGCGACGAGGCCCAGCACCAGCGCGGCGAACTTCACCCCGCCGGGAATCCGGGCGAAGAACGAGAAGATCAACAGCAGCAGGGCGAGGACCGGGATCACCAGGCCGCCGTTGATCCCGTGCACGATGATGCCGATGATCTCGGGGAACGGGAGCTCCTCGCTCTCCATGACGGACCTGTCGAACACGTTGCCCTCGTTGATCCACTTGCCGAGCCCCGTGAAGGTCAGAACGATCGCCATGGCCTGGATCGCGACCTCGGCCGCGATGACGTACGCCGTTATCTTGTAGACGGTTCTCATGATGCCTGTCCCTTCAACGCACATGATCGGATCGTTTCGGCGAGCAGAACGGCGCCGAGCGGGCCGGCGCCGAGGAGGTAGGGAGCGCTCGGGTCGGCGGTGAGCGTGCCGAGCATCGCGGCCACCGCGATGATCACACCGGCCGCCGGCGGGATCAGCCCAGCCCGGCCGGCCGCGTACGCCAGCCCCGCGACGCCGGCGGCAGCACCGCAGACCAGGGCGAGCAGCAGGACCGGATGCGCCGCGAGCCACCGGTCGCCGGCCGCCCTGAGCGTCGCCTCCACCGTCCCGGCCGACGCGACGACGCCCAGCAGCGCCATGGCGACGGCGGTCGGCGCGCGGCGGGCATGACCGGCGATGTCGCGGTACACCAACGCGGCCGCCGCGACGGCGAGCCATGCCCCGGCGCTCCAGACGAGATCGCGGGATGCCGAGCCCGTCAGGGACCCAGCGAGGCAGATCGGCGCCGAGACCATCAGGCCGAGTCCGCTGACCATCTGCGTCCACATGGCGGCCAGGATGGGCGGGCCCGTGTCCCGGAGTCACGGGACGTCTGTCCCGGCCGGTCCGGGAATCTCGGCGGCGCTACCCGGATTCGTGCGGGCCGCCGAGACCCGCCTCGCGGGCCCGGACGATCGCGGCCGACCGGTCGGCCACGTGGAGCTTGGCCAGGATGTTCGAGACGTGGTTGCGCACGGTCTTGGCGCTCACACCGAGCCGGTGAGCGATAGCCGCGTTGCCCAGCCCCCGGGCGACGAGCTCCAGCACCTCGTGCTCGCGCTCGGTGAGCTGGGGAAACGGGGACGCCGTCGCGACGCGGGCGAAATGGGCGAGCATCTGCGCGGCCACGCCGGCGCCGAACACCGCCTCGCCACGGGCGACGGCTCGCACCGCGGCCACGATCTCCTCCCCGCCCGTGCCCTTGAGCGCGTACCCGCGGGCGCCCGCGCGCAGGGCCGCCAGGACGTTCTCGTCGTCGTCGTACATCGTCAGGATCAGGGACCGGGTGGGCAGCCCCGCGGCGCCCATGCGGGCGATGACCGTGAGCCCGTCGCCTCCGGGCATGTTGACGTCGAGCACGGCGACGTCGGGCCGGTGCTCGACGGCGAGGCGCAGAGCGTCGGCGCCGGTGGCGGCGACTCCCACCACCGTCATCCCGGGCTCGGCGTCCAGCACGGCCCGCAGCCCGGAGACGAACATGGGATGGTCATCAGCGAGGATCAGCCGGATCATCGGGTCCCTCCCAGACTCGTCGGCAGAAAGGCGCGCACATGGGTGCCGTCGCCGCGCGCCGAGCGTACCGTCCAGGTCCCGCCCACCTCGGCGGCGCGCTCCCGCATCGAGTGGAACCCGATGCCGGCCGGCCGATCGGGGTCGAGTCCACGGCCGTCGTCGCGGACCGTCACCTCGACGCCGCCGTCCACCGGCGCGATCGTGGCGGTGCAGCGGGCGGCGCCGCTGTGGCGGACCGCGTTCGTGATCGCCTCGACGGCGATCCGGTACGCCGCCGTCTCGACAGCGGCCGGCAGCGCCGGCATCTCCTCGGGACCGGTGACCTCGATGGACATGCCGCCCGCCAGTGCGGTCGCACGGATCCGGATCGCGCCGACCACACCCAGCTCGTCGAGGGCCGGCGGGCGCAGCGCCTCGACCAGGCGCCGCACGTCGGTCAGCGACGCGGACGCCTCCGCCGAGATCTCGTCGAGCAGGGGACGCGCCCGCGACGCCGCCGGCACGGCGCGGGCCGCGAGCCCGGCCTTGAGCCCGATGGCGGCCAGGGTTGGGCCCAGTCCGTCGTGGAGGTCGCGGCGCAGCCGGCGGCGCTCGTCCTCCCGCGAGGCCACCACCTCGGCACGCGACCGGACCAGGTCGCCGTGCAGCCGCACCGCCTGCACGGCGGTGCCCACCTGCTGCGCCAGCGAGGCGATCAGGCGCAGGTCGATCGGATCGAGGGGTTCGTCGCTGTCACGCGCCGAGACCCGCAGCCGGCCGATGAGCGTCCCGTGGTAGTGCAGGGGCTCGGCGTGCACCACGCCGACGGCGACGCCGTGCTGGGCGGCCTCGTGGCACATGCCCGCGCCGTCCGCGAGGTCGATCGCCACGTACGGCACCCGCAGCGACCGCGCCACGGTCTCGACGATCGCGGGCAGCACGTCGGCGGGCAGCAGCACCGCCTGCAGCCGGGTGCCGAGCCGGGCGAGCGCGCCCGCTGGGTCGTGGCGGTCGCCGTACATCACCCGGTTGACCGTGCCCTGCGCGAGGTTGCGCAGCGGCGCCAGCGCGAGCGCCGCCCCCGCCGCGGTGAGCGCGGCGGCCATCGTTTGCGACAGCCTCAGCCCGCCGACCAGCAGCGCCACGACGGCCGCGTAGCCCGCGACCAGGATCGCGACCACGCCGGCGTACACCAGCGACCGGTTCGCCAGCCGCTCGATGTCGAACAGCCGGTGGCGCCGCAACGCCACCCCGATGCCGGCCACGAACGGCAGCCCTGTCAGGCCGAGCGCGCCCCACGGGAGCGGGCGGGCGCCCGCGACGAGCTCCGGGAGATGCCAGCCCGCGAGCCCGAGCACGGTCGTGACGGCGGCGCCGCCGAGCAGCCAGCGCATCCTGCCGCGCATCACCGCATCCCGGTTGCCGCGGTAGCTGACGAAACCCCAGATCGTGGACGTGGCCAGGGCCAACGCCACGACCGCGGTCTGGCCGGTGTGGAGCAGCCCGAGCCAGCCGAGAGGGTGGGGTGCGAGCAGCGCGGCGCCCCCGCTCCACAGGGCCATCGCGGCCGGCGGCGCGGCGTACACGACGGCGATCGCCCTGCGGCTCCGGGCCGACTCCGGGCGGCGGGAGGTGAACGCGATCGTGAAGGCGAGCAGCGCTCCCCAGGAGATCGAGTACGCCCCGATCGCGTTGAGGTGGAACAGCCACAGCTGGGGCCCGCCGGTGGCCAGGACGAGGGCCGGGAGCCCGGCGGCGACGGTGAACGTGCTGCCCAGCAGGCCCGCCGAGAGGACCAGCAACGGGGCCGTGGCGGGCTCGTCGGGCCGTCGCAGGTACAGCGCGGTGGCAAGCCCGGCGAGCGCCACGACGAAGACGAGGTTGCCCCAGCCTTCCCGGACGAGCGGGTACGGGTCCGGGCGTGCCATCCGGACGGCCACGACGGCCGGCCGCTCGCGTACCACGTCGTACGGGACGGTCGTCCCCGGCGGCGGACGGTCCACGGCGCCCGGGCCATCGGCGAGAGGGCGCCCGGCGACGCCGGTGACCAGATCGCCGGTCCGCAGCCCAGAGCCGCCGGCCGGGGCCGGGACGTCCACCACCACGCCGTCGGGCCGCCAGCCCAACCGCACCAGGGTGCCGTCCGAGGGCGCGTCCAGGCGGGCGGCGATCGCCACGGCGCCCAGCGCGACGAGTACGATCGCGACCGCCGCCGGAGCCCTGTGCCATCGCCGCTTGGATATCGTCCTTGACCACCAGGCGGACATGGACTCATCCTCACCGACGTTTCCGCAGGACACCATCACTCTGGCGCCTACGGTTCTTGACCCGAAGGCGGAGGGCACCGCCGACGCTTTCCTGGTCACCCCGCGCACGGCCAACCCCAGCACCCACCGCGCCTACGCCTCCGCCATCGACCGCACCATCGAGCGGCTCGGCCGCGACCGGTCGCTCGATGAGGTCGCCGACGCCGAGATCGGCCACGCGCTCACCGCCCTGTGGGGAACCAGCGCACCGGCCACCTGGAACCGCAATCGCGCCGCCGTCACCTCCTGGCTGTCCTGGTGCCAGACCAAGAAGCACTGGGCCGCCCCATCGGTCCCGGCCGACGCCGAACGCCGCAAGGAGAGCGCCGACGAGACCCGCGCGGTCGCCAAGACCGCCATCCACCGGCTGCTGTCACGCCGTGACATCCCACTGCGGGAGCGGGCGCTGTGGCGGATGCTCTACGAAACGGCGGCCCGGGCCGCGGAGATCCTGGCGCTGAACGTCGAGGACCTCGACCTAGAGCACCGGCGCGCGCCCGTCCGGTCCAAGGGCGGCGCCGTCGAGCGGGTGTACTGGGAGACGGGCACCACCCACCTGCTGCCCCGCCTGCTCCGGCTCCCGGACGGCACCTCGCGCACCCGCGGCCCGCTGTTCCTGTCCGAACGCCGCCCCGTCCCGGCCCGCCGCCCGGCCG
>NZ_VCJS01000576.1 GCF_005893125.1 Nonomuraea basaltis | reverse complement strand
CGAGCTCGTGACCGCCTGGCTGGAACGTCTGGGGTTGTTCGTTCGTCATCCGAAGTGTGACGAGCTCTTCAGATCTCGACGAGCGGCTGCGCGCGGCGGCCGCCCGAAGGCACCGGGCCGGCCACCTGCGGCGCCGGCACGCGGCCACCGCTGAGCAGATCCAGCAGGCCCACCACACCCTGACCGGCCTGGAGAAGGACCTGTCCAAGGAGGAGGCCGGCGTCACCCGCCTGGAAGGCGGGCTGACCGCTTTCCTGGCCCGCCTGGTGAGCCAGCGCGAGGAGCTGCTGGACCGCGAGCGTGCCGAGGCCGCCGCCGCCAGGCAGCGACTCGATGGCCACCGGGCCCGGCTGGCCCAGATAGAGGCGGACGCGCGAGCGATCGAGGCCGAGCTGGCGGGACTCGCGGCGGCCCCGGAGGAGTACGAGAAGCTGCTGGCCGAGAAGGAGCGGCAGCTCCTCGCCCGCGGTGATGCCCGCGCCAGTGAGCTGACGGACCTCGGCGCCGCCCTCGACCGCGTCCCGGCGGAGCTGCGCGAACACTCGGAGGCGTACCAGGCCGGGCAGGCTGCACTCAACGCGCTGGCCCAGGTGCTCGGCTACCTCGGCTCGGCCAAGGGCGCCTCCACCTGGGACCTCTTGGGCGGCGGCCTGATCGCCGACGCCGTCGAGCACAACCGGCTGCGCTCCGCCGATGAGGCCGCCTGGCACGCCCAGCGGGCCCTGGACGTCTTCTCTCGCGAACTCGCCGACGTCGGCGTCGCCGCGCGTGCCCGCCTGCCCAAAGTGGACACGCGATGGTTCGTCGACACATTCTTCGACAACATCATCACCGATGTGATGAAGCATCAGCGCATCGAGAACACCCGCGCCGAGGTCGAGCGGACGGCCCGATGGGTCCAGGACGTGGGGACGCACCTGCGGCACCGCGACACCGAACTGTCCAAAGAACGAGCGCGACTGCTGGCCAGGCGGGAGGAACTGCTACGCGGTTGAGGACGCGGCGACCATCCGCACCTGATCCTCTCACCGTCCATGGCTGTCCTCGCGTTCCTCGACCCCGGACAAGAACTTCAACACGCAGACTTGACGGGGAACGACAGGAACCCACCCACCGTCCCCATGATCGCGTTCGCGGT
>NZ_VCJS01000575.1 GCF_005893125.1 Nonomuraea basaltis | reverse complement strand
GGGGCGGCGGGGGCGGCTGGGGGAAGAGCCACCACCGCCACAAGCAGAAGGTTCACATCAACATCCACAACAACAACCAGCAGCACCAGAAGCAGTTCGAGCACCAAGACCAGGACCAGGACCAGGACCAGACCAGGTCGCCGTTCGGCTCCTTCTTCCAGGATGAGGAAGACGAGGACTGATCCTGCAACGCGCTACAGCGTGCTGAACGGTCGAAAGCCGGGTCATGCCACCGGATCCCGATTGGTGTGACCCGCGGCCGAGTGCCTGTGTCCCGTGGAGGCATCACCCGCTCCGGCGAGGCGATGAGCGACACGGAGCACAGGCACTCTGCTTCACCCGCCCGCACACACGCAGCTCGCGCTCGTGCCGGACCGCGAACCGCACCTCCCGAGCAAGTCGTGGATCGCACCGCACACCCGACCGATGCGCGGTGGCGCGGGTGCCCGGACACGCCGGCTCCGCCACCGAGCCACAGTTCCCGCAAGCGATGACCGAACGGGCGATCAGCGCGGACATCCCCTTCCCCCGAGTAAGCGCCTACTGGCACGATCCACGCCGACGTCATGGCCGCCAAGATCCCCGGGAGCGGATGGCAACGGCTGCCGGACGGCCGCGGGCCAAAGGCGAGCACCATGCACACCGACCACCTCATCGCGATCTCGCGAACGAAATCCGCCGGCCCTTCACCCTGCCGACCGCCCGCCACCCGCAACAGCGACTCAAAGGTCGATCACGTGTGGGTGGAGAAGTAATCAAAGGAATCGCGTTGCCCCACGACATGCGCCCTCGGCACATCGCCGACGAGAGCGCATCTGCGCATATCAACACATGATCGCCATGCCACTTCAGGGGCAATACGGACAAATCATGCCATTTCATTTGATAAATGCCTAATGATAGCAACGAGAGCGTTAGAGTAGAGCAAAACACCACGAAGCCCGTTTACCTGACACTCGCCCCGGAAATAAAAATGCACGGATGGCGCATTAGCTACCATCCGCGATATTTTCCAACCAGTCCGGAGAATATTGAGAACAGGGGCAACAGAACCTTTGGGGGGAAATTCAATGCCCAAGTTCAAGACTGCCATCGCGGCTCTCGCAACCACCACCGCGATGACCGGCGCCGTCGTCGCACTGGCCACCTCCACG
>NZ_VCJS01000574.1 GCF_005893125.1 Nonomuraea basaltis | reverse complement strand
GCCGGGGTCAGATGGTGATGGCGATTTTGCCGGCGGGTTGGCCGGTTTTGAGGTAGTCGATGGCGTCGGGGGTTTGGGCGAGGGGGTAGGTGCGGTCGAGGACCGGGGTGAGGGCGCCGGAGTCGATGAGGTCGGCCAGGGTATGCAGGTCGGCGGCGGGCTCGGTGGACATGAGGCCGGTCAGGCGCTGGCTGATGAAGGGCGACAGCAGCATCGCCCGGATTTGGCGGTCGGCGCCCTGGAGCACGCGTCCGTCTCCGGGCCCGCCGACGATGACGAGCGTGCCGCGGGGGGCGAGGGCGCGGCGTAGCTGGGTCAGGGGGCGGTTGCCGGCCGTGTCGAGGATGAGGTCGTACCGGTCGGTGCCGGTGGTGAAGTCCTCGCGGGTGTGGTCGATGACGTGGTCGGCGCCGAGGGAGCGGACCAGGTCGGTCTTCGCGGTGCGGCACACGCCGGTGACTTGGGCGTCGTAGGCCTTGGCGAGCTGAACGGCGAAGCTGCCCACGCCGCCGCCGGCGCCGGTGACGAGGACCCTCTGCCCGGCGGTGAGCCGGCCGGCGTCGCGCAGTCCCTGGAGGGCGGCGCAGGCGGAGATGGGCACGGTGGCGGCCTGGGCAAAGGTGAGGGTGTCCGGTTTGGGGGCGAGCTTGTCCTGGTGGGCGCGGGCGTACTCGGCGTATGCACCGTCGCAGGTGCCGTAGACCTCGTCGCCGGGACGGAACCGAGTGACGTTGGCGCCGACGGCTGAGACGCGGCCGGCGACGTCCATGCCCGGGACGGGGTTCTTGGGCCGGCGCAGCCCGAAACCGGCGGCGCGCACCAGGTAGGGCAGGCCGGTGATGACGTGCCACACACCCTGGTCGACGCCGGCGGCCTCGACGCGGACGAGCACGTCGTCGGCGCCGATGGTCGGGACGGCCATGTCGCGCAGCTGGAGCTGCGCCGGTGCGCAGTAAGTGTCGCGGGCGATCGCGATCATCGTCGTCTTCGTCATGGTCGTCTCGATCCTGGTCGGGGTGCTTGTGCGGGTGGTCGTCGGGACGGTGTCCGGGGTGATCGTCGGGTTGGTCATGGGGAGTGGTCCTCTCGGATGAGGTGGGGTCGGGCCCGGCTCAGGCGGCGGTGGGGACGAGCCGGTTTCGTGGGGTGGCGGGTCGTTTTTTGGG
>NZ_VCJS01000573.1 GCF_005893125.1 Nonomuraea basaltis | reverse complement strand
GCGCAGATAGCGCTGCGTGACGTCCGCGGACTCGACCCCCAAGCCGAGCAGGACGCCATGACCTGGGCCGCCCGCGCCCTCGTGGAGGCCGCGATCAGGGAAAACGATCATCAACAGTGAGCGTTCACGGAATACGCGCTGCGGATGACGATCTCCGTGAGGGCTTTGGCGAGGGTGCGTTCGAGCCTGGTCATGGTGAGGCTCCTGGCTGGTCGTTGAGGGCGGGCCCTGGTCAGCCTGCCGCTGGCTGGGTGAGCCGGGCTTCCAGATCGGCGATCATCTGTGCCAGCAGGCTGGTGTTCTCCTGCCGGACCACCTGCGGGCCAACCTTGCGGAGACCGGCGACCTTTGTGATGCACTCGTCAGCGGCTTTGGCCATCGTTTCGAACTCCTTGCGCGCGATCGAGTGCGGGTTGCCGGCCTCGAACGTGGTGGCGCGGTGCATGTCCTTCACCGACATCATCGCCGCTCGTGCGGCGGCCATCGCGTTGCGGGCGCTGAACTCATCGCCGTGTCCGTTGCGGATGTAGCGGGTGACCCAGATCCGGCGCCGGGCAGGGTCGGTCGACGTCATGAACCGCTCCAGACGATCGCCCCGGTTGGCCGCGATCACGCGGACGACACGGACGGCCCGCCGCAGCCGGGGGCCGTCGGGGATCATGACGCCGGCGGCGATGTCGGCGTAGCTGACCTCGCGCCCGTGGTTGCTCCGCAGCCAGATCATCACGTCCGCGACGTCGTTCTCGGCCTGTGTCCAGCCCATCGCGCCGCGCGATGATATCTGCCGAGGGCTCACAGCAGCTTGCCGTTCTCGTCCAGGAACTTCACCAGCGCGGCGTCGTCCAGGGCTGAGCCGGTGGCGAGGTCGCGGACGGCGGTGATGGCCGCCTCGACGAACGTAGCGGCAGTGATCATCACCCGCCACAGGAGGTCAAGCGCCTCCGTTATGCAGGTCAGAGGCTACTTCGTTGGAAATTTCTTCAGTCCGGGACCCCAAGAGATCACGTCTGGCCAAATAGCGCCGGAGATCCCGGCCATTTGCCGGGGTCTGGTGCATTTGCTGGGGAGCGGTCACGGTCGGTGATCTCGACTCAGTTCAGCAGTGCCATCTTTCTGAGGAGGTCGTAGTTGGCGCGGCCGAACATGAGCCGTTTCAAGAATTTGATCTT
>NZ_VCJS01000572.1 GCF_005893125.1 Nonomuraea basaltis | reverse complement strand
ATCGACACCGTGCTGCTCGCGATCGCCGACATGCAGGGCAGGTTGCAGGGTAAGAGGCTGTCCGCGCGCTATTTTCTCGATGAGGTGCTGAACCACGGTTCTGAGGGCTGCAACTATCTGCTCGCGGTGGATGTGGACATGAACACCGTCTCGGGGTATGCGATGTCGTCCTGGGAGCGTGGGTACGGCGACTTCGTGATGAAGCCGGATCTCCAGACGCTGCGGCGGGTGCCGTGGCAGGAGGGGACCGCGATGCTGATGGCGGATCTGGCGTGGGAGAACGGCGCGGATGTGACCGCCTCGCCGCGGCAGATCCTGCGCAGGCAGCTCGCCCGCCTGGCCGAGCGGGGCCTGGTCGCGTTCGTGGGGACCGAGTTGGAGTTCATCGTCTTCGAGGACAGTTATGAGGAGGCGTGGAAGCGCGCCTACCGGGACCTGTCGCCCGCCAACCTCTACAACGTCGATTATTCGCTGCTGGGGACGGCTCGTATCGAGCCGTTGCTGCGCCGGATCAGGCTGGGGATGGAGGGTGCGGGTCTGTATGTGGAGTCGGCCAAGGGTGAGTGCAACCTGGGCCAGCATGAGATCGCCTTCCGTTACGACGAGGCGTTGAGGACGTGCGATCATCACTCGATCTACAAGAACGGCGCCAAGGAGATGGCCGCTCAGGAGGGTAAGTCGATCACCTTCATGGCCAAGCCGAACCAGCGTGAGGGCAATTCCTGTCACATCCACATCTCGTTGCGCAGCGGGGGAGGCGATGCGGTGATGGCGGGTGAGGGGCCGTACGGGATGTCGGAGCTGGGTGCCCGCTTCATCGCCGGGCAGTTGGCGTGTCTGCGGGAGCTGACGCTCATGTACGCGCCCAACATCAACTCCTACAAGCGTTATGTGCCCGGCAGTTTCGCTCCTACGGCCGTCAAGTGGGGGGTCGACAATCGCACGTGCGCGCTGCGGCTGGTCGGCCACGGGCACTCGCTGCGGGTGGAGAACCGGGTGCCGGGCGGCGATGTCAATCCCTACCTGGCGGTGGCCGCGCTGATCGCGGCCGGGCTGCACGGCATCGACAACGAGTTGCCGCTGGAGGAGGCGTACGCGGGCAACGCCTACGCCTCGGGGGCCGAGACCGTGCCGCACACGCTGCGCGACGCGCTGGCGTTGTTCGAGGGGTCGAAGCTGGCCCGTGAGACCTTCGGCGAGGACGTGGTCGAGCACTACGCCAACAACGCGCGGGTGGAACTGGCCGCGTTCGACGC
>NZ_VCJS01000057.1 GCF_005893125.1 Nonomuraea basaltis | reverse complement strand
GACCTCGACGGGGGCGGAGCGGGTGTGGTCGGGGGCGAGGCGGCCCAAGGTGATGGTGCCGCCGATGGTCAGGGCGCCGGCCAGGATGGCGGGGATTGCGGTGGACGGGCTTGCCGGAAGCGGTTCACCGAGCAGGATCGCTCCGGCCAGAACCGATGTGATCGGGTCGATGACCTGTACGCCCGCGTACGCGATCCCGAAGTACCCCACCGCGTACGAGCGCTGCAGCAGCACCACCGCGCAGACCAGCAGCACCGGCACAGCAAGGGTGAACCAGTGCAGCAGCCGGCCCCACTCCCCCTCCATGCCGCCGCCCACCACGCGGACGAAGGTCGACACGCTCGCGGTGACCGCCCCGGCGCCCACCGCGAGCAGCAACGCCCGGCCAGGGCCGTGGACGCGGCTCGCGGCCACCTGCGATATCAGAACGATCACGCCGATCACCGCCAGGAACCCGAGCGCGGCGCCGTTGCTCAGGCGGGGCGTCACGTCGTGCTGCGGCACCAGCAGCATGAGCCAGAGCAGGCCCACGGCCACCGCGATCGAGCCGAGAATCTCCGCTTTGTACGGCCTGCGCCCGTACATGAACGCGGCCAGCGGCACGGCGAACACCAGCGTGGCGACACTGATCGGCTGGACGGCGACCAACGGGGCGAAGCTCAGCGCCACGGCGTGCAGGCAGGCGCCGGTGAACCCGATGATGCCGCCGATCCACCAGCGCGGGCGTCTCACCAGCTTGAGCGAGGCGCCCTCGGCCACAGCCTCGTACTGTTGCAGGGCTGCGCCGAGCGCGTATCCAAGCGCTCCCACCAGGGCGATGATCAAGCCGACCCAGGTCATGATCGCCCACGCAGGGGTATGGATCCTTCCAAGAGCATTGCTCCAGCTTAAGAGGCGAACGGAGCCCTGGAATCATACTTTTGGCGGATCATTGGCGAAATAACGCCCGCAGCCAGCACGAACATGTGGCTCAGGACGGCGGCGAACTGGGGCCCGACTACGTCAGGATCGCTCGGGGCAGACGCAGAACAGGTGGCCGTCCGGGTCCTGCATGACGATCCAGTTCACCCCGTCCTCGCTCACCCCGGGCTGGAACTCGGGCTTGGTCGCTCCCAGGGCGACGTACTCCTCGACCGCCTTCTCCACGTCCGGCACCCGGAAGTCCAGGTGGAACTGCTTGTCCGAGCTCGGCCAGGACACCGGCTTCCGGTCGGGGACGCGGCCGAAGTAGATGCTCGTGGTGCCGTCGCCCACGGCCGCGTACTCGTCCTCGGCATACTGGATGTCCCAGCCGGTGATCTCGTGGTAGAACTCGGCCAGCTTCTTGGGCTCCGCGCAGTCGATGGTGACCGCCAGCAGCCTCGCCTTTGTCGTCATGAGCTCAGCGTTCCAGGCATACCTGCCACCTGCTGTCAGGTAAGGAACATCGTCTGCGTCGCCGGTTGCGGCCTGATCCTGCGATTCGCGGCTCGCGGTGAGTTCAGCCCCGTCGCGTGGCGGCTGTGACGCGCCTGAGGATGCGGTCCCACTCCGTGCCGAACGGGTTGTCCTGCACCAGATAGGTCCACGTCGCCGCGGGCCGCTTCAGGTCCGGCTCCGGCGCCTCGAACGCCTCCAATGACCGCCGCTCCACCTCGGCCTGCAGCGATTTGTACTCCGCCACGGCCTCCCGGTGGAACTCGTCGATCGGGCTCATCCGGCCCAGCGCCCGCAGGTGGATGCCCTCGCGCAGGTCCGTCAGGAACGCCAGGTGCTCGGTCCAGCAGGTGTCGATGGCGTGCAGGACGATCTGCCGGGCGGTCTCGTCCCTGGTGTCCTCGAGGAGCGACTCCCAGCGCTCGGGATCGGCCGCGGCCAGAGCGTTGGCGGCGGCGTCGCCGTGCAGGACCTTGTCGCGCCACTCCAGGATCAGCTCGCGCTGGTGCTCCAGCAGACGGGTGTAGCGCCACGTGTTGCGGTGGATCTCCAGGTTGACGCCCTCGGCGACGCGCTGGGCATGGCCCACGAGGTATGCGCCGCGCCGGTGGCGAACGAGGCCGTCGGGGTCGGCGGCGGGCGGCCGCTCGTCGGGGACGAACTGGGTGATCAGGTCGTCCAGCATGCTGACGAAGAAGACCGAGCCCCCGGGGTCGCCCTGGCGGCCCGCGCGGCCCCGGAGCTGGTCGTCGAGGCGGCTGCTGGCGTGCCGGCCCGAGCCGATCACGTAAAGGCCGCCCAGCTCGGCGACGCCCTCGCCGAGGCGGATGTCGGTGCCGCGCCCAGCCATCTGGGTGGAGACCGTGATCGCGCCGCGCTCGCCCGCCTTGGAGATGATCGCGGCCTCTTCGGCGTCGTTCTTGGCGTTGAGCACGACCGGCTCCAGGCCGCGGCGCTGCAGGAGCATGGCGAGGTTCTCCGACTCGGCCACGTCGAGCGTGCCGATGAGGATGGGCCGGCCGGTGGCGTGGACCTCCTGGATCTCCTCGACGAGCGCGGCGTCCTTGTCGGGGACGGCCGGGTAGATGCGGTCCGGCTCGTCGTTCCTGACGCACGGGCGGTTCGGCGGGATCACGGCGACCTTGAGCCCGTAGAACTCGCCGAGCTGCTCGCTGACGGCCACGGCCGTGCCGGTCATGCCGCAGATCTGCGGGTAGCGGCGGATCAGGCCCTGCACGGTGATCGAGTCGAGGATCTCGCCCTTCTCGCTCGGCGGCAGCGTCTCCTTGGCCTCCACGGCCGCCTGCAGCCCGTTCGGCCAGCGCTGCAGCAGCGCCACCCGGCCGCGCGACGGGTTGATCAGCTGGACCTTGCCGTCGCGCACGATGTAGTCGACGTCGCGGGCCAGCAGCGCGTGGGCGTGCAGGGCAAGGTTGAGCTCGGTGAGCGTGCCGGGATCGTGCTCGTCGTAGAGCTCGACGCCGAGGATGTTCTCCACGCTGTCGGCGCCCTTGGGGGTGAGGTAGACGTTGCGCGCCTGCTCGTCGATCTCGTAGTGGTAGCCGCGGACGAGCTGCCTGACCAGCACCGCCATCTCGGGCACGGCGCTGCCGGGGTCGGCCGCGCCGGCCATCACCAGCGGCACGCGGGCCTCGTCCACGAGCACGGAGTCGGCCTCGTCGATCAGTGCCACCTCGGGCGCGGGCACGATGATCTCGCTCGCGTCGGTGCGCAGCCGGTCGCGCAGCACGTCGAACCCGATCTCGCTGACCGGTCCGTAGGTCACGTCCTTCGCGTACGCCGCACGCCGCTCGTCCGGCGAGGAGTTCTGCCCGATCCAGCCCACGCTGACGCCGAGCGCCTCGTAGAACGGCCCCATCCACTCCGCGTCGCGCCTGGCCAGATAGTCGTTCACCGAGATCACGTGAACGCGCTTGCCCTGCAGCGCGTAGCCCGCCGCGGCCATCGCGCCGGACAGCGTCTTGCCCTCGCCGGTCGCCATCTCGGCGACCTTCCCGTCGAGGAGCGCGAGGGTGCCGAGCAACTGCACGTCGTACGGCCGCAGCCCCAGCCTCCGGTCGGCGGCCTCCCGCGCGACGGCGCAGAACTCTGCCAGATCGTCCATGCCGGGCTTGGGCAGCTCGTCCAGCTTGCCCACCCGGTCGGCACGGTCACCGGCCGCTTTGACGATCTTCTGGTAGGGGGTCAGGGGCACCCCGCCCGGACGATCCAGGAGGTTCCTGAACATTCCCTTTATTGAGGCCACAGTTCCTCCAACGCACGCTTCGCCGACACCGTTCCCTCAAGGAAGGGATGGGAGCGGAGCGACGGTAGGCAAGCGCCGCCGTACGGACCTTAGCTCATCCGGCGGGCTGGGCCGTCACAACCGCTCCCGCCCGAGTCAGCCCGCTTCGGCCCGTACCGCCAGGACCGCGACCGCCGCGAGCAGCAGCACGCACCCGGACCAGGCGAGCGGTGTGAGCCGCTCGCCGAAGAGCACGACGCCGAGCAGGGCCGCGCCCACGGCCTCGCCCAGGGAAATGATCGACACCGTGGTGGCGCGCAGCGCGGTCAGGGCGCGGAAGAACAGACCGTACGCCAGCGCCGTCGGCACCGCGCCCAGGTAGAGCAGCAGCGCGGCGGACGTCAGACTCAGCTCCGGCACCACCCCCTCCGCCAGGGCGAACGGCGCCAGGCACGCCGCGCCCACGACGAAGCCGCCGAGCGCCGTACCGCGCGGGTCGTCCCTGTGGCGGCGGGAGAAGAGGGTGACTCCGGCGTACCCGGCGGCCGAGACCAGGGCGAAGGCGATGCCGGCGACGGAGGACGCAGGTGCGGAACCCGCTGCCTGCGACAGACCGCTGGACGCGGCTGTCGTACTGGCCTGCAGCGCGGTCTCGGCCGTGAGCAGGACGAGCCCGGCCAGAGCGGCGGCCAGCGCGGTGAGCGCGATCCTGCCGAGACGCTCGCGCAGCAGGAAGCGGCTGCCGAGGGCGGTGAAGACGGGCGTGGCGCCCATGGTGACCACCGTGGCGACGGCCACCCCCGAGTGGGCGATCGAGGCGAAGTACGCGGTCTGGTAGACGGCCATCCCGGCGCCCACCGGCAGGACCCGCCAGCTCAGCCGGCCGGTGAACGAGGAGCGGGGGGCGAGGGCGAGAAGGAACGCGGTGCCGAGGAGGTAGCGCCAGAGGGACACGCCGACGGGGCCGAGGCCGCCGGATTCGAAGAGGAGGGAGCCGGCGGCGCCGCCGGTGCCCCAGGCGGTCGCGGCCACGGACACGTAGACGGCGCCCCGCCGGGCGGAGACATGGGTCATGACAGGAGTTCTCCGAAGGGAGTGGTTGGAAGAGGGCCCGGTAACGCGGGCAGCAACCACCCCCGGATCTGTCAGACCCGGAAATATCGCGAAAATGCCGCCCGCTACTGGGCGGGCGGCGGGGAGCAGATCAGAAATCGCGGCACAGCCCCACCCTAGCGCCACGCGGCCGTACGGATCTCCTGGATATCCACGGCTTGCGGGTCTCCTGGATCTACGGCTTGCGGGCCACGCCGCCCAGCAGGAGCTCCTCCCAGGGCGCGAGCGGCCCCGGGATGCGGTCGTCGGGACGCCATTCGGGGAAGTGCACCACGCCCGGTTCCACCAGCTTCATTCCGTCGAAGTAGGCGGTGATGGCCGCCCGCTCGCGGAAGTACCCGGTGCCCATGGTGGCCTGGAGCAGCACCTCCAGGGCCTTCGCCTTGGGACTGGCGGAGGAGAGGAAGTTGGAGGCGGCGAGGTAGCTGCCCGGCGGCACCGCGGCCAGGTAGCGTCTGATCAGCCCGTGCGGGTCGTCCTGGTCGGAGAGCAGGTGCAGCAGCCCGATGGCCAGGATCGCCGTGGGCTGCGACAGGTCGATCAACCGGGTCAGGGACGGGTGCCCCAGCACGGCGTCCACGTCGCGGGCGTCGGCGGTGATGGCGTCGGCGTACGCGTTGCCGTTCAGGATGGCGCGGGCGTGCGGCTCCACCATGGGATCGATGTCGACGTAGAGCACCTTGCACCTGGGGTCGGCGAACTGGGCGACCTCGTGCGTGTTCTCCACCGTGGGCAGCCCGGAGCCCAGGTCGATGATCTGCCGGATGCCCGCCTCGCGGACGAGGAAGTCGGCGACCCGGCCGACGAAGGCGCGGTTGCACCAGACGAGGTCCACGACCTCGGGCACCGTGTCTTTCAGCCGGCGGGCCACCGAGCGGTCGGAGGCGAAGTTCTCCATGCCGCCGAGCAGGGCGTCGTGCAGGCGGGCCACGCTCGGCTGCTCCGGGTCGACGCCGGGCGGAGCCCACTCGTGTCCACTGTCCCCACTCACCTGGCCCCCTTCGCGAGGTCGGTCCGTGACGCGGATGGTATCCGGACCCGGGCCCCGAAGCCCGGCTTGGCTGGCTGTTGTCAGGAGAGTCAGATCAGCTCGTAGGGCGACCTGCCACGAGCACCCTGAGCGCGGGCGCGGCAGGACAGGCCGAGAGGGTGCGCTCGACCACTTACTGGGCGATTTTACGGCCACATGCCGGCAAGCGCGCTGCAAGGTTTAGCGGGACCTGCCCGGGTAGCGAGAGCCTGCCCGAGAAAGACGGAAGAAGAGAGGAAGAGAGCCCCGATGGAGCTCTGGAACTATCGTCCTGACGTCTATGATCGCGGCCAGAGTCTGGACCTGGTGGGCTACCACGTGCAGGCGACGGACGGGAGGATCGGGTCCGTCGACGAGGCGACGTACGAGGTCGGCGAGAGCTACATCATCGTCGACACCGGTCCTTGGATCTTCGGCAAGAAGGTCTTGCTCCCGGCGCAGGTCGTCATGAGCATCGACCCTCAGGAGCGCGTCGTTCACGTCGCGCGCACCAAGGCCGAGATCAAGGACGCGCCCGAGTTCGACGAGGGTACGTTCAAGGAACCCGAGTACCGCGCCCGGATTGGGGACTACTACGGCCGGCTCCCCGGGTGACCTTGTCGTGCCGTGAAGAGAAGGGCCGCGTCCTGCGGGGCGCGGCCCTTCTCTTCACGTCATCAGGGCCACTTGGGCTCGCCGGACGGCTCGACGGGGCCGTTCAGCACGCCGAGCCGTTCCAGCAGGGTGATGAACGTGCTCGCGTACGGCGAGTCCGCGACCACGGCGGCCACCCGGGGCCAGTCGACCTGCTCGCGCAGCGCGCGCACCTGGGCCAGCAGCGCCCCGTAGTCGCAGGCATGCTCCGACAGCGGCAGCAGCCACGTGATGACCAGGTCGGTGGCCTCCAGCACCGGAACGATCACCGCCGACGCCTTCAGCGGCTCGGCCCGGTCGAGCAGCTCGTCGGTGATCGGCAGGTCGGACACCCGGTAGATCAGGTCCACCAGCCGGCCCTCGTCGTACGCCTTGACCAGCCAGTCCTCGGGCGGCTTGGCCGTCTGGAAGCCCAGCCCGCGCAGCGCCTCCAGCGCCGCAGGCACGTCGTGTTCGGTCAGGACGAAGTCCACGTCGTGCAGCGAGGGCGCCGCGCCCCTCGCGTACGCGGCACAGCCTCCGGCCAGCGCGAACTTCACTCCGGCATCCTTCAGCCCGGAGCTGGCACGCTTGAGCGTGTCAAGGATGGCGTCGGTGACCGCGTGGCCATGGCTACTCATGAGATCGGGCTACCCAGCCGATGGTCGAGTAGGCGTTGAGCGCGCGTGGCTGAGGGTAGCGCCATGCCCTATGACGGAAATCCTCCGGAAGACCGAGCAAGCCTACGAGGGCGATCATGACCGCCCGCTCGGCGGCTACGCCGGCATCCTCGGCGCGTACGGCGGCACGGTCGCCGTGGCCGCCGCCGTTGCCGCACTGGCCGGCCGGCGGGCCCCCGACCGCATCGGGGTGATGGACCTGCTGCTCATGGCGGCGTGCACGCACAAGGTGTCGCGGCTGCTCGCCAAAGACCCCGTCACCAGCCCCCTCCGCGCGCCCTTCACCCAGTACGAGGGCCAGGGCGGACCCTCCGAGGTGGAGGAGCGCCCGCGCGGCGCGATCGGCGAGCTGCTCGCCTGCCCGTTCTGCGTCGCGCAGTGGGTGGCCACCGGGTACGCCGCCGGCCTGGTCCTGGCCCCCAAGGCCACCCGGCTCGTGGGCGCGACGATGACGGCGGTGGCGATCTCCGACTGGCTGCAACTGGCGTACGCCAAGCTCATGAAGTCGGCCTCCTAGCCCGAAGGCGAGCCTCCGGCGTGGGCCCCGATGCGGGCTGGGGCTCACGCCGGACCCATCGCGAGAGGGCACGGCGTCAGCGCCGGTCGGCCCGGCGGCGGAAGGCGGTCAGAGCGGTGGCGGCCGTGGCGCCGGCCAGGGCGAGGAAGGCCTGGCCGCGGTGCTGGGACAACCAGAGCTGCGGGCTGCGCCCATGGGAGCGCCGGTCGAACGCGCCGTGGGCGCCGTAGTCCGTGGTCTCGTCCGCCGGCTCCCACAGGTTCGCCACGCCGCTCGGCGGCTTCTCGTCCGTCTGCTGGGAATTGATGGCGGTCCTGGCCACGTATCGGTCCACGAGCGCGGGGGCCACGCGCTGCGCCAGGAGGGTGGCGACCGTGGGGGTGCCCACCCAGTACTCCTTGCGCTCCGGATGCTCGGCCGCGTACAAGATGGCCCTGGCCGCCACCTCCGGCTGGTAGATCGGCGGAACCGGCTGCGGGTGGCGGCGGAGCTTGGACAGCACCCAGTCGAACTGCGGGGTGTTGAGCGCGGGCAGTTGGACCAGGGTGATGTGGATGTTGCTCCGGTCGGCCAGCAGCTCCGTGCGGACCGACTCCGTGAAACCCTTGATCGCGTGCTTGGCACCGCAGTACGCCGACTGCAGCGGGATGCCGCGCTGCGACAGCGCCGAGCCCGCCTGCACGATGGCGCCCGCGTTGCGCGGGCGCATGAGGTCCAGGGCCACCTTCGTGCCCCAGACATACCCCAGGTACGTGACCGCGGTGGTGCGCTCGTACTCGTCTGGGGAAATATCGGTGAATTTCGCGAAGACGCTGGAGAAGGCGGTGTTGATCCAGACGGAGATGGGGCCCAGCTCCGCCTCGATCCGTTCGGCGGCCTGCCGCACCTGGTCGTAGTCCGCCACGTCGGCCTCGTACACCTGGCCGGTGCCGCCCGAGACCCCCACGTCCACGGCCGCGGCCCCGAGGCCGGCCGTCCCGCGTGCGATCAGCGCCACCTTGGCGCCCCGCTCCCCCAGCTCGCGTACGACTGCGCGCCCGACCCCGCCGCTCGCACCCGTCACCACCACAATCCGCCCGCGAAGTGGTACCACGTCGAGATCAGCCCGCCTCTCCGTTGTGTCGTTCCTTCTGGCGTCGTACGGCCAGCACGATGTCGATCAGCGTGGCCACGGCCAGCGCGACGGCGACCCCCGTCATCACCGGGGCTCCCACGATGATCCCCAGCACCGTGAACGCGAACAGGAACACCAGCAAGAACGACCCCACCCTGATGTGCACCACGTCGCGCGGTGTGGCGGGCACCATGGCGTGACCCTTGCGGTCCCGCTCCTCGTGCCACTCTCCCTTATCTGACATGCCGCCCATCTGCCCGTCCCGTTTGTCGCCTAACGTCCCGGGTAGCGCGCCTTTCGTGGCCGAGCTGCATCCCAGTGACCAGAGCGAGCCGGGGATCGCGCGCCGGCGCCGCGGGCGCGGGTTCGCGTATGAGGGGCCCGGCGGCCACCCGGTGCGCGACCGCGGCACACTGGCGCGGATCAAGGCACTGGCCATCCCCCCGGCCTGGACCGACGTGTGGATCTGCACGTCGGCCTGCGGACACCTGCAGGCCGCCGGCACGGACACAGCGGTCTCAGAAGTCGGCATGAGATCGCCATCACACGCCGGGCGCCGCCAGTACCGCTACCACGACGTGTGGCGCGAGCAGCAGGACCGGGTCAAGTTCGACCGGGTGCTGGAGGTGGCCGAGCGGCTGCCGGCGTTCAGGAAGGCCGTGGACGACCAGCTCGACGGGCGCGGCCTGACCCGGCAGCGGGTGCTGGCCGCGGCCGCTCGCCTGCTCGACATCGGCTTCTTCCGCATCGGCGGCGAGAGCTACGACACCTATGGCCTGGCCACGCTCAGGATGGAGCACGTCACCTGCGCGAACGGCATCGTCACCTGCTCCTACCAGGCCAAGGGCGACGTCCAGCGCGAGGTCGAGGTGGCCGACCCGGGGGCGTGCGCGGTGCTGCGGGCGCTGAAGACGCTCGGCGTGGACGGCGAGCTGCTGCGCTACCGGCACCAGGGCGGCTGGGCCGACGTCAGGAGCGAGGACATCAACGACTACCTCCGCGAGACCATCGGGTACGAGGTCACCGCCAAGGACTTCCGCACCTGGCACGCCACGGTCCTGGCGGCCGTGGGGCTGGCGGTGTCCAGGCAGGCAGGGACGGAGGGGCGTACCAGGAAGAAGCGGGCGGTCACCCGCGTCATGCGGGAGGTCGCCGAATACCTGGGCAACACCCCCACCGTGGCGCGGGCGTCGTACGTGGATCCGCGCGTCGTGGAGGCGTACGACCAGGACAGAACCATCGCCGCGGTGCTGACGGAGCTGGGGGCGGACGCCGACTTCGGTCAGCTGGCCACGGCTGGGACGGTGGAACGCGCGGTCATTGACCTGATTCGTACCGTTTGAGCTGTTCAACCCCGGGCATGCGGCGACAGAAGAAGGAGGCGAGCGATGGAAGCTCCGCAGTACGTCGCGGCCCGTGTCCAGCAGGCGCTGGCCGAGGACGCACGCACGCACGAGCTCGGAATCCGCGTCGACATAAGAGGCGACCAGCTGTTCCTGCGCGGCCACGTGAGCGGGGCCGAGCAGCGGGAACGGCTCGCCCAGGTGGCGCACGAGGCCGCGCCCGAACTTCGCGTGCACAACGAGATCCAGGTCGTGGAGTACACCGAGCCGGGGGAGGGAGAGCACCTTGACTGACCTGCGCATAGCGGCCGTCGGAGACATCCACCTCGGCGAGGACCAACGCGGCCAATACCGCAAAAAACTCGAGGGCATCGAGGACCGCGCCGACGTGTTCATGCTCACGGGGGACCTGACCCGGCACGGCACGCTGGAGGAGGGCCGGCTGGTGGCCGACGAGCTGCGCAACCTGCAGATCCCGGTCGTCGCGGTGCTCGGCAACCACGATTACCACTCCGACCTGCAGTACGAGATCGCCGCCGAGCTCCGCGACGCCGGGGTCATCGTGCTCGACGACGACGGCGCGGTGATCGAGTGCGGCGACCGGAAGCTGGGCGTGGCCGGCGGGAAGGGGTTCGGCGGCGGGTTCGCCGGCAAGTGCGCGAGCGAGTTCGGCGAGCGCGAGATCAAGAACTTCGTGGCACACACCCGCTACATCGCCGAGGCGTGGAAGGTGGCGCTGAAGGAGATGGTGGCCGACCAGCGCGTGGTGCTGTCGCACTACTCCCCGGTCAAGGAGACGCTGGAGGGCGAGCCCCCGGAGATCTACCCCTTCCTCGGCAGCTACCTGCTGGCCGAGGCGGTCGACACGGCGGGTGCCGACCTGATCCTGCACGGCCACGCGCACAAGGGCAGCGAGAAGGGCATGACGCCGGGCGGCATCCGGGTGCGCAACGTGGCGCTGCCGGTGCTGGGCCGGGCGTACGGCGTGTACTGCCTCGAGAACGCCGCGCTCTGAGCCGGCTCGGCGGGTGCCGGCTCAGAAGGCGGTAATTACGATATTTCTAGAAAGCAGGGAACCGCTGGACCGTTCTCGGAGGATCGGTCCAGCGGCGGATATGGACGGGGAACCGGATGGCCGGCGCCCCTAGACATTGAAGATGCTGACTCCGCCGGGCCCCACCAGGAACCCGAGGACGATCAGCACGATCCCCCAGAGAAGGTCGCGCCGAGCCAGAATCACGTAGATCCCGGAGATGACGAGTATTACCGCGATGATCCAGAGCAAGGTAGCCATGGTGCTGCAACTGCCCTCAGGGTCAGCCCCGTAACATGTTTTTCCTTGCCATAAGGGGCAGGGAAAACATTATGACGACATTCGGTTATTTCCTGTCGTGCGAGGAACACGGCCCGAAAGAATTGGTACGGCAGGCCAAGGCCGCCGAACGCGCCGGCTTCGAGGCCCTCTGGATCTCCGACCATTTCCACCCGTGGCTCGACGAGCAGGGCGAGTCCCCGTTCGTCTGGTCCGTGATCGGCGCCCTGGCCGAGGTCACGTCGCTGCCGATCACCACCGCCGTGACCTGCCCGCTCGTCCGCACCCACCCCGTCGTCATCGCCCAGGCCACGGCCACCACGGCGGCCCTGACCGGCGGCCGCTTCCGGCTCGGCGTGGGCACCGGCGAGGCGCTCAACGAGCACGTCACCGACTCCCGCTGGCCGCCGCTCAGCGAACGGCTGGAGATGCTGGAGGAGGCCGTCGGGCTGATGCGGGAGCTGTTCACGGGCAAGCTGGTGACGCACAGGGGCCGCCACTACAGCGTGGACACCGCCCGCCTCTACACCCTGCCGGACGAGCCCGCGCCCATCATCATGTCCGGGCTGGGCGAGAAGTCGACGGAGCTGGCCGGGCGCATCGCCGACGGCTACATCTCGACCGCGCCGAACCCGGAGTCCGTCCAGCGGTTCCGCCAGTCGGGTGGCGCCGGCAAGCCGGCGCTGGGCGGGCTCAAGGCCTGCTACGCCACCGACCAGGCGGCGGCCCGCAAGACCGTGCACCGCCTGTGGCCCACGCAGGGCATCAAGGGCGAGGCGTCGCAGCTCCTGCCGCTGCCGCGGCACTTCGAGCAGCTCGCCCAGATGGTCACCGAGGACGAGGCCGTCAACGGCAGCCCGGTCGGCCCGGACCCCGAGGCGCACGCCCAGGCGATCAGGCAGTACGTGGACGCGGGCTTCGACGAGGTCTACATCAACCAGATCGGCGAGGAGCAGGACGCGTTCTTCGACTTCTACGAGCGCGAGGTGCTGCCCCGGGTCCGCTAGGACCTCGTCGGGACGGGAGCGCCGGGCTGCCGGCGGCCTGAGTTAAGCGGGCCGTAAGGGGTAGGCGGCGTGAAACCGTCTCGAGGAGGCCATGATGCCTGAGCGCGATCTTCAGTACCTGGCCGAGCTGGCCGCGCAGCTGCGTGTCGACTCCGTACGGGCCGCCGCCGCAGCCGGCTCCGGCCACCCGACCTCGTCCATGTCCGCTGCCGACCTGATGGCCGTGCTGTTCGCCTGCCGGCTCCGCTACGACTTCGCCGACCCGGGCAACCCGGCCAACGATCACCTGATCTTCTCCAAGGGGCACGCCTCTCCCCTGCTCTACTCGCTCTATAAGGCGGCAGGGGTCATCGATGACGAGGAGTTGCTGTCGTTCAGGAAGCGCGGAAGCCGGCTCGAAGGACATCCGACCCCCCGGCTGCCCTGGGTGGATGTGGCCACCGGGTCGCTCGGGCAGGGGCTGCCGATCGGCGTCGGGGTGGCCATGTCCGGGCGGCTGGAACGGCTGCCGTACCGGATCTGGGTGCTCTGCGGGGACAGTGAGCTGGCCGAAGGGTCGATTTGGGAGGCCGCGGAGCACGCCGGGGAGGAGGGGCTGGCCAATCTGACCCTGATCGTGGACGTGAACCGGCTCGGGCAGAGGGGGCCCACCCGGCACGGGTGGGACACCGGGGCGTACGCGCGCAGGTTCGGCGCGTTCGGGTGGCACACGATCGAGATCGACGGGCACGATCCCGGGCAGATCGACTTCGCTATGGGAGACGCGTGCAACACCCGGCGGCGGCCCACCGTGATCCTGGCCAAGACGCGCAAGGGCGAAGGGGTCCTGGAGGTCGAGAACCGCGAGGGCGCGCACGGCAAGGCGCTGAAGGACGCGGACAAGGCCATCGAGGAGCTCGGCGGGCCGCGGAACGTGCGGGTCGACGTGCACCGGCCCGACGAGGCACCGGCGCCGTTCCGGTTCGAGGACGGGCCGCTGAAGCTGCCCGCGTACAAGGTGGGAGACGCGGTCGCCACGCGGACGGCGTACGGGGAGGCGCTGGCGGCGCTCGGCGCGGCCCAGGGCGACGTGCTGGCACTGGACGGCGAGGTGGCGGACTCGACCAAGACCGAGACGTTCGGGAAGGCGCTCCCCGAGCGGTTCTTCGAGATGTACATCGCCGAGCAGCAGCTCATCGCCGCGGCCGTCGGGCTGCAGGTGCGGGGCTGGAAACCGTACGCGGCCACGTTCGCGGCGTTCCTGACCCGGGCGCACGACTTCATCAGGATGGCGGGAGTGAGCGGGGCGTCGATCCGGCTGATCGGCTCACATGCGGGCGTGTCCATCGGGGAGGACGGGCCGTCGCAGATGGGGCTGGAGGACCTGGCCATGCTGCGGGCCGTCCACGGGAGCACGGTGCTCTATCCGTGCGACGCCAACCAGACGGCGGCGCTGACCGCCGAGATGGCGGACGTCGAGGGCGTGTCCTACCTGCGGACCACGCGCGGGAACACGCCGGTCATCTACGAGGCGGGCGAGCGGTTCCCCGTCGGCGGGGCGCGGGTGCTGCGGCACTCGCCCGGCGACCGGGCCACGATCGTGGCGGCCGGGGTGACCGTGCACGAGGCGCTGGCCGCGGCCGACGAGCTGGCCACGTCCGGGGTTCCCGTGGGAGTGATCGATCTGTACTCGGTCAAGCCCGTCGACTCCGCGGTGCTGGTCGAGGCGGCCACGACCACGGGCAACCTGATCACGGTCGAGGATCACCGGCTGGAGGGCGGGCTCGGCGACGCCGTCATGGACGCCGTCAGCGAGCTGGGCCCCCGGGTGGTCAAGCTGGGGGTGACGGGGCTGCCCGGTTCGGCGACGCCGGAGGAGCAGCTGGCCGACGCACGCATTGACCGCCACGCTATTGCCGCGGCGGTCAAGCGGTTGTTGTGAGTGACGGGGGGTCACCGCGCCTTGGCGGTGGCCTGCCGGTTGGCCTTCTTGATGGCGCTGACCAGCTCCTGCTTGGTCATCTTCGAGCGGCCCTGCACGCCGAGCCTGGCGGCCACGCTCTGCAGGTGCTCCTTGCTGGCGTTGGCGTCCACGCCCTCGGCCGTGCGGCCGGACCGGTCCGTGGCGCCCTTGTCGGAAGGGCCCTTGCCGGCCTTCGGCTCCCAATGGTCGCCGACCTTCTCGAAGGAGTGCTTCAGCGCGGCGAACGCGGTCATGTGGGCGCGCCGGCCCTCGCCGTACTGCTCCACGGCGTTGTCGTGCGCCTTGATCCACGTGGTCTGCGCCTTCTTCGGCGAACGCTTGATGGTCGACGGCAACTCTTCGACGCCTGGCATGCCGATTCACCTCCTACATCGGTGGTTCGTCGTAGTGGCGGCGGTCCTCGTACACGGTCGTCCTGCGGGTCTCAGGCTCCTCGTAGATCTCGTGGCGGTGCACCGGCTCGTCGATCGGGCCGACCGCCCGACGGGTGACGCTGATCCGGTAAATGCCGAACAAGAGTCCCACCAGCCCGCCGAGCATGAGGATGACCCCCACTACGTTGATGTCGAGGCCGGCGAGATCGAATTCGACGGCCCAGGTGAGGATCGCGCCGAGCATGATGAGGATGATGCTTCCGGCGATGGTCATCAGATTTACCTCCTTGACACGAAGGAACCTCTATCCACATGTCGAAAAACAAACCAGTCGTGGTGATCGGGCTCATGGGCTCGGGGAAGACGACGGCGGGCGTCCTGATCGCCGAGGCGCTGGGGCTGGCGTTCAGTGACAGCGACCCGTTCCTCAAGGCCAGGTACGGCGGCACCGCCGCGCAGATCGCCGCCCGCGACGGGGCCGATGCCCTGCACCGGTACGAGGCCGAGCACGTGCTCGCCGAGCTGGCCGGTGAGCCCAAGGTGATCGCGGCGGCGGCCAGCACGATCGAGGACCCGCGGGTGCGCGCGGCGCTGCGCGAGGCGTTCGTGGTCTGGGTGGACGCGGCCGACGAGGTGCTGGCCGAGCGGATGCGCTCCAGCGATCATCGGCCCGACTTCGATCCGGCGGCCATGCGGGCCCGCCGCGAGCCGTACTTCCGTGAGGTGGCGGACCTGGTCTGCGACGTGGGTGTCATGCGTCCCGAGCAGGTGCGGGACGCGGTGCTGCGAGAGCTGGACCTGCCCGCGCACCGGTGACGGAATGCCGGGGGATCTGGGACACTGACATAATGATCATGACGCGTGGGTCCCCCGAGTCTCGCGGGGGGCTTGTGACGTCCTCTTTCCGGACAACCAAAGCCCCGCGCCGCGCATCTAAGCATCAGTGAGTATGCGCTTGGTGCCCGGCGACCCCGAAAGGCTTGGCGGCTATTGGCTGGCGGCCAGACTTGGCGCGGGCGGGCGCGGCGTGGTCTACGACGCCTACGACGACGAGGGCCGCAGATACGCGGTCACGGTGCCGCGCGGGGAGGTGGCCGGGCGGCGGTTCGAGCGGGTGACCTGCCGCCACCTGGCGGAGGTGGTCGCCGTCGGGGCCGACGAGGGCGTGCCCTACGTGGTGAGCGAATACGTGGACGGGCCCGACCTGCGGCGGGCGGTCGAGCTGCACGGCCCGTACCAGGATGACGAGCTGGTCGCGCTGGCGGCCGCGCTGGCCTCCGCGCTTGGCGCGCTGCACGATGCCGGGCTGACGCATCGCGGGCTGAACCCGGAGAGCGTGCTGCTGGCGGCCGGCGGGCCCAAGGTCATCGAGCTGGGGCTGGCTGCCGCGGGGACGGTGGACGGCACGTTCACGTACCTGGCGCCCGAGGTGCTGACGGGCCAGGAGACGGGGGCGGCGGCCGACGTGTTCGCCTGGGGAGCCGTGGTGCTGTTCGCGGCCACCGGCCGCGACCCGTTCCGCGGGGAGAGCCTGGGCGGGGTCATGCACCGGCTGCTGACCGTGGACCCCGACCTGAGCGGCCTGCCGGAACCGCTGCGTGAGCCGGTCGGGCGCGCGCTGGCCAAGGATCCCGCCGACCGTCCCGGCAAGGTGGTGATCGAGAGCGCGGCCGAGCTCCGGCCGCCCGACGGGCACGCGGGGCCGCGCTCGCTCGGCGAGGTGGCCGAGAAGGCGTACCTTGCGCTCACCCCCGGCCAGCAGGAGCAGGTGCCCGGCCTGCTGCTGCGCCTGCTGGACGGCGACAGCCCGCACGACGAGGGCGACGTGCTGGGCCCCCTCATGGAGGCCGGCCTCCTGGTCCGCCGCAGCGTACGCGTCCCGCCGGCCGAGACCGCCGTCGGCAAGCTCGTGGCCGTCAGCGACGGCCGGGTGGCCCCCGCCAGCGCCGCACTGTACCGGGCCTGGCCCCGGCTGCGCGGCTGGGTGGTGGACGAGCGCGAGAGCATGCAGGTGCACCGGCGGATCCGCCAGGCGGCCGGGCACTGGTCGGAGCACCGGCGCGGCAGGAGCCACCTCTTCCGCGGCCAGGAGCTCGACACGGCGCTCGGCTGGGCCGCGACCAAGCGCCGCCACCTGCGGCTCAACCAGCTCGAACGCGACTTCATCAACGACAGCGTGGCCCTGTCCAAGCAACGCAGGAGGCTGCTGGTCCCGTCACTGGTGACGCTGGGCGCGGTGCTGGCCGTCGCGGTGTCGATGTCGGTGGTCTCCGTGCAGGGCCAGAACGAACTGCGCGGGCAGCTCGTCGAGGCGAACGCGCGGGCCGTGGCCGCCAGGGCGGAGGCGCTGCGGACGTCCGACCCGCGTACGGCGATGCGGCTGAGCGTGGCCGCGTGGCGGCTGTCGCCGGTGTTCGAGGCGCGGGCCGCGCTGCAGGCCTCGCTCGTGCAGCCGGAGCTGGGCGTGTTCACCGATCCCACTCCCGACTCGCGGGCACGCTACCTGCTGCGCGGCGACGAGCTGGTCAAATGGGACGCCGGTACGGTCACCGTCTGGGACGTCGCCGCCGGGCGGCGGGTGGCCTCGTACGCGCTGCCGCCGGGCAACGCGGCGCTGAGCGACGACGGGCGGTTCGCGGAGGCGGTCGACGGTATGCCGCTCGACGTGGCGACCGGGCGGACGCCGTCCTCGGGCGTGTACGCGATCAGCCGGGGCAACAGGACCCGGGTCTACCGGGGCGGCCAGGTGCTGTTCGAGGTCGCCGACCGCAGGGTGGCGCTGTCGGCGGACGGGGCGACTGCGGCGGTCTCGCGGCTGGACGGGCGGGTGGAGCTGTGGGAGCTGGCGGGCCGCACCAAGACGGCGACCATTGCGGTCCGGCCGCTGACCGGCCCGGACGCGGCGGCCCCTGCCCTGGCGTTCAGCCCGGACGGAACCGTCCTGGCGGTCGCGGGCCGCCAGGGGGTCACGCTCGTGGACCCGGTGAAGGCCGCGGCCGACGCCCTCACCCCGGACCGCCGTCCCACAGCCGGCCGCGGGGATGTCGCGGAGACACGTGACGCGGAAGGCTCGGAGACAAACGCGGCGGATCATGCGGAGAGGCATGCGACCGGTTCCGCGGAGCCGGGGGCGGCGCGTGAAGGCGACGGGATTGAGGCGCCCGATGTCCACCGCGCGGGGGCGGCCGGCACCGAGCGGCTGGAGGCGGTCCCGCCCGGGTCCTCGGCCGACGTCCCGGTCTTCAGCCCCGACGGCCGCCTGCTCGCCCTGCCCGGCGGCGGCGAGGTACGGGTGTGGAACGTGGCCGAGCGGCGGCTCGCCGGCTCCTACCCGATCAAGGACCCCCAGCCCGGCCTGGCGTTCTCCGCCGACGGGCGTTCGCTGCGCTACCTGAGCGGCACCGGCTCGGTCATCTCGCTCGACGTGTCGGGACTGCCCGTCCCGTCCGACGACCACCAGACGGCCGCCTTCTCCGGCAACGGCCGGTACGCGGCCAAGGAGGTCGGGGACGCGATCGAGCTCACCGACACCGTGGAGCGCAGGAAGCTCGGCCGGATCGCCGCCGCCGGCGACCTGGCCTTCGACACGGGCGGCAACCTGCTGGCGGTCGCCGGTGACCCGGTGACCGTGTGGGAGGTGCCCGGCGGCAAGCCGGTGACCTCCATCGACGCGGGCGGCGACGTGCTGGCCGTGGCGCTCTCCCCTGAGGGCGACCTGCTGGCCACCGCGCGTGGCCGGACTCTGGAGACGTGGGGCGTGCGCTCGGGGCGGCGCCTCCGGGTGTACGAGGGCGCGGGCGACCTGGCGCTGGCGTTCAGCCCGGACGGCACGACGCTGGCGGCCGGCGCCAGCCTGCTCGACCTGCGGACCGGCAAGGTGACCCCGCTCGACCTGCGCACCGCCGCCGCGGCCGGCGCGCCCGCGCCGGCCGCGCTCGCCTTCTCCCCCGACGGGCGCACGCTGGCGTTCGGGCTGGACGGCGGCCGGGTGCTGCTCTGGGACGTACGCGAAGCCGAGCGGCTGGGCACGATCAAGACGGGCACGTCGGAGGTGGACGAGCTGCGCTTCTCGCCGGACGGCGGCCTGCTGGCCATCGACGCCGCCCGTACGTCGCTGTGGGACGTGCGCACGCTGCGCGAGGTGGGCCAGGTCGGGTCGTGGGTCGCCGGGCTGGCGTTCAGCCAGGACGGCAAGCGGCTGCGCGGCGTGGCGCTGGACGGCACCGTACGCGAGAGCCCGGTCGATCCCGTGCTGACGGCGCGGGAGGTGTGCGCCAGGGCGGGCGGGCCGCTGAGCCCGGCGGAGTGGACGCGGCTGATCCCGGAGAGCGGCTACCTGGACGTGTGCTGACGGGCGACAAGCCGGCGACTCCTGCGCCGCCTCACGGCGCTGCTCGGCGGGACCACGCCGCGAGCGCGCGGTCTTCGGCTAGTCCTCCGGGTAGGTCTTGACCACCTTGCCCGCGAGGTTGGCGACCAGGTAACCACCGCGGTTGTAGTCGTCGGACACGTAGACGAGCAGCACCTGGCTCGGGTTCGCGAACGCGTAGTCGGCGTCCACGATCACGTAGTGCGTGGTGGGCTTGGGGACGCCCAGATCCTTGTCCGCCTTCTTGATGAGGGCGGGTAGAGCGTTCCAGTTGTACTTGTCCAGGTCCACCACAGGCCCGTCCACCTCGCCGCCGTTCCCGGAGCGGGTGACTGTGCCGTTGCGGTAGTCGTACCTGTCGTAGAGCTCCTTGTCCCCCTTGAGCGGCGCCTCGATGGAGGCATAGGTCGGGTACACCGTCATCCTGACGACCTTGCTGCCTCCGATGGCCGACTTGACCTTGACGATCAAGGCTTTCATGCCGGCGGTGGTCAGCAGGTTCTCCGGCTCGCTGCTCTCGCTCTCGCTCGGGGTCTCGCTCGGGGTCTCGGGGGTGACGCTCACCACCGGGGTGACGTTCAACGGATCCTCGCCGGCGGTGGTGACGGGAAGCGCGGCCGCGAGGAGCCGCCACACCAGCACGCCGATCACCACGACGGCCGCGACGGAGACCGCGCCCACCGCGTTGCGGGCGGCGCGGCGGGGGCGGCGCGAGCGCACGGTGCCCATCTTCGAGATCGGCGCCGCACCCCACGCAGGCGGCTGCGGTGCCGGGTGACCCTGCGGCGCCGCATGACCGTACCCGTGCGGCATCGTGTGTCCGGACATGGGCGGCGCCATCCCGGCGGGACCGGGAGGCGCCGTATAGGCGGAGCCGATCGGCATCGGCGCCCCGTGCCCCTGACCGGCGTGTCCTTGCCCGGCTGGCCCTTGCCCGACAGGCCCCTGACCGGCGAGCCCATGACTGGCAGGCCCCGGCATGGCAGTGCCCGGCATCCCCGTTGCCGCGCCAGGTGCGGCGGGGCCAAGGGGCGGCAGGGAGATCGGGCCGGAGCCGGGCTCGGCGGCCGAGGCCAGCATGCGGTCCAGGGTCTCGGCGTCGGGACGGGCGGCCGGGTCGCGTCTGAGCAGGGCGTGCAGCACGGGACCGAGCGGCCCGGCGCGCTCCGCCTGCGGCACGTCCTGGTTGAGCACCGCGGCCAGCGTCGCCAGCGTGGTGCTCCTGCGCAGCGGATGCCGCCCCTCCACGGCCACGTACAGCAGCATGCCGAGCGACCACAGATCGGACGCCGGATCGCCCTCGTGGCCGTTGATGCGCTCGGGCGCCATGTATTCGGGCGAGCCGATGAACGACCCGGTGGCGGTCAGGCTCGTGGACTCGCGTACCGCCGCGATGCCGAAGTCGGTGAGCACCGACCGGCCGTCCTCGCGCAGCAGGACGTTGGCGGGTTTGACGTCGCGGTGCTGGATGCCGACGGCGTGCGCGGCCCGCAGGGCGGATAAGACCTCGCGACCGAGCCTGGCCGTCTCCCCCGGCGTCATGGCTCCGCGCTGGAGGCGGTCATGGAGAGAGCCGCCGGTCACCAGCTCCATGACGATCCACGGGTAGTCGTGCTCGCCTGGGTCGACGATGTGGTGGATGGTGGCCACGTGCGGGTGGTTGAGGCGAGCGAGGGCTCGGGCCTCGCGCAGCACCCTGGCCCGCAGCTCGCGGGCGCGGGTCGGGTCGTTCTCGTCCATGGAGGGATCCGGTGGGCGTACCTCCTTAAGGGCGACCTCGCGGTGCAGGGCTGCGTCCCAAGCGCGCCACACCAGGCCCATGCCCCCACCGCCGAGCCTCTCCATCAGCTCGAAGCGGCCGTCGATCACCCGTCTGTGCATGCGAGCAGCGTAGGGCCCGCGCCGCTCTCCCCGCCATCTGTCACTCCCCGAGATCGCCCAGTCTCCCGATGAGGGCCGTCCGCGAGGTGATGCCGAGCTTGGTGTAGATGTGGCTCAGGTGGTACTCGACCGTCTTGACGCTCAGCACCAGCTTGCGCGCCGCCTGCCGGTTGGTGAGTCCCTTGCTGATCAGCACCGCCACCGTGTGCTCCTGCGGCGTCAGGCCCAGACTGGCGGTGTCCTGCGGGCGCAGCACCGCCCGCCCGCTCGCCGCCAGCTCCAGGTCGCACTGCTCCAGGTACGGCAGCGCCCCCAGCCTGGACAGCGTGAGCTGGGCCGCCTCGAGCTGCTCGGCGGCGGCCGCCCGGCGTCCCCTGCGGCGCAGGAACGTACCGTACGCGAGCTGGATCCTGGCCTCCTCGAACGGCATGTCGATCTTGGCGGAGTGCCCCAGCGCGACCTGGTAGGAGCTCTCCGCCTCGACCGGCTCGTGCCTGGCCGCCAGCAGGCCGGCCCGGGCGCGGGCGACCGCGGCCAGGGCGCTGCGGCGCTCCCGCTCCAGAGCCAGCAGCTCGCACGGCACCAGGACCGCTTCGGCCTCCTCCAGCCGGCCGGCGTTGACCAGGGCGTCGGCCAGGAGCGTGCGCCAGAGCACGATGGACGGCTCACCGGGGAGGTCCGTCCTGGTCAGCGGCATGAGCGCGGTGATGGCAGCCTCGTGGTCGCCCCGGGCGGTGGCCGTCAGGGCGTCGGCGCCGGCCGTACTGACCTGGGCCGGAAGGTTGTCCGGGTGGCAGGCGGCGCGAGCGGCGCGTACGTGGGTGAGCGCCCGCTCCCATTCGCCGCGGGCGGCGGGCACCAGGGCGGCCACCGCGTGGGCGTAGCTCGCCAGCCACACTTGACCGAAGTCGTCGGCGGTCGAGGCGCCGATCTCGGCGTGCGCGGCGGCCTCGTCCCAGCGGCCGAGCCGGTACTCGGCCTGGGCCAGCGCCGTCGCCACCAGAAGCTGGAACGGAGCCGACCCTTCGGCACTGACGGTGAGCACGCCGAGCAGGTCGTCATGCGCTCCGGCCAGGTCGTCGGCCCACAGGCGCAGCATCCCCCTGCCGAGCAGCGCGTCCAGCTCTCCGGGCGCGCCTTGCGCGGGCGTGGGCAACTCCCCGCTCGCCCCCAGCCCCTCCTCGACCTTTCCCGCCAGCCCGAGCCCGACAAGCCGAGCAAACCGCACCAGCTCACCGCCGCCCGACGACTCCGCACCCGATGCCCGAGCGCCGTCCGAAATCTGATCGCCGGAGGGCGGGGGCTGGGGCGGTGATGGGGTGCCGGTCGTGGCGCGTTCCGCCCATTGCACCGCGGCCGGGCCATCGCCGTGAAGGAGGGACGCCATGGCCTGGCGGCCCGCGATGCCCGCGGCCAGGCGTGGGTCGCAGGCCGCGTGGGACCAGGCGTTGCCGAGTTGCCGGACGGCCTCCTCCAACCGCCCGGCCACCAGCGCCACCGACCCCAGCGCGTAGTCGCGTACCGCCGGATCGGCCGCGGGCGCCACCTGGGCGGCGAGCGCACCCGCGTCCAGCGGGCGGCCGGCCGCGAGGAGCGCCTCCACGGCCTCCGCGATGAGCCGATCACGCGCGGATCCCTCCCCCGTGAGCTGCACGGCCCGAGTCAGGCAGCCGCACGCGCTCGACCAACGTCCGGCCGTCGCCTGCCGCCGCCCGATCCTGGCCACCTCCCGCACCAGCTCCTCGTCCACCTGGTCGGCGGCCGCCAGCCGGTGGTGCAGCCGGTGCACGACGTCGTCGGCCAGGTCGGCGGCCAGCAGGTGCAGCCGGCGCCGGGTGGCCGGGCCGAGGTCGTGGTAGATGGCGGCCCTGACCAGCGGGTTCGGGAAGCCGAGCGAGACCCCGGCCCCGGTACGCCATTCGACGAGCAGCCCGGCCCCGGTGGCCTGCTCCAGCGCGGGCAGCGGCTCGGCCAGCTCCGCCATGCGGGCCACGAGGTGCACCGGCGCAGACGTGCCGAGCACGGCGGCCGCGGTCATCAGCCGCTGCGCCGCGGTCCCGCACCGGCCGAGCCGGTCGAGCACCAGCGTGGTGTAGGCGCGCGGCGCGGGCAGCGGGGCGTCCACATCGGCCAGGGTTTCCGCGCGTACCTGCTGGAGCAGCGCGCGGGCGTGCAGCGGGACGCCGTTGGTGTGCTCGTGCAGCCGCTCGGCCGCCTGGGGCGTCAGCCGCACCGGGCCGAGCCGGGCGCTGAGCGCCTGCAGCTCGCGCGTGCTCAGCCCACTGAGCGGCAGCCTGAGCGCGGCGCTGCTGCGCAGCAGCCGCCGCAGCCCGTCGGGCAGCCGGGGATCGTCACTCTCTCTTGCGATCAGGATGGCGAGCACCCGGTCGGTACGCAGCCGCCGCAGCGCGAACGTCAGCGCGTGCAGCGACGGCAGGTCCGCCCACCCCGCCCCGTCGATCGCGATGACCACCGGCGCGGTGCGCTGCAGCTGGCCGAGCAGCTCCAGCAGGGCGGCACCGACCACCAGCGGATCCGGCTGCGCGGGCGCGCCGGGCCCGGGTAAGCGGGCCAGCACCTCGGGTACGGGCTGCGCCTGCGCCCCGAGCTGCCCGAGCACGCCGTACGGCAGCTCGGCCTCCCCCTCCTCACCGCTCACGTCCAGCACGATCGCGTTCTCGATCGCGGCCAGGAACTCGCCGGCCAGCGCGGTCTTGCCGATTCCCGCCGGCCCCTCCAGCACCACGAGGCTCGACCGGCCCTCGCAGACGCGGCCGAGCTGGGCGTGGAGCACCGCCAGTTCCCGGCAGCGACCGACGAACTGTTCGTCGCGGGAGCGCTCGGGTCCGTTGTGAAGGGCGCGCACTGCCATCGGACTCACCCCCCTGGCCAAAGTTCATCCTGTGCCTTGGTCCGGCGACCGTCCAGTGTCGGTTTGCCCCGAGTCAGCTATTGCGGCCCGGGACCGGCCGCAATAGCCCCTACCTTTGTGCCATGGATCCCCTCATCAGCCGCAGGGCGCTCAACCGGGCCACGCTCGACCGGCAGCTCCTGCTACGCCGCACCGACAAAGGTGTCGTAGACGTCGTTGAGCACCTCGGCGGGCTACAGGCGCAGACCCCGCACACCTGGTACACAGGCCTGTGGAACCGCATCGCCGGCTTCACGCCCGGCGACGCCGCCGACCTGCTGGTGTCGCGCGAGCTGGTGCGCCTCGCCCTGCAGCGCTCCACCATCCACCTCGTCAGCGCCCGCGACTGCCTGGCCATGCGGCCGCTGCTGCAGATCGTCACCGAGCGCATGACCAGGACGGCTTTCGGCAAGCAGCTGGCGGGAGTGGACCTGGACGAGCTGGCGACGGCCGGGCGGGCGCTGCTGGAGGCGCGGCCCATGACGTTCGCCGAGCTGGGGCGGGCGCTGGGCGACCGGTGGCCGTCGGCAGACCCGCGTGCGCTCGGCATGGGCGTGCGGTCGCTGGTGTCGCTGGTGCAGGTGCCGCCGCGCGGAGTGTGGGGCAAGAGCGGGCCGATCGCGCACACGAGCGCGGAGTCGTGGCTGGGCTTCGAGGTGCCGCCGATGACGCCCGCCGAGCTGGTGCGGCGCTACCTGGCGGCGTTCGGTCCCACGTCGGTGATGGACGTGCAGACGTGGTCCGGGCTGACGCGCCTGGGCGAGGTGGTGGAGTCGCTGGACCTGGTGCGGTTCAGGGACGAGGCGGGGCGGACCCTGTACGACCTGCCGGACGCCGTACGGCCCGGCGAGGACGTGCCGGCCCCGGTGCGACTGATGTACGACTTCGACAACCTGTTCCTGTCGCACGCCGACCGCTCCAGGGTCATCACCGAGAACGGCGCGGCCGTGGTGCAGCAGGGGTTCATGGGCACGAACGTGGTGCCGCGCATCATCCTGGTGGACGGCTTCACCGCCGGCGACTGGACGGTCACCCGGGCCAAGGGCACCTCGACGCTCAACATCCACCAGTGGGAGCCGATCTCCGTGCTGGAGGAGGCGGAGAAGGAAGGGCTGCGGCTGCTGGAGTTCCTGGCACCGGCCGACAAGCACGAAATATCAGTCTTTAACGGCCCGTCCAAGTTCTGAACAGGGCGGGGACGCGACGGCATCCCCGCCCGGCTCTGTCAGGCGTCGGCGCTTTGCGCGTTCAGTTCGGCCTGCCGCTGGACCCGCTGGATCTGCTCGTCGGTGACCACGAGGTCGCCGAACTCCCGGACCGCCTGGTAGTACGTCCACGCCAGCCCGTCACAGGTGGATTTGGAGACTCCTGAGTATCGGGCGCACACCTGCCGCATATCGAAGTAGAACGCGTCGTCGATGCGTGCCTTGTTCGCCGGGAATTGGCTCACGGCCTTGTAATTGCGGTAACCGAAATCGTGTCGCCGGCAGGACATCCGGAAATCGAAGCCGAGCGGCTGGTCGGGGCTGCTGGAGCAGAGGTCGGTCGACCAGTCGAAGGCGTAGTCGGCCCAGGCCGCCTGGTTCTGCCAGGCGGCCCGCCAGGACGTGGCGCTGGCGGCGGTCGCCTGGCTGAATCCGGAAAGGGCGGCGAGTTTCTGCTCCAGGGTCACCGCATGGGCCGGTAACGCGAATCCGAGGGAGAGGACGGCGAAGAAGAGTGTGGCGAGGGACCGTCTGACCATGACAACCTGCTCCAATGCCCGGGAGTTGGACGCATGTCGTGGCAAGGTTCGCCTGACAATCCAACGATGAAGCGAAAAACCGGGAAACGCAGAAGCAGTTTGTGCTCAATTTCTTGGGACGGGTTCGCGCAAGCTCGCTCTTTACAACGAGTCGATTTCCTGTCAGCGGGCCGAGTCAGCCGGGACCCGGCTCAGCGGTAGTAACCGTCGACGGGAACGCGGGCCTCCGCGTAAAGGGCCGGGCCCTCGGACGGGGGGTCGGTGAAGGCGGTGCCCGGCGGCTTGAGGCCGTCGAGCTGCTCGCCGGACAGGGCGTAGACGACGCGGCCCAGCCCGGAGCGGGCGATCGCGCCCGCGCACATGCCGCAGGGCTGGCAGCTCGTGTACATGGTGGTGGCGGCCGCGGCGGCGGGGTCGAGCTCGCGGGCGGCCCAGCGTGCCAGCTTCAGCTCCGGGTGCGCGGTGATGTCGCGGTCGGTGAGCGAGGTGTTGCGCTCCTCGGCCAGGACGGCGCCGTCAGGCCCGGCCAGCAGCGAGCCGAACGGCGGGTTGCCGCCGGCCCTGGCCTCTGCGGCGAGCTCGATGGCGCGGCGGAGCAGCTTCTCGTCGTCGTGTGTCACTCTGGCTCCTCGGCTCGGCGGGCGGACGTCTCGGAATTCTCGCAGCCTCCTACGAGTCCTGCAGCCGCCGGATCATGGCCTGCTTGGCCAGCGAGAACTCCTCGTCCGTCAGCACGCCCGAGCGGTGCAGCTCCCCCAGCTCGGCCAGGCGGCGTAAGACCGCGTCGTGGACGTCGTCGGAGACCGGAGCAGGCGGCGGCGGGGGCAGCTCGGGCACGTTGCGCGGCAGGCGGGCCAGCACGGCCGCGGCGACGAGGGCCGTCGCCCCGCCGAAACGCTGGATGCCCCAGGACACGCAGCGCACGTCCTTCTGCGGCGGCTGGGCCGGGCTCTCGCCCTTGATCCGGAAGCGCAGCGTGCCGTAGCCCATGCCGGACTGCGGCTTCCACTCCACGCCGGCCACGTCCGGCAGCGGGAATTCCTGCGGCCCGGCCTTCTCCTTCTCCGAACTGGCGAACCCGTTCCACTCCAGCCGCACGCGCTCACCGTCGAAGATCGCCGTGCCGTCGCCGGCCGTGGCGGAGATCGGCACGTCGGGGCCGGGCATGAGGTAGTCCTCGCAGGGGCCGGTCGGGGTCTGGTAGACGAGCAGCGTGTCGCGGACCTCGTCGGCGAAGTATTCGGCCGCGCCCGCGCGCGCCTTCGGCACGGACAGCCGGTAGGGGTCCGCGGGCGACCCCAGCGCACCCGCGACCGCGTCCGACAGGGGATCGGCGCCCTTGCGCAGCCGCAGGCGCAGGTGCCCGCCCTTGCGAGCCGGCTCGAACGCCATCCCCGCGATCGCGTCGCGCGGCACCACCACCTCGCCAAGGGTCTTGCGCAGATCGTGCACGTCCTTGTCGCTGCCGGGCACGATGCGCAGGATTTCGCCGTTGAACGTCCACGAGCCGTCGGGGACGGCGATCTCGGCCATATTCTCAGCGTAAGACACGGGCGGGCACGATCACATCGAGAGGATCGGGATGGAGACCTTCACGAGCTGGACGTCCTGGAAGCACGCGGAGGGCCCGCTGGGCGAGGCGCTCCCGGCACCGACCGTGGAGGCGTTGCGCGAGGCGGTCGCGTTCGCCGGCCGGTGGCACGGGGCTCAGCAGCGGCCGACCGGGCGGCCCTACCTGGAGCATCTGCTCGAGGCGCTGGAGGTGGCCGTGGCCGGGGCCCGGGTGAGCGACCGGGACGTGCTGGTCGCGATCGTGCTGCACGACGTGCTGGAGGACACGCCCTGCACCGAGCGGGAGATCATGCGGCGGTTCGGCGGCCGCGTGGCGGAGCTCGTGCGGTGGGTGACCAAGCCCCGCGGCGGAGTGAAGGCCGACTACCTTGGCTCCCTCGTCAAGGCGCCGCCGGAGGCCGTGCTGGTGAAGCTGGCCGACCGGGCGAGCAACGTGCAGGAGCTGCAGCGGATGTCGTGGCGGTTCCAGCGGCGCTACTACCTCGAGACCGTCGCGTACATCATGCCGCTGGCCGGGGCCCACCCGTGGTTCGCGCAGTGGTACGGGGAGTGGCGGCGGCACTGGCGCCGCGTGGAGCGCTGGCCCGCCTAGCCCCTCAGCCGGGCCAGGCGGTTGCGTACGCCGTCGAAGTGGGCGGTGACGGCGGCGGCCGCGGCCGGTCCGTCGCCGGCCAGGACGGCCGCGTAGATGTCGCGGTGCCGCTTGGCCACGTCGCCCGGCGGCTCGTCGGGGGCCCCCAGATGATCGCGTAGCTGGTAGTAGACGTCCCAGAACGCCCCCAGGAGCTGGCTCACGAGCGGGTTGCCGAGCGGCCGGTAGAGCAGGTCGTGGAAGAGGCGGTCGGTCTCCGGGGAGACCAGCCCGTTCTCCGCCTCGGCGTCCATCCGGGCGATGACGCCGGCGACCGGGGCCAGGTCGGCCTCGGGACCCAGGTCGATGAGGCGCTGGACGAGACCGCGCTCCAGGATCTCGCGGATCTCGACGAGGTGCGCCAGGTGGTTCTTGCCGTTCTGCAGCGTGATGCGACTGTGGAAGGCCAGCTCGTCGACCAGCCCGGCCAGCGACATGCGGCCCACGAACATGCCGAAGCCGTGGCGGATGTCGACGATGCCGACCGCCTGCAGTGCCTTGAGCGCCTCCCTGATCGAGTTGCGGCTGACGTGCAGCTCTTCCATGAGCTCGGACTCGGTGGGCAGCGGATCCCCGGCCACCAGCCCGCGCCGGACGATCAGGTCCTTGACGCCCTCCTGGGCCTCGACGGCACGGCTGGGCCGTACCGGACGCGGGACAGCGGTCATGAAGAATCCTTTCGTTCTAGGTAACAATCCTGAAATGTTCTGTTGACCTCAAGCGGGGGCGGCGTTTACCGTCCACCTTACGCACAAGGTAGGACATGGGATGTCCCACGTCCTATGACCAGGGTACAACCAGGAGGCATCCGTGAGCTCTGAGTTCAGCCGCCGTGACTTCCTGCGCTACAGCGGAGCGACGGGTGCGGCGGCGGTCATCGCGGCCACCCTCTCCGCCTGTTCCGGAGGCCCGGCCTCGACCGGCTCGGTCGGCGCCGGATCCAACAAAGACCTGATCACCGCCGTCATCGGCTACGGCAACGACCAGAGCTGGGACCCGACGCAGACCGCCTCGGCCTTCGCGATGGCCGGGATCAACCACATCTACGAGGGCCTGCTCGACACCGACCCGATCACCCGCGAGCCGTACCCGGCGCTGGCCACCGCACTGCCGTCCGACCTGAACGCCACCACCTGGAAGTTCACCCTGCGCGAGGGCGCCAAGTGGCACGACGGGCAGCCGGTCACCGCCGACGACGTGGTCTTCACGTTCGAGCGCGTCCTCGACCCCGAGGCGAACGTGCTGGTCGGCAACTTCTTCAAGTCCTGGCTGCAGGAGGTGAAGAAGATCGACGACAAGAATGTCGAGCTGGTCTTCAAGTTCCCGTTCCCGGACGCCGCGCCCCGGCTGACGATCGCGAAGATCATGCCGAAGCATGTGTTCAGCCAGGCGGGGGCATGGGACCAGGCCAAGAGCGGCAAGACCGTGGGCTCGGGGCCGTACAAGCAGACGGCGCACAACCCCAAGTCCAACACCTCCTTCGAGGCGTTCGACGGCTACAACGGCCCGCGCCCGGCCACGGTCAAGAAGATGAACTGGCTGACGATCGTGGACGCCGCGGCCAGGGTCGCCAAGATCTCCGGCGGCTCGGCGGAGGCGCAGATCGCCGACAACATCCCGTACGCCAACGTCGACCAGCTCAAGCAGCAGGGCCTGACGGTCGAGGGCGGCAAGGGCATGAACCACATCTTCCTGATGTTCAACACCGGCACGAAGCCCTTCGACGACGTACGGGTGCGCCAGGCGCTGCACTACGCGATCGACAAGCAGAAGATGATCGACGTGGCGCTCAAGGGCCACGGGACCGCCTCCAGCTCGTTCCTCAACGAGGGCCATCCGGACCACAAGCGGGCCTCGGTCGTCTACGACTACGACCCGGAGAAGGCCAAGGCGCTGCTGAAAGAGGCGGGCGTCAGCAATCTGACGATCAATCTCATGGCCGTCAACGTGAGCTGGATCGCGGACTGCCTGCCCACCATCGCCGCCTCCTGGGAGGCCATCGGCGTCAAGACCACGCTGGAGCCGCAGGACACGGCCGCGCTGTTCACCAAGATGGACCAGTTCCAGGACTACCAGGTGGTCGCCGCGGCCTCGAACCCCAACCAGTTCGGCATGGACGCCGACCTGATCCTGCACTACAACTACGTGCCCGGCGGCCTGTGGATGAAGTACAGCCAATTCGACGGCAGCGATGACGCCAAGAAGCTGTTCGCGATGATGGACGAGGCCAGCAAGGAAACGGACAAGGCCCAGAAGACCGAGCAGATCCACAAATATCTGGATCTGGTGGCCGAGCTGGCCGTGCTCTACCCGGTCGTGCACAACGAGCTGATGACCGCCTGGGACCCGAAGAAGCTGTCCGGCATCCGCGCCCAGCCCTACCCGGGCATCAACCTGCTGCAGGCCAAGAGGACATGACGATCGTCGCCCGGATGCTGCTGCGGCGGCTCCTCGTTCTGATCCCGATCCTGCTCGGCGTGGTCGCGTTCGTCTTCATCGTGATGCGCTTCTCCAACAGCAAGCCGGAGTACGCCTACTTCCAGGGCGCGAACCCGACCCCCGAGCAGATCCACCAGTTCCAGCTGGAGAACGGCCTGCTGGACCCGATGCCGATCCGCTACGTCCGTTTCGTGGCCGATCTGGCGCAGGGCGACATGGGCACCAGCGTGCTCACCAAGAAGCCGGTGCTGGAGTCCGTGACGACCGCGCTGCCGCTGACGCTGCAGCTCACGTTCCTCGGTCTGGCCGTGGCGGTCGTGCTGGCGCTGGTGTTCGGCGTGACGGCGGCGCTGTTCCGCGACCGCTGGCCCGACGAGGTGATCCGCGTGGTGTCGCTGGTCGGGGTGGCGGCGCCGCCGTTCTGGCTGGCGCTGCTGATGATCCAGTATCTGGCCGTCGGCGAGGGCCTGTTCCCGACGGGCGGCTACATCAACCCGGCGGACTCGACCACCGGCTGGCTGCAGTCCATGACGCTGCCCGCCCTGTCGCTGTCGCTGCCGATCGCCGCGCAGCTCACCCGCATCATCCGCACCTCGATGGTGGAGGAGCTGGACCGGGACTATGTGCGTACCGCGATCGGCAGCGGCCTGCCGCCGATCGTCGTGATCGGCCGCAACGTGCTGCGCAACGCCCTCATCACCCCGCTGACCGTGCTCGGCCTGCGCATCGGCTACCTGATCGGCGGCACCGTGGTCATCGAAACCATCTACGGCCTGCCCGGCATGGGCCAGCTCATGATCAACGCGGTGCGCGACGGCGACCCGGCCGTCGTCCAGGGCGTCGTGCTCACCATCGCGATCGGGTTCATGGTCGTCAACCTGGTCGTCGACGTCCTCTACCTGCTGGTCAACCCCCGCCTCAGGAGCGCCGCATGAGACGTGGACTGACGGAGCGCCTGGCCCGGCCGGGCATGCGGTTCCGCCGGCTGAAGCCCCTGTCGTGGGTGGCGGTCGGCATCGTCGCCGTCGTCGTGCTGGCCGCGCTGCTCGCGCCGTGGATCGCGCCGCACTCGCCGTACTTCCAGGAGGCCGCCGGCGGCGGCCCGTCCGCCGAGCACTGGATGGGGCTCGACAGCGCCAACCGCGACATCCTGTCCAGGCTCCTGTACGGCGCCCGCTGGTCATTGATCATCGGCCTGGGCGCGACCGGGCTGGCGCTGGTGGCCGGCGCGATCATCGGCGCCGCCGCGGCCACCTCGCGCCGCGCCGTGGACGAGACCATCATGCGCCTGCTCGACGTCGTCATGGCCTTTCCCGGCATCGCGCTGGCCGCGGTGCTCGTGGCCGTGTTCGGCGGCAGCATCACAGTGCTGGTCATGGCCATGGCCTTCCTCTACATGCCGTCCGTGGCCCGCGTCGTGCGGGCCAACGTGATCGCCCAGTACGGCGAGGACTACGTGGCGGCCGAGCGCATCATCGGCGCCCGCACCCCGCACATCCTCATCAGGCACGTCGCGATCAACTGCGCGGCGCCGGTGCTGGTGTTCTGCACGGTGATGGTGGCCGACGCCATCGTGTTCGAGGCGTCGCTGTCGTTCATCGGCGCCGGCGTACGCCCCCCGAACCCGTCCTGGGGCAGCGTCATCGCCGACGGCAAGAACATGGTGCTGCTCGGCGGCTGGTGGGCCACGGTCTTCCCCGGCCTGCTGATCCTGATCACCGTGCTGGCCCTGAACATCCTGGCGGAGGGCATCTCCGACGCCTGGGCCGCGCCCGCCGCCCGGAAGGCCGTTCCTAAGAAGGACGACGCCTTCGAGCAGGCCCGGCCGGGCTCCGGCGAGATCGTGGAGCTGCCCGGCCTGGCCGAGGCCGCGCAACGGCTGGCCGAACGCGCCCGCCCGCTCCCGCAGGGCCCGCCGATCCTCGCCGTGGAGCGGCTGCGCATCGGGTTCCCCAGAGGTGTGGACGCCGTCGCGGGCTCGGCGACATTGGACATCGTCGACGGCATCGGTTTCGAGATACGCCCTGGCGAGGTGCTCGGCCTGGTCGGCGAGTCCGGCTGCGGCAAGTCGCTGACCGCGCTGACCATCATGGGCCTGCAGCCTCGCGACGCCCGCGTCAGCGGGCACATCCGCTTCGACCAGCGGGAACTGCTCACGGAGTCCCGCCGCGCCCGCCGCCGGCTGCTCGGTCACGAGATGGCGATGATCTACCAGGACGCGCTGTCCTCGCTGAATCCGGCCATGACCATCAAGGCCCAGCTCAAGCAGCTCACCCGGCGCGGCGGCCGGCGCAGCCCGGTCGAGCTGCTGGAGCTCGTCGGCCTCGACGCCCGCCGCACCCTGTCCGCCTACCCGCACGAGCTGTCGGGCGGTCAGCGGCAGCGGGTGCTGATCGCCATGGCCCTGTCGCGTGACCCGAAGCTGATCGTCGCCGACGAGCCCACCACCGCGCTCGACGTGACCGTCCAGGCGCAGGTCATCGAGCTGCTGCTGCGGCTGCGCGAGGAGCTCGGGTTCGCGCTGATCCTCGTCTCGCACGACCTCGCGCTGGTCGCCGACGTCACCGACCGCGTGGTCGTCATGTACGGCGGCCAGATCGTCGAGACCGGCGTCACGGCGACCCTGGTCGGCGCACCCGCCCACCACTACGCCCGCGGCCTGCTCGGCTCGGTCCTGTCGCTGGAGTCCGGGGCCGAGCGGCTCACGCAGATCCAGGGCGTGGTGCCGGCCCCGGCCGACTTCCCGGCCGGCTGCCGCTTCGCCGACCGGTGCCCGATGGCCACGGACGTGTGCCGTACCAGCGCTCCGGTGCTGGAGGGCGACGCCAACCGGCACGCGGTGGCCTGCCACCACCCGGCGGTGGTCCTCGCGAAGAGTGAGGAGCAGCATGCTTGAGCTGAAGGACGTGCACGTCGTCCACAAGGCCCGCTCCGGCGGGGTGTTCTCGCGCGACCGCGTCTACGCGCTGACCGCCGCGAACCTCGTGGTCAATCCCGGCGAGACCGTCGGCGTCGTCGGCGAGTCGGGATGCGGCAAGTCCACGCTCGCCAAGGTGCTGGTCGGAATGCAGCGGCCGACCGCGGGCACCGTCACGTTCCGCGGCCAGGACCTGTGGGCGCTGAAGGAGACGGAGCGGCGCGCGCTGATCGGGTCGAGCGTCGGCATGGTCTTCCAGGACCCGTCCACGGCGCTCAACCGCCGCCTGCCCGTCCGGCAGGTGCTGTGCGACCCGCTCAACGTGCATCGGCGCGGTGCCCCGGCCGAGCGCGACGCCCGCGTACGCGAGCTGCTCGACCTGGTCGGCCTGCCCGCGAGCGCCGCCGACGCGCTGCCCAGCCAGTTGTCCGGCGGGCAGCGCCAGCGGGTGGCCGTGGCCAGGGCGCTCGCACTCGAACCCGACCTGCTCATCGCCGACGAGCCCACCAGCGCGCTCGACGTGTCGGTCCGCGCCCAGATCCTCAACCTGCTGCTCGACCTGAAGGAACGGCTCGGGCTCGCGCTGGTGTTCGTCTCGCACGACATCCAGACGGTACGCAGGATGAGCGACCGCGTGGTCACCATGTACCTGGGCAGGATCGTCGAGCAGACGCCCGCGCAGGCCGTGCCGCTGCGGGCGCGGCACCCGTACACGCGGGCGCTGTTCTCGGCGACCCCCGGGCTGATCTCGCCCATCAACCCGATCCCGCTCGTGGGCACCGTGCCCTCGGCCACCAGGCCGCCGAGCGGCTGCCCGTTCCGCACGCGGTGCTGGCGGGCAGATGACATCTGTGCCGCGGAGATGCCCGCCGCGCGGACCGACGACGACCACCTCTTCCATTGCCACCACCCGGTGGCGGCGGGAGTGACCGACGTAGAGCTGATCCAGGAGCGCGCATGACGTTTTCCAATGTCGCCGAGTCCGCGATGTTGACCGGTGTCATTCCGCCGGTTTGCACCCCGATGACCCCCGACTGCCAGGTGGACGCCGCCTCGCTCACCCGGCTGGTCGACCATCTGCTGGCGGGTGGGGTGGACGCGCTGTTCGTGCTCGGCTCGTCGTCGGAGGTGGCCTACCTGACGGACGCGCAGCGGCGGGTGGTGCTGGACACGGTGGTCGGGCACGTAGGCGGGCAGGTGCCGGTGCTGGCCGGGGTGATCGACATGACCACGCCGCGGGTGCTCGAACACGTGCGGATCGCGGCCGAGGCCGGGGTGTCCGGGCTGGTGGCGACCGCGCCGTTCTACACGCGCACCCACCCGGAGGAGATCCGTACGCACTTCCGCACGATCGCCGCCCGCAGCGCGCTGCCGGTCTACGCGTACGACCTGCCGGTCTCCGTGCACACCAAGCTCAGCGCCGGCCTGCTGCTCGAGCTGGCCGCCGAGGGGGCGCTGGCCGGGGTCAAGGACTCCAGCGGCGACGACGGCGGCCTGCGGCAGGTCATTCTCGGGCGCGAGGCGCCGTTCAGCGTGCTGACCGGGTCCGAGGTGACCGTGGACTCGGCGCTCTGGATGGGCGCCGACGGCGTCGTGCCAGGGCTCGGCAACGTGGACCCGCACGGCTACGTCGAGCTGTACCAGTGCGCCTCCCGCGGTGACTGGGAGGCGGCCAGGGCGGAGCAGGAGCGCCTGGTCAGGCTGTTCGAGATCGTCCACGTCGGCGGCACGCGCATGGGCGGCAGCTCGTCCGGCCTCGGAGCGTTCAAGGCCGCACTTCACCTGCGCGGCGTCATCGACTGCCCGATCACCGCGCTCCCGCAGATCCCGTTGAACGACGACGAGATCGGCCAGATCGGCAAGCTCCTGGCCGCCGCCGGGCTGCTCTAGCCAGGCGGGGCCTCCATCAGGCGCGGCCGGCCAAGTGGGCGACGTCCTTCGCGCCGTCCTCGATCAGCTTCGCCGCCAGCTCGGACAGCGCCCGCCCGGCCGCCAGCTCGTCCCCGATCCCCGGCACCGGCCGGTCGTGCGGGTTGCGGCGGGCGTGCCCCACGCTCTCGTGGCGCTTGCCGTCCGGCGTGAACAGCACCGCCGTGGCCGTGGTCAGGGCGTCGTCTTCGTCCTCGCTGATCCAGATCTGTATGTTCCACTGCTTGTACTCCATGACGACTACCTCCCTACCTTCGAGCCTGCCCTTTATGGGCGCCGTCACGCGCCGGAGCCGCCCTCCGGTGCGACCTTGGCCAGCCACGCCGCAGCCTCCTCCGCGGGCAGGATCCGCTGCAGGCGCAGGGCAGGCCGCATCATCGGGTACATCCGGCCGGGGCTCCACGCCCGCTCGTACGGCGGCGGGTCGAGGACGACGACGCGTACCCCGTCCAGGCGGGGGATGTCGACCGGGCGGCCCTCGTTCCAGATCCACTTGCCGTTCGCGTCCACCAGGTTGAACTGACCGCGTACCGGCGGCGCGTCGGACTCCACGGGGCCGTCCGTGGCGGCCCGCACCCAGGCCGGGTCCGGCCGGACGCCCTCCAGCAGCCCGTCGGCGGCCGGGCCGCTCAGCGCGTCGGCCAGCAGCGTGTGCAGCTGGAAGTTGTCGCCGATCCCGCCGATCACGACCTCATAGCCGCGCCGGGTCGGCCGGTGCAGCACGATCAGCCGCTCGCCGTCGAGCACGCGCAGCAGGCCCGCGAGGGGTTCCAGGTCCGCGCGCTCGTCGAGCACCGTCCCCAGGGCCGCGATCAGCCGCTCGCGGGCCGGAAGCGAGGTCCTGACCTGCCGCGACAGCGCCAGGATCGACATGACGGGCAGGGCCCGCAGGTACGCGAACGACCACGCGTCGGTCAGCTCGACCGCCTGCTCGCGGGTGAGCGCGGCGCTCGTCAGGCGGCCTGCTGTGGCCTCTGTCCAGTGGTGGTCGTCGTCGACGGGCTCGGGCGGCTCCTCGCCCGTGACCGACCGCCACTTCGCGGCGAACCCGCCGGCCAGCTCCAGGCAGTCGCTCAGCTCGTTCACCAGCGGCTCGGTCACCGGCCCTGGATAGCCGCCGAGCTCGGCCAGCGCGCCGCAGAGCATGCCCAGGCGCGCGCCGATCCTCAGCGGGAGCCGCTCGAACAGATCCCCGAACCGCGCCAGCGCGGCCGACAGTGCCGGTTGCCCGGCGGTCTGGGCGGCGGCGTAGAGCCGCGGCAGGACAGCGAAGAAGCGCGCGGGGTCCCGGTCGTCCGCGGCCTGGAAGAGTTCGTCGAGAAGTTGATCGAGCATCCCGGCAGGCTATGACATTCGGGGTTACGCGCGGCGCTCTTTGGGCGTAAAGCCGGTTACGGGCAGTGGTCTTTCGAGCGAAACCGACGACCGGCTTCAACGGGGCGCGCGGATCACCTGCTCACGCCGTCGGCCGGGCGGCGCAACAGGCTCAGATCGGCCCGGCGCGGCAGGCTCTCCCAGTCGCCTTGGGAGGTCACCGCGAACGCCCCCGCCGCGCACGCCGTGCTGAGCCGCTGCTCGGGCTCCGCCCCGGCCAGCCAGTCCGCCAGCCACCCGGCCGCGAACGCGTCCCCGGCCCCCACCGGGTCCACCTCGGTCACCCGGTACGGCTCCGCCCGCCGCACGACGCCGTCGGTCAGCTCCATGGCGCCCTTGGAGCCGAACTTGACGAGCACGTGCCGCGGCCCGAGGGCCGCCAGCGCCTTGGCCAGCTCGACCGGCGCCCCGACATCCGCGATCAGCCGGCCCTCGGCCTCGGTCGCGAACAGCACGTCCACGTCGCCGACCGTCTCCCGCAGCCACGCGCCCGCCTCCTCAGGGGTCCACAGCGCCCGGCGGTAGTTGACGTCGAGCGAGACGGTCACCCCGGCGGCCCGCGCCTGCGCGATCGCGTGCCGTACGGCGTCGCGCGCCGAGTCCGACAGCGCGGGCGTGATCGCGGAGACGTGCAGCACCCGGGCCGACCTGATGAGCTCCGGGTCGAGGTCGGCGACCGACAGCCGGGAGCCCGCGCTGTCCTTGCGGTAATAGCGCACGTCGATGAGGTCGGCCGTGCGCCTGCCCTTGATCATCAGCCCGGTGGGCGCGCCGGGGTCGGGGATGGCGCGCACGTCCACGCCTTCGCCGGCGAGGGTCGCCCGGATCAGGTCGCCGAACTCGTCGGCCCCCACCCTGCCGATCCACGCCGCGCGGTGGCCGAGCCTGGCCACGCCGATCGCGACGTTGGACTCGGCGCCGCCGAGGCCCAGGTCGAAGTCGCGGGCGAAGCGCAGCGGCCCGGTGCGGCGGGCAGCGAACAGCGCCATGGTCTCACCGAAGGTCACCAGTTCGATCATCTGCTCGGGCTACCCAGCTTTCTCGAGATCCGCGCCGCCGCCCCGGCCACCACCGGCCCCAGCTCGCGTACGCGCGCGGCGGTGATCCGCGACGTGAGCCCGGAGACGGAGATGGCGGCGACGACCGCGTCAGTGTGGTTGAAGATCGGTGCGGCGACGCAGCGCACCTCGGGCTCGTTCTCGCGGTCGTCCACGGCGTAGCCGCGGCGCCTGATGTGCGCCAGCTCGGCGCGCAGCCGGTCGTGGTCGATGATCGTGTGCCTGGTCCTGGGTTCGAGTGCCAGCCCGGCGACGGCCTCCTCGGGCTGCCAGGCCAGGATGGCCTTGCCGACCGCGGTGGAGTGGACGGGGCCGCGGCTGCCGATGCGCGAGGCCATGCGGACGTTCGTCTCGTTCTCCACCTTGTCGATGTAGACGACGTGCGGCGGGTCGTACACGACCAGGTGGACGGTCTCGCGTACCTCGGTCATCAGCCGGTGCGACTCCTCGGCCGCAACCACGCGCAGGTCGAGCTCGGCCAGGTACGCCTGGCCGAGCCGCAGCGCGCCGTGGCCCAGCCGGTAGACCCCGGTCTTGCGGTCGCGTTCGAGCAGCCTGGCCTCGATGAGCGGGACGCTCAGCCGCAGCACCGTGCTCTTGGCCACCCCCAGCGCCTCGGCCAGCTGCGTGAGCGACAGGCCCGTGTGGTCCCGAACATGGTCCAGCACGGCCAGGGCGCGGCGGAGGGAGGCGGACTGGTTGCGTTCGGGCACGCCGATCAACATACGCCATCAAGGAAACGTCTATGCAACACAGCGTTGTGCAATGCACAACAACTAATTACGAACCTTCCCGGCTCCTGGACGGGTTCCTAGTGTCTGCGCCCAGGAGGTAAAAAGTGAAGTTTCTTTACTGGACCGCGGCCGGGACCGCACTGCTCGCGCTGGCCGCCTGCGCCCCCTCGACCGCCCCGGCGGGAGGCGGCGGCGACGAGAAGACCGGGACGCTACGCGTGTGGCTCTTCGACGAGCCCAACCGCGCCCCCAAGGACAAGGTCGTCAACGAGGCGATCAAGGAGTTCACCGCCGCACATGCCGACGTGAAGGTCGAGGTGGCCTACATCCCGACCACGCCGGCCCGGCACGAGAAGTTCAAGGGCGCCTTCAACGACCCGGCCAGCTCGCCGGACGTCGCCGAGTACGGCAACACCGACCTCGCCGAGTACGCCGCCGCCGGCGGCTTCGCCGACCTCACGGCGGACATCAAGGGCCAGGACATGACGCCCGAGCTCCTGGAGTCCGTCTCCGTGGACGGCAAGCAGTACGGGCTGCCGTGGTTCATCGGCGTCCGCGCCCTCTACTACCGCACCGACGTCTTCGACGAGCTGGGGCTCAAGCCTCCGGCGTCGATCGGCGAGCTGACGGAGACCGCCCGCACGATCCGCAAGAAGAAGCCCGACCTGTACGGCATGGCCGTCGGCGGTGAGAACACCTTCGGCGCCCTGCCCTTCATCTGGGACGCCGGCGGCGACATCACCTCGCTGGACTCGGCCGAGTCGCGCAAGGGCGTCAAGGCGTACACGGACCTGCTGACGGACGAAATCTGCCCGCCGCAGGCGTGCGTGTCGCTCACCGGCGGCAAGACGGTCGAGCTGTTCGCCAGCGGCAAGGCCGCTATGGGCATCGGGGGCAACTTCAACCGCTCCGCGATGGACGCCGGGGCGGTGGCCGGCAAGTACGCGGTGGTGCCGCTGCCCGGCTCGGCCGAGGGCTCGATCGCGCCCGCCTTCGCCGGGGGCAACAACCTGGGCGTGCTGAAGAACGCCGGTCACCGGACGCTGGCCGTGGACTTCGTCAAGCTGCTGGGCAGCAAGGCGTACCAGGTCAAGATGTACGAGGCCATGGGCAACCTGCCGACGCTGACCGGGGCGCGCGACGAGCTGGCGGCCAAGGACCCGTTCCTCAAGCCGTTCCTGGACACGGTCGCCAAGGGGACGAAGTTCGTGCCGATCGACCCCGCCTGGGTGAAGATCGACAACAGCAAGGTCATCCCCACGATGCTGCAGAAGGTGGCCACCGGGCAGGCCACCGTGGACGAGGCGACCACCGAGGCGGCCGCCGCCGTCAAGGCGGCCTTCGGGCCCTCGTGACCGCTGTGACATGGCAATCTCATGCCGACTTCTGAGACCGCTGTCCTCGTCAGCCGCCGTACCAAGACGCGCCCCTGGCTCTACCTGCTGCCCGCGGCGGCCGTGCTGGTGCCCATGTTCGGCTACCCGGTGTACATGCTGGGCCTGCTGTCGGTCTTCGACTACCGGCAGGCCCAGGTCAGCGGCGGGCAGCCGAGCACGTTCGTCGGGTTCGGCAACTACGCCGCGCTGCTCGGCGACGCCCGGTTCTGGGAGGTGCTGGCGCAGACCGTGGGGTTCGCGGCGGCGCTCGTGGTGTCCACCCTGGCCGTCGGCGCGGCGCTGGCCGTGCTGCTGACCAGGGTCGGCCCGGTGCCGCGGACGGCGCTGTCGCTGTCCGCGCTGGGCGCCTGGGCGGCGCCCGCGATGACCGGCTCGACCGTGTGGATGTTCCTGTTCGACGCCGATCTCGGGCTGGTCAACCAGGTGCTCGGGCTCGACGGGTTCAACTGGTTCTACGACCGGTGGGTGACGTTCGGGGTGGTCGGCGCGACCATCGTGTGGCACTCGTTCCCGCTGGTCATGGTGACGCTCTACGCGGGCATCCAGGCCATCCCGGCGTCCGTGCTGGAGGCGGCGGCGCTCGACGGGGCCTCGGCCTGGCGGTCGTTCTGGGCGGTCGTCGTGCCGATGCTGCGGCCGCTGATCACGATCGTCGTCATCCAGTCCGTCATCTGGGACTTCAAGGTGTTCACGCAGATCTACGTCATGACCAACGGCGGCGGCGTCGCCGGCCAGAACACCGTGCTCAACGTGTACGCGTACCAGACCGCCTTCGGCTCCTCCGAGTACGGCCTCGGCTCGGCCGTCGCCGTCGTCATGACGCTCATCCTGCTGGGGATCACACTGCTGTACATCCGCGCGCTCTATCGCACTGGGGAGCGGCTATGAGGAGACGCCTGCTGCCCAACGCGGTGGCACTGGTCATCGCGTTCCTGACCGCGTTCCCGCTGTATTGGATGGTGCTGTCGGCGCTCAAGCCCGACGGCGAGATCCAGTCGCTCGACGTCAAGCCGTGGACCCTGCACCCGACGCTGGACAACTTCGTCAGGGTGCTGACCGGGGAGGGCTTCGGCCGCTACCTGCTCAACAGCGCGGGCGTGGCGCTCACCGTGGTCGTGCTCTCCTCCGGGGTCGCCTTCCTCGCCGCCGTGGCCGTGACCAGGTTCACGTTCAGGCTCAGGACCACCGTGCTGATCATGTTCCTGATCGCGCAGATGGTGCCCGTGGAGGCGCTGACCATCCCGCTGTTCTTCGTCGTCCGGGACCTCGGGCTGCTCAACACGCTGGCCTCGCTGGTGGTGGTGCAGCTGGCGTTCACGCTGCCGTTCGCGATCTGGATGATGCGCGGGTTCGTCGCCGCCGTGCCGGAGGCGCTGGAAGAGGCGGCCATGATCGACGGCGCCGGGCGCGCGACCGTGCTGTGGCGGATCCTGTTCCCGCTGGTCGCCCCCGGACTCGTGGCGACCAGCGTGTTCTCCTTCATCACGGCCTGGAACGACTTCCTCTTCGCCAGGACCTTCATCATCTCCGCCAAGGACAACCAGACCCTGCCGGCGGCGCTGCTGGTCTTCTTCAAGCCGGACGAGAACGACTGGGGCGGGATCATGGCGGCTTCGACGCTGATGACGATCCCGGTGCTGATCTTCTTCGTGGCGGTGCAGCGGCGGCTGGTGTCAGGACTTGGAGGCGCCGTCAAGGACTGACCGTCTCCCGTCGAGCACCAGACCCCGGAATCGAGGAGGAGGGTGAGGTCTCCTCACCCTCCTCTCACACCACCGGACATGCGGGCCCGCATCCGGCGGTTCGTCAAGCCGCGGTTCCTCCGACTGAACGGCTCTTCAGTCGGTCAGAAAGAGCTTCCGCTCCGCGGCCCCGCTCTCGAAATCCTCCAGCGGCGCCGCGGGCAACATGTTGATCATCATATGCACCAACGCAGCGCACAGTACGGCGGGTGCGGCCTGCGAGTCGAAGGCGAACCGCGAGCTTACCGGTGCGGTCAGCACCACGTCGGCCTGGTCGGCCACCCCGCCGACGGCGTGGTCGGTGACCAGCACGATCCGCAGCCCGCACCGCCGGGCCCAGCTCAGCCCCTCGCGCAACTCGCGGGGATAGCGGGGCAGGCCGAACGCCAGCAGCCAGGTAGCGCCCGCCTCCGCCGCCCGGCTGAGCCGGTCCTCCAGCGTCGACCCCGGCGCGTCGATCACCCGGATGTCGGGGTGGACCTTGGCCGCCAGAAAACCGAACAGGGACGCCAGCGGCGCGGAGACCCGCAGCCCGACCACGGGCAGCGGCCGGGAGGCGGCCAGCGCGGCGGCCGCCTCGGCGAGCCGTCCCGGCTCGTCGAGGCTGTCGCGCAGCCGCTCCAGGTTGCGGATCTCGGAGTCCACCATGGACTGCAGTTCGCTGCCCGCCTGGGGGCGGGCGCCCTGGCCGTCCCTCACGGCCGCCCGCAGGTGGTCGCGGAACTCGGGGAAACCGGCGAATCCCAGGGCGGCCACGAACCTGGTCACCGACGGCTGGCTGATGCCGACCGCCTTGGCCAGGTCCATGCCGTTGAGGAAGACCGCCTCGTGAGGATGGTCCTGCAGGTAGCGGGCGATCCGACGTTGCGAAGGGGAGAGCCTGTGCCCATCGAGGAGCTCCCTCAGCCGCGCGGAGACGTCAGACGAGTCCAACGGTCTTGAGCCATTCATCGGCAACGTCCTCGGGGTCTTCCTTGTCCACGTCGGTGCGGCGGTTCATCTTGACCAGCTCTTCAGTGGTGAGTTTGGCGTTGAGCTCGGTGAAGGCCGCGGTCAGCTTGTCGGTCACCTTGCCCGTGCTGACCAGCGGCGCGATGTTCTCCGTCGGCGCCAAGTGCTCGGGGTCCTCCAGGACGATCCAGCCGTTGTCGGCGATCGCCGGGTCGCTGCTGAACCCGTCGGCGACGTCGACGTCGCCGTTCTTCAGCGCGGCCTTGGTGAGCGGCCCGCCCACGTCGAGCGACTTGAACTCCTTGAACTCGATGCCGTACACCTTCTTCAGGCCGACCACGCCGACGTAGCGGGTCTTGTTCTCGGGCGGCGCGCCGTACACGAGCTGCTTGCTGACCTTGGCCAGGTCCTCCATCGACTTCAGGTTGTGCTTGGCGGCGGTCTCCTTGGTGACCAGCCACACGGTCTGGTCCTGTGCCGGCGCGTAGGGGAGGACCTTGAGCTCTGCAGGGAGGGTGGCGGCCAGCGCCTTGGCCTCGCCGTCGCCGTCGGAGGACTTGGCGTCGGGGTCGAGGTGGGCCATGAGGGCGCCCTGATACTCCGGCAGGATGTCGACCTCGCCGTTCTTCAGCGCCGGAAAGATGATCTCCCGGGAGCCGAGGTTGGGCTTGACCGTCACCGTGTAGCCCTTGCTCTCCAGCAGGCCCGCGTACACGTAGCCGAGGGTGACGTTCTCGGTGAAGTTGGCGGTGCCGATCACGATCGTCTCGCCGCCCGGCGCTCCCGACGAGGACGCGGTGGCGGACGGCTCGGCCAGCGATGTGGTGGTGCCGCCACCGCAGGCGGTCAAGGTCAGGACCAGGCCGAGAAATCCGGCGCTCAGTTTAAGCATGGGCTTCCTTTCGGGTGTCACGGAGTCCCCGGGGGGTGAGGGCCCGTTGAAGCGCTGCGAGCAGAAGGTCGGTGGCGATGGCGAGGACCGCCACGGAGATCGCCCCAGCGAGGACCTGAGGAAGGTCCCGCTGCGCCAGCCCGTCGAAGAGGTAACGGCCGAAACCGCCGAAGCTCACGTACGCGGCCATCGTCGCGGTGGCGATGACCTGGATCGCGGCCATGCGGATGCCGGCGAGGATCAGCGGCACGGCGACGGGCACCTCGACCTGCCACAGCCGTTGCCAGCCGGTCATGCCCATGCCGCGTGCCGCGTCCCGCAGTTCCGGCGGCACCGCCGCCATGCCGGCGTAGGTGTTGGTCACGATGGCCGGTACGGCGAGCACGACCAGCGCGATGTAGACCGGCCACAGGGAGAGCCCGCTGACCAGGAAGACCAGGGTGACCACCCCGACCGTGGGCAGTGCGCGGCCGAACCCGGTGGCGTTGATGGCGAGGAAGGCGCCGCGTCCCGTGTGGCCGATGGCCAGCCCGATGGGAAGGGCGATCAGGGCGGCGGCGACCGTGGAGAGTGCGGAGTACTCCAGGTGCTCGGCCAGGCGGGCGAGCAGCCCGTCGCCCCCGGCCCAACGGGCGGGATCGGTGAACCAGGCCAAGATCTGCCGCAGGAGTTCCAGCATGGCGTTACCGCCTCGTCCACGGGGTGAGGCCACGCTGGACGCCCACCAGGGCGACGTCGGCGACCATGGCGAGCAGGAGGGTGAGGGCGATGCCCGCGATGATCGGCTCGGCGAAGTTCCGCTGCAGCCCGTCGGCGAACAGCTGGCCGAGTGCGCCCTGGCCGATGACGAGGGCGACGCTGGTGAGGCTGATCGTCATGATGGTCGCGATGCGGACCCCCGCCATGATCACCGGTAGGGCGAGCGGCAGCTCGACCGCGATGAGTGCCCGGGCTCTGCCGTACCCCATGGCTCTGGCGGCCTCGCGGACGCGCGGTGGGACGGAGGCGAGCCCTTCGACGATGTTCCGCACCAGTACCACCAGCGAGTAGAGGGTCAGGCCGATGACGGTGGTGGTGAGGCTCAGCCCGGTGAACGGCAGCAGCAGGATGAACAGCGCGATCGACGGCACCGTGAAGATCACGCTGGTGATGCCGAGGATGAGCCCGCGCAGCCTGGGGATCCGGTGGGCCAGGACGGCGAGCGGAAGCGCGATCAGCAGCCCGCAACCGACCGAGATCACCGTGGTGATCACGTGCTGCAGGGTCAGCTCCGCCATCTCGTCGACGTGGCTGGCGAACCAGGACCATCTCACGTGGCCACCTCCTGACCGCCGTCGCCGATCACGGTGGAGCGGTGGGCCGCGGCGGCCCGCAGGACGTCGCGCTCGGAGGAGACTCCGGCGACCTTGCCCTCGGCGTCGACGCGGACCACATGGCCGCGCGGTGAGGAGACCACCGCCTCCAGGGCGTCCAGGAGGGTGCCGCCGTCGCGGACGGTCGCGACCGGCAGGCTGTTGCCTTCGGCGTCCACCCACGCATACGGCCGGCCGTCCGCCTCGACCGCGACCATCCAGCGGATCCCGGCCCCGGCGGCGGTCGCGGCCACCGTCTCGGCGGGAGCGTCGCGGGCGACGGTCGTCACCGGGAGGGCGGGCACCTCCTTCAGCGAGCCAAGTGAGAGCAGCCGGAGGCCGCGCTGGGCGCCGAGGAACTCCGCGACGAAGTCGTCGGCGGGGTGGGCCAGCAGTTCGGCAGGGGTGGAGTACTGCACCAGGTGGCCGCCCTGGCGGAAGACCGCGATCCGGTCACCGAGCCGCACCGCCTCGTCGATGTCGTGGGTGACGAAGACGATGGTCTTGCGCAGCTCCTTCTGGAGGCGGAGCAGCTCATCCTGGAGCAGGGTGCGTACCACCGGGTCGACGGCGCCGAACGGCTCGTCCATGAGCAGGATGGGCGGGTCGGCGGCGAGCGCTCTGGCCACTCCCACCCGCTGCTGCTGACCGCCGGAGAGTTGGTGCGGGAATCGGGTGGCCATCTCCTGCGGGAGCCCGACGATCTCCATGAGCTCCGCGGCGCGGGCCCGCGCACGCTTCTTGTCCCAGCCGAGCAGCCGCGGCACGGTCGCGATGTTGTCCAGGACGGTCCTGTGCGGGAACAGGCCACTCTGCTGGATCACGTAACCGATGCCGCGGCGCAGCGTGTTCTGATCCAGCGTGGCGACGTCCCGCCCACCCACGGTGATCGTGCCGGAGGAGGCCTCGATCATCCGGTTGATCATTCGAAGAGTGGTGGTCTTCCCGCAGCCGGACGAGCCGACCAGGACAGTGGTCTCCCCCTCGTGGATCTCCAGGTCGAGGGCGTCCACGGCGGTCGTGCCGCCTGGAAAGACCTTGGTCACTGCTTCGAATCTGATCACGAGTTTCCCCTTGAATGGAAAGCTTCATGCAGAATTCTGACTGAAAGATGTCTTTCAGTTAAGAAGGTGTTACTTCTGTGCAAACGTGAGCGATTTAAGGAGGTTCGGGCTGGGTGGCGAGCCCTCGTCGGGCGGGCCCGGCACCCGCTGCAGCAGCCCGTCGACCACGTCGTAGTGGCCGATGGCGCGCAGCGGCGGCGAGTAGACGTGGATCGTGATCGCCCCCGCCTCATGGTCCATCCGGTGAATGCCCGAGCCGGGAAGCGAGAGCGACTCGCCCGGACCGTAGGCACGCACGCGGCGCACGCCGTCGATCGGCAGGCCCTCGTTGGTGACCCTGCCCTCCAGGACGCAGATGCCGACCGCGGAGCCGTCATGGTCGTGGTAGCCGGTGTCCCGCCCCTCCCACCAGGTGTTGAGCCAGGCAACCGACTGCTCGTCCGCCCAGAGCAGGAGGTAGGAGCCCGGTCCCTCCCTTGGCAGCGTGCCGGTGTCGAAGTCGGCCGCGGCGCGGCGGGCGCGCTCGGCGCATTCTGCGGGTGTCAGGTACATCGTGCTCCGTTCTCAGTCGTATCAGGGCAGGTCATCGCTCGTGAGCCAGGTTTGGAGCGCGTCGAGGTCGCCGTCGGCGGCCTCCGGTGTGGTGAACGGGATCGACTCGCGGGTGGCCTGATAGGCCCGCAGCGTTCCCTCGCCGAGCTCACCGGTGATGCCGCGCAGATCGATGGCCTGGGCGGCGCAGATCAGTTCGACGGCGGCGAGCCGTATGGCCAGGCCCGCCATGTCGTGCAGGCGGCGCGCGCCGGTGGGCGCGTTGGTGATGCGGTCTTCGATGCCGGCGGCGATGCCGCTGGTCGGCTGTTCGAGGGTGACCGGCTGGGCAAGCAGCCGGATCTCCGCGGCCAGGCTGGCGGCACCATTGGCGACGATCGCCAGGCCGTCGTCGGGAGAATCGGGGTCCGGCCGCAGCCCGGTGGTCAGCCCGGTGAAGGAGCCGTCGAGCAGCTTCTGCACGCGCTCACCCGCGATCGTGACCGCTTGGGCGAGACCGAGCCGCGCGTAGTCCAAGCCGATGGCCACCGGGGTGATGTCATGGTTGCCAGTAGAGATGGCCCGGTTCTCCTCGGCCAGGACGATGGGGCTGTCGCCGGAGGAGGCGAGCTCGACTTCGAGGTTGTCGCGGCAGTGCGCGAGTGCGGCCCGCGCGGCGGCGTGGGTCTGCGGCACCACCTTGAATGCCAGCGGATCTTGGAGCATCCGCGGGCGGCGGGCTCCGGTCAGCAGCCCGCCACCGCGCAGCAGCTTGTGCAGGCGTTCGACGGTCTCGGCCACCCCTCGGTGCGGGCGGACGGCGGCGACCGCGGGGTGAAGGGCGTCGACGTTGCCGCAGAGCGCCTCCAGGGAGGTGGCGGCGGACACATCCAGTGCGCGCAGCGCCAGATCGGCGCGATGCAGAGCCAGGCACGCGACGCCGACGGAGAAGGAGTTGGCGCAGACGATGGCGTGCGCCTCGCGCGGGCCGAGCACGATCGGCGAGTAACCCGCGGCGGCCAGCGCGGCACCGTCCTCGCCGTAGCCGATGAGGGCCAGGCCGATCTCGGCCAGCTGGCTGAGATCGGCCTGGCCGATCGACCCGAGCTGGTGGACGCGGGGTGCCACCGGGGTGTCCAGCGCCGCGCAGAACGCCTCGGCCAGGTCCGGCCGCACACCCGCCACGCCGACGGCCAGGCCCGCGGCGCGGACCGCCATCACGGCCCGCACGAACGGGGGCGGCGCTAGCTCGCCGTGTCCGACTCGGTGCGCGCGCAACAGCCTGACCTGGAACTCCGCCTGCGCCTCCGGGGCGACAGGGACGGTCTTGATTGCCCCGACGCCGGTGGTCAGCCCGTAGACCGCGTCGCCGCGCGCGAGGGCACCCTCCAGTACGGCGCGCGAGGCCAGCATCCGCTCCCTCGCCGCCTGACCGAGCACGATCCGCCTGCCGTAGGCGACGGACACCACGTCCTCCGGCCGCAGCGGCCCGTCCCCCAGCACCAGCGGAGCTTCGGTCACCGGGATCCCCCCTTCTCGTTGAGCAGGGCGAGGATCGCGTCGCGGCGGCGGGCGAGCTCCCGCACCGCGTCCGGCCCATATGTGCCGCGGAGTCCGGCTCCGCCCTTCATCCCGGTCTCGCCTCGTTCACGGGCCTGCCGCAGCAGGTCAGGGACGTCCGTCTGCCGGGAAAGCACGGGAAACAGTTGCTCGACGACGGCCTCGTGGACATCCAGCCCCGCCGCGTCCATGGTGGCGAACGGCCCGATCGCCGCCCACCTGGACCCGAGACCGTCGACGACGGCCCGATCGACGTCGGCGACGTCGCAGACCCCCGCCTCGACCAGCGCGTACGCCTCCCGCAGCAGCGCGTACTGCAGCCGATTGGCGATGAACCCCGGCACGTCCCGCCGTACCGTCACCGGCCGCTTGCCGATCCGCTCGGACAGCGCCGTGAGGCGCTCCAGCGTCTCCGGCGGGGTCTGCGGCCCCCCGACCACCTCCACCAGCGGGACGAGCTCGGCGGGATTGAACCAGTGCCAGCCGGCGAACCGTTCAGGGCGGGCCAGCCCGCCTGCCAGGTCGGCCAGGCGCAGCGAGGAGGTGTTGGTCGTCACGATCCCGTCCTCGGCCAGGAGCGCCTCGGCGCGTGCGAGCACATCGCGCTTGGCCCTGGCGTCCTCGGCGATCGACTCCACCGCGAGTGTGAACGGACCGCTTGGTTCCCCAGCCACCACGGAGACCGGCCGTCCGGCGCCCCTGCGGGCGATCTCGGCGCGGACCTCGTCCACCACCGAGGCCCGCCTGACCTGGACCACGGTGTCGATGCCGGCCGCCGCCAGGCAGGCGGCGATCCCCGCGGCCATGGTGCCGCCGCCGACGACGAGCGCTCTCATCGCCAGAACCGCTGGCTGTCGAGGTAGGCGAGGAGGATCTCGCCCGCGTCGTGGACATGATCGCGCATCGCGCTGCGGGCGAGCTTCGCGTCGCGTGCGCGGAGCGCCGCGGCGATCGTCTCGTGCTCGGTGACGTTCATCGTCGTCATCGCCGCCTGATCATGGGCCAGCGCTCGCCAGACGGAGTCGCGGGGAAAGAACGCCCGCAGCTGCTCGATGGTCTCCACCAGGCGGCGGTTGCCCGACGCCCGGTGCACGCAGTGGTGGAAGGCCGTGTTCCAGGTGGCGAAGGCCGCGTCCAGCTCCGCCTCGCCGAGCTGCTCGGCAGCGGCGACCACCTCGGTCAGCCGGGACTGCGCCCGATCGAGCTCGGCCAGGTCCTCCTCGCCGGCGCGGGCGCAGGCCAGCTCGCAGGCGAGCCCCTCCAGGTCGGCGCGCAGCTCGTACACGTCGGTCACCTCGGTCCTGGACGGCACGCGCACCGTGGCGCCCCTGTTGGGCGCCACCACCACCAGGTTCATCGCCTTGAGCTGGCGGAGCGCCTCTCTGATCGGGGTACGGCTGACGCCGAACCTGGCCGCGAGCTCCTCGTGCTGGAGACGCGCCCCGCGCGGCAGCTTGCCGTCGAGGATCTCGGCCCGCAGCCGGAAGGCGATCTCGTCGGCCAGCGCCCTGGCGTGCACGGGAGGCTGCTCCGGGGGTTCCGCAATCATGGCCGGGAGACTACTTTGCATCCATGGATGCAATCAAGAGGGTGGGGGAGCCGGCACCCCGAGGCGACATTCTGCGTTGCAAGGGCTGGGAACAGGAGGGGGTGCTGCGCTGCCTGCTCAACACGCTCGACCCGGCGGTGGCCGAGGACTCCGCCCAGCTGGTCGTGTACGGCGGGCGGGGGCGGGCAGCCCGCTCGTGGGCCGATGTCGACGCGATCGTCGCCGCCCTGGAACGCCTCGGCTCCGACGAGACGCTCGTCATCCAGTCCGGCAGGCCGGTCCTGGTCCTGCCGACCCACCCGGACGCGCCGCGCGTCCTGATCTCCACCGGGATGGTCGTCCCCGCCTGGTCAGGGGCAGAGGAGTTCCGCCGCCTGGAGGAGGCCGGGCTGACCATGTACGGCCAGATGACCGCGGCGTCCTGGTTCTACATCGGCACCCAGGGCGTCCTCGGCTTCACCCACGAAACCCTCGCGGCGATCGCCCGCCGTCACTTCGACGGCACGCTCACCGGGCGCCGCGTGGTCACCGCAGGACTCGGTGGGATGGGCGGCGCCCAGGGCCTGGCCATCGCCAACCTCGGCGGGCGGGCGCTCCTGGTCGACGTCGACCGCGACCGGGTGGAGCGGCGGCTCGCGGCCGGCTGGGTCGACCGCATCGCCCCCGACTACGCCGCCGCGGTGGCCGACCTCACCGGGTCCGCAGACCCGGCCGCCATCGCCCTGGTCGGCAACATCGCCGACGTCCTGCCCAGGATGGTGGCCGACGGGATCGCCGTCGACGTCGCCACCGACCAGACCGCCGCGCACGACCTGGACCGCGGCTACATCCCGCTCGGCTACGACGTCGAACAGGCACGGGCAGCGGACCCCTCCTCTCCCGCCTACCGCTCCGCCGTACAGGCCACGCTGAAAGCGCACGCCGTCGCGTTGCTGGCGCTACGCGAGCGGGGCACGATCGTCTTCGAGTACGGCAACAACCTGCGTGCCCAGGCGGTCGCCGCCGGTGCGGAAGGGGCCGCCGAGATCCCCGGCTTCGTGGCCGAGTACGTCAGGCCGATCCTGGCCAGGGGCGTCGGCCCCTACCGCTGGATCTGCCTCAGCGGCGACCCCGCCGATTTGCGGCGCAGCGAGGAAGCCGTCCTGGAGGTGGCGGGGACACCTGGCCTGGAACGGTGGTTCGCGCTGGCCAGGAAGCGTGTCACCCCGCAGGGGCTGCCCGCGCGCATCTGCTGGCTCGGCCTCGGCGAACGCCACGCCGTCGGCCTGCACCTCAACGACCTGGTACGGCGGGGCGAGATCGGCCCACTCGCGCTGGGCCGCGACCACATGGACCCTGCCTCGGTCGCCTCACCGACCAGAGAGACGGAAAGCATGCGCGACGGCAGCGACGCCATCGCCGACTGGCCGATCCTCAGCGCCCTGCTCAACACCGCCCAGGGCGCGACCTGGGTGGCCGTCGGCAACGGCGGCGGCGTCGGCGTCGGCCGCAGCGTCCACAGCGGCCAGGTGGTCGTCGCCGACGGCAGCGCGCTGGCCGACCGCAAGATAGGCCGCGTCTTCTGGGCGGACCCCGCTCTCGGCGTCGCCCGCTACGCCGACGCCGGCTACGAGGAGGCGCTGAGCCAGGCCCGCAAGCACGGCCTCACCCTCCCGAGACAGCCGTAACCGGCAAATTCCACCTATTCCGGTCGCCGACGCGGCAAGCGCCTGCTCGCGACCCGGCCGAGCCGGTCGCGGGCGGCCATCGCTGAAGACGTTGACGCCCCGCCGTATGTTGACGAAACGTTGATTCCTACCCCGGAAACAGCAAAACCGCCTAGCGAACTAGACGGTTTCACCTGGTCAGGGACCTGGAATGGTGCGCCGCCAGGGACTCGAACCCCGGACCCGCTGATTAAGAGTCAGCTGCTCTAACCAACTGAGCTAGCGGCGCAACAGGTGTAACTGTATCAGCCGCCGAGCACTGCCCACGCACATCAGCCGAGCCGGGCGGCCAGCCTCTCGTAGGCCCCCAGCACCAGATCCCAGAACCGCTTCACGTCCAGCGAGGTCGCCACGAGCGCGTTCGCCCGCCGGTCGCCGACCTTGAAGTCGGTCACCGTCATCCCCCGCGTGTACAGCCCGGCCGTCTCCACGTTCACCACGGCCGGAACGCAGGTGAACAGCGAAGGGTCGAGCACGTACGCCACCGCGCACGCGTCGTGGATGGCCGGCCCGCTCTCGGCCGTCACCACCCCGTACGACTGCGCGGCCGGCACCAGCAGCTCCGCCAGCCGGCCGAGCGGCCACATCCGGTCCAGCACGTCCGAGGTCACCATGGCGGTCAGCGTCACGTCGAGGCCCATCATCTTGACCGTCCACCCGGCCTCGAAGACGATCGCCGCCGCCTCCGGGTCGGCCAGCATGTTGAACTCGGCGGCCGGGTTGTGGTTGCCGCGTGTGTAGGAGCCGCCCATGATGACCAGGTCGCGGGCCCACTCGACGACGCGGGGCTCCCGGCGTACGGCGAGGGCGATGTTCGTCAGCGGCCCCACGGCCACCAGCGTGATCTCGCCGGGGGCGGCCCGCAACGTCTCCACGATGAAGTCGACCGCGTGCCCCTCGGACGGCCCCCGCTCCGGCGCGGGCAGCACCACGGCGCCGAGCCCGGTGGCCCCGTGCACGTGGGTGGCCCGCACCGTGTGCCGCAGCAGCGCGCCCGCGCTGCCCGGCGTGACCGGGACGTCCCCGAACTCCAGGAACTCCCTGAGCGCCAGCGCGTTGGCCGTGGTCAGTGAGAGATCGACGTTTCCGCCCACCGTGGTGATCCCTGCCACCTCCAGGGCGTCTGCGGATCCGGCGGCCAGAGCCAGGGCGAGCGCGTCGTCGATGCCGGGGTCACAGTCAAGGAGAATCTTCTTCACAAAACCGGAGGATACGCATGGATCGGGCCGGGCAGTTCCCCCAAAGCTGCCCGGCCCGATCGGCGGCGGTCCAGGCCGACGATTTCCCCCAAAAACGTCGGCGGTCCCGCACTAGCGGCCCGCGGTCCCCCTCCGCGTCCGCTTCGGTGAAAGCCGTTGGTCAGTCGCAGTGCTCCTGACCTGCTACAACGCTACCGAGACGAATGCAACGGTCGCGTCATAACGGGGTCGAATATCTGTTTAATCCGACTACGGAAGCTCCAACCGAACCTTCGTGCCCTCCTCCAGGGACCTGCCCACCGTGCAGTACTTCTCGTGGACCCGCCCGGCCACCGCGCGGAACACCTCCCCGGCCTGCTCCGACGGCAGCTCCACGTCGTAGGTGATCGTCACCGGACCCAGCTTGTTCGGCTCGACCTTCTCCGACCCGACGGTCATGGCCAGCCGGACCAGCCGGTGACCGCGCTTGGCGGTGAGCGGCTCGACGGTCACGATGTTGCAGCCACCCAGCGCGGCCAGCAGCAGCTCCACCGGGGTGAACACCCCGTCCTCCTTGCCGTCGCCGATCCGCACCTCGGCGCCACGGGCGTTCGTGGCCCGGAATCCGCCGTCTTCAGTCCGCTCAACACGCACGTTAGCCATGATGGGGACTTTACCGACCAGGCCTTGCTCATGAACCTGCGGCCCCACTGCCGTGACCGGTGAAGTCCGCCGGCGCCGGCCACATTAACCAGATTCCTCAGCATCACTCAGAAACCTTTAATGTTCGTTCAGGAACGTGAGTGACATGGCTAGCGAGGTCAAAGCTCATCACGGTCCCGTCCTGTTCTGGTGCGGTGTCGCGGTAGCCGAGTTCGGCGCGATCCAGCCGGGTTTCGGCTACCCGTGGACCCCAACCGCGTACGCCGCCGCGGCGCTGCTCGTCGCACTCGGCTTCCTCAGCGTCAAGGCCGCCGGCTATCTGCGCACCGAAGAGGCCAGGCAGCGGTTGCGGCTCGGGGGCTACCTGGCGGGCGCGCTGCTGGTGGCCCATCAGTTCACCTCGACGGCGTACGTCACGGACCTCAGCCGCGTGGGCGCGCTCATCCTCTACACGATGGCGGCCGTGATGGCGGTCTGGAGCCACCGGGTTCCCCACACGACCAAGGGCTCCCTGCTGATCGCCACCGGCCTGGACCCGGCCTCCCTGCGCACGCGCCTGGCCGGCGCCCCGGACACCGTGGCGGTCTACCGGACCGAGCACCCCACCGACGAGCTCCGCGACCTGGAGGCCAGACACGGGCTCATCCTCGTCGTGGGCAAGGAGCACGACCCGAGGGCCAAGGAGCGGCTGAGCGCCTCAGGTCTGAGCCGCGAGATTCCCGACATCGCCGAGCGCGACGTAGTGGTGGCCGGTCCGCGGCAGTTCAAGCGGTACGTCGGTGGCGCCCTGTCACGCCTTGCCATCCCAAAGTCACAGATTCATTTCAAATCTGGGCAAGATGTTTAGCCTGACATTATGCGCCTTCTGGAACGGTGGGCTCGACAAGGAGGCAAGGTGACGACTTTCCCCAGAACCGCCCTTTTCCCTGGAACGCGTCTTTTCCCTGGAACGCGTCTTTTCCCTGGAACGCGTCGTGCCGAAATGATCATGGGCATGCCGGTCAGCGTGGACATCCGCACGGCTCTCCCCGCCCGTGAGCTGACGCCCCTGCTGGATGACGCATTCTCCTGGCTGAGGTGGGTGGATGACACCTTCAGCCCGGTCAAGGAGGACAGCCAGATCGGCCGGCTCAACCGGAGCCGGACAATCCGGCAGATCCCGGAGCTCATCGAGGTCCTGCACCGCTGCGACGAACTCAGCGAGGCCACCGGCGGCTGGTTCGAGGCCCGCATCAACGGCGTGATCGATCCGTCCGGCTATATCAAGGGCTGGGCGCTGGAGCGCCTGTCCCGCGCCCTGTCCAACGCGGGCGCGGGCGACCACCGCATCACCGCGGGCAACGACGTCCGGGTACGCGGCTCGGCCGCCCCGGGCAAGCGCTGGCGCGTCGGCATCCGCGACCCGCGCAAGGACGTGGTCCGCAAGGTCGTCTTCGCCAACGACCTGGGCATCGCCACCTCGGGCGGCGCGCCCATCGTCAATCCGCGCACGGGTGAGGTCCAGCAGGGGCTCGGTTTCGTCACCGTGATCGGCCCCGACCTCGGACTGGCCGACGCGTACGCCACCGCGATCTACGCCATGGGCCCGATCCTGGCCCGGCGCTACGCCGCCGATCTGGCGGCGTCGAGCCCGTACCAGACCATGATCGTCGGCCGCGACGGCCAGGAGGTGAGCACGCCCGGCTTGGCCGAGTACAGCGGCGCGGAGGCCCGGCTGGCGGGCTAGGCGTGGGCTAGGCGTCGGGGTGCTTGCGCAGATACTCGATGTAGACCGGGCGCAGCGCCTCGCCCAACTCCCCCTCCCCGGCCGCGATGGCGTCGCTGAGCAGCGCGGACACCTTGGTGAGGTCGGCGGTGGTCTCATGACCGCTGGCCGCCTCGGCGGCCGGGATCACCTTCAGCAGCTCCCACAGGAATCCCAGGTCGCCATGGCGCACGGCGTACCGCACCGCGCGATCGTGCAACTCGTTGGCCGGCAACGACTCGAGCCCGTTCGCGTCCATCTCGCTCCCTCCCCCCTGCACGCCTCTTCCCCGCGTTCGGGCGCCGATAACCGGCGACTACGAACAGTGAAGGCCGGGCATCGTTCCGCTGCGCCTCTATCGCGGCGCTGATCTGAAGTGGGAGGATCAACCAGCGTGAGATTCATCATCAGAACCATCGCGGCGGCAGTGGCCCTCTGGGTCGCCGTCCAGTTCATCGATGGCATTGACGTCAATGCCCCGTCCAACTCGGCCAAATACTGGGGCGTCCTGCTTCTCGTGGCGCTGATCTTCGGCATCGTGAACGCCATCGTCAAGCCGATCGTGAAGGCGCTCGGGTGCGCGATCATCGCCTTGACGCTGGGCCTGTTCCTGCTCGTGATCAACGCGCTCATGCTGCTGCTGACCAGTTGGATCGCGGGAGAGCTGGACATCCCCTTCCACGTCGACAGCTTCTATCCGGCCGCGTTCTGGGGCGCGATCATCGTCAGCGTGGTGAGCTGGCTGCTGGGTCTGTTCATCCCCGACAAAGACTGACCTTCCGTGGTGCTGCTCGACGGTGCCGGCCTGACATGCGCGCAGGTCCACGAGGCCGCGTACGACGGGGCCCGGGTCACGATCGCCTCCCTGGATCGGGCTCGGGCCGCGTGGGTCACCGCTCAAGAGCTGACCGGGCCCGTGTACGGCCGCAGCACCGGCGTCGGCGCCGCCAAGGACGTCACGCTCGAAGCCCCGGGCCTCGACCTGCTGCGCAGCCACGCGTGCGGCGCCGGCCCGCCGATCGAACCGGCCCGCGCCAGGGCGATGCTCGTGGTCCGGCTCAACCAGTTGCTCGCGGGCGGCTCCGGCATCGACCCGGCCGTGCTGCCGGTGCTGGCCGACGCCGTCAACCACGGCTTCACACCGCCGCTCCGCACGTACGGCGCCATCGGCACCGGCGACCTCGCCGCCCTGGCCACTACCGCCCTATGCCTGCTCGGCGAGCTCCCCTGGCACCACGGCGAGCCGCCGGCCCGGGCTCCCCGCCATCCCGAGCCGCAGGCCCCGGCTCACCCTCACCCCGAGCCGCCGGCCCCGGCTCCCCGCTTCCCGCTCGCGTCGAGCGACGCGCTGCCGTTCATCAGCTCGGGGGCCGCCACGCTGGCCGACGCCGCGATCGCCTGCCACCACCTCCGGCTCCTGTTCGAGGTCGCCATCGACGTGGCCGCCGTGTCGTTCACCGCCGTCGGCGCCTCGGCCGAACCGCTGGCCGCCGCCGTACAGGAGGCCCGTCCCCACTCCGGCCAGACCGCCGTCGCAGCACGCCTGCGCGGCCTGCTCGCCAGGGAACAGGCCACCCGGATCCAGGACCCGTACGGCTTCCGCGCCTTCGCCCAAGTGCACGGCGCCGCCGTGGAGGCCCTCGACCGGGCGGCCGCCACGGTCGAGATCGACCTCAACGCCGCGGCCGAGAACCCCCTCATCTCCGGCTCCCTGGCCTGGCACAACGGAAACTTCCACTCCGCCCCCGTGGCCCTGGCGCTGGACGCGCTGCGCGCCGCGCTCGTGCAGACGGCCCAGCTCAGCACGGCTCGCCTGGCCACCCTCATGGACCCCGCCTACACCGGCCGCCACCGCTTCCTCGCCGGCCATCCCGGCGCCTCGGGAGCCCTGATCCTCGAGTACGTGGCCCAGGACGCCCTGGCCGAGCTCCGCCACCTGGCGAACCCGGTGACGACCGGCACCGCGGTGATCTCGCTCGGCGTGGAGGACCACGCGGGCTTCGCCACCCAGGCCGCCCGCCACGCCCTCCGCTGCCTGGAGCCCTTGGAGATCGTCCTGGCCTGCGAGCACACCGCCGCCACCCGGGCCCTCCACGCCCCGCCACCGGATCGCCCCCTCACGGACGACCTGGAGGCGGCCCGCCGCACCCTGACCCGGAACGGCGACCGCCTGAGCCCACCACCGGCTGACCCGCCCGCCGCTACGGCCGGCGCCAGGCGATGAACCGGGAAGGACGGGATGGTGGCGCGCCGCAGAGGCCGGATGGCCAGGCGTGGGCACGGCGGCGGGTCAGGAGATCTGGGCGACCGAACCGCGTTCCCTGAGCGTCGGGGCCTGGACGATGCGGCGGCGGCGGGTGGCGCCGTCGGCCGCGGCCGTGATGAGGCGCACCGCCGCCCGCACGATCCCGTCGATGTCCCAGTCGACCGTGGTCAGCCCCGGCGTGAGCAGCCCTGACATCGGGTAGTCGTCGTAGCCCATCACCGACACGTCGCCGGGGATCGACAGCCCAAGCTCCTGGGCCGCCGCGTAGACGCCGTAGGCGATGGAGTCGGCGAAGCAGAAGACGGCGCTCGGTTTCCGCGCCGTGAGGATGTCGCGGGCGGCCGAAGTGGCCCCCGCCAGGCCGTGCGGGGCGGTGACGACCTCGATGTCCAGGCCCAGGCGGTCGGCCTCCGCCGTGACGTGCACGTCGGCGGGACGGTCGGGCGTGCTGGGCTGGGTCGAGGTGAGGACGGCGATGCTGTGGTGCCCCAGGTCGCGCAGGTGCTCCAGGGCCAGCGTCACCCCGCGCCGGTTGTCGAAGATCACCTCACCGGCCGTGCCCGCGAGCGAGTCGCCGATCGCGACCACCGGCAGCGACTCGCCCAGCTCCGGCCAGAACACGGCCGACGGGTCGAGCGGCTGCACGATCATGCCGTCCACGCGCTGGTCGCGCAACTGCTGGGCCAGGACCCGCTCCCTGGCGGGGTCGCCCACCGCGTCGAGGATCAGGGCGTAGCGGTCCTTCTCCCGCAGGCCCCTGCTGATGCCGACCGCCAGCGACTGCTGCCACAGGTCCGAGAGTGAGCCGCAGAGCAGCCCGATCATGCCGGTGCGCCCGCTGGCCAGGGCCCTGGCGATGGGGTCGGCCTCGTAGCCGAGCTCGGCCGCCGCCGCGCGCACCCGCTCCATCGTCTCCTCGGACACCTGCAGTCCGCGTAGCGCGTAGGAGACGGCCGCTGGTGACAGACCCGTGGCCTGGGCCACTTCCCGGATCGTGGCTCGCTTGCGAGGCATTCCGCCAGCCTATTGCGTGGCACCGACAGAAACGGATTTCCCGCCTCACTTGTCGGCCTTGCCTTCCTATCCCGAAGGCATGTCATCGGTCCCAGAACCGTCCATCACACACCTGGCCGGTGTGGTCTGGCCGCACCAGGGTAGCCGTTGACAAGTGAGAGGTGAAGCGGTTCACTGAAGCGTATCACTGAAGCGGTTCACGAGACGGCTTCGCAGCTTAGTGAGTTTGTCTGCAATACTTGTAGGAAATACAGGGAGGTGTGATCGTGAGCATCGACGTGCATCAGCATCTGTGGACCGGCTCGTTCGTCGACGCGCTGCGGGCCCGCACCTCCCCGCCATACCTCGACGGCTGGACGCTGATCCTCGACGGCGAGCCGCCCTACGAGGTCGATCCCGCCGACCATGAGCACCGCGACACCACCGGCCTGGAGCTGGCGCTGGTGTCGCTGTCGAGCCCGCTGGGCATCGAGTTCCTGCCGCCCGAGGAGTGCTGGCCGCTGCTCGACGCCTACCACGACGGCGCGCTGGCGCTGGGCGAGCCGTTCGGCGCCTGGGCCGCCACCTGCCACAGCGAGCCCGACCCTGAGCGGCTGGCCAAGGACCTCGACCGCGGCCTCGCCGGGCTGCAGATCCCCGCGACCGCCGTGCCCGACGACCGGCTGCTGAAGGTGCTCACCGACCGGGACCTGCCGCTGTTCGTGCACCCGGGACCGGCGGAGAGGACCGCGGGCGTGCCGCCGTGGTGGCCGGCGCTCGTGCCGTACGTGCAGCAGATGCACGCCGCCTGGCACTACTTCCACGCCGTCGTCAGACCCAGGCACCCGAGGCTGCGTGTGTGCTTCGCGCTGCTGGCGGGCCTGGCGCCGCTGCACTCCGAACGCCTGACGGCCAGGGGTGGCACCGGCCGCGGCCGGGTCGACCGGGACGCCTTCGTGGAGACCTCCTCCTACGGCCCGCGCGCGATCGACGCGATCGTCCGCGAGCTGGGCATCGACGTCGTCGTCAACGGCTCGGACGCCCCCTACGCCACCGCGCCCGACCCCGGGCTCGGCGCCGCGGCCACCCACGCCATCCGCGTCACCAACCCCCGTCGTCTACTCGGCAGAAAGGAGTCTCGCAAATGAGCACCTACCAGATCCAGGACGGGGGCACCTGTGCGCGGCTCCCGGAGCGCACGCTCGACCGGCGCGAGCTGCGCGACCTGGTGGACGCTCTGGCCGCCCGCCCCGAGGAGTGGCGCGACCAGGTGGAGTTCCCCGAGGACGGCGGGCGGCATTACGCCTCGCTGCACCGCGACGCGTACGTGGACGTCTGGGTGCTGTGCTGGCGCCCTCAGGACGACACGGGCTGGCACGACCACGACATCTCCTCAGGGGCGGTACACGTGGTCCAGGGCGCGCTCAAGGAGTGCAACCCGCGCATCGGCGGCGAGCACCTGGAGACCGTGATGCCGGAGGGTCAGTCGTTCTCGTTCGGGCCCGACCACATCCACCGGCTGACCGGCGCGCTCGACGACAGCGTCTCCATCCACGCCTACTCGCCGCCGCTGTGGCGGCTCGGCCAGTACTCGATCGACGACACCGGCGTCATGCGCCGCGTCTCGGTGAGCTACGCCGACGAGCTCAGGCCGCTGGACGACGCTGCGGCCTGAGCACGCAGCAGCTCCCGCAGGGCTCGACGTCGGGCAGCGTGATCCACAGACAGCAGGTCCTGCGGAAGTAGCCGTCGTCCGCAGGCTCGACCAGCCCGTCGACGGGCCGGCCGATCTCCTTCAGCAGCCGCATGTAGTCGCCGGGGACGATGGCCGTCAGCGGATGGGCGAACGCCTCCGCCGTGGACCCCCACAGCGTGCGCTCGCCCACCTTGGCGCGGGTGCTGATGGCCTCGACCAGCGGCCGCTGCGCCTCGGCCAGCGCGTCGCCGATCGCGCGGGCGCCGGAGGCCCAGCTCACGCGCGTGGCCGCGATCGTCACCCCGGCCTCGGAGACCTTGAAGTACGTGTCGGCCGGCCGCATGATCGGCACCTGCCCGTCCAGCGCCCAGCCCAGCGCCATCGGCAGCGTGTGCCAGTAGCTGAAGGTCTTCCAGAACAGCGCCGCGCCGACGTGGCGGGGCGCGTTCCAGCGCCCGGCCGTCTCGCCGATCAGCCCGTCCAGCAGTGTGTACGGCTCCCGCACCAGCTCAGTGACCGGCGTCCAGCTCTCGTCGGGCTCGATGACGAGGCCGGGCTCGACCCCGATCACCCCGCCGCGCCCGTCGGCCATGCGCTGGAGCGCCTCGGTCAGCACGCTGGAACCCTCCCCCTAAAGGTTAGCCTTACCTAAAGTAGCAGGGCGTCCGGCGAACCACCCAGCCAAGATCTGCAGCGCGAGCACCCCCAGCCCGGCGATCAGGGGCACCGACCAGCCGCCGGAGACCTCCCTGAGGAAGCCGAACAGCAGCGGCCCGAGCGCCGCGATCACGTAGCCGGCGGACTGGGCCACGGCCGACAGCGCGGTCACCGCGGCGGGGTCGGCCGGCCGCAACGCGATGATGAGCAGCGCGAGCGCGAACGAGGCGCCCTGGCCGACCCCGAGCACGATCATCCACAGCCACGGGACGGTCGTCGGGGCCAGCAGCACGCCGAGGTAGCCGAGCACGGTCAGCACGCCGGCCCCGACCACGTACGGCACCTGCGACTCCCGCCGCCCGGCCAGCACGGGGACCGCGAGCGAGGCCGCCACCTGGATCAGGTTCGTCAGGCTGAGCAGGTAGCCGGCCTGGTCGGCGGGCAGGCCGCGCTCGAGGAAGATCGTCGGCAGCCAGGCCAGCATGACGTAGAAGGTGAGGGACTGCAGGCCCATCAGCGCGGTGATGTACCAGGTCACGCGGCTGCGCAGGACCATGCCGAACGGCCTGGGCCCGTTCTGCGGCTCGGCCTGCTTGCCCAGGGCCTGCGGCAGCCAGAGCAGCGCGGCCAGCAGCGCGGGCACGGCGAGCAGGGCCGAGACGCCGCGCCAGCCGTACCCGGTGGCGTGTTCGACGGGGACCATCGCCGCGGAGGCTGTGGCGGCGCCGGCCACGACGCTGGAGACGTACACGCCGGTCATCACGTTGACCCGGGACGGGAAGTGCTGCTTGACGACGCCGGGCATGGCGACGTTCATCACGGCGATCGCGGTGGCGGCGAGGGCGGAGCCGAGGTAGAGCACGGGCGCGCCGTCGAGGCCGCGCAGCGCCACGCCGGCGGCGATGACGAGCAGGCCGGCCAGCAACGTGCGATCGAGGCCGATGCGCCGCGCGAGCAGCGGCGCGACCGGGCCGAACACGCCCAGGCAGATCACCATGACCGTGGTGATCGCGCCGCCGCCCGCGGGCGAGAGCCCCGCGTCGTTCATGATCTCGTCGAGGAGCGGCGAGACGCCCGCGATGGCCGGGCGGAGGTTGAGCGCGGCCAGCACGAACCCGGCCACGAGCACGGCAGATCGCAACGACATAGGGCACCACTCTCGCACAGCGCCCTGACAACGTTGTCTACCCCGCCCAGGTAGGAAATGATCCTGGCGTGAGACCGACGATGAAGGACGTCGCCACGGCGGCGGGCGTGGCGCTCAAGACCGTCTCGCGCGTCGTGAACGGCGAGCCTGGCGTCCACCCGGCCACCGCCGAACGGGTGCGCGCGGCCATCGACCGGCTGGGCTACAGCCCCAACGAGAGCGCGCGGGTGCTGCGCAGGGGCAGGACGGCCACGATCGGGCTGGTCATCGAGGACGTCGCCGACCCGTTCTACTCCGGGCTGAGCCGGGCCGTGGAGGACTTGGTCATCGCCCACGACTGCCTGCTGCTGACTGGCTCGTCCGGGGAGGAGCCCCGCAGGGAGCGGGAGCTGGTCGACACGTTCTGCGCGCGCCGGGTGGACGGGCTGATCGTGGTGCCCGCCGGGGACGATCACACGTACCTGCGGCCCGAGCTGGAGGAGGGTACGAAGGTGGTGTTCGCGGACCGGCCGCCGGGGAGGGGGCTCGACGTGGACACCGTGCTCGCCGACAACGCGGGCGGGACCGAGCAGGCGATCCGCCACCTGCTCGGCCACGGCCACCATCGGATCGCCTTCCTCGGGGACGACCCGGCGATCTACACCGCGGCCGAGCGGCTCCGCGGCTACCGCGAGACGCTCGGAGGGCTGTTCGACCCGCGGCTGGTGTCCATGCGGCCGCCGTCGCTCGATGGGGTGCGGGCCGACCTGGCCCGGATGTTCGCGCTGGACCGGCCGCCGACGGCGCTGTTCACCGGCAACGGCAGGTACACGGTGACGGCGCTGCGGGCGCTGGCGGGGCGGCGGATCGCGCTGGTGGGGTTCGACGACTTCGAGCTGGCCGATCTGCTGGATCCGGGGGTGACCGTGGTGGCGCAGGACCCGGCCTGGATGGGGAAGGTGGCGGCCGAGCTGCTGTTCCGCCGCCTCCGTGGCGACGTGGGGCCGCCCGAGCACATCCAGCTCCCGGTCCGGCTCATCCCGCGCGGTTCGGGCGAACTCCAGGCACCCCCACCGGCCTGACCACCGCATGCGCCGGGCGCACCCCGCCCGTCATCCGACCACCCACCCCTTCGCCCAGCCACCCGCCGCGATGACGGCAGGGGCACGCGTGGGCGTTCGGGTCAGCGGACCGGCTGAGGCGCGGGCGACGGGCGCAGTACGCCGGCCAGGGCCAGCGCCACCAGGATGCCCCCGACGCCCGCGACCGCTATCGCGGGTCCCGGCTCGATCGCCTCGCCCAGCGCGCCGATCAGCGCCGCACCGGCGGCCTGCCCCGTCATCAGCCCCGCGGACTGCAGCCCGAACGCCTGCCCGCGCACCTCCTCCGGCACCACGTCCACGAACCGCCGCTGCAGCCCCAGCTGGTACGCCAGCCCCGCCGTCGCGATCGCGGCCAGCACGGCGGCCCACACGATCCCCGGCTCCAGTGCGTACGCCAGCCAGGGCACCCCCAGCAGCACCGCCAGCGGCAACGACAGCCGCTCCCGCAGCGGGGGCGTCGCGAACCTGCCCACCGCGAACTCCCCGACCGCCATCCCGCCCGCGGCCGCCGCCAGCAC
>NZ_VCJS01000571.1 GCF_005893125.1 Nonomuraea basaltis | reverse complement strand
TGAGCTTCCCCCCGTTGCACGGACACCTGAGGTGAGGTCACTCGGCGGTGTCTGAGGGCCGGTAGAGGCTCTCGTACGTGACGGGGCTGTGCATTCCAATGCTGGAATGGCGCCTGTATGGATTATACCAGCATTCGATCCATTCGAAGATGGCGTTGGCGAGTTCTTCGCGGGTATTCCAGATTCTGGTGTCGAGGAGTTCGAGCTGCATCGTTCCCCAGAACGATTCCATCATCGCGTTGTCATAACAATCACCCACCGTTCCCATGGAACCGAGCAGGCCGGCGTCTCGTAGGCGTTTCCCGAAGGTCCAGGACGTGTATTGCGTTCCGTGGTCCGAGTGCAGGATTGTCGATCGCTTTTCCGGTGCGCGCCGGGCCACGGCCATCGCGAGCGCATTTGTGACCAACTCGGTATTTTGGCGGGCGTCGATGGACCAGCCGATGATGCGTCGAGAGTAAGCGTCCATGACGGCGGCGCAGTACACCTTCCCTTCGCCGGTGGGATGTTCGGTGATGTCGGTCAGCCACAGCCGATCGGGCGCCTGGACGTCGAACCGCCGCTGCACCAGGTCCTCCTCGGTGGCCTGGTTGACCAGGTTGCGGCGGCCCTTGCGCCGGTAGATGCCCTGCAGGCCGGCCGCGCGCATGAGCCGCTCGACGCGCTTGCGGTTGACCGTCTCGCCCAGCCCCAGCCGCAGTTCGGCATGGACGCGCGGCGATCCATAACTGCCGCGCGACTCGGCGTGGATCTCGTGGATCATTTTGGTGAGTTCTTTGTTACGTAGTTCCCGCGATGGCTCGGGCCGGCCGAGCCAGTCGTAATATCCCGATGCGGACACTTCGAGGACTCGGCAGGCCACCGCGACCGGGATATGGTCGTCGGCGAGTTCACGGACCAGCGAGTAGATTACTTTGGGAGGACGTTCTCTCGGGCGAAATAGGCCGCCGCCCGCTTGAGGATGTCGTTCTCCATCTCCAGCTGCTTATTGCGGCGGCGCAGCTCGGCGAGTTCCTTCTTTTCCGCACTGGTCAGCCGGTCCCCGGTGCCGGCGTTTTCATCGGCGTCGGCCTGGTTGAGCCAGTTCTGCAGGCATGACCGGCTGATGCCCAGGTCTTTGGCGAGTTGGAGGAGCGGTTTGTCACCTTGGCGCGCGAGCTCGACCGCGCGACGCCGGAACTCTGGCGGGTGTGGTGCGGGCATGAAGGACATCCTTCCTGATGATCAAGGGTGACCTCAGGTCAAGTGTCCGGAGAACAGGGGGAAGCTCA
>NZ_VCJS01000570.1 GCF_005893125.1 Nonomuraea basaltis | reverse complement strand
CTCGTCGAGGTGCTCCACGAGCGCCTCAAGCTGCTCGGGCTTGAGCTGCTTCAGGTCCAGCGGCACGCCCGCCTTGTCGAGCTCGGCGTTGGCCCGATCCAGCGCCTTCGGTGGGACCAAGGCCGCGAGCTGCACACCGGCCCGCAGCAGTTGCAGCGGTATCCGCACGTTGAGCCGCCCGGACTCGCCCTCATCGTTGATCTCCATCACCACCCGCAGGTACTTCGGCCGTACGGCCGGCTCAGCCCCTGCGGGTGGCTTGGTTCTTTCGAGTGCGGTGATGAGCCGCTCCGCCTCATCTGCGGTGATCTTGCCCTCGGCCAGCATGTCAAGGATGTCCCTGCGCTGTTCGTTCATCGGAACCTCTCATCGGATGGTGACGAGCACGGCCGTACGGCCCTGCGCGATGTCGACGCGAGTGCCGGGCAACGCGCAAACGATGCGGCGGGCGGTGTTGAATGCCCGCGCCACATCGATGCTGTAGATGACGCAGGCCACGACTCCCCCCAGGGCGGCCAAGGCCACGAGCGGTGACAGCAGGAGCACCGCGGGGAGCACCGGGGCCCACAGCCGAATGGGGCGACGGTCCGGGCGTTGGACCCGTACGGTCACCAGCTGCGGCATCATGCGCGCCCCTCCAATTCGGCCAGCGCCTGCCGCGCGGTGATCTCGCTGCGGCGCAACCGGTCGATGGTGTCGGACCGCGACGGCGCGGGATCGGTCTCGACGAAGTCGAGCACCTGCGCGATCCGGTTCAGCCGCGACTTGATCGTCGGGTAGCTCACGCCGAAGATCCGCTCCATCTGCTTGATCGAGCCGTGGCACCGTACAAACGCCGTGACGAAGACCTGGTCCTCGACGCTGAGCTGAGCCAGTTGCGGCAGCTCGAACTCACCCTCGATCGCGACGCCGCTGTCGGCCAACCGCACCCGCTCGACGACGAACGGCCGACCCCGGGTCAAGTTCGTCAGCTCCTGCCAGTCCATCGCCTGATCTGCCATATTTAAGCTATACCAACTCAGAACTTAATTTTCAATATATAGATCTTGATTTTCCTAATGATGTAACCGTCCGTATCGGGGAAGTGGGCTCCCGGTGCCGGCCGGTAGCCAGCTCCCGCAGCAACGGGACGAACAGGCGGCGGCGCTCCCCCGGATGCGCCTTCTTGAGCCAGTCGGCGAAATGATCGGCGACTTCTTAGAGGGAGAGAGCTACGAGGCCGTCGAACACCAACGGCTCTTCATGATCAGACAGGGCATCCCGGCGTCGTTCCTTCCCGACCG
>NZ_VCJS01000569.1 GCF_005893125.1 Nonomuraea basaltis | reverse complement strand
CGCATGACGGAGCCGCCCTCGGTGGCGCCTTCGTCGAAGCGCGGCAGGTCGACGGCGACTGCGCGCTCGGATCGGTCGAACAGGGTCAGCGCGGGGCTCGCGCCGTGCAGGTCGAGGTTCCAGCGGCCCTCGCCCTCCTGGCCCCAGCGGTGGCCGAGCGAGCCGTTCGGCACTTCCGCCTCGCCCGTCGTCTCGTCCAGGAAGACGGTCTTGAACTCGGCGTTCTCGCTCTGCTCGCCCAGGTCGGCGGCGGTCAGGAAGCGGCGCGGGACGTACGCGTCGCCGCGCGGCTCCAGCGTGACCAGGAACGGCAGGTCGGTGTATTTCCGGACGTAGTCGGTGAAGTAGGGGACCTGGCGGTCGCGGAAGAACTCGGTCAGCGTCACGTGGCCCATCGCCATGGCGAGTGCCCCGTCGGTGCCCGGGTGCGGCGCCAGCCAGTCGTCGGCGAACTTGACGTTGTCGGCGTAGTCGGGACTGACCGCCACGACCTTGGTGCCCTGGTAGCGGGCCTCGGTCATGAAGTGGGCGTCCGGAGTGCGAGTGACCGGGATGTTGGACCCCCACATGATCAGATAGCGGGAGTTCCACCAGTCGGCCGCCTCGGGCACGTCCGTCTGGTCACCCCACACCTGCGGCGAGGCGATCGGCAGGTCGGCGTACCAGTCGTAGAACGACAGCAGCGTGCCGCCGATCATCGACAGGAACCGCGTCCCGGCCGCGAACGACGCCATCGACATGGCCGGGATCGGCGAGAACCCCACCACCCGGTCCGGGCCGTACTCCTTGACGGTGTGCACGTGCGCGGCGGCCATCAACTCCAGGACCTCGTCCCAGCTCGACCGCACGAACCCGCCCTTGCCGCGCGCCCGCTTGTACGCCCGCGCCCGCTCCGGGTCGCCGGTCAGCTCCGCCCACGCCAGCACCGCATCCCCCAGCCTGGCCCTGGCCTCGCGCCACATCTCCAGCAGCACGCCCCGCACGTACGGGTAACGCACCCGCGACGGCGAGTAGGTGTACCAAGAGAACGACGCGCCACGCGGACAGCCGCGCGGCTCGTACTCAGGCGACTCCGGCCCCACCGACGGGTAGTCCGTCGCCTGGTGCTCCCAAGTGATCAGCCCATCCTTGACGAACACCTGCCACGAGCACGAGCCCGTGCAGTTCACCCCATGAGTCGAGCGCACCACCTTGTCGTGCGCCCACCGGTCCCGGTAGAAACGGTCCCACGCGCTGGGATCTATCTGGTGCAGCGTGCGGCCGTCGGCCGACACCTCCGACTTGGTG
>NZ_VCJS01000568.1 GCF_005893125.1 Nonomuraea basaltis | reverse complement strand
AGAGGTGTATAAGAGACAGCCGCAGGCCGCGCCCGCACAGCCGGTCGCCGAGCCGACCCCGCTGCCCTCGGGCGAGAGCCCGTACGTGACGCCGCTGGTGCGCAAGCTCGCCAACGAGCACGGTGTCGACCTCGACTCGATCAACGGCACCGGCGTGGGCGGCCGCATCCGCAAGCAGGACGTTCTCGAGGCGGCCAAGGCGCAGCGCGAGAAGGCCGCCGCGGCCCAGGCCGCTCCGGCTCCCGCCTCCGCCCAGCCCGCTCCGGCCGCCGCCCCGGCTCCGCAGGCCCCGGCCCCGGCCGCGGCGCCCGAGCCGGTGGAGGTCGACACGACTCTGCGCGGCCGTACGGAGAAGATGACGCGGCTGCGCCAGACCATGTCGAAGCGGCTGGTCGAGTCGCTGCAGACGGCGGCCCAGCTCACCACGGTGGTCGAGGTCGACGTCACCAAGATCGCGCGGCTGCGCGATCAGGCGAAGGCCGACTTCCTGCGCCGCGAGGGCGTCAAGCTGTCGTTCATGCCGTTCTTCGAGATGGCCGCCGTCGAGGCGCTCAAGCAGCACCCCAAGCTCAACGCGACGATCAACAACGAGACCATGGAGGTCACGTACTTCGACGTCGAGCACCTGGGCATCGCGGTCGACACCGAGCGCGGCCTGATCGCGGCGGTCATCAAGAACGCCGGCGACCTCAACCTCGCCGGGCTCGCCCGCAAGACCGCCGACCTGGCCGAGCGGACGCGCGCCAACAAGGTGACGCCCGACGAGATCACCGGCGGCACGTTCACGCTGACGAACACCGGCAGCCGTGGGGCCCTGTTCGACACGCCGATCCTCAACCAGCCGCAGGTCGGCATGCTGGGCACCGGTGCCGTCGTGAAGCGGCCCGTGGTGATCGACACGGCTGAGGGCGAGGTCATCGCGGTGCGGTCGATGGTCTACCTGGCGCTGACGTACGACCACCGCCTGGTGGACGGTGCGGACGCGGCGCGCTTCCTGACGACGGTGAAGCGCCGTCTCGAGGAGGGCCGCTTCGAGGCCCAGCTCGGCCTCGCGTAAGGCTCATCCGCGCATTTTGATCGGCCGGACGGCTCCTTCGGGACCGTCCGGCCTTTCGTTTTGGCCGTGGCGACGCGCGACGGCGAGCGAGAGCACTGGGCAGGGGCGCGGCGGGGTGTCCTTTCTCTTATACACATCT
>NZ_VCJS01000567.1 GCF_005893125.1 Nonomuraea basaltis | reverse complement strand
GGGTGTAGGAGCGGCCGCGACACCCGCGTCCGCTCCTACACCCTCGACCCCTACGGCCTGGTCAACAAGGCCGGCGTCTGGTACCTCGTCGCCGACCACCGCGGCGAGCCCGCACTCTTCCGGACCGACCGGGCCCTATCGGCCGGCATCCTCGACGAGCCTGTCCGGCGCCGCGACGGACTGGAACTGGCCGACGTCTGGGACGGCCTGCGCCGCCACATCGACGACATCCCCGCCCCACTGGCCGTCACGGTCAGCGTCCACCGGAAGATCCTGGCCAAATTCCTGCGCATCCACGAAGCCGACCTGGCCGGGCCTCCTCCCACCGATCTCCCGCCCGACACGGACGGCCAACCGGAGCGGGTGCACGTCGAACTGCGCTTCCGCTCCCTGACCGCAGCCGAAGCACTGCTGGCCTTCGGCACCGACGCCGAAGTCCTCGCCCCAGACGAACTCCGCCAGTCCCTGGCCCGCAAGGCAGCCGAAACCGCCGCCCTCTACGCCACCGGCCAACCCGGCTGACAGACAACGGACGGCCACCACATTGGCCACCTCGCTGAACCGAGACCGTCCGGCTTCCGTTTGAGGGGCAATGATCCGCCACACGGCAGGAGGCTTCGATGATCGGGTATCAGCGGATGGCGGGGGCGTGCATGCTCGTGCTGGTCACCAGCGCCTGCGCGACGCCCGCGGCGGACGCGAACTCGGCGAACTCCGGAACAACCCGCCAAGTGGTGCGCAGTGCCCCCGGCAGTGCACCTGCGCCCACCGGCGATCCGGGGCACGGCAGGCCCGCGCCGATGGGAACGCTCGACGGAAAGCTCGTCGTGATGGGCGGCCCCGCCCCCGGCAGCGCACGCCCCGCCGACGGATCGGTCTCCATCCTCAGCGGAACCGAGTTGGTAACCGTCGTGGTAGTGCACGACGGCACCTTCACCCCACAACTGCCACCGGGCCGCTACACCCTGACCGCCGAGCACGGCGGCGCCCCCTGCACCTCAGCGGAGGTCACCATCTCCGCGAACAGCCCGCCGTCCTCGCGGCAGCTCCGGGCGGTGGCGGCGACCGGAGCGACGCTGAACTCGAACATGGCACCGTCTGCAGTCGAGACGAGGAGCGTTGTCCGGTTGAATCCTTCACTTTCACCAAGGAGGGCTCCCTCCAGTCACCCAGAGAGGCTTCGCCTCGGACCGCCGAGATTGATGGTTCCGCTCGCACGAAGACGACCGTCGGTTCATCCTCAGGAGCAGGAAACGGGTGCTGAGGGTGATCGCTATGACACGTTCGGATACGG
>NZ_VCJS01000566.1 GCF_005893125.1 Nonomuraea basaltis | reverse complement strand
GAAGTCCCAGAGTTCATGCGAACTGAAGGTTCATCGGACTGAACCGAAGGGTCTTCATCCCTCATGGACCGTTTCGACCCTTGAGTTCGTCACGACTGGCGGGGTCTTGCTCTTCGACTGCGGTGGCCAGTAGGACGCGGGCGTTCTCGGCATAGCGGATGGCGGTCTTGGGGTCGAGGCCGAACACTGCGGCGAGGTGGAGCGGATCCGGGCCGTGCGTGAGGGCTTCTTCAAGCTGCCGATCAACGCGAAGGCGTTCGAGCGTCGCAGCCTGACCGCGGAGCTTCTTGGCGAAGTAGATCTTGGAGACCGGACCGGTGCCGAGGGCACTCAGCTGATTGATCAACAGGTGAGGATTGGCTGTGTTCGGCCAGCGGGTGCGCCGGTAATCGAGCCATTCGAGCAGGATCTGATGGGTGAACTCATCGATGGGGCGGGTGCGGCCGGCGATGGTGAGCCGTCGGTTGCCGAGGTCGACGTCATCGAGGAGCAGGGAGCGGATGGCGCCGGTGCGGGCGGCGTGAACGGCGGCGAGCATGAGCACGAGCCGGGCGGCTGGGGTGGTGGCGGCTTCGGCCGCCCGGTCGATGTCGTCCTGGTCGAGCCGCTGGAGGAGCCCGTAAGGATGCTGGCCGATGCGGATGCCGCGGGTCGGGTTGCGGAAGATGCTGCGCCGTTTGCGGCAGAACGCGAACAGCGATCGTGCCGCGACCAGGAAGTTCGAGCGGTGAAATCCCTGCATGCCGTCGAGGATCGAGGTGAGGTCCTCCCGGGTGACTTCCCGCAGGTGTTCGTATTGGTCTGACCAGTGCAGCAGCGTGGGACGCAGCCGGTTCACCTGGATCCAGACCGACTTGATGTTGCGAGGCTTGATCCGGGGGGCGCCGTCGCGCAGCGCCCGCGCCCAGGCCTCGACGTCGTCTCGGATGCCTGGGGCGAGTCCTTCGAGCTTGGCTTCCAGCCACCCGTCGAAGGCCGGCGGCCGGTCATCGATGAACACCCCCATCTCCTGCAGCACCTCGAGGGTCCGCTCGACGGTGAGGTCCAGCGCGCGCAGTGCGGGGAACAACTCCGAGTAGTAGACGACGTCGAGGCAGCTGTGCCGGGACAACACGATGACCAGGGCGCGCCGGACGGCGAATCGAACACCGCGTCGCCACCCGTGCGCCTCGCCCCGCCGATAGGCGAGATAGAGCGCCCAGCTCAGCCACGGATTGGCGAGATCGACTTCGGCGCTCTCGTCGAACCTGGTGAAGTCCCGGCGTGCTTCGAACAGCCTCAGCTGGATCCACCGC
>NZ_VCJS01000056.1 GCF_005893125.1 Nonomuraea basaltis | reverse complement strand
GAGTGCGGAATCTCGGAAGTACGGCCTGGAATCCACTTCCGAGATTGGCTCATCTCGGAAGTACGGCTGGCCCCGAGTCGTACGGCGGAGCTCGAACCCCCTCGACGTTGCAGCAGGTCAGAGCGCTCAAGATCCACCCATGGCCGGAATTCCCGTTATCTCGGCTCGACCCGTACTTGGTCTGCGCCCCTCCCACCCCGTCGACGGGCCGCGCCTCGGGTGGTCTGCGCCACCGAATGCGGCGTGGATCGTGGCGAGCTCGGGCTGTTACGGCGTCGCCGCGCCCTTGCCGGGAGGCCACCATGGCCAGTGCTTGCCGAGCTCGGCGAGCTGGTCGTTGACCTCCTGGCGGTCCCAGGCCGTGCCGTCCCAGCGGCTGGTGCCCAGCACGTCGCGCGCCTGGCGGTACTTCCAGCCCTTCTTGTGCCGCAGCGCGCGCAGCAGGTCGGCGAACCCCTCGGGGCCGCCGCTGTCTTCGGGCGGGCAGGCGCGGCCGCCGGCGCTGCAGCGCGGGTAGATCGCCTTCGGCGCCGCCCGGTGGATCTTCTCCACCACCAGGTCGTGGTCCCACATATTCTCTACTCTCTCCATCACCGTCGGTTATATCTGTGACGGAGGTGGCCGTGGAGACCTACGGGTCCTGGTCGCTGGATTTCTACGATTTCACGGTGGGCCTGGACGCTGCCGAGGATGAGGTCCTTGCGAGCTTCGGGGATGTGTACGAGTGGGCGGCACGGAACGGGGCGCGTCAGGGGACACCGATCCTGCTGTCGCCGTCGGGGTCGGCGGACGCGCGGATCAATCTGTTCTTTCGGCTGAGCAGGGTCGCGGGAAAGCAGCCTCGCACGTGGCGGCGGTATGCATACTCGCTGGTTGTGTGGTTGGACTTCCTGGAAGGGCTCGGCCGGTCGTGGGACGCGGCGACGACGGCGGACTTCGATGCCTTCAAGTACTGGAGGATGACCGATCACCGCAACGACGGTCGGGTTCGGGCGACGTCGTTCGATGCCGACCGTGCGGCGCTGAACAGCTTCTACCGGTGGGCTGGTGAGCGCTACGGGGTCGTGAACCCTGTGCCCACCGTGGCGGGGCCGGAGGTGGACGATCTCGAGGTGGCGGCGAGGGATGGTCGGCGAGATCCGGCTCGGCCAGCGGGTGCTCCGCGGCGGCAGGTGAAGTGGCTGTTGCGGCCGGCGTTCGAGCAGTGGCGCGATGTCGGGTTGCGCGGGTTCGGGTTCGACGGGCGGCGCCGCCTGGGCTGGCGTGGCTTCAACGAGGATCGGGACGCCGCGTTCGTCGATGGTCTGTACGGCACGGGCCTGCGACTGGCGGAGTGGTCGAGCGTCCTGGACGTCGAACTTCCGGCCAAGGATGAGGCTGGCCGTTTCCCCAAGGCGTGGCTGGCTGCGGCCTGCATCAAGGCTCGGTGCTCGGGTCGGCGTCACCCGGGGCAAGGTAGAAGATCGCCGCAGGTCGCAGAGGGTGAAGTGCGCCAGCGCCAAGGCCGGGTTTCGGTCTGGGCAGTGAGGAATTAGTCGGGCGTCCGCTGGGCGATAATGCCCGGGAGGCGCGTTTGCCCAGGTCGGGTGGCCCGCTAACGGACGTTATGTCAACGCCTCCCGGGACCCCCTGTTACTCAGCGCTACATTGCCCCGTATGACGGCGACCCGAGCGGGGAGCCGCTGTGCGTGCTGCCCGTGGAGAGCGACGGGGAGGTGTTCGAGGCCGAGGCCAACACCTGGCCGTGACCTCGCAAAAGTACGTGGAGCCCGGCGAACGGGTGCGCTTCCATCGAGAGCATGACCTTGGTGCGCAACGACACCCGGTTCGTCGGGCGCGAGCGGGAGCTGCGCCAGGTGCAGCAGGTCATCGCCGAGGCGGCCGTCGAGGGCGGCCGCCTGGTGGTGGTCACCGGCGAGCCCGGCATCGGCAAGACGACGCTCTGCCGCAGGATCGCCTCCCGCGCCGAGGACGACGGCTGGCGAGTGGCCATGACCTGCTGCTGGACCGGCGCCGACGCCCCGCCCCTGTGGCCGTGGCCGGAGATTTTGCGCATCCTGTACGGGCCGCGCGCCGCCCACCCGGTGCCCGCCGAGCGGTTCGCCGCGTTCACCGCCGTCGCTCAGGCGCTGCGGGAGGCGGGCGGCCCAGCGCTGATCGTTCTCGACGACGCGCACGCCGCCGACTCCGGGACGCTGCTGCTGGCCAGGTTCCTGGCCCGTGCCCTGCCCACGACGCCGCTTGTGCTGATCCTGGCCTGCCGCGACGACCTCGGCCTGCTCGACGAGGCCGCGCTGATGGTGCGGCTCGGGCCGTTCAGCGTCGCCGAGACGGCGGCGTTCCTCGACCTCAACGGCCACGCGCGGCTCAGGGCCGGGCTGCTGGAGACGCTGCACGGCATCACCCGGGGCCACCCGCTGTTCCTGCGGCGGGCGAGCGCGCTCGGGCCCGACGAGCTGTGCGCGCTGACGCCGAGCAGCGTGCGCGCCGCCGTCCACCTGGCCGCCGACGGGCTGAGCGCGCCCGCGCGGCGGCTGCTCGGCGGGGCCGCGCTGCTCGGCCAGTCGGTGTCCGTCGCCGACGCGGCGGCCGCGGTCGGCCTGCCGCTGGCCGACGCATGGGACCTGCTGCCACCCGCCGAGGACGCCGGCCTGATCCGGCTGGGCACATCGGACCGCCCGCCGTCTGACTGGAGCGCCGGGCCGATCGGGCTGGGGGCGCTGGGCCGGTTCGGCTTCACACACGAGTTGGTGCGCGAGGCGCTACTGGACACGGTGCCGGTCGCCGAGCGTCTCGCCGTACACGCCCGCATGGCCGACCTGCTCGAGCGGCGGCCGGCGTCCGACGCGGCCAGCCTGGCCACGTACGCGTACCACGCGGCGGGTGCGGCCCCGCGCTCCCGGCAGGACGCGGCCCGCGCCGTGACGGCCTGCCGGGCCAGCGCGGCGGCGCTGCTGCACGGCCTGTCCTACGAACGGGCGGCGGCCCTGCTGGAGACCACCGTGTCGATCAAGGAGCAGGGACACGTGCCGGGCCCCGCGGCGCCGCTGCTGGTGGAGCGGGCCGAGGCCGTGCTCATGTGCGGCCGGCTCACCGACGCGCGCAGGATGTTCGACCAGGCCGCGGAGGCCGCCACCCGGGAAGGCGACGTACACCGGCTGGCCAGGGCCGCGATCGGGCTGGGCGGCGTCTGGGTGGACGAGCACCGCACCGCCATCGAATGGCAGCGGGTGACCGGCATCCAGCGCCGCGCCCTGGCCGCCCTGCCCACCTCGGAGACCTGCCTGCGTGCCCGGCTCACCGTACGACTGGCCGCCGAGGAGGTCTACCACGGCGCGCCCGTCGAACCGGTGCTGGCCGCGCTGGAGGACGCCAGGCGCACCGGCGACGGCGAGGTCCTGGCCGAGGCGCTGTCGCTGTGCCACCACGCGCTGCTCACCCCCAGGTACGCCCGCGCCCGCCTGCCGCTCGCCGAAGAGCTGATCAAGGTGGCGGCCGGGGCGGGCAAGGGCATGCTCGCGCTCATGGGGCTGTGCTGGCGGACCGTCGACCTGTTCCTGCTCGGCGACCCGCAGGCCGAACGCTCCCTCGCCGAACTGCGCGAACGCGCCGAGTTCCTGACGTGCCGGACCATCGGCTACATCGTGGCCGTCATCGACGTCATGCTGCTGATCAGGGCGGGCCGGCTGGAGGAGGCCGAGGCCAAGGCAAGTGACTGCTACCCGCTCGGCGAGCAGGTCGGGGACGCGGACGCGCTCGGCTACCTCGGCGCGCATCTGGCCGCGATCCGGTGGGCGCAGGGGCGGGAGAGCGACGTGCTCGACATGGTGTCGGCCGTCGCCACCTCGCCCACGCTGGTGCCCTCCGAGTTCGCCTTCCGCGCCACCGTCGCCTGCTTCACCGCCGCCGCCGGCCGCCACGACGAGGCCCGCACCCTCTTAAGCCGCCTGACCGACCCCGCTCCGTCCGCGCCTGCTCCGCCTGCGTCTGCTCTGTCCGCGCCGGATCATGCTGCGGCGGACCGTGTCGCGATGGACAGCGCCGCGGTGGATGGGGCTGCGACAGGCCGCGCTCCGGCGGAGGGCGGCCGGTTGGACGGCGCGGAGTCGGTTCCGGTCGTGTTCGGGGAGGTCGGCGGGTATGCCCCCGCGCCCGACCTGGCCGCGTTGCCGGAGTCCAGTACGTGGCTGGCCGGGATGGCGGCGCTGGCCGAGGCGGCGTACCTGCTGGGCGACGCCGACCTGGCCCGCAAGGTGTACCAGCTGCTCAAACCGTACGCGGGCCTGCCCGTGATGCCGTCTCTGGCCGCCGTCTGCCTGGGATCGGCGGCCAGGCCGCTCGGGCTGGCGGCGATGGCCATGGGCGAGCCGCGGACGGCGGCGGAGCACCTGGGCGGGGCCGTCGAGGCCACCCGCCGCCTCGGCAACCGGCCGGTCACCGCGCTGACGCAGGCGAACCTGGCCGAGGCGCTCATCGCCCTCGGCGACCGCGACCGCGCGGCGGCCCTGCTGCACGAGGCCGCGACCGCGGCGCGGGACATGGGCATGGACCTGCGCGCCGAGCAGTGGACCGCCAGACGGCAGCAGATCGCGCACCGTGAGGGCACGATACGCAAGGACGCCCGCACCTGGATCTTCCAGCTGGGCCCCCGCCGCGCGGCCGTCCCCGACATGGTCGGCGTCCGCCACCTGGTGACGCTCCTGCTCAACCCCGGCCGCCCGATCTCCGCCCTGGAGCTGGCCACCGGCGACGACTCCACCTCCATGGCCCCGGCCACCCGCCAGCCACTCCTGGACGACCAGGCCATGGCCGCCTACCGCGAACATGCCCGCGAGCTGGTCACCGAGATCAAGGAGGCCGAGCAGGACGCGGACGTCGCGCTCGCCGAGCACCTGCGCGCCCAGCTGGACGCGCTGGCGGAGGAACTGCGCGCCGCCACCGGCAAGGGCGGGCGGCGCCGGAGCTTCGCCGACGCCGGAGAGCGCGCCCGCACCGCCGTGCGCAAGGCGGTCAAGCGCGCCATCGACGAGATCGCAGCGGCGGACCCGGAGATCGCCGAGTCCGTCACCGCGACCGTCAGCACCGGTGCCCAGTGCCTCTACTCACCCGGAGACATCACGTGGTCGTGCATTTCCGAGCGTGGATCTCCATCGACCGGGTCGTCGTCGTGACCCCGCTGCGGGTGCCCGCCTCGTTGCCCTCGGTGTCCCCCGTGACGCGGTACGACTGGACCAGGCTCGGGTGCGCCGGGTCGTTGATCGCCGGCCCGAGCACATCGTCCGAGTGATCGTCGTCGACGTAGATCCTGGAATAGTCCACCAGCGTGAGCGTCCGCCCGATCGGGTCGGTGACCGATTGGATGACGTACCCCGACGGGGCCGTGAAGAAGGCGTACGACCTCGTCCCGTCGACCGCCGTCCAGTCCGACTTCGTCTCCCGCGCCTTCATGGTGATCCAGAAGACCAGGCTGGTGTGGGCGGTGTTGTACCGCAGCCGGCCCCAGACCTGGACCCGAGGTCCATGCCCGTCGAAGTCCTTGTCGCCGACCCCCGTCCACGGCGGCACGTACTTGCCGAACGTGCGCTCCGAGATGCTGAACGTCCTGTCGGTGCACACCGAGGTGCTCGCGGTCGCCGGCGCCACGGCCAGGCTCGCCATGGCGACGGCCGCCACCGTGACGGCCAATGTGCGCTTTCGCATGTCGCGTACCTTTCGTTGAAGGTGCTGTCACCTGGAATGCGTGACATCCCGCACGGGCGGCGTGACTTCGATCGACACGAGCAGGGCACGGCGCCGGTACGCCAGGCGGGTGGGGGCCTCCCGGATCAGGTCGTTTGCGAACTCGGCCCGCCGTAAGAATCGCGCCACACGGCCCAAACGAGCGGCGTCGCCGCAGGTCACGGCGGACACTCGCAACGGTGAGGAGATCTACAATCTCGACCTTCAGCGCTTCCTGTTCCTCGAAGGCGATCACATCACGCATGCCAAGCCGCGATCAGCCTCAGGCGAAGTGGACCTGATTGGCGACTTTGACGGTGGCGAGCCCTTGGTCTGCGATGGAAAGATCTTCGACGGTGACGCCGGCGATGAAGCCGACCGCGATGACGATGGTGAAGGTGCGGTCGCGAAACAGGCGCGGCCAGGCCGATGACCCGAAGAGATCGATCGGGGTAACAGTCATGCCGAAACGGCACCGAAGTCCAAGATCGAGTTGTGCGTGGCGATCCGCCGCGATTCCCGTGTAGGCCTTTCGAGCGACTCCTGTCATCTCCGGGACGAACCGCAGGGGATTGGGTATCGGCGACCGCAGATCCTCCTCCTGCTTGGCCGTCCCTGTGATGCCGGCCATGAGGGACCCTCCTCACTCGATGTGCGAACAGATCCAGGCAATATGACTCACGGGTTATCTTGGCTAAGATTAATATCGCTTTAATGCTATGTATCTGGAGGCGTGATGGAGTTGAACTCGCTCAGGCAGTTCCTGGTGGTGGCGCGGCTGGAACACCTCAGCGGCGCGGCCGAGGAGCTTCGCGTCGCACAACCGTCGCTGAGCCGTACCATCGCCCGGCTGGAGAGCGAGCTGCGCACACCGCTGTTCGACCGGAGCGGCCGACTGCGGCTGAATGACGCGGGCAAGCTCTTCCGCGATTACGTCGAACGCTCCCTGGGTGATCTGGATGCGGGGCGGCGAGCCGTCGCCGAGGCCGTCAGCGAGGGTGTGGGCACCGTACGGCTCGCGTCGGAGACCTTCCTCACGCTCACCGGGCCGCTGGCGGCCTTCAAACGAGCTCACCCGGCCATCGAGGTCGAACTCCGCTGGATGGCGGCCGAGGACATGGGCCGTCACCTGCGGGCCCAGGACGTCGACCTGTGCGTCGCCTCCCAGCCGATCCCCGCTGAGGGCCTGGAAGCGGTCCAACTGCTCGATGAGGCGGTCGGTCTGGCCACGCCGCTCGACCATCCGCTGGCGAGCCGTACGTCGGTGAGCATCGACGAGCTCACCGGCCAGCCCTTCGTCAGCGCCCGCAAAGGGCACTGGCAACGCCGCCTCCTGGACCGGCTCTTCGCCGCACGAGACCAAACCCCGAAGATCGTCTGCGAGGTCGACGAGCCCAGCGCCATCGCGGCCCTGATCAGCGCGGGGCTCGGCATCGGTCTCGTCCCCGCTTTCGCCCGGACCAGCTCCACGCGGGTCCCCGCCGCCTGGGTCCCCGTCGACAGCCCTGACTGCCGACGCGCGGTCACCCTGTACTGGAACGCTGGCAGCCACCTATCCACCGCCGCCCGCCTGATGCGCACCACGATCGCCAACTGGAACTGGATCACCGGCGAACCACAGGAGAAGCGCTGAGGACGCGCTTCATGATCGCCACATCGTCGGGTGTCCCGCCGGCGACGTCGACGATGTGAGGCGTGGGATCCGCTCACCACTTCGATCGGGCGGTGCGCGGTGGCGACGTCCGCAGCGCTCGTCACGGACGTTGCAGCCGTGCTGGGTGAGGTCATGGCATCGTGGCATGCTGGCCGCGGAAAGGCCGTCACCAGGGCGATGCGGCCATGGTGGTCGGCCTGAGTGCGGGGACGGCGGAGAGCGGCGAGCTGGATGCGGCCATCGGCTAGGGGTTATGCCTTGAGGGTTATCTGTTCATGGCAAAACCGGTCTTTGAAGGCATAAGCGCCTGTCCTCTACGGTCGCAATGGCCCCCACACCACGCCACTGCACCAGGAAGGTCGCACCATGAGCGCTGCGGATCTGGCGCGACTCCAGTTCGCGGCCACCACCGGCATCCACTGGCTGTTCGTGATCCTCACGATGGGCCTGGTCCCCATCGTGGCGATCATGCACACCAGAGCCGCGTTCACCCGAGATCCCGCCAAAGCGGCCGTACGTGAGCGCATGACGCGCTTCTGGGGCCAGCTCTACCTCATCAACTACGCCGTCGGCATCGCCACCGGCATCGTCATGGAGTTCCAGTTCGGGCTCAGCTGGAGCGGGCTGAGCAAGTTCGCCGGCAACGTGTTCGGCGCCCCGCTAGCACTGGAAACCCTCATCGCCTTCTTCGCCGAATCCACCTTCCTCGGCATGTGGATCTTCGGATGGGGGCGGCTGCGCCGCCGCGTGCACGTCACGCTGATCTGGCTGGTGGCCCTGACCGCCTACGCCTCCGCCTACTGGATCCTCGTCGCCAACGGCTTCATGCAACACCCGGTCGGCTACCAAGTACGCGACGGAGCCGCCTACCTCACCGACTTCACCGCGCTGCTGACCAACCCGAGCGCGCTGATCGCGCTGGCCCACGTCACCCTGGCCGCGCTGACGACCGGCGGGGTGTTCGTCGCCGGCGTCAGCGCCTACCACTTCGCCCGCGGCACCAAGGAGACCGACCTGTTTCGCGGCTCGCTCCGCCTGGGGGTGTGGGTGGCCATGCTGGCCTCCTTCTTCGTCATCATCGTCGGCGACATGCAGTTCCCCCTGCTGCGCCGTACCCAGCCGATGAAAATCGCCGCCATGGACGACAGCGGCGTCGCCCAGGTGCAGGCCCAACTCGTCCAGCAGTACGGACCGGGCGACTACACGCTGCCGGGCGAATGGCTGCGCGTCTCGATGGACGCCATGACGATCATCGGCAACACCATCTCCACCATCACCCTGATCGCCGTCATCCTGCTGTGGAAGGACTGGCTGGTGCGCTGGCGCCCCCTAGCCTGGCTGATGACCGCGATGATCCCCTTCCCGTTCATCGCCTCAGTGGGCGGCTGGGTCTTCCGCGAGGTGGGCCGCCAGCCGTGGCTGGTCTACGGCGAGCTGAAGGTCGCCGACGCCCTGTCCCATGTCAGTACGGCTGCGCTGGCCATCTCGTGCGCGACCTTCATCGCCATCTTCGTGGCGCTGGCGGTGACGAACTGGACGCTCATCACCCGCCTGGCCAGACGCGGCCCGGACGCCACCCAGCTCGGCGCGCCACTGCCGCTGGCCGAAGACAAGCAAACGGTTCCGGCCTTCTGAGAGCGAGACGACCATGCAGACGTTCTGGCTGGCCCTGCTCGGGCTGCTGCTGTCCGGGTACTTCGTGCTGGGCGGCTACGACCTCGGCGTGCAGCTGCTGCACCCGTTCATGAAAGACCGCGACGCGGCCCTGGGCGCGATGGCACCGTTCTTCCTGGGCAACGAGGTGTGGCTGGTGGCCTTCACCGGCGTGATGTTCGGCGCCTTCCCGCACCTGGAGGGCAGTCTGCTGTCAGGGCTGTACCCGCTGGTGGTGGCGATCTTGGTCGGGCTGGTGGTAGGCAACACCGCGGTCCAGTTGCGCCGCCGTACCCGCCGCGGCCGCCGGTGGTGGCAGGCGCTCATCGTGGCGGGCGGCGCGTTGCCGGCCGTGTGCTGGGGGCTGGTGGTGGGGTTGTTGCTGCACGGGGTGCCGCGCCGCGCCGACGGCAGCTTCCACATCGGGGTCGGCCAGGTGCTAACGCCGTTCGTGCTGGCCTGCGGGGTGGGCATGGCGTTGCTGTTCGCCGCGCACGGGGCGGCCTTCCTGGCGCTGCGCTCGGCCCCTGCCCTGACCGCCAGGGCCCGCCGCGCGGGCACCACCCTGGTGGGCGCGGCAGGCGCCGCCGCAGTCCTGGCGCTGGTGTTGACGCTGCTGGGCGTGGGCGCTTCGATGACCAACCCACTCACCTCGGCGCTCCTGACCGGGATGCTGGTGACGGCACTGGTGGCCGCCTGGTGGTCGCTGTCGCGCGGGCACCGCATCCGTGCCTTCGCCGCCACCTGCTGTGCAACAGTCGCGCCGGTGCTGCTGGTGGGGGCAGGACAGTACCCGTACGTGCTGGCCACCAAAGCCGGTGCAGGCCTGAGCGTCGCCGAGGCTGCGGCCGACGGCACCACGCTGCAGATCCTGACCGCGTTCGGAGTGGTGCTGATCCCGGTGATCCTCGCCTACCAGGCGTGGAACTGGTGGGCCTTCCGCACACGCACCGCCAGCAGCTACTTCTGAGCCCGGCCTTGCTCCTGAGGATCTATGCCAAGTGCATCGACGGCCAACGCGAAATCGCCAACCACCGTAAAGAGATAGCGCTGGAATCATGATCCACGAGACCCGGCTGCGGAATCCCTGCGGAATGACCATGCCGATGCGTAATCAGCCTCGTTCGCCGTTGCAGGTCAGGCTTGGCGGCGACATGCCGTTAGTCTGCGAACATGAAGTTCAGGAGTTCGCGCTGGTATTCGGGCAACGACCGGAACTCCTACATCCATCGGGCCTGGATGCGGCGCGGGCTGCCGCGCGAGGCGTTCGAGGGGGAGCGGCCGCACATCGCGATCGCCAACACCGCCTCCGACCTCACCCCCTGCAACTCGCACCTCGACGAGGTGGCGCAGAGCGTCATGCACGGCGTGTGGGAGGCCGGCGGCGTACCGCTCAACCTGCCTGTCGTCTCGCTCGGGGAGACGAACGTCCGCCCGACCGCGATGCTCTGGCGCAACCTGGCGGCCATGGCCACCGAGGAGATGCTGCGCGCCAACCCGATCGACGGCGTGGTGCTGCTCGGCGGCTGCGACAAGACCATCCCGTCGCTGCTGATGGCCGCCGCCTCGGTGGACCTGCCCGCCGTCGTGATGCCCGGCGGCCCCATGCTGACCGGGCACTTCCGGGGCGCGCCGCTCGGCTGCGGCACCGACGTGTGGCGGCTCAGCGAGGAGGTACGCGCGGGCACGCTCTCCCGCGAGGCGTTCCTCGAGTCCGAGTCGTCGATGATCCGCAGCCGCGGCCACTGCAACACGATGGGCACCGCCTCCACGATGGCCTGCATGGCCGAGGCGCTCGGCATGACGCTGCCCGGCACCGCCGGCACCCCCGCGCCAGACAGCCGCCTGCTCGAACGCTCCCACGAGACCGGCCGGCTCGCCGTCGACCTCGTCAAGCGGGGCCGCCGGCCGAGCCAGGTCATGACCAGGGGATCGTTCCTCAACGCCATCGTCACCCTCGCCGCCGTCGGCGGCTCCACCAACGCCGTCGTCCACCTGCTCGCCATCGCCGGCCGGCTCGGCGTCGACCTCACCCTGGACGACTTCGACCGCACCGGCGCCGGCGTGCCGCTGCTCGCCGACCTCCAGCCCGCCGGGCGGCACCTCATGGACGACCTCTTCCGGGCGGGCGGGCTGGCCGCCGTGCTGAAGGAGGTCGAGGACCTGCTCGACCCGGCCGCGATCACCGTCACCGGGCGGCCGTTGGCCGAGCACGTGGCCGGGGCGGAGATCTGGGACGAGACCGTCATCAGGCGGCGCGCCGACCCGCTGCTGCCCGACGCGGGCATCGCCGTCCTGCGCGGCAACCTCGCACCCGGCGGCGCCGTGATCAAACCCGCCGCCGCCTCTCCCGAGCTGCTGCGGCACCGCGGCCGGGCCGTGGTCTTCGACAGCGTCGAGGACGTGTACGCCCGCCTCGACTCGCCCGACCTGGACGTGGACGAGACGTCCGTGCTGGTGCTGCGCGGCTGCGGGCCCAAGGGCTATCCCGGCATGCCGGAGGTCGGCAACCTGCCGCTGCCGGCGAAGCTGCTGGCCAAGGGCGTACGCGACATGGTGCGCATCAGCGACGCCCGCATGAGCGGCACCGCGTACGGCACGGTCGTCCTGCACACCGCGCCCGAGGCCGCCGCGGGCGGCCCGCTGTCGAAGGTGCGCACCGGTGACCCGATCGTGCTCGACGTGGCCGCGCGGCGCCTGGACGTGGACATCCCCGACGCCGAGCTGAACGCCAGGCCGCCGGTCGTGAGCGGGCACGCCAAGCCCGCCCGCGGCTGGGAACGCCTCTACGTCGACCACGTCACTCAGGCCGACCGCGGCGCCGACCTCGACTTCCTCGTCGGCTCCAGCGGCGACGCCGTCGGCCGCGAATCTCACTGAGCTCCTAAAGACTCCGCTCCGCCGTGCGCGGAATCAACCGCGATGGGTATGCGGTTACGGCACGATGGTGACCCGGTTTGGCGACATGAGGAGGAAGCGTGAACGGCGATATCACCCAGAGCCAGGAGTGGGCGGCTTTGGCCAAGCACCACGAGGAGCTGGCGGGCAGGCACCTGCGGGAGCTGTTCGCGCAGGACCCCGGCCGGGCCGGGCGCATGACGGTGACCGCCGGCGACCTCTACCTCGACTACGCCAAGCACCGTGCCACCCAGGAGACGATAGACCTGCTGGTGGCCCTGGCCGAGCGGGCGGGCCTGCGCGACCGGATCGGCGCCATGTTCGGCGGCGAGCACATCAACGTCAGCGAGGACCGCGCCGTCCTGCACGTCGCGCTGCGCCTGCCCAGGGGCGCCGAGCTGGTCGTGGACGGGCAGGACGTCGTGGCCGACGTGCACGCCGTGCTCGACAAGATGAGCGCCTTCGCCGGCCGGGTCAGGTCCAAGGAGTGGAAGGGCGCCACCGGCAAGCCCATCGAGACCGTGGTCAACATCGGCATCGGCGGCTCCGACCTGGGCCCCGCCATGGCCTACGAGGCGCTGCGCGACTACGCCGACGCCGGCATCACGGCCAGGTTCGTCTCCAACATCGACCCCGCCGACATCACCGGCAACCTCGCCGATCTCGACCCCGAGACCACGCTGTTCGTGGTCAGCTCCAAGACCTTCACCACCCTCGAGACGCTCACCAACGCCAGGGTCGCGCGCCGCTGGCTGGTCGAGGCGCTGGGCGACGAGGCGGTGTCGAAGCACTTCGTGGCCGTCTCCACCAATGCCGAGAAGGTCGACCAGTTCGGCATCGACACCGACAACATGTTCGGCTTCTGGGACTGGGTCGGCGGCCGCTACTCCTACGACGGCGCCATCGGGCTGTCCCTCATGATCGCCATCGGTCCTGAGCGGTTCCGCGAGATGCTCGCCGGCTTCCACACCATGGACGAGCACTTCCGCACCGCGCCGTTCGAGGCGAACATGCCGGTGCTGATGGCCCTGCTCGGGATCTGGTATACCGACTTCTTCGACGCCGAGACCCGCGCCGTCCTGCCCTACAGCCAGCGGCTGCACCGCTTCCCGGCCTACCTGCAGCAGCTCACGATGGAGTCCAACGGCAAGTCCGTACGCGCCGACGGCTCCCCGGTCACGGTCAGCACCGGCGAGATCTTCTGGGGCGAGCCCGGCACCAACGGCCAGCACGCCTTCTACCAGCTCCTCCACCAGGGCACCCGCCTCGTCCCCGCCGACTTCATCGGCTTCGCCGAGCCCTTCGAGGACCGCGAGGGCATGCACGACCAGCTCACCGCCAACCTGCTGGCGCAGACGTCGGCGCTGGCGTTCGGCAAGACGGCCGAGGAGATCGCGGCCGAGGGCACCGCGCCAGAGATCGTCCCCCACAAGGTGATGCCGGGCAACCGCCCCACCTCCACGATCCTCGCCCCCAAGCTGACCCCGTCCACGCTCGGCCAGCTCGTCGCCCTCTACGAACACATCGTGTTCGCCGAGGGCACCATCTGGGGTGTCGACTCCTTCGACCAGTGGGGGGTGGAGCTGGGCAAGAAGATGGCCCTCGACCTGGCCCCGGCCCTCACCTCCGACGAGCCGCCGACCTCGCTCCCGGACCCGTCCACCGAGCGCCTGGTACGCAGGTACCGCGAGCTACGCGGCCGCCGCGTCTGACCCCCGCCCCGGCGCGCCCGGCACCGGGTGGTGCGCCTTGATACCCGGGAGACGGATGCCCGTAAGGTGAACGCCATGACCTCTATGACGCAGTTCGTGGCTTTCGGTGGTGTCGTGTTGCTCGGGGCCATGTCCCCCGGCCCGGACTTCGCGGTCGTCGTACGCCGCTCCGCCGTCTCCGGCCGCGGGTACGGCATGGCCGCCGCGCTCGGGATCTCCGTGGGCGTGTTCGTCTGGGTGGTGGCCGCGGCCACCGGCGTCGCGGCGCTGCTGTCCGCCTCGGCCGTGGCGTTCACCGTGGTCAAGGTGGTCGGTGCGGCCTACCTGCTCTATCTCGGGGTCAAGGCGCTGCGCTCGGCCCTGCGCAAGGGCGGGGAGCTGGAGCTCGGCCTGCCCGACCCTGGGCGGCGCAGCTCGTCGGCGGCGTTCGGCGAAGGGCTGCTCACCAACGTGCTCAACCCCAAGGCGGCGCTGTTCTTCGTGGCCCTCGTGCCGCAGTTCGTCAGCTCGGGCGCGTCGATCGGCGACACGCTGGTGTTGTCCGTGATCGCGCTGGCGGGCACGGTCGCGTGGTTCCTGGTGGTGGCCAACATCGTCGGTACGTTGCGCAGGGTGTTCGCCAGGCCGGCCGTGCGCAGGACCGTGGACGGCCTGACCGGGGCCGCCCTCATCGGCCTCGGTGTCAAGCTGGCCGCGACCAGCCGCACGTAGACCGTGCCCGCAAGGTCCTATGACATCGCGACGCCGAGCAGGTTGCCCAGGCCGAACGTGACGGTGGCGGCGCCGACGCCCAGCGCGAGCTGCCGCAGGCCGCCCAGCCACCACGGCCGCGCGGTCATCACCGCCACCGCCGCGCCGAACCCGAACAGCCCGAGCACGCTCAGCACCACGGCCGCCACCAGCCCGGACGCCCCGAACAGGAACGGCACCAGCGGCACCAGCGCCCCCGTCGCGAACGCGCAGAACGACGACCCGGCGGCCAGGTACGGCGAGGGCAGGTCATCCGGGTCCACACCCAGTTCCTCGCGCACGTGCACCCGCAGAGCCTGCTCCGGATCGGCCGACAGCCCCTCGGCGACCCGCCGCGCCAGGTCGGCGTCGAGCCCGCGCGACCGGTAGAGCGCGGCCAACTCCGCCCGCTCGCCCACCGGGTTGCGGGCCAGCTCGCGCCGCTCCACGGCGATCTCCGCCCGCATCAGCTCGGTCTGGGACTTGACCGACGTGTACTCGCCGGCCGCCATGGAGAACGCCCCGGCCGCCAGCCCGGCGAACCCGGCGAGCACCGCGGCCCGCCCGGCGCCCGCCGCACCCACGACCCCGGCGATCAGCGCGAAGTTGGACACGAGCCCGTCCATGGCCCCGAACACCGCCGGACGCAGCCAGCCGCCGGTGACGTCACGGTGGCTGTGGTGACTCTCCGGAGAGCGCGGCCGGGAGAGCTCGATGGTCATGTAGTTCCTCCACTTACGGGTCTCTAGTCCAAAATGTAGGCATATGTCGCCAAGATCCGCAACGAAGGAGAGGCTTGCCTGAGCTGCGAAAAGGCCGCCTCGGTGACGCAGTGTGCACGGGCTTGCACAAAGAGGGTGCGGGGTGAGTCAAGCCCGGGTAATGTCGTCGCGTCACTCGGTGTGATCGCGTGAATGCGTATGGCCGTGAAGTGTGCGGCATGCGAGACTCGGCTTATGGAAGGTGGCGAGGAAGGCATGAGTGCCCTGCCAAGCGAGGGCTGGCTAATCGAGCACCCGCTCCCTAAGCCGGCACGCCTGTTCCCGCAGGCCCGTGCCACCGGTTACACCGTCGACGACTGGCTCAAGCTGCCCCAGACCGGGGAGCGCATCGAGTTGATCGACGGGAGTCTCGTGGTGCACGGCGTACCTGCCCCGAATCATGCCATCTGCGCCAAGCGGTTGGTGCGCCTGCTGGATGACGCGAGGCCGGATGATCTCGAGGTGGCTGAAGCGGTGGGGATCGTGGTCGGGGATGACGGTCTCATCCCCGACGTCGTGATCGCGGACGCGGACGCGATGGTTTCAGGGTTCCCAGAGATCTCCTTCCCCGAAGTGGTGGCGGTGGTGGAGATCGTGAGTCCTGGGGTCGGGAGCAGGAAGCGCGATTACGAGATCAAACCACCCAAATACGCCGCAGCAGGCATCCCCACCTTCATCCGCGTCGATCTCGAAGGAAAGAGTGCACCCCGGGTCGAGGTCTTCCAGCTGCGCGGGTTGGCGTACAAGCTCGATGCCATGGCTGAAGCGGGCGAGGTTCTCACCATCACCACGCCGTTTCACGTCTCCTTCGATCCCGCGATCCTCGCTGGTCGCCGCAAATCCTGAGGCGGGTTTGCGGCGCCGGAAGGAGGTGCCGGTCAGGCGTGGGCCGGGGCCGGGACGGCGGGCTCCGCGGTCTGCGGGCCGCGGATCAGGGCGTCGCAGTCGGCGATCGCCTCCTCCAGCAGCCGGCGCAGCAGGACGTCCGGGTCCGCGATGCAGGCCTGGACGATGCCCACCACCGACAGCTGCACCGCGTTGGGCGCGGCGTACCGGCGGAAACCCTTTTCCGTGATCCGGGCCGCGCGGCTGAAGCGCCTGGCCTGCTCGGCCGCGTGCGGCACCTCCTCCATCGCCCGGCGGCTCTGCTCGCTCAGCCGTCCCGACGGGACCCCGTCGAGCCTGGCCAGCATCTCCTCCGCCGCCAGCACCGACACCGCCAGCGCGAGCTGGCGCTCGGCGGCCGCCACCGGCAGCGCCGTCGTGGCGCAGCGCAGCGCGATCCGCGCGTCCACGCGCAGGTCGTCGCTGGCCAGGCCGATGATCGACGGTACGAGCCCGACGAGCTCGGCCCGGCTCTCGTCGCTGGTGTTGTCGTTGACCAGGCGGGCGAGTGCGGCCAGCAACGGATGCGTGCAGGCCGGATGGTCACTCCACCGCTCCCCGGCCAGGTAGGAGGCCAGTTCCATGAAGCAGGCACCGCGTTTAGGGTTGCGATGTCTGCCGCGGGACAGGACCGGCATGTGATCAAGCTGATTGTCCACGGATGCTCCACTGCTCCACGCGATCGCCGTCTCTCCAGTCTGCGCCGTCGTGCGCGTCTACGCCAGAGAGTTTCTTCGTATGGCCGTTCCGTGCGCATGCCCAGCTCGGCGGGCCTGAAACCCTGCTAAGACGTGACGAAGACCGCGACCGTGCGGGCCGGGATGGTCAGCGTGCCGGTGGCGGGGTCGAACGCCGACTCCCGCACGACCGGATCGCCGGAGGCGACCTGTACGGGATGCAGGGCCACGTCCCGCCCCGCCGGCGCCGCCAGCGCCTGCGTGCAGGCCGACGGGGTGGCGTTGAAGACGACGGTGACCGACGTCCAGCGCGGATCGAGGCCCGTCGTGTCCACGTGCATGGTGATCACGCCCTCGGCCGAGTCCGGGAACGACAGCCGTCGCCGCACCTCGTCCAGGGAGCCCAGCGCGAACGCCGGCGTCGACGACCGGATCCGCAGCAGCTCGCCGAAGCGCGCCCGGCTGGCGTTGATCGCGTCGCAGCCGGGCCGCAGCGCCGCGTCGGCCAGGAGCGGCCTGGCGTACGGCCACCTGGCCTCGTTGTCCGCCCTGGGCGGCAGGCCCGCGCCGAAACCGTTGCCGGCCGCGCAGTCCCACAGCAGCCGGTTGAACCAGTCGCCGGAGTCGTAGGAGTTGCGGTCGAGGGACTTCGACCGCAGCCGCTCGCTGCCCGCGTGCACGAACGCCGTCCCCTGCGACAGCATCGCCGTGGCCAGCGACAGCGCCTGCATCCGCACCCGGTCGGCCATGGGAGTGTCCTGCGGCAGCTTGTACGCCAGCGCGTCGAACAGCGTCTCGTTGTCGTGCGCGTCCACGTATGCCACCGCCTCGCCGGGCGCCTCCGCGTACCCCGCCGGTGAGCCGTTGTGGTGGATCTCCGAGCCCTTCTTGCCGGACGGCAGCACGTAGTCGCGCAGGCTCCCGGTCAGCCCGACCCTGATCACGTCGCAGTAGGCGGCCAGCCGAGCCCGCTGCTCCTCGGCCGAGCCGTTGGCCGGTGCGCCGTTGGGGGCGCCCGCCAGGCCGGAGCCGAACCCCTGCACCCGGGGGTCGGCGTCGAACGGGCCGCCGCCGCGCACCGCGTCCCGCAGCCCGTCGATGAACGTGCCGATGCCGGTGCCGGCCAGGTTCGCCTGCGTGGCCTGCTCGAACCTGGCGTCGTCGGCGACCTCGCCGAAGTTCCAGCCCTCGCCGTACAGGATGATCGACCTGCCGTCCACGCCGTCCTTCGCCACGGTCAGCGCGTCGAGCGCCCGCCGCACCGCCAGCATGCCGGCCTTCGGATGGTGGCCCATGAGGTCGAAGCGGAAGCCGTCCACCTTGTAGTGCCTCGCCCACGTGACGACGGAGTCGACCACGAGTTTGCCCATCATCGCGTGCTCGGGGGCGGTGTTCGCGCAGCAGGTGGAGGTGGCCACGGAGCCGTCGTCGAGCAGCCTGTGGTAGTAGCCGGGCACGATCGGGTCGAGCACGCCGGTGGAGTGCGTGTGGTTGTAGACCACGTCCATCACCACGCGCAGCCCGGCCCGGTTGAGCGCGGCGACCATGCCGCGGAACTCCTTGATCCGGTCGTCCGGATCCGTCGCGTACGAGCCCTCCGGCACCGTGTAGTGCAGCGGGTCGTAGCCCCAGTTGAAGGAGTCATTCGCGGCCGTGCGCGCCACGCACTCCTGCTGCCGCTCGGAGTCGGCGGGCAGCGCGGCCAGGTCGCAGTCGGGCTCGGTCCGGTCGGCCCGGCGCTCGGGGATCGTGGCGATGTCGAACACCGGCAGCAGGTGCACGTGCGTCAGCCCGTCCTCGGCCAGCGCCCGCAGCTCCCGCATCCCCGCAGTGCCCCCGCCCTTCCCGTCGTCCCCGTCGAAGGCCGCGTACGTGCCGCGCCGCCCGGCCGGGACGGTCGCGTCGGAGGCGGAGAAGTCGCGCACGTGCAGCTCGTAGATCGACGCCTGGTGCTGCGGCACGGCCTCCGGCTTGGCCAGCCGGTCCCAGCCGGGCGGCTTGTGGACCCGGGCGTCCAGGTCGACGAGCCTGCTGCGCACGCCGTCCGGGGCCACGGCCAGGCTGTACGGGTCCGTGACCTCGTTGGTCACCACCATGCCGTCCTCGGGGGAGTAGACGGTCACCAGGAACGTGTACTCGCGGCCCAGCCACGTCGGCGGCCCGTGCGCCGACCAGACGCCGGTCTCGTCGTCGCGGCGCATCCGGTGCACGGTGCGGCGGCGCGGCCCGTACAGCGCCAGCTCGACCTTCTGCGCGGTCGGCGCCCACAGCGCCAGCTTCGGGATGATCCGGCCGGTCGGGCCGAGCGTGGCGGTGGTGGCCTTGGCGTACACGTCGTCGAGCACGCCGGGGATCTGCACGCCCGTCGCGGCGAGCAGCCTGCCCGAGGCGTCCCGCGCCACGGCCACGACCTGGCCGCGCAGCGCCTCCTTCACCAGGCCGGCATCGCGCGGGCCCACCTTCAGCGCCTGGCAGGCGGCCAGGTGCGGCCACCTGCGTTGCTGCTCGCCGGTCAGCGTGCCCGGGGTCAGGCGGACGAGCCGCAGGTCGCCGGTCAGCTCGTCCTCGTCGCAGGCGATGTCGCCCTTCGCGCTGAAGGCGAGGAAGTGCCGCGACGACGGCTCGACCTGCCAGGCCACCGTGTCGCGGTCGATCCAGTGTGCCCTGGCCTCGGTCAGGTCGGCTTTCGTCCTCTTCGCCCCCTCGGCGAGCGGCACCCGGAACACGGCCCCGACGGCCGCGGGGGAGTGGCCCGCTCGGTCGGCTCGGCCGCGCCGTCCCACACGTGCAGCCTCCAGCCGTCATGGTTCCCGTTCGGCCTGAGGTAATGCAGGACGGCCGTTGTCGCCTTTGCAACCCTCTCTGGAAGTTTCTGAAATTCAACGCCTAGAGATGTAACAGGTTGCAGAAGGCTTTGCGTTCGCCTCTACCCGGACGCATCACGGCGGCGTAACGTCCGGCTTGATCCACCTCCGATCGAGCTCTGTGAGGAGAGGACATGCGACGACTCTTACCCGCCGCAGCGGTCGTTGCGGCACTCGCGCTGGCGGTTTCCGCCTGTGGCGGCGGTGTGCCCGCCCCCGCGCCGCCACCCGCCGACCCGTCGAAGATCACTGGTGAGGTGACGTGGTGGGACACCACGCGGCCGGAGAGTGAGGGGCCGACGTTCCAGGCATTGATCAAGGAGTTCCAGGCGGCGTACCCCGGTATCAAGGTCAACTATGTGAACGTGCCGTCGGACCAGGCGCAGAACCAGTTCCAGACGGCGGCGCAGGCCGGGGCGGGCGCGCCGGATGTGATCCGGTCGGAGGTGGCCTGGACGTCGCAGTTCGCGTCGCTGGGCTATCTGCAGCCGCTGGACGGCACCCGCGCGGTCGACAAGCCGGAGGACTTCCTGGCGGGCCCGTTGAGCAGCACGAAGTACGGCGGCAAGACGTACGCGGTGCCGCAGGTCACCGACACCCTCGCGCTGATCTACAACAAGCGGCTGCTGAAGGAGGCCGGCCACGAGCAGCCGCCGGCCACGGTGGCGGAGTTGAAGCAGGTCGCGCTGGACGTCAAAGCCAAGACCGGCGCCGAAGGGCTGGCACTCAACGTCGACTCCTACTTCCTCCTGCCGTTCATCTACGGCGAAGGCGGGGACCTGCTGGACGTGGCCGGCAAGAAGATCGTGGTGAATTCGCCGGCGAACGTGAAGGCGATCGAGACGGTGTCCGATCTGATCACCTCCGGCGCCGCGCCGAAGCCGGCCACGACCGAGAGCTATGCCAACGCGATGACGGCCCTGAAGGAGGGGAAGGCCGCGATGATCTACAACGGCCCGTGGGCGTTGTCGGAGATCTATCAGGGCAAGGAGTTCCAGGACAAGAAGAATCTGGGCATCGCCCCGGTCCCGTCGGGATCGGTCAAGGCGGCGGCTCCCACGGGCGGCTGGAATCTGGCGATCTACGCCGGCTCGAAGAACATCCCGGCGGCGTACGAGTTCGTCCGGTTCATGACCACGGTCGACGCGCAGGCGAAGATCGCCAAGGAGATCAGCCTGCTGCCGACCCGCACGTCGGCGTATGCGAATCCGGAGGTGCAGGGCAACGCGGACGTGGCGGTGTTCAAGCCGATCATGGACACGGCGGTGCCGCGGCCGTGGATCCCGGAGGGCGGGCAGCTGTTCCAGCCTCTGCTGGAGGGCTACCAGTCGCTGGTGGGCGGCAAGTCCGGGCCCGCGGACATGCTCAAGAAGGTCGATGAGCAGTATCGCGGGATCATGAAGGACTGGAGCTGACCCGGTGGCGGTCTCGACCGGGCGCGTGCCGGCCGCGGGTGAGTCCGCCCGCGGCCGGAACCACCGCCATGACAAGCCGGGCCCGTTACGGCGCCTCCTGTTGGCCCATTGGTACGCCTGGGCGATGATCGCGCCGGTGGTGGTCGTGATGCTGGTGCTGATCGGCTGGCCGCTGGCGCGAGGGGTGTACCTGTCGCTGACGGACGCGACCGAGGCCAATATCGGCCGCACCATAGGGGTGAACGTGATCCCGGCCACGTACGAGTTCGTCGGCCTGGACAACTATGTGCGGATCCTGACCAGCAGCCTGTTCTGGGACAAGCTTGCCTGGACGGTGATCTGGACGGTGGTGTGCGTGGCCGCCCACTACGGCATCGGCCTCGGCCTCGCGGTGATGTTGAACCGCCGCCTGCGGTTCCGGTCCGTCTACCGGGTGCTGCTGATCCTGCCGTGGGCGGTGCCGGCGTTCGTGGCCGCGTTCATCTGGCGCTACCTCTACAACAGCGACTACGGCGTGATCAACGGGCTGCTCAAGCTGGCCGGGCTGTCCGGGGTGGGCTGGCTGGACGATCCCACCACGGCGAAGATCGCGGTCATCGTGGTGAACGTGTGGATCGGGGTGCCGTTCATGATGGTCGCGCTGCTGGGCGGGCTGCAGTCGATCCCGGCCGAGCTGTATGAGGCGGCCGAGGTGGACGGGGCGAACCCGTGGCAGCGGTTCACCGCGATCACGTTGCCGGGGTTGCGGCAGGTGTCGTCCACGGTGGTGCTGCTGGGCACGATCTGGACGTTCAACATGTTCCCCATCATTTTCCTGATCACCCGGGGCGGGCCGGGCAGCGAGACGGAGATCCTGGTCACCTACGCCTTCCGGGAGGCGTTCACCGGGATCCGCGACTACGCCGGGTCGGCCGCCTGGGGCGTGATCATCCTGGCCATGCTGATCGTGCTGGCCGTGGGATATCGCCGGACGTTGCGCAGTCGAGGAGAGCCGTGGTGAGCCCGAGCCACAGGATGCGAGGTGAGCGGGGCCCGCTGGCCTCGATCGGCCTGCACGCCGGACTCCTCCTGGCGGTGGCCGTCTCGCTGTTTCCGGTGGTGTGGCTGGTCCTCACCTCACTCAAGCCGCGCGACGGCTGGCTGTCGACCGAGTTGCGGCTCTTCGACGACTCCTCTCTGGACAACTACGCGCGGGTGCTGACGGGGACGCGATTTCCGCAGTGGCTGCTCAACAGCGTGCTGACCGCGGGGCTGACCATGGTGGCCGGGGTGTTCCTGGCCGCCACCACCGGGTACGCGGTCAGCCGGTTCCGCTTCCCCGGCCACCGCGGCGTGATGTGGCTGCTGCTGATCACCCAGATGTTCCCGGTCGCCATCCTGATCGTGCCGCTGTACAACCTGATGGCCGGGCTCGGCCTGCTGAACCAGATCCCCGGCCTGGTGATCGCGTACATGACGATCGCGGTGCCCTTCTGCGCCTGGATGATGAAGAGCTACTTCGACACCGTGCCGGTGGAGATCGACCAGGCCGGGCTGGTGGACGGGCTGACGCCGTTCGGGGTGTTCTGGCGGGTGGTGCTGCCGCTGGCCCGGCCCGGCATCGCGGTGACCGCCTTCTACTGCTTCATGACCGCCTGGGGCGAGGTCGGCTACGCCACCGTGTTCATGTCCCAGGAGGACAAGCGCACCCTCGGCGTCGGCCTGCAGCAGTTCGTCGGCCAGCACTGGTCCGACTGGGGATTGATGACCGCCTCGGCCGTGCTCATCGCCATCCCGGCCGGGGTCGTGTTCCTGATGGTCCAGCGGCACCTCGTCACCGGCCTCACCGCGGGAGCCACGAAATCGTAATCGGCCAATCACTGTACGTGATGGCGTGCCACGCACGATCCTGGTGGCATGGACGGATTCATCGACAGGACCTGCGGAGGTGTGACCGAGCTGCGCGTGCACGGCGTCAACGGCACGCCGCCCGAGGGCATGCTCAACCACCCCCACCCCCGCCGCGTCACGGGCGGCGGACCCACCGGGTTCTACCGGCGCTGGTGGCCGACCGGCCGGCCGGTCGGCGACGACGCGGACGTGCCCGGCGTCCGTCACCGGGAGGCGTACGCGTGGGGCGGCCTCACCTCCGGCGGCCGGACGATCGCGCTGTGGCTGCCGCTGCTGCCGTTCTCGCTGGCGAATCTGTCCTACTTCATGCTGCCCAGGCCGCCACGCGGCGCCCGGCTGCGGCACGTCACCGAGGCGGCCCAGCGGCTGTTCGCGCTGCTGCTCACCGGCACCCTCGTCGGCGCCGTCACCAGGGCGAGCGTGGACCTCGTCGGCTGGCAGTGCACGGCCGCGGGCCGGGCCTGCACCCACGACACGTCCCCGGCGTGGGTGCACTGGATGGGCGCGCTGTGGGGGAGCGAGCCGTCCCGGCGGCTGGCGGTCACCGCGCTCGTGCCGCTCCTGGTCGTGGTCCTGCTGTGGTGGCTCGCGCGGCGCACCTGGCGGCGCGACGAGCAGACCGTCATCCCTGCCGACGGCGTCTCCCGTACCCGTCCGCTGCTGGCCCGGCCGCGGCTGTGGCACGGCGGTGCGCCGGTGTGGCGGCTGCGGGTCGTGCACGTCGCCTTCTCGATCGCGTCGATCGGGCTGGCCGTGTCCGCGCCGTTCGCCGGCACCCCGCAGGGGCTCGCCCTGACCGTCGCCAACGGCGGCGTCCAGCTCGCCGCCGCGGTGCTGGTGGTGCTCCCGTGGCTCGCCAGGCGCGTGGACCCGCACTCCGGCGCGCGTGCTCCGGAGTGGCTCACGTACGCGTGCCTGGCCTTGCGGGCGGCCGCGCCGCTGGTGTTCGCGGCCACGGTCGCGCTGGCCCTGGCCGGGATGTCGCCCAGTGCCACCGGACTCCAGCTTCCCGGTGTCGGCGTTGGAGCGTTCCAGTTCGCGCTCACGATCGGGCTCGGCCTGTTCGTCCTGGTCACCACCTGCGTGCTCGCCGCCATGGACCGCCCACGGAGCACGAGGGATCCGATCGAGCGGCGGGCGCTGGGCGGGCTGGCGGGCTGGTTCGCGCTGATGGCGGCCGCGGGCACCGCGAACGTGCTGGCGCTCGGCGTGCAGTTCTGGACCGCCACGTTCCTCGGCCTGCCGGGCAGCACCGCCGAGCCCGAGCCGCTCGGACGCAAGCTCTTCCTCGACGACGCCGTCTGGTGGACGGCGGCGCTGGTGCCTCTCCTGCTGCTGGGACTCCTCGCCCTCGCGGCCGTCCTCTGTCTGATCCGCAGGGCCGAGGCGGCCCGGCTCGCGCCGCGGCTGGCGCCGTACTACGGCCAGCGGCACAGCGGCGCGGTTGCGGCCAAGTGGGCGCTCGCCGCGCTCACCGACCGCGCCGGGCTCGTGCTGGCGGTGCTCACCGGCATCGGTGTGGCCGGGTTCGCCGCGGTGACCGTGATCTACCGGTTCCGGCTGTTCCCTCCGATCGGCGGGATCGCCGGGCTGCTCGCCTCGATCGGGAGCTGGGCCATGATCGCGGCCATCGTCGGCGTGGCGCTGCTCGGCCGCCTCACGTACTGTGACTCCCGGCTGCGCAGGACGATCGGGATTCTCTGGGACGTGTCCACGTTCTGGCCCCGAGCCGTCCACCCGCTCGCCCCGCCCTGCTACACCGAGCGCGTCATCCCCGAGCTGATCGCCCGGGTCGGCAGGCTCGCTGGGACCGACCGGGACCGGGTGATCCTCTCCGGGCACAGCCAGGGCAGCGTCATCGCCGCAGCCCTGGTCCCGCAGCTCAACCCCCGGCTGCGGCGGCGGGTCCGCCTGCTCACTCACGGCTCGCCGCTGCGCCGCCTGTACGCCGCCTTCTTCCCCGCCTACTTCGGCACTCCCGGGCTCACCGCCGTGCGTGACGCCGTGCCGTGGTACAACCTCTACCGGCTGAGCGACCCCCTCGGCGGACCCGTGTTCCGCCGCGTCGACCCCCTCGGCGCCGGGCCCGGCGCCAAGAGGATCGACGCGGACCCCGTGGACCGGTTCTGCTGGGACCCGCTCCGGCCGGGACCCGGCCAGCCGCTGCCCGAGGCGCGGTGGCACTCCGACTACTGGCTCGACCCGCTCTACGACGAGGCGCTCGACCGGCTGATCCGCGTCAAGCGCGCCGCGTGAGGGCCACGCACGATCTGAAATTATCTTTTAGTTCACCCTTCGGTCTTGAAAGTTATATCCGCGAGCGATTGAGTTCGGTCGTGCAGACCCTCCGATTGCTGGCCGCCGCCGCGTTCCTGTTAGCCCCCGTGGCACTGACCGCCGCGCCCGCCCAGGCCGACCCCGCACCACCCGCAGAGGACGCGCTCGAGGCGTCGTCCTATCCGCCGCCGTCCACGCTGCTCGCCCGGGCCGCCGCCGGGCAGCCGCGGCTGGAGACGGCCAAGAGGACCCGGCCCGTCGCGCCGGGGATCTCGCTGACCTCGTTCGACACCTACGACGCGCTCGGCTGGTTACGTGCGGACGCGATCACCGCCGACCTCGGCGGCGCGAAGGCCGACTACGTCTTCTCCGGCGAGGTGTCCAAGACCGAGCCGCTGTCCGGGCCCGCCAAGCGCTCCCGCGCCGTCGCGGCCGTCAACGGCGACTTCTTCGACATCAACAACTCCGGCGCCGCCCAGGGCGTCGGCGTCCAGAACGGCAACCTCATCCAGTCGCCCGTCGCCGGGCACGAGAACGCGGTCGCGGTCACCGGCGACGGCGTCGGCCGCGTGCTGAAGATGTACTTCGAGGGCACCGCCACGCCGGCCGGCGGGTCGCCGATCCCGCTCACCCAGTTCAACCAGATCGTGCAGGGCGGCGGCGCCGGGCTGTTCACGCCGCTGTGGGGCTCCTACAACCGGGCCCGCGCGGTCGAGGGCGCCGCGTCCGTCGCCGAGGTCGTCCTGGTGAACGGGGTCGTCTCCGAGGTGCGCGCCTCCGCGGGCACCGGGCCCATCCCCGCCGGGACCACGATCCTGCTCGGCCGCGACGCCGGGGCCGCCGCGCTGGCCGCCCTCAAGACGGGCGATCGCGTGGACGTGAAGTACCGGCCCAAGGCGTCCGACGGCAGCACGGTCAAGGCGGCCGTGGGCGGCAACTGGGTGCTGGTCAAGGACGGCGTCGCGCAGAACTCCGCCGACCCGGCCGCGCACCCGCGTACCGCCGTCGGGTTCTCCGCCGACGGCCGGAAGATGTACCTGCTGACCGTGGACGGCCGCCAGGCCGACAGCCGCGGCGTCACGCTCAACGAGCTCGCCGCCATGATGGCCGACCTCGGCGCCGCCAACGCGCTCAACCTCGACGGCGGCGGCTCCTCCACCATGCTCGCCCGCGAGCCGGGCTCCGCCGGCGTGCAGGTCGAGAACAGCCCCTCCGACGGCGGCGAGCGCCACGTCCCCAACGGCCTGGCGCTCTACGCGCCCGAGGGCAGCGGCAGGCTCAAGGGCTTCTGGCTGGAGACCGCGAGCGACCCCGCCAGGGCGCCCGGCGTCGCCCCCGTCGCCGGAGGCCGCCCCGACCGCGTCTTCCCCGGCCTCACCAGGCGGCTGACCGCCGCCGGATACGACGAGACGTACGGCCCCGCCGCCGGAACCCCGTCCTGGCGGTCCAACCCGGCCGTGCACGGCATCGTCCGCGACGGCAGATTCCACGCCCTCGTGCCCGGCCAGACCACGGTCACCGCCTCCCGCGGCGGCGCCAAGGGCACCATCGACCTGACCGTGCTCCAGCCGCTCCAGCGGCTCGGCACCACCGCCGACCGGCTCGGGATGCCGGGCGCGGACGGCACCGCCACGTTCGGCGTGGTCGGCTACGACCGCAACGGAAACTCCGCGCCCATCGAGCCCGCCGACCTCGCGCTCGACTACGACAAGAGCCTGTTCGAGGTCACCGCGGCCGAGCACGGCTACTTCACGGTCAAGGCCAGGAAGGCCACCGGGTCCGGGCTGATCACCGCCAAGGTCGGCAAGAACAGCACTGCGGTGCCGGTGACCGTCGGGTTCGAGGAGAAGCCGGTCGCCGACTTCGAGGACGCCGCGAAGTGGACGTTCGCCGCCGCCCGCGCCACCGGCTCGCTGTCGGCTGCGCCCGGGCAGAGCGGGGGCGGCCTCAAGCTGTCGTACGACTTCACCACCTCGACCGCCACCCGCGCCGCCTACGCCAGCCCGCCGCAGCAGATCGTGGTGGACGGGCAGCCACAGGCGTTCGGGCTGTGGATCCACTCGACCGGCAAGGGGGAGTGGCCGAGCCTGGAGTTCTACGACGCGCTTGGGCAGTCGCAGATCCTGCGCGGTCCGTACATGACGTGGACCGGCTGGAAGTACGTCGAGTTCGCCGTGCCCGCGGGCGTCAACTACCCGCTCCGGCTGCGGCGCTTCTACGTGGCCGAGACCAAGGCCGACGCCAAGTACACCAACGAGATCCTCATCGACGGCCTGGTCGCCAAGGTGCCGCCGGCGGTCTCCGCGCCCCCCGCGCCCAAGGTCGCCGACCCCGTGGTCAAGGCCGAGGTGGCGGGGATGCCCTGGCGGTTCGCGGTCATGTCCGACGCGCAGTTCGTGGCCAGGACCCCCGACAGCGACATCGTCAAGAACGCCCGCCGCACGCTGCGCGAGATCAAGGCGGCCAAGCCCGACTTCCTGCTGATCAACGGTGACCTGGTGGACGAGGCGTCGCCGGAGGACTTCGCGCTGGCCAAGCGGATCCTCGATGAGGAACTCGGAGGAGAGCTGAAATATCACTACATTCCGGGCAACCATGAGGTCATGGGCGGCAAGATCGACAACTTCAAGGCCGCCTTCGGCGACACGTACCGGACCTTCGACCACAAGGGCACCCGCTTCATAACCCTCGACACCTCGCGGCTGAACCTCAGGGGCGGCGGCTACGACCAGGTGGCCATGCTCAGGTCCGAGCTGGACAAGGCCGCCGAGGACGCGTCGATCGGGTCCGTCGCGGTGCTGTTCCACGTGCCGCCGCGCGACCCGACGCCCGGCAAGGGCAGCCAGCTCGGCGACCGCAAGGAGGCCGCGCTCGTGGAGGGATGGCTGGCCGGCTTCCAGCGCGACACCGGCAAGGGGGCCGCCTTCATCGGGGCGCACGTGGGGACGTTCCACGCCGCGCGGGTGGACGCGGTGCCGTACTTCATCAACGGCAACTCCGGCAAGAACCCCGCCACCGCGCCCGACGACGGCGGCTTCACCGGCTGGTCGCTGTGGGGCGTGGACCCGGTGACGCGGGCCGAGGCCGAGCACGTGCGCCGCAACTGGTTCGCGGACTCGCCCGACTGGATCGGCACGCAGGTCCGCCCGCACGTGGACGACCTCGTGCTGACCGCCCCCGCCACGGTCGCCGTGGGCGCGCCCGCCGAGGTGACGGCCGCGGTCGGGCAGGACGGCAGGACGGTGCCCGCCGCGTACCCGGTGTCGGTCACGTGGTCCGGCTCGCCGAACCTGCACGTCGGCACCCGCCAGACGGCCAAGCCGTGGCACGTCGCCGTCCTCGACCCGGCGGCGGGCACGCTGACGGCGCTGCGCAAGGGACAGGTGACGGTCGCGGTCACCGTCAACGGGGTCACCCGCCAGGCGGGCGTGGCGCTCACCGCCAGGGCGGCCGCCTGACCGCTCGCCACGACCGTGCCGCGCGACCGCCCGCCATGCGGTCGCGCGGCCTGGCCACGGCTTTTCACCGGCGCGTGGGCCGCCGCTCGCCGGGAGGCGCTCGCATATCCTGGCCGGGTGCCCTGACCTGCGCACGAGCGGGAGGATCGCCGATGTCCCTTGAGCTCGACCTCGTGCCCGGCGGCCTCGTACGGGCCATCGAGGAATTGCCGCTGGTCGATCACCACGTGCACGGCGTGTCGGCCGTCGACCTGTCGCGCAAGGCGTTCGAGGAGCTGATCACCGAGTCCGACCGGCCGGTGCCCGAGTGGATGACGCAGTTCGACTCCCAGGTGGGGTACGCCATCCTGCGCCACTGCGCCCCCGTGCTCGGCCTCGACCCGCATGGCACGCCGGAGGCGTACCTGGCCAGGCGGGCCAGGCTGGGCGTGGACGAGGTCAACCGGCGGCTGCTCGCCGCGAGCGGCGTCGGGCACTTCCTCGTCGAGACCGGCTACCGCGGCGACGAGGTGCTCGGCCCGTCCGGCATGGCCGAGGCGACCGGCGTGCCCGCCGACGAGGTGGTGCGGCTGGAGGCCGTGGCCGAGCAGGTGGCGGAGAGCGGGTGCGCGGCGGGTGCGTTCGCCGGGCGGTTCGAGGAGGCGCTGTGGGAGCGCACCCGTACGGCCCGCGGGCTCAAGACCATCGCCGCCTACCGGCACGGTCTCGACTTCGACCCGGCGCGGCCGAGCAGCGAGGAGGTCGCTGAGGCGGCCGGCCGCTGGTTCGCCGAGGGCGGGCGGCTGGCCGATCCGGTGCTGCTGCGGCACCTCATCTGGACCGGGCTCGACCGGGGCCTGCCGCTGCAGTTCCACATCGGGTACGGCGATCCGGACGTGGACCTGCGCCGGTCGGACCCGCTGCTGCTGCGCGGGCTGATCGAGCTGGCCGAGCCGGCCGGGGTGCCGCTGCTGTTGCTGCACTGCTATCCGTACCAGCGGCATGCCGGATTTCTGGCGCAGGCGTACCCGAACGTGTACTTCGACGTCGGGCTGGGCGTCACCTTCACGGGGGCGCGGAGTGTGGCGCTGGTCGCGGAGAGCCTGGAGGCGGCGCCGTTCGCCAAGATCCTTTTCTCCTCCGACGGCTGGGGACCGGCCGAGCTGCACCACCTCGGGGCGGTGCTGTGGCGGCGGGCGATGGCCCGGGTCGTGGGCGGGTTCGTGGCCGAGGGGGAGTGGTCGATCGGGCAGGCGGCGCGGGTGGCGTCCATGGTCGGCGCCGAGAACGCCCGCCGCGTCTACGGCCTGGGCCCGGGTACATGAGACTTTCAGTACGGACACAAAACTCATAGCTGCCCAAAATGCTCTCGAAGCTCTAGGCTCGGCGACGATGGATCTCGAAACTTTCGCCCCCGGTTCGGGCCGACTCGAACCCCGGGCGGCACTCCGCTCCGACGCGCCCGCCCTCGACCTCAACGGGACGTGGCGCTTCCGCCTCTCACCCACCGCGAACGTCCCCGAGGACTTCGCCCGCCCGGATTACGACGACGCTGCCTGGGGCGATCTGCCGGTCCCGGCCCACTGGCCGCTGCACGGTCACGGCGCGCCCGCGTACACCAACGTCGACTTCCCGTTCCCGATCGATCCGCCGCACGTCCCCGACGAGAACCCGACGGGCGACTACCGCCGCGCGTTCGACCTGCCCGAGGGCTGGACGGGCGGCCGGCTGCGGTTCGAGGGCGCCGACTCCTTCGCCAGGGTCTGGCTCAACGGGCACGAGCTGGGCTTCTCGACCGGCAGCAGGCTGCCGGTCGAGTTCGACGCGGGGCCGTGGCTGCGCCCCGGGCGCAACGTGCTGGCCGTGCGGGTGCACCAGTGGTCGGCCGCCAGCTACCTGGAGGACCAGGACATGTGGTGGCTGCCCGGCATCTTCCGGGACGTCACACTCACCCGCTCCACCGCCGACGTCTTTGTGCACGCCTCTCACGACGGCACGCTCAGCTTCGAGGGCGAGGGGGGTCTGCTCAGCATCCCCGAGCTCGGCGTCGCCGGCCTCGAGCCGGGCACCGAGGTCGCGCTCGACGTCGAGCCGTGGACGGCGGAGACCCCGCGCCTGTACGACGCCGCCGTGACGTTCCCGGAGGAGACGGTACGGCTGCGCGTCGGCTTCCGCACGATCTCCATCGTGGACGGCGTGCTGCTCGCCAACGGCCGCCCGCTGCTGCTCAAGGGCGTGAACCGGCACGAGTTCCACCCCGAGCACGGTCGCGCGGTCCCGTACGAGACCATGCGCGCCGACGTGCTGCTGATGAAGCGGCACAACGTCAACGCCGTCAGGACCAGCCACTACCCGCCCCACCCCGCCTTCCTCGACCTGTGCGACGAGCTGGGCCTGTGGGTGATCGACGAGTGCGACCTGGAGACGCACGGCTTCGGCGAGGTCGACTGGCGCAGGAACCCCACCGACGACCCGCGCTACACCGACGCGCTGCTCGACCGCATGCGCCGCATGGTCGAACGGGACAAGAACCACCCCAGCGTCATCATGTGGTCGCTCGGCAACGAGGCCGGCGTCGGCCGCAACCTGGCCGTCATGGCGGACTGGGCGCGCGAGCGCGACCCGTCCCGGCCGATCCACTACGAGGGCGACTGGTCGTGCGCGCACACCGACGTCTACTCGCGCATGTACGCCTCCCACGACGAGGTCGAGGCCATCGGCCGCCTCGCCGAGAGCCCGCTGGACGATCCGGAGCTGGACGCGCGGCGGCGCGCGATGCCGTTCCTGCAGTGCGAGTACGCCCACGCCATGGGCAACGGGCCCGGCGGGCTGGCCGAGTACCAGGAGCTGTTCGAGCGGTATCCGCGGCTGGCCGGCGGGTTCATCTGGGAGTGGATCGACCACGGGATCGCACACCCGGACTTCGAGTACGCCTACGGTGGCGACTACGGCGAGCCCGTCCACGACGGGAACTTCGTGATCGACGGGCTGGTGTTCCCGGACCGCACGCCGTCGCCCGGGCTGGTCGACCTGAAGAAGGTGTTCGAGCCGGTCAGGTTCGAGTTCGGGGACGGGGTCGTGCGGGTCGTCAACCGCTACGACTTCCGCGACCTGACCCACCTGGAGTTCGTCGCCTCCGTGGAGGTGGAGGGCGAGCCGGTCGCCTCGTACCGGCTCGACGTGCCCGCGGGGGGCGGCGAGGTCAAGCTGCCCGACCTGCCGGGGCCGGAGGGGGAGCGCTGGCTGAGCGTCCGCGCCGTGCTGGCCGGCGATCAGCCGTGGGCGGAGGGAGGGCACGAGGTGGCGTGGGGGCAGACGCTCCTGACGCCGCCCTCGCCTCGGACCGCCTCGGCGTCGCTGGTCACGTTCGTACGGGACGGCGGCGAGATCGTCGCCAGTGGGTCGGCCTTCGACGCGGTGACGGGGCGGCTCGTCAGGCTGTTCGGGCTGGAGGTCGAGGGGCCGCGGCTGGACCTGTGGCGGGTGCCTACCGACAACGACAAGTACGGCGGCCTCGAAGCCAAGTGGCGCGCGCTCGGCCTGCACCGGCTCACCCACCGGGTCGACGACGTCGGGCTCGGCGACGGGCTGACCGTCCGTACCCGGGTCGCGCCCGCGGCCACGGACCTCGGGATGCGGGCGACGTACCACTGGACGGTCACCGGGGAGGGCGGCCTGCTGCTGAGCCTCGACATCGAGTCCGAAGGCGACTGGCCCGACCCGATCCCGCGGCTCGGCGTCACCATGACGCTCCCCGGGACCGCCGCCGACCGGGTCACGTGGTTCGGGCGCGGGCCCGGCGAGGCGTACCCGGACACGGGCATGGCCGCGCGGGTCGGCCGCTGGACGGCGACGGTCGACGAGCTGCAGACGCCGTACGTCTACCCGCAGGAGAACGGCCACCGGGCCGACGTGCGGTGGGCCGGCTTCGGCGCCTTCAAGGTGTCCGGTGATCCGGTGTTCGGGATGACCGCGCGCCGCTGGAGCAACGACGAACTGGCCGCCGCCCGCCACCGGCCCGACCTGGTGCCGGGGGACCGGGTGCACCTCCACCTGGACGCCGCCCACCAGGGCATCGGCACCGCCACGTGCGGTCCGGGCACGCTGCCGAAGTACGAGCTGAGAGCCCCACGCCAGGCGACGCTCACCCTCAGGTTCGACCCGGCCTGAACGCGAACGCCGGGTCCCGCACACGACGGGACCCGGCGTGAACCGTGGGTGCGGCCGGATCCCGTGTGATGCGGGACCCGGCCTGCTCCATCAGGAGCACGCGGCTCAATCGGGCACGGCGAGGATCGTGCCGGCGCCCACCGTCAGCCCGCCCTCGCGGATCGCGAAGCCGAGCCCGGGCTCGAGCGCGACCGCCTTGCCCAGCTCCACCGTCACCTCCACGGTGTCGCCCGGCCGGGCGGGCTCGTCGAGCATCAGCTCACCGGGCACGTCCGTCGTCCGCAGGTAGAACTGCGGCCGGTAGCCGGTCGCGATCGGCCTGCGACGCCCGCCCTCCTCCGGGGTGAGGAGGTAGACGCGGGCGGTGAACGACGTACGGGCCCGCTGGCTGCCCGGCTCGGCCAGGACCATGCCCCGCCGTACCTGGTCGCGGCGCACACCGCGCAGCAGCACGGCGGCGTTGTCGCCGGCCTCGCCCCGCTCCATCGTCTTGCCGAACGTCTCGACGCCCGTCACGACGGCACCGAACCCGCCGCCGAACCCGGCCGCCTCCACCGTGTCGCCGACGCGGACCGTGCCGCGCTCGATGGCGCCGGTGACGACCGTGCCGCGGCCGGTGACCGTCAGCACGTTCTCGACCGGCATCAGGAACGGCGCGTCCACGTACCGCACCGGCACCGGGATGTGCTCGTCCACCGCCTGGAGCAGCGCCTCCACCGACGCCGTCCAGACCGGGTCGCCCTCCAGCGCCCGCAGCCCGGACACCCGGACCATCGGGACGCCGCGGTAGCCGTGCTCGGCCAGCAGCTCCTGCAGCTCGAGCTCGACCAGGTCGGTCAGCTCCGGGTCGGCGCCGTCCGCCTTGTTGACGGCCACGACCAGGTGCTCGACGCCGACCCGCTTGGCCAGCAGCACGTGCTCGCGCGTCTGCGGCATGATCCCGTCGTGCGCGGACACGACGAGGATCGCGCCGTCGAGCTGCGCCGCCCCCGTGATCATGTTCTTCACGTAGTCGGCGTGGCCCGGCATGTCGACGTGCGCGTAGTGCCTGGTGGCGGTCTCGTACTCGACGTGCGAGATGTTGATCGTGATGCCCCTGGAGGCCTCCTCCGGGGTCCGGTCGATCCGCTCGAACGGCGTGTACGTGGCCTGCCCGCGCTCCGCCAGCACCTTCGTGATGGCGGCCGTCAACGTGGTCTTGCCGTGGTCGACGTGCCCCATCGTGCCGATGTTGAGATGCGGCTTGTTCCGTACATAAGCCTGCTTGGCCATGGTTCCTTCTCTTGAGACCTGGTGCCGTGTGACCCGTGCTCGGGGCCGACAACCTCCCCCCGCCGGGTCACCTCAGGACTCACGGGAAGAGGTCAGCGCTCCAGGCCGCCGCAGGCACGCTCGAACGCGCCCGGCACGGCGGGCGGCGTCAGGTGAGCGCGCAGGAACATGAGGAACATAGTGCGATCATCAGCACGCGACCGCAACGGATTATTCCGCCCAGGCAGGCCGCCTGATGCGCACCCCGGAACCGGCAAGCCTGCCGGCCGCCTCAGCCGAAGCGGCGTCAGCGCTCGTCGACCAGGACCTCGATGGTGTAGTCCTGGGCGCGATAGCAATGGTCGCCGTGCTCCACGGCGTTGCCCTCGCCGTCGAACGCGGTGCGCGTCATCGTGAGGACGGGCTCGGCGGGCTTCAGCAGGAGGTGGAGCCGTTCCGGCGCGGTCGGGGGCCGGGCCCCGATCGACTGGGCGGCGACGACGGGACGCGCCCCGCGCTTCCGCAGCACCGCGTAGAGACCCGAGGACTCGAGGTCCTCCCGGGTGATGCCGTGGTAGGCCGGGGGCAGCCAGTTGCGCATGATGGCCAGCGGCCGGTCGGCGGAGAAACGCACCCGGACGATCGAGAGCAGCTCGGTGTCGGCGGGCAGGTCGAGCGCGGAGGCCACGCGCTCGTCACGCATCAGTTCGTGGCGCAGGACGGTGGTCGCGGGCAGGCCACCGGCGCGAGTGAGGTCGTCGTAGAGGCTGGTGAGCTCCGCGCGCCGGTGCACCTTGGGGTTCGCCACCGTGGTGCCGATCCCGCGCCGGCGCAGCACGAGGCCGCGATCGACCAGCTCCTGGATGGCCTGGCGCACCGTCGGGCGGGCGAGGTTGAGCCGTTCGGCCAGGGACATCTCGTTCTCGAGCTGGTCGCCGGGCTGGAGCCGGCCGCCGGCTATCGCCGCCCGGAGCTGCTCGGCGAGCTGGTGGTAGAGGGGCACGGGGGAAGAGCGATCGATCGTCACACCCACTTGAACTGCCACGAGGCGAGTGTACCTCCGCTCATGAATATGACGTTACGCAATGATGTCAGGACAAAGTCTTGACTCGAGCATTGTTAACAAGGCAGGCTTCACCACATCGCCGGCGGCCTGACCAGGAGTGGGCCATGGCGAGCGACGAATCAACGACGTGAATTGGACAGGACTCGAATGCGCATCGGGCTCGCGGGCGTCGGAAGGATAGGCGCCTTCCATGCCAAGACTCTGGCCGCTCTCGACTATGTCGACGAACTGGTCGTGACGGACGCCGACATCGAGGCCGCCGAGCGCGTCGGCGCCGAGCTCGGCCTCCAGGTCGCCCCGGACGCCGAGGCGCTGCTCGCCTCGGGCGTCGACGGCTTTGTGATCGCCACCGCCACGCCGGGGCACGCGCCGCTCCTGCGCCAGTCCATCGCCGCGGGCGTGCCGGCCTTCTGCGAGAAGCCCGTGGCGGCCACCCTGAAGGAGACCATCGAGCTGGCCGATCTCGTCGCGGCCGCCGGCGTGCCGGTGCACGTCGGCTTCCAGCGCCGCTTCGACGCCGGATACCGGCGCGCGCAGGCGGCGGTGTCGTCCGGCGAGCTCGGCTTCATCCACACCATCCGGGCCAACACCCACGACCAGGCCCCGCCGCACGCTGCCTACATCCCGTCCTCTGGCGGCATCTTCCGTGACTGCAACGTGCACGACTTCGACATCCTCCGGTTCGTCACCGGGCGCGAGGTGGCCTCCGTCTACGCCACGGGCGGCAACAAGGGCGCGGCCTTCTTCGCGGAGGCCGGCGACGTCGACACCGGCGGCGCCCTGCTGACCCTGGACGACGGCACGATCGTGCTGGTCTCCTCGACCCGCTACAACGGCGGCGGCCACGACGTCCGCATGGAGGTCTTCGGCGAGAAGGGCACGATCGCCGTCGGCCTGGACCACTCGCTGGCGATGCGCTCGGCGGAGGAGGGCGTGGACTTCCCGCGCGGTCCGCAGAAGTGGTCGTTCATGGAGCGCTTCCTCCCGGCGTACCAGGCCGAGCTCACCGCCTTCGCGGACGTCGCCCGCGGCGAGCGTCCTTCCCCCTGCACGGTCGGCGACGCGCTCGAGGCCTTCCGCATCGCGGAGGCGTGCGAGCTGTCGCGGGCGGAGCGCAGGCCGGTCGCACTCTCCGAGATCGAAGGGATCGAGAAGCCATGACCACCCCATCCACCCTGACGGTGGCGGACCGCATCGCCGGCGCGCCCATCTCGTGGGGGGTCTGCGAGGTCCCGGGCTGGGGCCACCAGCTCGACCCCGGCACCGTGCTGCGCCAGATGCGCGGGCTGGGCCTGGCCGCCACGGAGTTCGGCCCCGACGGCTTCCTCCCCGAAGACCCGCAGGCCAAGGCCGCGACCCTGGCGGAGTACGGACTGAAGGCGGTGGGGCAGTTCGTCCCGGTCGTCCTGCACGATCCGGGCCACGACCCCCTCCCTGAGGTCGAGCGCGCGATGGAAGGCCTGGTCGCCGCCGGGGCCTCGACGGTCGTCCTGGCCGCCGCCACCGGGCAGGAGGGCTACGACGACCGCCCGGCCCTCGACGAGTCCGGCTGGGCGACCCTGCTGGGCAACCTCGACCGCATCGCCGGCGCCGCCTCCGCCCGCGGTCTCGTGGCCACGCTGCACCCGCACGTCGGCACGATGATCGAGAGCGGCGAGGAGACGGCACGCGTGCTCGACGGCAGCCGCGTGGGCCTGTGCCTCGACACCGGGCACCTCCTGATCGGCGGCGGCGACCCCGTCGCGGTCGCCCGGCAGCACCCCGGGCGGATCGCCCACGTCCATCTGAAGGACGTACGGATCGACTGGGCGCGGCGCGTCCAGGCCGGCGAGGAGACCTACACCGGGGCCGTGGCCGGCGGGATGTACGTCCCGCTCGGCGAGGGCGACGTGGACATCGCGGCCATCGTGTCCGCCCTCGAAGGACACGGCTACACCGGCTGGTACGTCCTGGAGCAGGACACCATCCTCACCGGCGCGCCCGCCGAGGGCGGCCCGGACCCGGTCGCGGACGTGCGGGCGAGCGTCGCGCACCTGCTCGCCGTGGCGGGGGCGTGACCCCGATGGCGGCATACGACCTGGTGGCCATGGGCCGCTGCGGGGTGGACATCTACCCGCTCGACCACGGCGTCGGCCTTGAGGACGTGGAGCGGTTCGGCAAATACCTGGGCGGCAGCGCGACCAACGTCACGGTGGCCGCGGCCAGGTACGGCCGCCGGTCCGCGATCATCACGCGGACCGGCCGCGACCCGTTCGGCCGGTACGTCCGCCGGGCGCTGCGCGGCTTCGGCGTCGACGACGCCTTCGTCGCCGAGGTCGACGGCCCGCCGACACCGGTGACCTTCTGCGAGATCTTCCCTCCCGACCACTTCCCGCTGTACTTCTACCGGTATCCGATCGCCCCCGATCTGATGATCGAGGCGGACGAGATCCCGTTCGACGCCGTCCGCGAAGCAGGAGTCCTCTGGGCCACCGTCACGGGGCTGTCGCAGGAGCCGTCGCGCGCGGCGCACTTCGCCGCCTGGCAGGCCCGCGGCCGCCGCGCGCACACCGTGCTCGATCTCGACTACCGGCCCATGTTCTGGCCCGACCCCGGCGAGGCCGGCGCGCAGGTGGGCAAGGCCCTCGAGCACGTCACGGTCGCCGTCGGCAACCGGGAGGAGTGCGAGGTCGCCGTCGGCGAGACCGACCCGCGACGGGCGGCGGCCGCACTGCTGGAGCGGGGCGTGGAGCTCGCGATCGTGAAGCAGGGACCCAAGGGAGTGCTCGCGGCGACCGCCGGCGAGCGCGTCGAGGTGCCGCCGTTCCCCGTGACGGTCGTCAACGGCCTCGGCGCCGGCGACGCCTTCGGCGGCGCCCTCGTCCACGGCCTGCTCAGCGGCTGGGACCTGACCCGCATCCTGCGGTTCGCGAACGTGGCGGGCGCCATTGTCGCCGGCCGGCTCGAATGCTCCAGCGCCATGCCCACGCAGGCCGAGGTCGAGACCCTGCTCAGCGGACAGGAGGCGGGGCGATGACCCAGACGTCGAGCCCGAGCCGTCCGGGCATCGCCGAGCTGACGGAGATCCGGGTACGCGAGCCGTGGCGGATCACCGAAGGCTGGGCTGCCCGCAGGCGGCGCGATCTGGCAGGCGTGGACGGCAGGCTGATGATCGTGGCCGCCGACCACCCGGCCCGCGGCGCGCTCGGCGTGCGCGCGGACCGCTGGGCGATGGCCTCACGCAGCAACCTGCTGGAGCGGCTGGCGACGGCGCTGTCGCGCCCGGGTGTGGACGGCGTGCTCGGCACCCCCGACATCCTGGACGACCTGCTGCTGATGGGCGTCCTGGAGGACAAGGTCGCGATCGGGTCGATGAACCGGGGCGGCCTGCAGGGCGCGGTCTTCGAGCTGGACGACCGCTTCACGGCCTACACCCCGCAGGAGATCGCCGTCCGTGGCCTGGAGGGCGGCAAGATGCTCACCCGGATCTGCCTGGACGATCCGGGCACGGTGGCCACGCTGGAGGCGAGCGGCCGGGCGATCACCGAGCTGGCGGGGCACGGTGTCATGGCGATGGTGGAGCCGTTCCTGACGGTCCGCCGTGAGGGCCGGGTGCACAACCTGCTCGATCCCGGCTCGACCATCACCTCGATCCACATCGCCGCCGGGCTGGGCGCCACCAGCCGGCACACCTGGCTGAAGCTCCCCGTGGTGGAGGAGCTGGAGCGCGTCATGGACGCCACGACGCTGCCGACCCTGCTGCTGGGCGGCGATCCCAGCGGCCATCCGGACGAGACCTACGCCGCGTGGGGCCGGGCGCTGGACCTGCCCGCCGTACGCGGGCTGGTGGTGGGGCGGGCGCTGCTGTTCCCGCCGGACGGCGATGTGGCCGCGGCCGTGGACATCGCCGCGGCACTCGTGCACGGAGCCGGATCATGAGGGGGCGGATCATGAACGACAACGAGCGCTGGGTCAGGCCGTACGGCACGGCCGCCGATGACGACTTCCAGGTGTCGATCACCGACGCCGTGCCCGGGTGGACGCACACGAGCCTGCGCGTGGCCACGCTGGCACCGGGGGCCCGGGTGGCCCTCGCCACCGGCGACAACGAGATCATCGTGGTGCCCCTGCGAGGCGGTGCGGACGTCACGGCGGTCGACCACGCCGGAGAGCACCACAAGGCCCGGCTCGCCGGGCGGGACAGCGTGTTCGCCGGTCCCACCGACGTCGCCTACGTCCCGCCGGGCACCAGCCTCACGATCGGCGCCGGCGACGGCCCGGCGAAGGTCGCCCTCTGCGGCGCGAAGGCGACCAAGCGGGCCGACCCGCCGCCGTTCCGGCACCTGGCGGCGGCGGACGTACCCGTCGAGCTCCGCGGCGCCGGCACGGCGTCGCGCGAGGTACGCAACTTCGGGGTCCCGCAGGTGCTCGACGCCGACTCGATCATCGCGTGCGAGGTGATCACGCCCGCGGGCAACTGGAGCTCCTACCCGCCGCACAAGCACGACGAGGAGCGCGACGGCGTGGAGACCGAGCTCGAGGAGATCTACTACTTCGAGGTCCAGGCCGAGCCCGGCGCCCCCGAGGGCGCGGATCCCGTCGGCTACCAGCGCGTGTACGGCACCGCGGAGCGTCCCATCGACGTGCTCGCCGAGGTCCGCACCGGCGACGTCGTCCTCGTTCCGCACGGGTGGCACGGCCCCGCCATGGCCACGCCCGGCTACGACCTCTACTACCTCAACGTGATGGCCGGTCCCGGAACGACCCGGGCCTGGCTGATCTGCGACGACCCCGCGCACGGCTGGGTGCGCCAGGCGTGGGCCCAGCAGGACGCCGATCCCCGACTGCCGATGGGAGGACCCCGATGAGTGCCGAGAGGGTCGCGGACCCGGCGACGATCGGCAGGGTGCGCCTGACCGTGGGCCAGGCCGTCGTACGCTTCCTGGGCGCCCAATGGAGCGAGCGCGACGGGCACCGCCAGAGACTGTTCGCCGGATGCCTGGGGATCTTCGGCCACGGCAACGTCGCGGGGCTGGGCCAGGCGCTGCTGCAGGACGAGCTCTCCGGCGAGGGTCCTGACCGGCTGCCGTACGTGCTCGCCCGCAACGAGCAGGCCATGGTGCACACGGCCGTGGCCTACGCGCGGCAGAAGGACCGCCTCCAGACCTGGGCCTGCACGGCGTCCGTCGGCCCCGGCTCGACCAACATGCTCACCGGCGCCGCGCTCGCCACCGTCAACCGGCTCCCGGTGCTGCTGCTGCCCTCGGGCACGTTCGCGACGCGGGCGGCTGGGACGGTGCTGCAGGAGCTGGAGGTGCCGTACGCCGCGGACGTCACCGTCAACGACGCCTTCCGCCCGCTGTCGCGCTTCTTCGACCGGGTCACCCGGCCGGATCAGCTGCCCTCGGCGCTGCTCGGCGCCATGCGGGTGCTGACCGACCCGGTGGAGACCGGGGCGGTGACGATCGCGCTGCCGCAGGACGTGCAGGCCGAGGCGTTCGACTGGCCGGTGGAGCTCTTCGCCCCGCGCGTCTGGCGGGTGGGCCGGCCCCTCCCTGAGGTCGCCGGCATCGAGGAGGCCGCGGCGCTCATCTCCGCGGCCCGGCGGCCGATCGTCGTGGCGGGCGGCGGCGTGCACTACTCCGGCGCCGAGCAGGCCCTGCGGGCGTTCTGCGAGGCGACCGGCATCCCGGTCGGCGAGAGCCAGGCCGGTAAGGGCTCGCTGCCGCACGAACACCCGCAGGCGATGGGCGCCGTCGGCTCGACGGGCACCACCGCCGCCAACGCGCTCGCCAGGGAGGCCGACCTGGTCATCGGGATCGGCACCCGCTTCAGCGACTTCACCACCGCTTCGCGCACCGCCTTCCAGGACCCGGCCGTCCGCTTCGTCAACATCAACGTCGCCCGCTTCGACGCCGGCAAGCACGCGGGCCTGCCGATCGTGGCCGACGCCCGCGAGGCTCTCGCCGCGCTCACCGCGGCGCTGGAGGGCTACCGCGTGGACCTGGACTATCGCGAACGCCAGGCCACGCTGTGGCGCGAGTGGGACGCCCGGGTGGAGGCGGCCTACAACCCGCCGGCGGAGGTCACCGGCGCGCTCGCCGACGGCGTGCTCACCCAGGGCACCGTGCTCGGCTGTGTCAACGAGCTGTCCGACCCCGAGGACGTGGTGGTGTGCGCGGCCGGCTCCATGCCGGGCGACCTGCACAAGCTGTGGCGGGTCCGCGACCGCAAGGCCTACCACGTCGAGTACGGCTACTCCTGCATGGGCTACGAGATCCCCGGCGGCATCGGCGTACGGCTGGCCGATCCGGGCCGGGACGTCTTCGTCATGGTGGGCGACGGCTCCTATCTGATGATGCCGACCGAGCTGGTCACCGCCGTCCAGGAGCGCGTCAAGGTCATCGTCGTCCTGGTCCAGAACCACGGCTTCCACTCCATCGGCTCACTCTCCGAATCGCTCGGCTCCCAGCGCTTCGGCACCGGCTACCGCTTCCGCAACGAGACCACCGGCCGCCTCGACGGGGACCGGCTACCGGTCGATCTCGCCGCCAACGCCCGCAGCCTCGGCGCCACCGTGATCGAGGTACGCGACCGCAAGGCGCTCGAGCAGGCGATCAAGGACGCCAAGGCCGCTCCGGCGGACGGCGGCCCCGTCGTCATCCACGTCGAGACGGACCCGGCGGTGCACGCCCCGGACAGCGAGTCCTGGTGGGACGTACCCGTCAGCCAGGTCAGCGAGCTCGACACCACCCGCCGTGCCTACGAGGAGTACACGGCGCACAAGGCCGCGCAGCGCCCGCTCGTGGCGCCGCCCGGCAGCACCGAACCATGAGCCGGCCGCCCATCCGCGGTCTGCCGCACTGACGATCCCGCACTGGGGGGTGCGGGGACAAGGCCGCCTGCCACCGGCGGCACATGACACCAAACAGCACCGAACCACCCCCGATCCGTCCCCTTCCAGGTGGCGGATGAAGAAAGGCAGAAATCAGTGGCCCGTACATCAAGAATCGCCGTGCTGGTGACCAGCAGCGTGGCGGCGCTCGCGTTGGCGGCGTGCAGTTCCAGCGGAGGCAAGCAGGACACCGGCGAAGCAGCCGCGCCCGCCTCCGCCGCCGGCACGCCGACGATGACGGTCGCTTTCATCACCCACGCGGCCCCCGGCGACACGTTCTGGGACCTGGTGCGCAAGGGCGCCGAGGCGGCAGCCGCGAAGAGCAACATCGACCTGCAGTACCAGTCGGACCCGGACGGCGCGAACCAGTCCAATCTCGTCCAGTCGGCGATCGACAAGAAGGTCGACGGCATCGCGGTCACCCTGGCCAAGCCCGACGCGATGAAGGCCAACGTGGAGAAGGCCGTGCAGGCCGGCGTCCCGGTCGTCGCGCTCAACGGCGGCATCGACAGCTGGAAGAGCATGGGCGTCCTCGGCTACTTCGGCCAGGACGAGAAGATCGCCGGCGAGGCGGCCGGCGCGCGGCTGAAGCAGGACGGCGCGAAGAAGACGCTCTGCGTCATCCAGGAGCAGGGCCACGTCGGCCTCGAAGCCCGGTGCGACGGCGCGAAGGCCGGTTTCCCCGACACCGAGAAGATCTACGTCACCGGGACCGACATGCCGAGCGTGCAGGCGGCCATCACGTCCAAGCTCCAGCAGGACTCCAGCATCGACCGCGTGCTGACCCTCGGAGCGCCGTACGCGCTGACCGCCATCAAGTCGATCAAGGACGCCAACAGCTCCGCCAAGGTCGTCACCTTCGACACCAACAGTGATCTCGTGACCGCCATCAAGGACGGCCAGGTGGAGTGGGCGGTCGACCAGCAGCCCTTCCTCCAGGGCTACCTCGCGGTCGACAACCTGTGGCTCTACAAGACCAACGGCAACACCATCGGCGGCGGCCAGCCGACCCTGACCGGTCCCGCGTTCATCGACAAGACCAATGTCGCCGCGGTGGAGCAGTTTGCCGCCAACGGCACGAGGTGATGTGACATGACTGCTGCGGCCACCGAGCCGGGCAGGGCGGAGGCGGCCCGGGACGACCGGGTCGCCAGCCGTTCGCTCGCGGCACGGACACTGAGCCGGCCCGAGGTCGGCTCGCTCGTCGGCGCGATCGTGATCTTCGCGCTCTTCATGCTGGTGGCGGTGCCCTTCCGCAACGTCGCCAACGTCGGCACGATCCTCTACGGCGCCTCGACCATCGGTATCATGGCCGTCCCGGTGGCGCTCCTCATGATCGGCGGCGAGTTCGACCTGTCCGCGGGCGTCGCGGTGACGACCTCCGGGCTCTCCGCGTCGCTGATCGCCTGGAACTTCGGCCTCAACATCTGGGTGGGCGTCTTCCTGGCACTCGCCCTCTCCCTGGCCATCGGCGCGTTCAACGGCTGGCTGCTGTTGAAAACGGGCCTGCCGAGCTTCCTCGTCACCCTGGGCACCTTCTTCGTCCTCCAGGGCGTCAACCTCGGCGTCACGCGGCTGCTCACCGGCAACGTCGCCACCGCGGGCATCACCGACATGGACGGCTTCGCCAGCGCGCAGAGGGTGTTCGGATCCGAGATCGCGCTCGGCCCGGTGACCCTGAAGGTCACGGTGCTCTACTGGATCGTGCTGACCGCCGTCGCGGCTCACGTCCTGCTGCGCAGGCAGGTGGGCAACTGGATCTTCGCTGTCGGCGGGGACGCGCCGGCGGCCCGGGCGATCGGCGTCCCCGTGCGGGCGACGAAGATCGGTCTCTTCATGGCCGTGGGTTTCTGCGCCTGGCTGTCCGGCATGCACCTGCTGTTCCAGTTCAACACGGTCCAGTCGGGCGAGGGCATCGGCAAGGAGTTCATCTTCATCATCGCCGCGGTGATCGGCGGCTGCCTGCTCACCGGCGGCTACGGCTCGGTGGTCGGCGCCTCCATCGGCGCGCTGATCTTCGGGATGACCCAGCTGGGCATCAACTACGCCGGGTGGAACCCCGACTGGTTCAAGGCGTTCCTCGGCGTGATGCTGCTGCTGGCGACCATCGTGAACGTGTACGTCAAGAGGAAGGCGGATCTTCGATGAGCGCCGCGCCCGCCGCTCCCATCCTCGAGCTCGACAACGTCGGCAAGAGCTACGGCAACATCCACGCGCTGCGCGGGGTCAGCCTGAACGTCCGCCAGGGCGAGGTCACCTGCGTGCTCGGCGACAACGGCGCGGGCAAGTCCACGCTGATCAAGATCGTCTCCGGGCTGCACGACCACAGCGACGGCGTCATGAAGGTCGACGGCGACCCGTGCCGGTTCGGCTCCCCGCGCGCGGCCCAGGCCAGCGGGATCGCCACGGTCTACCAGGACCTCGCGCTCGCGCCCCTGATGTCGGTGTGGCGGAACTTCTTCCTCGGCTGCGAGCTCCGCAAAGGACTCCTGCGCGTCCTGGACATCGACCGCATGAAGCAGATCTGTCATGACGAGCTGGGCAAGATGGGGGTGGTCATCCCCGATCTGGACCGGCCGGTGGGCGGGCTCTCCGGCGGCCAGCGCCAGTGCATCGCCATCGCCCGGGCCATCTATTTCGGCGCCAGGGTGATCATCCTCGACGAGCCGACCGCCGCCCTCGGCGTCAAGCAGTCCGGTGTCGTCCTGAAGTACGTCGTCAAGGCCCGTGACGCCGGCCTCGGCGTCATCTTCATCACGCACAACCCCCACCACGCCTACCTCGTCGGCAACCACTTCGTGATCCTCAAGCTGGGCCGGGTCGTGCTCGACGCGCACCGCGACGAGCTGTCGCTGGAGCGGCTGACCGCGGAGATGGCCGGCGGCCAGGAGCTCCAGGAGCTCAGCCACGAGCTGCGCGCCGCGGAGCCGGGCAAGGTCGCCGCACCCGCCGCGGTGGAGCACGGCCACGTCGAGGCGCCCGAGCTCGGACGCGATGAGATCGAGGCCGTGCTGCACGAAGAAGAGGAAGAACAGAAGACGTGAGCCGATCGCCTCGCGCAGGCGTCGCCGACCCGGAAGGACGAGTACGTTGACCACCCGCATCACCCACCTCATCGGGGGCCGCTCCTGGGAGGGCTCCTCCGAGCGCACCGGCGACGTCAGCAACCCGGCGTCCGGCACGGTCACCGGTCGCGTGGACCTCGCTTCCGCCGAACTCGCCGGCGACGCCGTCGCGACGGCCAAGGCGGCCTGGCCGGGCTGGGCCGGCGCCTCTCTCGCCAAGCGCGCCCAGGTGCTCTTCGCGTTCCGCGAGCTCCTGAACGCGCGCAAGCACGAGATCGCCGCGCTGATCACCGCCGAGCACGGCAAGGTCCTCGACGACGCGCTCGGCGAGGTCACCCGGGGACTGGAGGTCGCCGAGTTCGCCTGCGGCATCCCGCACCTGCTCAAGGGCGGGTTCAGCGAGAACGTCTCCACCAAGGTCGACGTGTACTCGATCCGGCAGCCGCTCGGCGTCGTGGCCGTGATCTCGCCGTTCAACTTTCCGGCCATGGTCCCTCTGTGGTTCATCCCGGTCGCCATCGCCTGCGGCAACGCGGTGATCCTCAAGCCCAGCGAGAAGGACCCCTCCGCGGCCGTCGCCATCGCCCGCCTGTGGACCGAGGCCGGCCTTCCCGACGGGATCATGAACGTCGTCCACGGCGACAAGGAGGCCGTGGACGCGCTGCTCACCCATCCCGACGTGCGGGCCGTCTCGTTCGTCGGCTCCACCCCGATCGCCAGGTACGTCTACGAGACCGGCACCGCCCACGGCAAGCGCGTCCAGGCGCTCGGCGGCGCCAAGAACCACATGCTCGTCCTGCCCGACGCCGATCTCGACCTCACCGCCGACGCCGCCGTCAACGCCGGCTTCGGCTCGGCCGGCGAGCGCTGCATGGCGATCTCGGCGCTCGTCGCGGTCGACACCGTCGCCGACGAGCTCGTCGAGAAGATCAAGGACCGCATGAGCAAGCTGCGTACCGGCGACGGCACCCGTGGCTGCGACATGGGGCCGCTCGTCACCCGCCAGCACCGCGACAAGGTGGCCGGCTACGTCGAGGAGGGACTCGACGCGGGCGCGACCCTCGTCGTCGACGGCCGGGACGGGGAGTTCGACGGCGGCGAGGACGGCTTCTGGCTCGGCCCCACCCTGTTCGACCATGTCACCCCCGACATGTCCATCTACCGCGACGAGATCTTCGGCCCCGTGCTGTCCGTCGTCCGCGTGAAGTCCTACGACGAGGGCCTGAACCTCATCAACGCCAACCCCTACGGCAACGGCACGGCGATCTTCACCAACGACGGCGGGGCGGCGCGGCGCTTCCAGAACGAGGTGGAGGTCGGCATGGTGGGCATCAACGTGCCGATCCCGGTGCCGGTGTCATATTACTCCTTCGGCGGCTGGAAGAACAGCCTGTTCGGGGACACCCACGCCCACGGCACCGAGGGCGTGCACTTCTTCACCCGTGGCAAGGTCGTCACCTCCCGCTGGCTCGACCCGAGCCACGGCGGGCTCAACCTCGGCTTCCCGCAGAACGACTGACGGCCGAGTCCGTCAAGAAGGCCGCCCCGCGGGGCACGGGCGGGAGAGCGCGCCGCCGTCCCCCGCCGGGTGCGAGGGAGCTGTTCGACGCGGCGGCTGGGGGCGCGGCCGTCGAAGCCGACTCCGGAGTTCTCGTCGCACGGATCTCGCCCGCCGGCGTCAGCCGCTGAGCGCGCTGGAGAGGGTCACTACCGCGCTGACGAGGAGAGCCACCAACACCACCTTGCGGAAGCGCTCCGGATCGATACGGCTGAAGATCGCATTGCCGGCGAACCACCCCAACTGCACGACCGGCAGGCCCACCAACCCGATCCAGATCGACTGGGTGTTCACCTGGCCGGCCACGGCGAACCCGATCAGGCTGAGCACGCTGGTGCCGGCGAACACCGCCGCGAGGGTGGCGCGGAACTTGTGGGGGTCATAGCCCATGCCCTGGAAGGCAGCGACCATCGGCGGCCCATTGGTGCCGGTGGAGGTGGAGAGTGCGCCGGAGAGGAGGCCGACTCCCACCAGTATGGGAGTATTCCCGTGGACCTTTACGCGCCGCCACACCATCACTGTGCAGCCCAGGACTCCGACCCCGATCAGCACCGTGAGCGCTTGCTCAGACGCCACTGCGTACACCCAGAGGCCGAGTGGCATGCCGAGCACAATGCCGACCATGGCAATCATGGCCACTTTCCACTCGGCGTGGTGACGCTGACGCACGGCGATCGTGACGGTCATGGCCAGGGCGGACAGTGTGGTGGCCACCACCGCTGTATGAGGGTCGACCGTGAGGGCCAGCAGCGGAGTGGCGACAAGGGCATACCCGAATCCGGTCACCGCGTGCACCGTTGAAGCGATCAGGATGATCACGGCGGCGGCAAGCAGCGTGGACACCTGCCACACTTTGCCATAGATCTACTGAAATGAACCAGTATTCTCGGAAAAATTGACCGCTGGCGGTTGGTGTGGCGGTATGTGGATACCGTCCGGATCGGCGTTAGGCTTCGGCAAATGGTTGGTGAGGCGTTTCCTCGCACTTCGTCAATTGGCGTCAATAGGAGCGAATGACGTGGGTGGTCAGGAGCCTGCGAGTTACACAGTCAGCCCGGCACTCGATGGTGACCAGGCCGTCATCTTCGTTCCCGGTCTGGGAGGCCGGACGAAGTTCGTGGACCGGTGGAACGAGCCGGGTTGGGAACCTGTCATCCGCCGGGCCAACTGGAGCGAGCCGATGAGCGTGCCCTCCATTGACGAGCGCGGCGCGGCGCTTGCGTCCCTCATCGCGCACTCCGGTGCCACGGATGTCGTGCTTGTGGGCCACAGCATGGGTGGTCTGGTCTGCCTGGAGGCGGCCAAGCACCTGGAGCGACAGCTTCGCGGTACCGTCGTCATGTGTCAGTACCCGCCGCATCGCACGCCCCTCTCACCTCTGGCGGAGCTGCCGGACCGGGCGTTGGCCGAGGAGCTCGAGGCGCCGCCACACATCATGGACACGGCGGCTCTGCCGGAGTACGCACGTCTCTGGCGGTCTGAGTACCAACTGCTCAATCGCTATCTGGAGACAGATCCGCGCCCGCTGCTCAACGCGCCGATGGTCGCGGTCGGCGCCACGGATGATGCGAGCTCCTGGGACACCGAGTGCCTCAATGACTGGAGCCATTACACGACGGAGTGGCTGTCGGTCCACATGATCGACGGCGGCCACCAGATCGTCGAGCAGCTGCCCCCCGAGACTCTTCGCGAATGGGTCAGGAAGGTTCGTGGCTGAACACTGCCCGACCGGGAAGAGAGCACTCGAAGACGTCGTTCCTGATGACCCTCACGTCACTCGGTCAGCCGTCGCAGCTCGGCGACCAGCTCGGCCACCGTCGGGTGGTCGAAGATCACAGCGATGCCGACGTCCACGCTGAAACCCCTGCGGATCTCCTCGACCAGACCCACAGCGGCGAAGGAGTCGCCGCCCAGATCGAAGAAGTTCTCGTCGGGGCGGACTGACTCCACACCGAATTCGGCGCACCACATCTCCGTCAGCCGAGCCTCGAGCGACGCCTCGTCCGACGGCGCTCCACCCGAGATCCGCCCGGGTGAACCGGGCCGCGCAGGTGCCGTGGCCGACGCGCCCGGCTGCTCGTCGCCGGCGTCGTCCGGCATGTCCTCGGAGTTCTTCAGGACCGCGTCCTCCCCCGACACGGTGATCGCCACTTGTCTGTGGCTGGGCCGGCCCAGGATGCGCAGCAACATGCCGACCCCGGTCGCGGGCGTGATCCCGTCGTCGAGCGACGGGTCCTGGCCGGCATCGGCGCCTCGCTCTTCACGATCGGTCTCGGCGGCGACCATGGATTCGTCGACGCGGCGCATGGTGAATCCTCTGACTTCGACGGCGACGTCACCGCCGGCCGTCAGCACGTCGATGTCGGCCACGATCGTGTCCGAGCCGCTCGGGCGTCGGCGGATGTGGCTGTACGCAAGACCCGGTATCGACTGGTGCACCACGATCGACTGGTACGCGAAGGGTGCGTGCGGAGGCTCATGGTCAGGATCCCGCGCCAGTGACACCGCCGCGTCCAGGAGGGTGGGATGCAGCGCATGCTCGTCGAGCTCATGGTCGAACGCTTCGGGAAAGGTGAGCACAGCGAGCTTCGTGCTGATGTCCTCCCCGGAGATCCAGATCTCCTCTCCCGGCCATCGTTGACCGATGGTGAACAGCCGGTTGTCAGGGTCGTTCGCGGGTATCCGCCGCTCGGGCAGCGACGCGCGCAGCCCGTCCAGGTCCACCTTGTCCGCCCTGGCGTCCACCAGCCGGATCTCACCCGTCGTGTGGACGCGGTAGTCGTCGGATGAGCCGGGGGACGACGAGAGCGGCGCGGTGCGAACGGTGAATCGCCAGAGGTCCTCATGCGATTCGAAGCCGACCTCGAGTGACACGGGCTCTGGGGTGATGACCGGTTGCCGGAAGACCATGTGGCGCAGCTGCGCAGGGCGCCCGTTCGCGTGATCGATCGCCTCGTGGAAGGCGCGCAGGACGAAGTCGACCTGGGCCGTGCCCGGCAGCACCGGCACGCCGTCCAGACGGTGTTCGTCCAGGATCGGATAGTCCTCGACCGACAGCGGGGTCGACCACCGACGCACATCCGTCCCCGATCCGGAGCGCCCGGCTTGCGGTTGCCGCCCCTGGCGGGCAGCCATACCGACCTCGGCCCAAGACGGCCAGTTGATGGCCATCGAGGCGCAGCCTGCCAAGGGCTGCCGGCGCACCACCGCATCGAGGAAGGCGTTCGCCGCAGCGTAGTCAGCACCGCCCACCAAGCCCCTGAGCGCCGCGCGGCTGGAGAAGGCCACGAAGAAGTCGAGGTCCGCCCGGCCCTGCAGTACCTCGACCAGAGCCAACGTCCCGTGGACCTTCGGCGCAAGTGTCGCCGAGACTTGCGCCCGCGTCCGGAATTGGAGCATGCCCCCTCCCGCCACGCCGGCGAGATGGAACACCCCGTTGATGCCCCCGAAGGAGTCCGACGCCTGGTCGATCACTTGCCGCAGCGCAGCCACGTCGGTCACGTCGCATGCCTCGATGCGGCACTCGGCTCCGAGAGCGCGGAGCTCGGCGAGCTCGGCGTCGTGCCCGCCTGCCGCATGGCGGCCCAGCAGCAGCAACCGTGGTTGCAGGCCCGTGTCCGCCAGGCCACGCGCCACGGCCAGACCGAGGCCACCGAGTCCGCCGGTGATGACGTAGGCACCCCTGCGACGCAGGTCGGCAGGGCCCACACCGTCAGGGACGAGCTCCCGCTCGCCGGGGACCCAACGCCGATCCCCCCGCAGGGCGACGATCTCTGATCGATCGAGGCTGCGCAGCTCTGCGAGCAGCCGATCGTCGGTCACGCCGCCCTGGACGTCGACGAGCTTGCACATGGCGCGAGGGTTCTCGAGCATGTAGCTCCGCAAGAGTCCGAGCAGCATGGCCCTCACCGGGTGCACGGTCTCGCCGCCCGTCACGTCCGCGGACAGCTCGGTGACGACCAGGACGTTGCGACCGCGCTTGTCGGGTGCCCGTCGCGCCGCTTCCTGCAGAAGCTCGACGATTCGGTGGAAACCGGCGTCGAGCTGGTCGTCGATGCTGCTCAGGTCAGGTTCGGCCAGGCCTCCGAGCTGCGTCGCGTCGATGATGAGCTCCGGGTATCGCTGCGAGTCTCTCAGTTCGTCCAGTAGCCGGACGACGTCCGCCGAGTGCCGGGGGCGGATCACGAACTCCGGGCTCCGGTCCGCTGCTCCCGAATATGAGGAGCCGTGCCGCACCCGTAACGCATCCCACCCGGCCCTGTCGAGCAGGGCGACCAGCTCGTCGGCTCGTTGCGAATCGTCGGGCAGGAACACCAGTGGGCGTGACCGGTCCCAGGCGTCGGTGTCGTGGTGCCCGGCCGGTGCGGCCTCCACCCACGTGGGCAGCCGGAACACTGCACGGCCCTCTGGTTCCCTCGCCTCGTGGGCGGGCGCGTCGGTGCCGGGGCTGCTCGGAGACGCCCGCTCGATCCAGTACCGCTCGCGTTGATACGGGTAGCCCGGCAGAGGTACGCGTTCACGAGGACCCGTCGCAGCCGGCGACGACCAGTTCACATCCGTGCCGAGGGTCCACATCCGGGCCAGCGCATGAAGGAAGGAAGTGCGTTCGGTGGCGCCCTTTGACGGCCCGTTCGGGAGCGTCGGCACCGCCAAGTGCTGCTTGGCGCGCACCTGAGGATGTGAGCGTGCCAAAGTGGTGAGCGTCCGCCCGGGGCCCACCTCCACCAGCACTCGGTCACCGTCGGACAACACGGCATCGAGCGCCTGCTCGAACAGGACGGGCCGGGTGAGCTGCTGGATCCAGAAGTCCGCGCTGCTCACCTGTGCCGCCTCCGCCAGGCCGCCTGTGGACGCGGAGTAGACCTTCCAACGAGGACGACGTGGCTCGATGCCGTCGAAGGCCAGGCGGAACTGCTCAGCGGCGCTCATCATGGCCGACTCGCCCATCGCTCGGGCTCGGGCGCTCACCAGCCGTACTGCTTCCGGGAGGGTGAACACCTCGGCGAGCGTGGCGGCCGCGAACTCCCCGATGCCGTGGCCGAGCAGCACGTCGGGCTCGATGCCCAGCGCCAGCCACAGCCGCCCCAGCGCGTATTCGACGCTGAAGAGCAACGGCTGCGCGACGGTGGTGTCCTCCAGGCCTTCCGACGCCTCCGCCCAGATCTGCCGCCGTGGCAGGCCGTGGGCCTCGAAGAGATCGAAGCACTCGTCGAGTGCCGCGCTGAACGCCGGTTCGGTGCGATAGAGCTCTGCCGCCATGTGGGCGTGCTGCGCCCCTTCTCCCGGGAACAGGAACACGGTGCTTCGATCGGCCTGTTCCTCCGGGGTGACGATTCGCCTCGCGTGGTCAAGCACGGCAGTGGCCGCATCGGACATGCTCTCGACCACCACAGCGCCTCGGACCGGGTGCGGGGTGCGCCCCTTTTGCAGCGTGAACGAGACGCTGGAGAGCGGGTCCGCACTCTCCTTGAAGGATCGGGCAAGCTGCTCCGGGTAGGCCTCGGCCGCGGACCGCGTCCGTCCTGACCACACGATCAGCTGCGTGGGTCCCGGATCCGGGTCGACTGCGCGGGTCGGCGCCTCTTCGAGGATCGCGTGCGCGTTCGTGCCACCGATTCCGAAGGAGCTGACCCCCGCCAGGCGTCGGTTGCCGGCCGATCGAGGCCAGGGCCGCAGCGTGTCGTTGACGAAGAACGGTGAGCCCTCGAGTTCGAGGAACGGGTTCACCTCCTCGAAGTTGATGCTCGCGGGGATCTGCTCATGGCCCAGCGACAGCACAGCCTTGATCAGCGACGTGATCCCTGCCGCGTGGCCCAGGTGGCCCACATTTCCCTTGATCGATCCGATGGGACACTGCCCAAGTCCCGACGTTGCCCGAGCACTGAATGCCTTCCTCAGCGCTGAGATCTCGATGGCATCACCCAGTCGAGTCGCGGTGGCGTGTGCCTCTACGTACCCGATGTCCTCGGGACCCACGTCGGCGATCTCCATGGCTCTCAGCACGACCTCCGCCTGCCGATCGGCGCTGGGCGCGGTGAAGCCGACCTTGTTCGCGCCGTCGTTGTTGACAGCCACAGCCCGGATCACCGCAGAGATCCGGTCGCCGTCGGCCAGGGCGTCGGTGAGCCGCTTGAGCACCACGACGCCGACGCCGCTGCCGAAGATCGTGCCGCTGGCTGCCGCGTCGAAGGGGCGACAGTGGCCGTCCCGGCTCAGCGGGCCGTCCTGGGCCCACCAGTACCCGTGACCGACGGGGAACTCAACGTCGGCACCGCCGGCCAGGGCGACGTCGCACTCGTGGAGTCGAAGCGCGTTCACGGCGAGATGCACGGCCACGAGCGAGCTCGAACACGCGGTCTGCACGGTCATGCTGGGGCCGTGTAAGTTCAGCTTGTACGAGACCAGCGTCGACGCGCTGTCGGGGTTGTTCCACATGCCGGCCGCCATGCCGGTAGCACTCCGGAGTGCCTCCGGGCTCCCGAAGACGCGGCCCATCCCGTAGCGGTTCGCGGCGACCGATGAGAACACGCCTGCTCTGCCGAGTCTCAAGGCGTCATAGCCGGCGTTCTCGACGGCGGCGTGGGAGGTCTCCAGGTATAGCCGGAGCTGCGGGTCGCACGCCTCGGACTCACGCCGGGTCAGGCCGAAGAACCCGGCGTCGAACATGTCGATGCCCTCAGGTTCCGCCACTGCCCGCACGTAGGCCAGGTCGTCCAGCGCTTCACGCGACACGCCGCTCGACCGGAGCTCGTCCTCGGACGGGAAGCGCACTGCCTCCTCCCCGGCCACGAGGTTTCTCCAGAGCTGCCGGGTGTCGGCCGCCGCCGGGAAACGACCGGCCATTCCGATGATCGCGATCGGCTCAACGAGGTTACCCATATCGTCCGCCCTCCGATTCGCTTGCTGCCGCTCCGTACAGGGAACGAGCCGTCGCGGGAGACCCGAGGCGCTTCCTACGTCAGCCCTCACCGCCAGCAATCCGAGCTTGTCAACGATCACGGTATCGCGAAGAATGCTCCGTGGCCGGGCTCGTTAAAGACAATTTGTCTTGGATGACCACCGGCCGGCGATGGCGGCGCCCCCTTCAGCAGAAAGGACACCGAGGTCAGGTCATGTCGTCCAAGTTCTCCCGCAGGTAATCGGCAAAAGCCTTCAGGGTGGGATACCGAAAGACCAGCACGGGAGAAATCTCCGTTCCGAGACGAACGGAGACCTCCGACACGAAACGCATGAGGGACATCGAGGTGAAGCCGGCGTCGAAGAAGCCGCCGTCAGGGTCGATCCGGCCTCGGCCGAGAGCAGACTGCGCGCTCTCGTGAAGCACCTCCCACAGCGTCGCCGCCCGGTCCTCATCCTGCGGGTCGTTCCTCGCAGCATCCACGACCGCCGGTTGGGCCGATTTCCACCCGTGGTTCTCCGGCAATGAGTCACGCACCTCGATGCTCGAGGGCACGACCGCGGGGTCCAGATGGTCGCGGAGCACCGCACGAAGCTCGTCGCTGTCGACCGCCGTCGTGGAGCTCCGTACGACGGTCAGGCGCACGGAGCCGACTCCTCTGCTGTCTTCGACGAACATCGCCACCGAGCCGGCGACGCCGGCGACCCGGGCGGCCGCGCCCTCGATCTCGTCCAGCTCCACACGCGCGCCGTTGACCTGGACCTGCCGGTCCGCCCGCCTGAGGAAGCACATCGAGCCATCCGGTAGTCGACGGACGATGTCGCCGGTGTCGTACCAGCGTCGGCCGTTATGGCCGGGAGCCAGCAGCGGGGTTCCGTCCGTGTAGCCGAGTGCGCAGGCAGCGGCTTCCACGTGCAGCCGGCCTTCCGGACTTTCACCGTCGGACGCGTCGGTGGGAACGATCCTGACCACGGCATGGCCGAGTGCGCGTCCGACGGGAATCGGGTCCTCGCTCGCGATCCCCTTACCGGGCGGCACCTGGTGCATGCACACGACCTGCGGGGTCTCCGACGCGCCGTAGCAGTTGACGATGGTGGCACGCGGGGCGAACCGTGCCGTCGACCGCAGCGCCGCGGCCGTGAGTCGTGCCCCCACCGAGCAGACCAGCCGCAGGCTGTCGACGGGAAGCCTCGACGAGCCCGCCATGAGCTGGAGGAGGACCGGCGAGCCCTGGAGCACGGTGATGGAATGCTTCGAGAGCCAGGCCACCATCAGCCGGGGGTCCGAGGCCGTGCGGCTGTCGGGGATGAACAACGTCGCACCGGTGAGCCAGGGCGCGATCAGCTCCCGCAGGCTCGGGTCGTGGCCGGGTCTGCTGAGAAAGGCGACCCGATCGGATTCGTCCATGGGCAGTTCCTTGAAGAACGCCAAACTGGCGGCCTCGAAGGCCGCTCGTCCGACGACGATTCCCTTGGGCCTTCCCGTCGTGCCGGACGTGAAGAGGACATGACTGACTCCTCCCATGTCCTCGCCATGGAGGCGCGAGGGTGACGGCACACTGTCCAGCACCTCCAGACCAGCCGGGGTGGACGATGGTCCGAAGGTCGCCACGGCGCCAGTGGCCATCAATGCTCTGCGCACCCGCTCAGCACCCCAGTCCCCGAGGATCGCCGGGACGGCGCCCGCGCTCCAGACCCCCGCGATCCGGGCGACGAACTCCGGGCTCCGCTCTGCCGGCACGCCCACCACGCGGCGCTTCAGGTGGTGGGCCTGCACGACGCTGCTGACGTCCTCGCTGAGTGCGGCAACGTCGCCGAAGGTGATGTCACGATCCTCGTGGACCAGGGCAACCCTGCTCAGGTCACGAGGCACCCGTCCGAGAAGTCCCGGCGCGGCAGTGCTGGTTGTGTCACGGACGGGGCCGGTCGGCTCGTCCACTCGGCTCACGCTAGCCTCCCTCGCGGGCATGACGTCCAGCCCATCGGATCGATGTTGCGTCACAACAGCTCATCCCACACCGAGTGAAAGTACCTGGGGTGAGCGCTGCGTAGCTCGCGCCAGTGCTCCTTGCGGTTCTCCGCCGGCGCGCTGTCGATCTGGCGGTTCGGGCGACCTCCGGCCGCCGCCCACGCCAGGTGCACCAGCGGGAGCACGGCCGAACCACGCCGGGCCTTGCCCAGCTCTGCCCCGGCGCCGGTGACGACTCTCGACAGCCCCACCGAATAGGCGTACTTGATGGGTTCGTAGATCGCCGCATTGAAGTACACGAACGGGTCCGGCGCTTCGTCATCGAGGCGCCCGAAGTCCGTCACGTACAGCCGGTCATGCCAGCGGCACATGACTCCGGTGCCGGCGATACGACCCTGCACACGGCACAGCACCGCCATCGACGAGGCATCTCCCAGAGCGGACGAGTACGCCGAGAGGCGTCGCGTGACCGCGTCCACGCTGTACGCCATCCCGTGCTTGGCCCTCACGTTCACGATCATCGGCGCGATGGTCGTGATGGCTTCACGGAGAGGGACGGTCTCGGTCGCACAGTCCTTGGCGAAGAGCCCCACCTCCCTGCGGACGCTGGTGCGTGTGTTCCGTGGCAGCGTCGCCAGGTAATCCTCGAAGTCCTCACCGGGGAGCTCCAGCTCAGTCTGCGCAACGCTCGCCAATCGGTGGTGATCTCCGTTGCCGATGACCGGAGCGAGGTCGCTCCATGCGGAGGCGTCGAGGAACAAGAAGAAGGTGTACGGGAGCCCGCGGTCGGCTGCGACGGCGCAGGCCGCATCCCGGAGCGCATGCAGGACCGCTGTCCTGGCCGAACTCGGCAGAGTGCGGTCCACGATGAGCCGCGTACTGAATCCCGCACAGGAACCGGCCAGCAATCCCAGTCGACCATTGAGCGAACCACCGGCGTGCAGAAGGTCCTGGAAGTGGAGCTCCGGCCAGTACAGGTAGTCACCACGACTGGGGAGTGAGTCATAGAGGGGAAGGGCGCCGAGGATTCGAGGGTGCCCAGGGTGCCGGGCGATCAGGTACGTGACGGGTCCGTCACCGGATTGCTCGAGAGCCTGCAGCCACGCACGGCTCTGGAACATGTCCCGCGGGTCGGCGACGTCATTCCAAACACGCCCGGCAACGTCGCCCAACGAGGGGACGCGCTCGACCGTCACGAGCCCGGGCACTTCTGATGTCATATCCGGAATTTTCTGATGCGTCATCTGCGTCATCAACACACGGCAGTCAGGGGTCAGCCGGCCCGGTGATGGAGCCATTCGAGCAAGTCCGGCTCCGCGAGCTCGGCTATCCGGCGGTCGTAGTGTGCTTGATCCCCAGCGGTGAGGAACTGCTGCCATTGGCCCGACTTACCACTGCGGAAAAAACGTTTGCGATCGCGGATGTAGCCCAGTTGCTCGTCGGGTGCGAGTTCAGCCGCGCGATTTCGCATCTGCTGGAACGTGGCGGCCTCGACCAGCTCCGGCCACTTGCTCTCGTCGATCTCGATGTCGAGCCGTTCCGCGATCCGTCGCATCTGGCCGGCGAGGTCGTCGGAGAGGTCTGCGTAGTGCAGCAGGATGACGTTCGGCTCCGCGCGGCGAATCCATGCGCGGCTCTGCGTCCAGATCAGCGCACGCAGCGAGTCGAGGTTGACGTACGGCGAGTCGTCGATGTCCACCCAACGTAACAAGTACGTCCGTTCGTCGAGGAGGTCCCTCTCGTCATGACCGTCGACCGGGGCTTCGGCCGCCCCGTTGCCGGGGTGGGCGGCCTGGTGGATCAATCGACGAATCACGTCACGTTTGAGGTTCCTGCCGTGGCTGCGCAGGGAGATGGCGACATCGCGGGGGTCTCGCCCCACCGTGATGTAGGTGACCTGTGGATCGGCCGGGATGCCGTCGAGGGGAATGTGGGTTTTGATGAAACGGCGGTGCTGCTGCGCAGCCAGGTGGTCCCAGACCTCCTGCTTCGGACGCACGAGCATGTCGATCCACGGTGAGAGGCTCGACAGCGGCGCAGGCAGCCGGGGTGTCTGGAAGATCAGGAGCGCGCAGATCGTCTGGGTCCAGGTGGTGCCGCACTTCGCCGGCGAATTGATGACAATGTCGCCAGGCCGGAATTCGAACCCGTCCCACCGGGAGCTGTCCTCCATCGGTGTGAGGTAACGGGCCAGATGCGTCGTCATTGACGTGAGTTTAATCACTGAACGGGAGTAAAGGAAGGTATGTGATTGTCTGTGTGCATTCCGTATAAGAATCCTCAGTTGGTGGCATTGCTGGTCTGGCCGGGCGGGAACTCTTGACGCAACCAAGCCCCCTGGTAGGGCATGTGCCATCCCCATGACTCCACACGGGAGTCCAGGTCAGAGGCCGGCTCATCGTGACGATGGTCCGGCCTTTAGATCGTCTGACCGTCGTCCCAAACGCACACTTCTTAAGGGGCTCATATGAAAATAAACCCGCTGTCTGACACTTGGTGATCTAATCGTGTGGTGAAGCTTCGCGCGATGGCCGCTGAGGATCGGGAACGCCTGGAGAGTGCCCTGACCCGCCGCTGGCTTGACCTGCGGGACCTGCTGGATGAGCGATCCCGGAGGCTGTGGCTGGCCGCCGAGGCGCGCTCGCTCGGGTACGGCGGAATCGCGTTCGTTGCCGGGGTGACCAGGGTGACCACCGAGGCCATCGCCGAGGGCATCAAGGAGTTATCGGGCGCCAAGCCGCTGGCTGAGGGCGTTCGCCGCCCCGGCGGCGGCCGAAAGAAGGCCGAGGTCAGCGATCCCGCGCTGCCCGCCGCGCTGGATGCCCTGGTCGAGCCGGTCACCCGTGGCGACCCTGAGTCCCCGCTGCGGTGGACCGGCAAGTCGCTGACCAAGCTGGCCGACGACCTGTCGGCGGGTGGGCATCGCGTCGGTGTCCATGTCGTACGGCGGCTGCTACGGGAGGCCGGATACAGCCTGCAGGCCGACGCCAAGACGATCGAAGGTGCCCAAAGCCCGGACCGCGATCCGCAATTCCAGCACATCCACGATCTTGTGCTGACCGCGCTGGCCGCGAGGCAGCCGGTGATCAGTGTGGACACCGAGAAGAAGGAACTGGTCGGGCCCCACGGCGTCTTCGACGTGGGCGCGAACGCCGGGTGGGTCAGTGTGGGGACTGACCACGACACCGCGGCGTTCGCGGTCAACGCCATTCGCACCTGGTGGTCACGGGTCGGCCGAGCCCGCTACCCCGACGCTGCCGAGGTGCTGATCATCGGCGACTGCGGCGGGTCCAACGGCAACCGGGTCCGGCTGTGGAAGAAGGAACTGGCGGCGTTCGCAGCCGAGACCGGGCTGGCCATCCGGCTGGCGCATCTGCCGCCGGGGACCTCCAAGTGGAGCCGGATCGAGCACAAGCTGTTCAGCTGCAGCTCGATGAACTGGCGAGGCGGACCGGTGACCAGCCACGAAGTGATCGTCAACACCATCAGTCCGACCACCACCGCGACCGGGCTGACGGGCACCGCCGAGTTGGACACCGCCGCCCATCCGAAGGGCATCAAGATCTCGGACCGGGACACGAAGGAGCTGGAGGCGGCCCAGATCACCAGGCATGCCTTCCGGCCCGACTGGAACTACACCATCTACCCGAGTTCCACGGCCAAGATCACAGCGGCGCCGACTGGAGACGTTGATTCAGACTGAGCTCTTAGGCTGCGCGGATGGAAGCGCTTCTGGCCGACCTGCAGGCCGAGACCGATGTCCGCGATCCCCCGTCCTTCGTCGACGACATCGCGGACGCCCTCGGCGTGTCCCGGCCGCTCACCCACTGCGCAGGGAGTAGGCGGTCACACCCTCGGGCAGGTCGGCGACGCGTGACAGCGCGCCGGTGTTGATGTTCCAGCCGAGCAGCCTGTCCCCGCTCTCGATGATCACTGTGCCTGGGCTGATCCAGCCGCGCACGGGGCAGCCGCCCTTCCCGCACCTCATGTCACGAGAATCGCCCCAGGGCAGGAGCAGCGTCCTGACCACCCGTCCCGTGGCGGTGTCGGCCACCACGACCACGTCGGCTACCTCCGCCCGGTCGTGGTGGGCGAACGCGGACCTGGCGACGAGGCCGTCGCGCTGCCATCCGTGGTTGCCCAGGATGCCCACGGGCATGCGGCCCTCGTTGGTGATGTCCTGGAGGTCCAGCTCCACCTCCGACTCGCCCTCCTGGATGACCGTCCGGCCGCCTTCGCCGGGCGAGACGATCCTGAGGTCGCGATAGCCTGCGACACCCGTGAAGCCCTTGTACGGCTGCCGCCGCACCTTCCCCGTGGCCAGGTCGAGCAGGTAGTTCGCCTTCTCCTGCTCGACGAGGAGTTGCTCGCCGCGCCAGAGCACCACCTCGTTGAACCCCGGCACCGGGTAGCGCCTGGTCTGGCCGATCACGAGGTCGACGACCACCACCTCGTCCTTCTGCGGGAAGGCGGCCATCGTCCCGTCGGGGGCGAGCGAGTTGGGCTTCAGCGGCGTCCCGCCGTTGCCGGCCGAGTCCACGGAATCACCCAGCTTCACATCGAGAGGGATGCGGCCGCCGGATTTCATGATGTAGATCCGCCCGTCGCCGAACTCGGCCAGCGCCAGGACGGGTCCGGAAACCGCGGTCACGACGGGGATGCCGGCCCACCTCTCCGGCAGCTCGGTCGCCAGCGTGGGCAGCCCCGCCTCACCGCTGGGCGGCGGCGCTATGTCCACGGCGGGGGCCGGCGGGATCGTGGACGTGGGTGTGACGCTGGGATACACGGTGATGCCGCGCTCGACCGGCTCCGGGGACACGGCGATCGCCACCACGACGAGCGCGGTGACCGTCGCGGCCGTCGCGGCCGCCGCGGCCACCGTCCGCCGGCGGCGGGTACGGCTCCGCGTGCCCTGCCGCCACAGCTCGCCCGCGCCGGACGACCCCTCGGGCAGAGTCTCGGCGAGATCATCAAAGAGCTCCCGCAGCCTCTGGTCCGTCATATCAACACCTCTTCCAGCTCGGGAGCGACCTCGCGTAACCGCTTCAGCGCCGCGTGCGTCTGGCTCTTCACCGTCCCGGACGAGACCCGGAGGATCGCGGCGACCTCCCCGACGGGCAGGTCCTCGTAGAAGCGCAGCACCAGCACCGCCCGCTGCTTCACCGGCAGCCTGGCCAGCGCGCGGGCGAACACCACCTTCAGGTCCGACGCTCCCGAGGTGTCGTGATCCGCCTGGTCGGGCGGCTCCCCGTAGGCGAATTCCCGTCGCCTCCGCCAGTTGGACGCCACGTCCCTGTACAGGGTGGTACGCACGTAACTGACCGGGTCGGTATGCACTTTCGACCAGCGGCGCGCCAGTTTGATCAGGGCATCCTGGAGCACGTCCTCGGCCAGATGCCTGTCACCGCTGATGAGGATGGCGGCACGCAGCAGTCGCGGGTGCCAGGCGGCGACGAAGGCCTCGAACGCCTCGGAATCCGTCATGTAGACAAGACGCGCGAGAGGGGGTGAACGGTTGGGGCCTTGACGAAATCCGCCGTTTTCGCGGGATCAGGCGTCGCCAGGCGTAGAGCCAGAAACCTGTGTCCGTTCACAGGTGGCGGCAAACCTCCTCGTGCCGTGTCAGGGAGGTGAACGCCGGTGGGGCGGCGGTGGTGGCGGCCCCACCGGCAACAGCCGGGCTATTTGTAGGTGATGTCCGATGCGGTGTAGAGGCAGTGGGCGCCGTCCGGGCCGCTGCCGGTCTGCGTGGGCTCGCCGCTCGTCACGCCCTTGAACCTGGCGCAGACCACGACCTTCCTGCTCGGGTCGTTGACGATCGTGACCCCGGAGAACGTGGCGGTGTCGCCGTAGTTGGCGTTGATCCCGGCGATCACCTTGGCGGGTGTGGTGATCGTCATGTTGGAGATCACGACATGGCGGGCGTACTGCTTGGAGCAGTTGCCGCAGGAGCGGTACAGCTTGCCGACGTTCTCCGCCCGGAAGTTCTTGATGATCATCTTGCCGGGGCCGTTGTGCTGGAACGTCTTGTCGGAGGCGGCCCGGGCGCCGCCGCCGTAGATGGCCATGGTCTGGGTGGCCGAGGTGCCCTTGAAGGTGGCGGCGTCCTCGCCGACGTCCTCCCACCAGACGTTCTTGAGCGTGCAGGTGCCCATGCAGTGGACGCCGTCGGCGGCCGGGGCGCCGATGATCACGTTCTCCAGCGTCGCGCCGTCGGCCAGCTTGAACATCGGGGGCTGGCTCTCGCTCTGGTCGCCGGTGCCCAGCGCGCCCGAGCCGTAGAAGCGCCTCATGCCACCGTCACGGACACCGGTGACGGTGATGGTCGCGGTGACCGCCTCCTTGCCGGTCGCGGTGGGCCACGAACCGGTGGGCGCGGTCGGGCCGGCCGGCGCCGTCGGGGCCGCGGTCGGAGACGGGGCCGGGCTCGCGGTGGTGCCGGCCGCGCGCAGGGTCCAGCGCTTGCTCGCCGCCGTGTCGCAGGAGTTCTGCTGGACCAGCGCGCCGGCCCTCTTGGAAGAGGACTTGACGTTGAGGCACTTGGCGCTGCCCACGTCGACGAGCTGCCGCGTGCCGCCGGCCATGGCCTTGAGCCGCCACGTCTGGAACCGCCCGGCGACGCAGGTCTGCTGCTGGACCGCCTTGCCCGCCGAGGTGCTGTTGGCCTTGATCCCGGCGCATTTGCCGCTGTGCGCGACGCGCAGCCGGTAGCCGCCGCTCACCGCCGAGAGCGTCCAGGTCTGGTCGGCCCCGCCCGCGCACGCCTGCTGGGCCAGCTGCACCCCGTCGCCCGTCGCGCTCGCGGGGACGCTCAGGCACAGGCCGCTGCCGGCGTTGACCAGCTGGTACGTGCCCGGCGCCGACGCCGCCGCCGCGGGCGTGATCCCGGCCGGCGCGGAGGCCGCCAGCAGCACGCCGCCGAGCAGGGCGGCCGTCTTCGTGGATCTCCAGTGCAAAGTGTTTCCTTCACGGTGGTCCGGTGAGATCACCGGCTTGCCAGAGGGACGGATCGCAGCGCCCGGCCACGCGGACGGGCCACCGTGATCAGGAGCTGACGGGCTTGAAGGTGCTGTCGGCGCGGAAGGCGGCGGTGTCCTCGGCCTTGTCCAGCCACAGCTGGTGATGGCGGTGGCGGAGGAAACGGCCGGGATAGTTGAGCGACTCCAGCCGCACCGTCCCGCTCGCCGAGCCCGCCCTGGCGTGGAAGGTCGCGTCCCGCTCGAACAGCGCGGTGCCGTTGTCGGCCTCGAACCTCAGCCGGTAGTCCTTGTGCCGCAGGTAGCGCCCGTCCTCGTCGATGAACGAGTAGCCCTTGGCGTCGGCCAGGCCCGGGACGATCCGCAGCGGTGCCGCCTCGCCGAGCACACCGAGGGCGCCCGAGACGGCGACCCCCTCCTTGGGGAGGTTGACCGACTGGAGCGCGCGCGTCACCCCGGTCGGCAGCAGGCCGCCGCCTCCGGAGGCGGCGGCCGCGCGGGTGTAGAGCAGGGTGCCGAAGCCGAGCTGGTCGAATCCGCCGCTGTTGGGCCCGTAGTTGCCACCGCCACCCTCGACCCGCACCCGCTCGGCGTACGCCTTCGTGTTGGGCACGGACAGCCCCCGCCGGTTGGCGTAGTGGTTGTAGAGCAGCTCCCACACCGGCCGGTCCTGGCCGCGCGCGACATCCGACACGACCGTCTGCTCCCGGCGGGCGCAGTTCGTGCCGGTGCCCCACTTGTACGTGGTGAAGGGCACGTCCTGGCCCAGGTTGTACCTGGCGACGTACTCGGCCGCCTTCATGATCCGGTTGTCGGCGTAGCCGTACAGGTCGAGCCCCTGGTTCCAGGCCATCTCGGCGATCGTGCCGAGCAGCCCGACGCCCATCATGGTGTGCCCCTGGTCGCGCCCGCTCTCCTGGAACTGGCCCAGCCCACCCGGATGGAGGAACGGGACGGCGTTCATGATGGATCCGTTGCCCTTGCCGTTCTTGAAGTAGTCGACGGCCCGATCGAACTTGGCCTGGTCGTCGCAGAAGATCCCGATCGCCATGATCGCGGCCATGTTGCACAGGTCCCAGTTGGCCCAGTAGTTGGTGATGCAGGCGCCGTTGTGCCGTACCAGGAAGTCGTCGCTCAGCGGGTAGAAGACGGTCAGCAGCAGCTTCTGGCACCGCTCGACGTTGAACCCCGGGTAGCCGCGCATGAGCTCGGCGGCGTTGGCGAGCTGGTAGCCGTAGATGCCGGCCGCAAGGAACCGGTCGGCGTTGCCGGTGATCGTCTTCAACGTGCCCGACCAGGCGTTCAGGATGTCACGCGCGGCGTCGCCGTGCGCCTTCTCCCCGGAGATCTTCCAGCGCAGCGCGTTCTGGTAGGCGGCGTGGATGTCGTTGTAGAGCTGGGGATAGTTCTGCCCGTCCCCGCCGCGCACCACGGTCTCCAGCGGCCGCGGCTTCCACGTGCTCGCCGAGCGCCCGTTGGCGGCCAGCTTCTCCCACCCCGCCTTGTACGGCTGCGCCC
>NZ_VCJS01000565.1 GCF_005893125.1 Nonomuraea basaltis | reverse complement strand
CCGCCCAGCAGCTCCCGCGCCTCATCCTCGAAATCCAGCAGCCCGCCCGTCAACTGCTCCAGCAACTCCCCCACCGGCGACACCGCAGGCTTCGGCCTCGACCCCGACACCCGTGACCACTTCGACGGCGGCCGAAACCCATCCACCTCCCTGGCCAGCTGCGCCGCGAACGTGTCCACCTCCAGCAGCGCAGCCCGCACCGTTCCCCGGCACGTTCCGCACACCAGCGGCTCCCCCGGCCGCCAGCGAACCTCCGGAACCTCCGGCTCCTCCGGCGGCTCCCCCTTCTCCCCCTTGCGCACCCACTCGTCCACCAGATCCGCATGCTCATCACGAGCGGCCTCGAAAGCAGCCCACGCCCGCCGTGACCTGCCATTACACGGACCCACACAGGCGCCCCGAACCACCGACACCCCAGAAGCAAGACCAGACACGGCACCCCCGACCCGTCGAAGAACCCCCACAACACTACAAGATCAACTCGTTTGCGCAGATACCAAGCCGAATGCAGCCCTGGCAGGCCCCGAACCGGGGTACCCCCGGGGGCGCGAAAGCGCCGGACCGATCGAACGGTCCGGCGCTGGTCGGCGCGTCGGCGCTACACGCGAACACCTACGCGCGCCGCAAGCTTGCGCGCGCGGTCGCTGATCAACGGCATGTCCTCGTGCTTCTCCTTCGCACATGCGCTGCGGAGCAACTGCAACAGGTAGAGCGCTGCGGACACGTACTGTCGCGCCTCCGGCTCGTCGTGGTGCAGGGCGCGCTGCTCGGCGGCGTTGAGATCAACGGGACTCCAGCCGACCAGGACACGGCCGGAAACGGTGATGTCCGCAGAGACGGCGAGCGTTACGCCGTGCTTGGCCAGGACTGCGCCCAGGACCGTGGACACGTGCTTGGCGCTGGCAAGGATGTCACGCGACTTGGCCTCGCTCGTGACCAGCCGCACCGCGCCTAGCGGTGCCTCGAACCTGTACAGGTTGTGGTCACCGAGCGTGTACCCGGCCCACGTGAAACGGGGCGACGGGCCGATGACCAGGAACGTACGACCCCGGTGCTTCAGGATTTCGCCGTGGTAGATGACCTGCGTTCCGGTCGGCAGGTAGGCGTCTAGGGCGTTGGTGGCCTCGCGCACAAACTTGGCCGTTCCTCGCTCGATGATGCTGCCAAGCTGGCACGGAACCCCCTCCGTGCTGCACACGCGGCACGTGCGCTTGTGCTCAATGTGGGACTTCAGCGCGTTGTGCGCGTGGTTGCGGGCGGCTTCGGCGCGCTCTCGGCTGATCATGGCTAGGGCCTCCGTGGCGGTCGTGGTGTCGGTCGGGGGTCGGGGTGGGGC
>NZ_VCJS01000564.1 GCF_005893125.1 Nonomuraea basaltis | reverse complement strand
CCTTGGCGCGCGAGCTCGACCGCGCGACGCCGGAACTCTGGCGGGTGTGGTGCGGGCATGAAGGACATCCTTCCTGATGATCAAGGGTGACCTCAGGTCAAGTGTCCGGAGAACAGGGGGAAGCTCACTGGAACGACTGGGCTTCACAAAAGAAGGACTGATGCCCGGGCGCTCGTTCCTGCAAGGCAAGTACGTCGGCGTGCTCATCTATGGCCTACTCCGTGCCAACTACCGCCCGGAGACGTCCTGACCTCCCCGAGCGCTCATGGCTGTTAGCCAGGCCGCCTCACCAAGAGGATTCTCTGCGCCAACGGCTGTAGCCGGTTCCTCAACCCCGGGGACGCGAGTGCCGGGCGGCATCCATCCGGCCGTGCTCGCTCTCCAGCGCCCTCGCCATCGAGCCGCTCGCCGGGCAGGCGCCGTGCGGGGATGGGCCTGGGTCACATGCGGGCCTCGATGGCGCAGACGTGGGTTCTGGCGGCGTGCAGCGACGGCGTCCATCCAACTCAAGGTTCATGATCAACTATTTAGCGCGGGAGGCTTCAAAAAAACCTTCTCAGGCCAGCAGGCTCAGGGTTTCCGGCGCTTCCCAGGCCGTCAGCCGTCGGTCTGGGTCGGTTTCCTGGTGCGCGAACTGGTTGATCAGCTCGGCGAGGGCTCGCCGGTCCCGCTCGGGGAGCTCGTGCAGGAGGGCGATCACCGGCGCAAGCACCTGCATCGCGGCCCCGGGCGCGATGGCGTCGTCGTCGCTGAGGTCCAGCCTGATGACGATCTCCCTGAGGGCTTGGGGTCCCAGTACTAGTGGAACGGCGAACCGGGTCTAGTGTCACATCCTGTGAGATCGGGGATCTTTCGCCAGGTCAGACGGGGTACGGCAGAGTGTGACCATGGGGCTGAAACGGTGCGCACTGGTCTCGCGGGCGGACTCCCTTTCGTGAAGAGATTTAGCGACGATTCCCGACGCTCTGGCGGGCAGCCGACTGGGCTGCGAGACCAGTTCTCTTCACGGAAGGGTTCTTTCCTGAAGTGAACTGGTCAGCAAGGGCTGCCTCGTCGCGCTCGGCGTCAACGGATGTGACACCAAGCCCGGCTCACGGGTCGCGTAGTACTGGCAGGCCAACAGCCCGAGCTCGCCACGATCCACGCCGCATTCGGTGGCGCAGACCACCCGAGGCGCGGCCCGTCGACGGGGTGGGAGGGGCGCAGACCAAGTAACGGCGAAAGGGGCAGTTCCCCAGCACGCCGCGGCGGTTCCCGAACGTGCCGAGCGTCCCGCCGTCGGCCAGGGTGTCGAACCCGTCGGTGGCGCAGCGACCGGGGCCGGATCGCGTGTGGT
>NZ_VCJS01000563.1 GCF_005893125.1 Nonomuraea basaltis | reverse complement strand
ATCCCCAGCGGTTCACCCGCACACCCACGCTACCCAAGCTGCCGGCCGCCGCCTGGATCAACAAACCTACCGACGAGACAGACAAGCAGCAGGTCACCGACCAGGAGGACCTCGCCTAGCTAACGTCACAGCGCCCGTGTCTCAGTTGACTTGACACCTTCCGAGGCCGCACTTGCTGCAAGACCTGCGGACGGAAGAAGGCGGCCGACAGCATCCGCACCGACCTAGAGGTCATCCGGTCACGGCTCTCCGACGCCGGGCTCGATCTTGAAGGAGAGTACAGATCGGTCAACCATCCAGTACAGGTCCGCTGCCATGCCTGCGGATGGACCGGCCCTGTCTGGATCAAGAACGTCTTCGACGGGGGCGGTTGTGTTCCCTGCTCCAGAGCACGCGCGGCATCCACCCAGCGCCATTCGGCAGAGGCCGTAGCTACAGGGTTCGCCAGTGAGGGATTCAGCATGCTCGGCACCTATAAGAACAATCACACGCCGGTCGAGTTGCGATGCAATGCCTGCGGTCACACCTTCGAGCGCTCCTGGAAAAGCTACAGCCTCGGCGCGGTCCACTGTCCGAAGTGCGACCCGCCCCCGCCATCTAGACCGCGTACGGCTGAAGACGAGGTACGCGCACGATTCCTGGCCAAGGACCTGCTGATGACCGGCCCCTACCAGGGCGGCCAGGTCCCGGTGGACGCAGTTTGCCTCCACTGCGGCGAGCCGTGTTCTCCGCGCCCGGCTAGCCTTTTCTACCAGGGCGGATGCCGCGCTTGCGGCCGCCGCGCAGGTGCCGACAAAAGACGAACCCCGATCGATCTCGTCCGGCAGATCTTCGATGAGTGCGGTCTGCAATTCATCGGTCCCTACGTTGACGCTACCACCAAAACCGCTGCACGTTGCCGCTCCTGCAGGACCCCGGTCGCACCGAAGCTCAACCAGCTTCTCAACGGAAGCGGTGGCTGCAGACCATGCGGATACACGAAACAGAGAGGCTCATGGAAGGCAGCCCATCAAGTTCCTGGGCTGCTCTATCTCATTGACTTCGACCTCGACGGCGAACGATTCCGGAAGATCGGCATCGGCAAAGTCGGATCGGGACGCCTGGAGTATTGGAGATCCACCTATCTTGTCGATGTCGCTCAGGTCGTCCATGCATCCTTTGCCGCCTGCTACGAGGCCGAACGTGCGATCATCAGCGAGCGGGCCCCCTCTGTGTCAGGCTCTACTGAGACAAACAGGATGAACACCCCAAGCTGGTAGAGCAGGGCGAGAACAGGTACTACCTTCGGTGACCATGACCATGCACGACCTCCAGGACGACGACGCCGGCGATGGCCCTCGAG
>NZ_VCJS01000562.1 GCF_005893125.1 Nonomuraea basaltis | reverse complement strand
CGCCCGAAGTCCCCTCAACGGCAGTGTGCTGGACGCCGCGCCGCCGCGCACGCCCCCCTTCCGCAGACCTCAGCCAGGCTCACGCCCGAAGACCTCCTCCTCTGCGGCGGGGCCCTGGTAGGCAGGTCAGGTCCCGACGGTGACCACCACGTTCCCGCGCTTGTGCCCGGTCTCGACGTAGCGGTGAGCCTCGGCGAGTTCGTCAAAGCAATAGCGCCGGTCGATGACTATCCGTAGCTGCTCCGCCTCGATAAGCCCTTTGAGGAAGACCAGCGCGTCGTTCTTGTCCACCGACATCCCTGTCACCACCCTCCTGCCGCGCGACACCGACGTTCCAATAGACAGCAAGGTGTTGTGCAACCCGGTCGTGGGCACATAGCGGCCCTGGCGCGCGAGTGCGGTCCTGGCCCGGGAGAACGAGGTCTTGCCCAGCGTGTCGAAGACGATGTCGTACGCCGCCCCGTTCCTGCTGTAGTCCTCCTTGGTGTAGTCGATCACCTCGTCGGCTCCCAGCTCGACGACGAGGTCGGCGTTCCTGGGACCGCACACCGCCGTAACGTGCGCCCCGAAATGTTTGGCGAGCTGCACGGCGTAGGTGCCGATGCTGCCGGACGCGCCGTAGACCAGGACTCTGTGGCCGTGGCGGATCCCGGCCTTGCGAAGGAAGTACAGCGCGGTCGAAGCGCCGTCCACCGCGGCGGCGGCTTCCTCGAAGCCGAGGTTCACCGGCTTGAGAGCGAGCGAAGCCCGCTGCGACAGGCACACGTACTCGGCGTTGGCGCCGAGCCGGAACCCGGTGAAACCGAAGACCTCATCGCCGGCCCGGAAGCGGGTGACCTTGGCCCCGACCGCCTCGACCTCCCCGGCGAGCTCGGTACCCAGCGTGCGCATCCTCCCACGCGGGCGGAGGAATCCGAGAATGACCCTTCCCCATAACGGCTCGCCACGGCGCATGGCGCATTCCGCCGAGGTGACCGTCATCGCACGGACACGGATCAGCGCTTCGTCGTCCCGGGGTGCCGGTTTGGGCACCTGGCGCAGGGTGAGGACTTCGGGGGGACCGAACCGGGTGTAAACAGCTGCCTTCGCACGTGTACTTCCCGTCGGGGCGATACGGAGAGGATCGACAGGCCAAGGATCGGTGACGTGCGCTGTGGAGACACTGAGAGAAGCTGAGAACGGGCCTTCGACGGCGTCGTCTGGCGGTTCTCTCGGATGCATCTGATCGAAGCCAGCGCGACCGTGACACAACCATGACACGGCGCGGACGGAGCGGGGACGCCGGCGGCTGATAGTGGATCGCGTCGTTGATCGGCGGGCGGGTCGCGGAGCGTGTGGTAAATCCCGG
>NZ_VCJS01000561.1 GCF_005893125.1 Nonomuraea basaltis | reverse complement strand
CATTCTCGTGGAGATCGAGCCGGGATTGTTCGCTCAGCCGCGTCCATAGCCCGGCAACGAGCCCGTGACCAGCCCTCCTCATGCAGCGCAAGCGATCAAAGGGACATCAACTCGCGAACCGCCCTCTGATAGCTCTGGTCGTACAACACCACGGTGCGGACCGGCAGGTTCACCCCGTCGGTGAGGGTCGAGGTGCAGGTCAGATAGGGCAGGGCGTCTTCACGCACGGCGTCTTCCAACGCCTCCAGGACTTCGATGGGCAGGCCGGCGTGGTGGAAGCCGACGCCGTTGCGCAGGCACGGGATCAGCGGATGATCGTTGCCGAGCTGGCTGCGGACGAAGTCGACCAACGGCCCCATCTCGGGGCGCTCACTCAGAGCCTGGGCCAGGCCTTGGGCCAGTTGCTGTGCTTGGGTGCGGGTGCCGGTCACCACCAGCACTGATCCGGCGTGTCCGAGCTCGACGATCATCTGGCTGGCGATGATGTAGTTCTTGGTCGAGCGGGTGGTGTCGCGGCTGAGTCCGACCTGATGGAGTTCGCCGGTCTTGGCCTGACGAACCAGTTGCCAGCCAGTGTCACCGGTAGTGGTCAGGTGTTCGGTGCGGCCATCGGCCATCCGCAACCGGATCTGGCCGGTGAGCGGCGTGATGAGCCGGAAAGGCCATACCCGCCCGGCGATGCGCTGGCTGCGGGTGCGCAACCAATCGGCTCGGGTGGTGAAGACGGCGTGCAGCCGGCGTGGTCCGCGCCATTGGGATTCCTGTCGCAGGGCTTGACCGTCGGGGCTGAGCCAAGCATCAGGGTACTTGCGGGATCGGACGCCTCCGCCTGCCTGCCAGCAAGGCGATCTTCTGACAGAGCGCTTTACCTAGAACGGCGACTCGTCCCCTAATGGCGTCGGCATGGCCGACGCCCATGAGTCATCCATCAGTGACCGAGGTGGCTTCGCCACGACCTTGGCGCCGTGCACCGCGGATCCGTTCCTCATCGACGGCCGCGTTCCACTGCTCCCGGAGCACCTCCCGGAAGGCCACGTCCTCCGGACCGTCGTAGCCCTGCCATCTTCCCCCCGGCACACCTCGTCCGGGTCGACGTCGGCGAGCGTGGCGCAAGCGATCAGAGATGAGATCAATGCGAAACCCAACTGACCGGACAGTCAATATCGAGATCAACGATCTAATCTCGATCACTCAGCAAGATGATTCATCAAAGCACTGATGTCCCTTCGGGCCTGTCCAGTAAACGGTGTAACTCGATCTTGAATTAGTTCTATCGGGTGGTCGGGTTCAGGCGGCCTTCGAAGGTGATGGCGAAGGCGTTGAGAGCGGCTTTCCAGCGGGTGATCCAGCGTTTG
>NZ_VCJS01000560.1 GCF_005893125.1 Nonomuraea basaltis | reverse complement strand
GATCAACCTCGGACTCACCCACACCGGCGGCATCTGGACACTCGACCCCAGCCCGGCCTAGACAGCCCGCGGCCGATCCACCCCCAGAAACACAGCGGTCATCACAAGATCTTCAGTGATCTTCTAGCGGTGCACCGTCTCGCTGCTCGACCACTTACCGTACTCGTTTCCCAGCCACGTCTTCCGGTACCCGCGCACGTCCACGCGGACGGTGAGGTACTTCATCTTGATCGTGAAGCGGAAATCCTTGAGGCTCTTCGTGTTGACGTACTTCGTGTACGCCACGTTATTCGTCTTATACACATGCATCCGTAGTTGGGCGTGGGTGAAGCCGGTGAGGACGTCGGTCCTATGTTTGACGTACCCGCGGAAGATCCACGTCTTCGCCCCGTAGCAGCGGGTGCGGTTGAACGCGGCCTTCGCAGCGCTGTTGCTCACCGTCCGCACCTTGGACGTGAAACACTCCGCCGCCGCTGCAGGCGTTGCGGCGTGTGCGGTCGCCGGGGCCGCGGAAAGCCCTCCGATCAGGACAAGACCGCTGGCTCCGATACTGAGTGCGCGCTTCAATTTTCCTCCCAGTTGCCCAGTGGGGTCACGATCCCGCCGGTGGTCGGCCAGTCGCCCCTGAGCGGCGCGACTCCGCCGGTGCTCGGCCAGTCGACCGCGGCGGTGGCGGTCCCGGGTGCCAGAACGGACAGTCCCCCGACGAGCAGCCCGAGCGCGGCGAGCCGCTTGCCTCGTTGGTGCATGAACGATTCCCCTTGATCACGAGATTGGTCCCCTTCGCGGGGAGTGCAGTGACAGTTCACCGGTCGGGGACGCCTCGTGTCTGCATGTTTCGACTGGGAGGAAAACACCGAGGTCATGGCCCTGCGGGTGGTGCATTCGGCGGCTGGGTGTCGAGCCTGGTCGCGTGGTGCAGCATCAGGTTGGCCTGGCGGGTGCGGGCCTGCCAGGAAGGCCAGGCCGACAGGTGAACAGCACGGTCGGCAACCCAGGCAGAGGGCCCGATGAGTGCCCCCCGCCCAGTGCGGCACCCGAGCCGGACCAGCGCTGACGACACCAGGGCGTCAGTAAGTCACTGCTCACCCGCAGCCAGCTACGCACCGAGACCCCCGGCGGTGGAGCCTAGCTACTGACATTTTCTCAGGTCGCCTGGCAGCTTCCATGCATGCCACTGTCCCATCGGTCCTCAGCGCCGTCGAGGAGATCACGGGGCCCCCCGGCTTGGGCCTGTTAGGGCGTGTCCCGTGGATCATTAAGTCGGGTCGCGGAGCCAGATCCTGATCGAGGCAACGTCGATGGTGCCCTGGTAGATCCGCGCGCGCTTGTCGGTGCGCAGGGCTACCGCACGGTGGCCCCTC
>NZ_VCJS01000559.1 GCF_005893125.1 Nonomuraea basaltis | reverse complement strand
CCCCGCCCCTCTTCCAGGTGCGCTTCCTGCGCGAGCGGCCCGCGCCACCGGCCTCCTACGGAGGCCTGGAATGGCGGCAGCTCGACTCCACGACCCCACCGGCGGTCACCGGCCTCACGCTCCGCCTCACGACCGCCCCGGAGGGCTCCGCCTCCGCGGCCCCGGACCACGGCGCCTCCGCGCGAGTGAGCGCCGACGACGGCATGTCCGTCCGGCTCGACTACGCGACCGACCTGTTCGACGCGAGCACCGCCGAACGGATGCTCACCCACCTCCGGATCCTGACCGAGGCGGCCGCGGCAGAGCCCTCCCGGACGTTGTCGGCGCTGCCGATGCTCACCCCTGCCGAGCAGGCCCGCCTCATCCGGGACTGGCCCGCCGGGCCGCCGACTGCCGGAGAGCCGCGCCCGGTGCACCGGATGATGGAGGAGCAGGCGGCGAAGAACCCCGAGACCGTGGCGGTCGTGGCCGGCGAGGCCAAGCTGACCTACGGAACCCTGAACTGCCAGGCCAACCGGCTCGCCCATCGCCTGCGCGAGCTGGGCGCGGGGCCGGAGACACGCGTCGGCGTCGTCGCCGACCGCACCACCCACACCGTCGTCGCCCTGCTGGCCGTGCTCAAGGCCGGCGCGGCGTACGTCCCCCTGGACCCGGACCATCCGGCGGAGCGGCAGCAGTTCATCCTCGCCGACGCCGGCATCGAGGTGCTGCTCGCCCACGCCCACCACCAGCGGGCCGCGCCGGACGGCACCGTCGTCATCGACGTGGACGCGTTCGACGGCAACGAGGACGAGACCGACCCCGACATCCCGGTGCATCCGGACAACCTCGCCTACGTCATTTACACCTCGGGCTCCACCGGAACGCCCAAGGGCGTGCTGGTCAGCCATGGCAACCTGGCCCACGCCACCAACGCCAGGTGGTCGTGCGGCCGAATCTCCCCCGGCATCTACTGCCTGCCGGTCCCGTTCACCTTCGACGGCGCGGCGGCGGGCCTGTACTGGACGCTGGCCTCGGGCGGCCGGCTCGTCCTGCCTGACGCGATGACCGTGCACGACCCACGCCGGCTGGGGCAGCTCATCAACCTGGAGTGCGCCACGCACTTCGACGCGGTCCCCTCGCAGTACGAGGTGCTGCTCTCGCTCTGCCCGCGTGACCTGCGCAGCCTGCGGGACATCTCGGTCGGCGGCGAGGTGCTGCCGCCGCACGTCGTGGCCCAGCACGCGACCATGCTCCCGTCGGCGACCCTCTACAACGACTACGGCCCCACTGAGGCCACCGTGTGGAGCACCTTCCACCCCTGCCCGCCCGACTTCGCCGACGCCACCGTCCCCATCGGCAGACCCATCCCCGGCACCCACGTCCACATCCTCGACGACGACCTCAACC
>NZ_VCJS01000558.1 GCF_005893125.1 Nonomuraea basaltis | reverse complement strand
GGGCCTGTCCAGTAAACGGTGTAACTCGATCTTGAATTAGTTCTATCGGGTGGTCGGGTTCAGGCGGCCTTCGAAGGTGATGGCGAAGGCGTTGAGAGCGGCTTTCCAGCGGGTGATCCAGCGTTTGCGGCCCTTGCCGGTCGGGTCCAGGCTCATGATCGCCATGTAGACGCATTTGAGCGCGGCCTGCTCGTTCGGGAAGTGCCCGCGGGCCTTGACCGCCCTCCTGATGCGGGCGTTGACCGACTCGATCGCGTTGGTAGAGCAGATCACCCGGCGGATCTCGGTGTCGAAGTTGAGGAAGGGCACGAACTCGGCCCAGGCGTCCTCCCACAGCTTCACGATCGCCGGGTACTTGCCGCCCCAGACCTCGGCGAACTCATAGAACCGCTCGAGCGCGGCGGCCTCGGTCGGCGCGGTGTAGACGGGCTTGAGGGCCTTGGCGATGGCGTCCCAGTGCTGGCGAGCGGCATACCGGAACGAGGCGCGCAACAGGTGAACCACGCACGTTTGAACCACCGCCTGCGGCCAGACGGTCTCGATGGCCTGCGGCAGCCCCTTCAGGCCATCGCAGACCACCATCAGCGCATCGGCGACGCCGCGGTTCTTGATCTCGGTCAGCACATGCAGCCAAAACTTCGCGCCCTCACCGCCGTCGCCGGCCCACAAGCCGAGGATGTCGCGCTCGCCGTCGACGGTGACTGCCATCGCCACGTAGATCGGCCGGTTGGCCACCTGGCCCTCGCGCAGCTTGACGTGAATAGCATCGATGAAGATCACCGGATAGACGGGGTCGAGCGGCCGGTTCTGCCACTCGCCCATGCCCTCCAGGACCTTGTCGGTGATGGTGGAAATCGTCTGCTTGGACACCTCGGCGCCATACACCTCGGCCAGGTGCGCGGAGATCTCCCCGGTGGTCAAGCCCTTGGCGGCCAGCGAGATGACCATCTCATCGACGCCGGACAGCCGCCGCTGCCGCTTGCGCACGATCTTCGGCTCGAAACTGCCGTCCCGATCACGCGGGACGGTGATCTCCACCGGCCCGACGTCGGTGATGACGGTCTTGGACCGGGTCCCATTGCGCGAGTTGCCCGTCTCACTGCCGGCGCGCTCGTGCTTGTCGTAGCCGAGATGGTCCGTGATCTCGCCCTCCAGGGCCGACTCCAGCACCAGCTTGGTCAGCCGGCCCAGCAGCCCGTTCTCACCGACCAGCTCCATGCCCTCGGCGCGGGCCTGCTCGACCAGACGGCCGACGAGCTCACGATCTGCGTCCTTGGGCTCCGTGCGTGCCACCGCGGTGTCCTCCAGGTCGATCTCCGTCGATGCCTGGATCACAGTACTCATCAGGTGCGTTCTCCTTGATCAGGAGTTACACCGAAAACCGTACAGTCCC
>NZ_VCJS01000557.1 GCF_005893125.1 Nonomuraea basaltis | reverse complement strand
CCACGTCACCTTGGCTTCGGCCGCCCATCTGTTCCTCACTGAACTGCGCTTGACCAGCCCAAAAGCGGCTGGGGCGGCCTGACCTTCTACAAGATCTTGCACATGCTCCAGGTGCTGTTAGCCACCTGGGCAGGCCAATGCCCCACCTGCCATCAACGACCACCATGACGAACTAACAAAGTACTACTAGGGGGCCATCATCACCGGCGAGATCGTCATGCCTCGATGCTAGCCGGTACGCCGCCGCACCCGCGAGGCGATTACCGGCCCCGGTGCCGCACCAGGTAGATCCGCTGCCAGGCGAAACGCCGTCGAAACGGTCACAGTGGCGAATCGTTTTCGCTTTCTCCTTGGTGGTGGTAGGCGTAGCCGTCGCCGCGTTGCAGCAGGCGGACATGCCGGTGGCCGATGCCCTGGACGGTGCCGAGGGCGGTGGTGATGTTGAAGCTGCCGGTGGAGCGGACGGCGACCCTGCCGGTGTGCACTCCGGCCTTTTTGCCGGAGGGCACGCTGGCGCGGACCAGGTCACCGGTGGCGAACCCGTGGATCTGTTTGACTCTGGGGAGCCGTAGCCGACCGAACCCGAAACGGTCGGTGCGGGTGCGAGCGTAGCCGCCGCGCCCGGCACATGTGGCCACCAGCACGGCGGCGGGCCAGTAGGTCACGGCATCGAGCTCGCCGACGTGCAGGGCGTCCAGGGTGTGCGACTTGGGCGCGCCGGTGCGATGCCGGTTCCACTTGGTCCGCCCGCCGGAGGCGGTGTGGATGGGCAGGCCGGTGGCGGTCAGGGCCCGCCACAGCGCCACCGGGTCGCGTTGACCGCTGCGGCGTCTCGCAGCGGGGCCTTGGCCTGAGCATGGAGACGGGCCAGGACCTTGGGCCGCCCGGCCAGGAACTCCTCCACCGGGCGGGCGTTCTTGGCCTGGTTGCAGCCGATGCAGGCCACGGCCAGGTTGCTGATCCGGTCGCTGCCGCCCCGGGACCGGGGATGGATGTGGTCGATGTTCAGCGGCACGCCGCTGACGCCGCAGTAGGCGCAACGGCGGCGCCACTTTTCCAGCAGGTACTCGCGCACCTCATAGCCCGCGAGGGTGCCCTGCTGGTACTCGGCCCCTTCCAGCGGGCGGCCCGCGGACATGGCGTGGGTGTCGAACGCCACCCGCTCCACGTGCGCGGCCCGCACCGGCGCCCACCGGGCCAGCCGATCCACCCAGCTCATGGTGGTGTCCACCCGGTGCCGCAGCGACGGGGCCAGCCATCCCCGCGGCCGGGCCCGGTTGAGGAAACGCGGCGCCCGGTAGCGCAGGTTCGCGCCCCGGCGCCGCCGCCGGAAGGCGGCCCGCGCCACCAGCCGGTCACGGATGCGCCCGCCCCGATGGTCGAGCTGCACCGCGAACAGCCCGC
>NZ_VCJS01000055.1 GCF_005893125.1 Nonomuraea basaltis | reverse complement strand
ACCGTAGGGATCGCACTCGAAGACGCGGCCGCGGTGGCCCAGCTCGCACGACAGCCATGTGTGCCACGGCGTGGCGCCGCCCGCGCAGTTGAGGTCGGTGCCCGACAGGATGCGGTAGGCGTCGCCGATGCTGCCGTCAGCACGGAAGCGCAGCGCCGAGGCGCCGCCGAGCAGGGGCAGCTCGGAGTTGGACACATAGATCCAGCCGTCGCCGTCGGGGAAACAGGCGCCACCGTCGGGCGCCGCGTGCCAGGTCAGCTCGGCCACCTTGTGGCCGGAGCGGGCGACCACCCGCCCGGTGAACCCCGAGGGCAGCGCGAGGCCGCCGGCGCCCTGCAGGCCGAGCGGCCCGTACGGGCTGGTGCCGCCCGGCAAGAGCGGGCCCGTGCGGAGGAGAGTCTTGTGGGACATCGTGGGGCCTCCCTCTAGGTGCCACGCTAGTCGACCGCACCGACATGAATGGCAGGGACTCGCGACATCAAACTCTGCGCAAACCCCTGCCCGGCCCCGGCCGGGCAACGGTGCGTACGCGCTATCGCAGGTACGCGAACCAGCGGCCGGTCTCCTCGTGACGATCGGTGACCGTGAAACCGGTCCTGCGGGCGAGCGCGGGCACGGCGCAGGCCGAGACGCTGGCCCAGCCGAACCAGGAGCCGGTGACGGCGCCGTGGCGGAGCCGGACCCGCTCGGTCACGCTCTCCGTGCCCGGCGGGGCGACCTCCGCGATCACCTCACCGCCCGGGCGTACCAGCTCGCGCATCCTGCGCAGCAGGGCCACCGGGTCGCCGCCGATGCCGATGTTGCCGTCCGCCAGCAGCGCCGTCGCCCACCGGCCGCTGCCGGGCACCCGGCCGAACACGTCGCGGCACAGGGCAAGGCCGCCGGCCTCCCGCGTCAGCCGTACGGCGTGCGGGGTGACGTCGATGCCGAGCGCGGCCACGCCCCGCCTGGTCAGCGCGACCGTCAGCCGTCCCGGGCCGGAGCCGACGTCCAGGGTCGGGCCCGCGCAGCGCGACAGCATGGCCTCGTCGCCGTCGATGGGCTCCAGCCAGCGCATGGCATCGAGAGGACGGCGGCGGCCGTCTTCGTATTCGATGTCGATCTCCGCTCCGGACAGCGACTCCGCGTAAAGCCGTCCGATCACCTGGCGGCCCCGGCGGCCAGGCGGGCGAGGGTGGCGGCGAAGCGGGTGTGCGGCGCCTGGCGGGCGACCTCGCGGGCGTCGGCCGCGTCGTCCACGTCGGTGAGGAGCGGCATCGTCGCCACGGACAGGCCGCTCAGGCGGCGCAGCTGGGCGGCGCCCGTCCCGGGTGTGGACATGGGCACTCCGAGGAGCAGGGCGGGGTCGGGGCGGCGCAGGCCGAGCAGCCAGAATCCGCCGTCGGTCGCGGGGCCGAAGACGGCGTCGTGCTCGTGGAGGGCCGTCGCGGCCTGGGTGAGCAGGGTCGGGGTGATCTGGGGGGTGTCCATGCCGACGAGCAGGACGGGGACCTGGCGGCGGGCGTACACGTCGTCGAAGGCCCAGGCCAGGCGCTGGTCCAGGCCGTCACCGCGCTGCCCGATCATCTCGAACCCGGCGGGGGCCAGGCCCGGCCCGGGGTCGTCGATCGCCAGCACGCGGGCGGTCGCGGGGGTGGCGGAGACGGCGTCCATGGTGTCGCGCAGCGCGTCCGCGGCCAGGTCGGCCGCCTCCTCAGGCGTGTACGGCGGCGTCAGGCGCGTCTTCACGCGCCCCGGCCGCGGCCGCTTCGCGAGCACGACGATCTGCGTGCGGTTGTCCATACTGCGGCACGCTAGATCCACAAGAGATGATCAGTCCTTACGTGCCGCTTACGGCATGCGTGTCTTGGGGGAAGAATTGCGCCCGGGCGTTCGGGACATGTGAGAACCCGGGGCCGTCATGGCTCCCGGGCTCCGCTGGTGCTGGTGCCGCTCTCGTCAGCGCTGGGCCTGGAACATCCAGTGCTGCTTGTCGATGTCCTGTGCCACGGCGATGAGCAGGTCCTGGCTGACCGGGTCGGGCTCTTCGGTGGCCCGGACGCGCTCGTGCATGCGCTTGCTGATGGCGTCCAGGATGTCGGTGAACGTCGCGACGACCTTGCCGTCCTCCAGCCAGCCGCTCTCCGGCTGGGACAGCTTGCTGGACTTCGCGATCGTGGCGGCGCGGCCGTCCGGGTTGGCCCCGAGGGCGACGACGCGCTCGGCGATCGTGTCCATGTGCCTCCTGGCCAGCTCCGTCACCTCGTCGAGCTGGAGGTGGATCGGGCGGAAGTGGGCGCCGACGAGGTTCCAGTGGGCCTGTTTGGCGATCAATGACAGGTCGATGAGGTCGACCAGGGCGCCCTGGAGGGCCTCGGTGACGGTGTTCTTGGCGTCCCCCGAGAGCGGACCGGTGATCGTGGCCATGATTCCTCCCCGTTCGGTACGACTTATCCATTTATTTCAACGGAATCCCCCTGCCCAACCTTCCGGCCCCCACACGTTGACAGTGTAATAATGACAGTGTAATTGTGGAGGTATGAGCGACACCTGGACCATCGGTGAGCTGGCCGAGCACGCCGCCCGGGCGCTGCGCGACGGCGCCCCGCCGGCCAACGGCCGGGTCCGCGACGTGCCCGGGGAGCGGCTGATCAGGTGGTATATGACCATCGGTCTCGTGGACCCGCCGCTGACCCGGCGCGGCCGGATCGCCCGGTACGGGCGGCGGCACCTGCTGCAACTGGTGGCCATCAAGCGGCTGCAGGCGGCGGGACACTCGATCGCCGACATCCAGGCGGCCCTGGCGGGCGCGACGGATCGGATGCTGGAGGAGGCGGCGACCGCCACGGGGCTTACGGTTACGCCTGGCGCGTTCGAAGGCGCGCCACCATTCGACGCCACGCCGCTTGGCGACGCACCACGTGTCAGCGGGCCACGCGGCCGGACGACGCTTGCCGACACGCTTCCTGCTGACGGGCCGCTCCGTGACGGCGCAGCCCGTCACGATGAAGCAGCCGGTGGCGATCTCGTAGCCGGTGACGATGCCGCAGGTCGCGGTGCCGTCGGCGATGCCGCAGGTCGCGGTGCCGTCGTTGGGGGCGATGATCGTGGCGGGCGTGCCCGTGCGGGGCGGCGGGCCGGTGATGGCGCGCGATCCGGCGACGAGCCGGTGCGCGGGCGGTTCTGGGCCGAGCGGCCGGGCAAGGAGGTCACGCATCCCGCCGCCGAGACGCAGGCAGACACCGCGGCGGCCGATCGCCACGTCCAGGGCGCGGCGTCCGGGGCCGGGGTGGCCGATCGGCGGGCCGGGCGCGGTGCCGTGGTCGCGGGGGTCAGGCTGGGTGATGGGGTGAGGCTTGTGCTGGACGCGGGGCGTACCCCGTCCGAGGAGGACGTTCAGGCGGTGCTGGCGGCGGCGGGTCCGCTGCTCGCGGTGCTCGAAGAAAGGGAGCTGCTATGAAGATCACTTCGCTGGAGCCCGCGCGGTGCCTGCCGGTGCCGGACGCCGGGTTCGGCGCGCTGCTGACCGAGCGCGGAAACCTGCCGCTGGAGACCGTGGACGTGGCCGCCGACATCTCGGGGCTCATCGCCGGGGTCGAGGTCACGCAGGGGTTCAGGAACCCGTTCGACGTCACGCTGGAGGCGACGTACGTCTTCCCGCTGCCCGACCGGGCGGCGGTGACGGGATTCCGGATGGAGGCCGACGACCGGGTGGTCGAGGGCGTGCTGAAGGAGCGCGGCCAGGCCAGGGCGGACTACGACCGGGCGCTGCGCGAGGGGAAACGGGCGGCGATCGCCGAGGAGGACCGGCCGGACGTGTTCACGATCCGGGTGGGCAACATCCTGCCCGGCGAGCGGGTCTCGGTCAGGCTGACGATGAGCCAGCCGCTGCCGTACGAGGACGGGGCGGCCACGTTCCGGTTCCCACTGGTGGTGGCGCCGCGCTACATCCCCGGCAACCCGATCGACGGGCGGCCCGCGGGTGACGGCGTCGCGCCGGACACCGATGCCGTGCCCGACGCCTCCAGGATCAGCCCGCCTGTGCTGCTGCCCGGCTTCCCCAACCCGGTACGCCTGTCGCTCACCGCGACCGTCGACGCCGCCGGGCTGGAGCTACGGGAGCTGGCTTCCAGCCTGCACGTGGTCGAGGAGGAGGGCCGCACCTCATCGTCGCAGGCTCCTCGGCTTCTCATACGGCTGCGCCCCGGCGAGCGGCTCGACCGGGACTTCATCCTGCGCATGTCGTTCGACGCGTCCACGTCGTTGCAGCTCGACGGCCAGGGGACGTTCGCGCTCACCGTGGTGCCTCCGGCGCTGCAGTCCACGCGTACGCCGCGCGACCTGGTGCTGCTGCTCGACCGCTCGGGCAGCATGGGCGGCTGGAAGATGGTGGCCGCCCGCCGGGCCGCCGCGCGCATCGTCGACACGCTGACGCCGCAGGACCGGTTCGCGGTGCTCACGTTCGACTCGGTGGTGGAGCGGGCGTTCGAGGGGCTCGTGGAGGCGTCGGACCGCAACCGCTACCGCGCCGTCGAGCACCTCGCGCGGGTCGACGCCCGTGGCGGCACCGAACTGCTGGAGCCGCTGCGCCAGGCCATCACCCTCCTGGGCGGGCCGGCGGAGCGGGAGCGGGTCGTGGTGCTGGTCACCGACGGCCAGGTGGGCAACGAGGACCACATCCTGGAGCAGGCGGGCGGCGCGCTGTCGGCCATGCGGGTGCACACGGTCGGCATCGACCGGGCCGTCAACGCCGGGTTCCTCGGCAGGCTCGCCGGCCTGGGCGCGGGCCGGTGCGAGCTGGTCGAGTCGGAGGACCGGCTCGACGCCGCCATGGACCACATCCACCGCAGGATCGGCGCTCCCCTGGTGACCGACCTCTCGCTCAAGGGCCTGGAGGTGGAGCCGGGCACGGTCACCCACCTCGGCTCGATCTTCCCGGGCGTGCCGCTGCGCGTGTACGGGCGCTACCGCGAAGGCTCCTCGGCGACCGTACACGGCATGGCCGCCGGCGGGCCGTGGGAGGAGCAGGTCACGGGCGTCACGGTGGACAATCCGGCCATCCGCGCCGTCTGGGCCCGCGCGCACCTTCGGGAGCTTGAGGACCGGTACGCCATGGGCGAGCACGACCTGGAGCAGCGCATCGTGCGTACGTCGCTCGACCACGGCGTGCTCTGCCGCTTCACCGCGTACGTGGCGGTCGACACCAGGCAGGTCGCCGAGGGGGAGCCGGAGCATCGCGTCATCCAGCCGGTCGAGCCGCCGAGCGGCTGGGAGCCGCCGCAGAGCCAGCCGATGCTGGGCGGCGGATTCACGGCCCACGCGGCGCTGATGGCCGCGCCCGCGGCCGCCCCGCGAACGCGGCAGCCCGAGCAGCCCGGCTTCGGCGCCGCCGAGATGGACCAGGGGTTCGTCGCCGGTGGCGCGCCGGATCTGATCGGCCGGCAGCCTCCGGCGGCGCCAGGCGGTGGCCTGCGCGATCGCCGTCCCGGGCGCCGCGGGGGCATGCCGAGGTTCGCCCCCGCGCCGCGTCCCGCGCACCGGCTGGACACGGTCACGCCTCAACTGGTGGCCGAGCTGGACAGGCTCAAGGCACTGCCGGCGCCGGACGTGCTGTACCTGGCCGACTTGGGCTCGCGGCTGTCGGCGCTCGCGGAGTACCTGGGCGGCAACGAGGAGCTGGCGGCGCTCGCCCGCGAACTGGAGGCGGCCGAGCGGCCGGGCGCGGACGCGCAGGCCCTGCACGACCGCGCCGTCGAGGTCCTCACGGCTCTCGTGGGCGGTGCCCTAGGTCCCGGAGGCGGGCCGGGCAGCGGGCCCTCAGGTGGGCCGGGTGGCGGGCAGCCCGGTGGCGGCCGTCGCGGTCCCTTCTGGAAGCGCGCCTGATCTGTGGCTCGCCGCGCCTCCGCCCCATCGCTCGGCGGGGGCGGGGCGAGCCCATGATCGGCATCCACCTGCCCGCGTGACTCTCGCGGGACGGGCCCGTTTACATGATCTGGTTCCACTCCTTCAGCAGCACGATCTCGTAGCCGTCCACCTCCGTGTACGGGTCCCGGCGCAGGATGTCCTTCAGCTCGGCCTCGTCCGCGACCTCGTAGACGTGCAGCGCCCCGCTGTCGTCCGCCCACGGCCCGGCGGTCACCAGTCGCCCCTCCTCCTTGAGCCGCCGCAGGTGCTCCCGGTGCGCGGGCCGGACCGAGAGCCGCCACGGGTCGCCGTCGAAGGCCAGTTGCAACACGTATCTCGCCATACCCCCGCACGCTAGGGCGCGACGGGCCGGCTCTCAGCATCAGGGGACACCGGCAGGGTGTATATCGGGATACATGACGTACACGCTGGCCGACCTGCCGATGTTCGGCGAGCTCGGCGAGGAGCGGCTGCGCGGACTGGCGGCCCTGGCCAGGCGCAGGCGGTACCCGGCCGGGCAGATGCTGTGCACCGAGGGCGATCCGGCCGATCAGCTGATCGTGCTGCTCGACGGCTACCTGCCGCGTACGGCGGTGCTGGAGCTCGTCGCCACCGAGCCGGCCGTCGCGGCGCGGCTGCTGCGTACGCTGGCCGCCACCGTACGTGACCTCGACGAGCGGCTCACCGACGCGACGGTGCGCGACGTGCCCGCGCGGGTGGCCACCTGGCTGGTACGGCGGTGCGCGGACGGCCGGGTGCCGCTCCACGCCGGCCAGGCGGGACTGGGCACCGAGATCGGCGCGACCAGGGTGAGCGTCAACCGCGCCCTGCGGGCGTTCGAACGCCGGGGGATGATCGAGATCGGCGGCGGCGAGGTGATCGTCCTGGACCGCCAGGCCCTCGCCCGCCGGGCCGCCCTCTGACCCCGGCCGAATGCGGACGAGCGTCTATCCGAGCCGGTCAGGCTGCTCTATCGTCACTGAACATGGCGACCTCACGCGCCCCGCTCCGCTTCTCCGAAGCAGTGTCGGCCACCGTTTCCGAGAGCAGGGGATCAGGCTTCTTCTTCGACTACGACGGCACGATCGCGCCGATCATGCGAGATCCCGGCGCGGTGTTCCCCGTCGCGGGGGCGGTGGAGCGATTGCAGGCGCTGACGCGGCTCGTGAGCAAGGTCTCCGTGGTCTCGGCCCGCCCGGTCGCGTTCCTGTGCGAGCGGTTCTCGCGCGCGCCGCACGTGAGCCTGTTCGGCCTGTACGGCATGCAGACCGTCGTCGACGGCCAGGTGCGCACCGATCCCGAGGCGGAGCCGTGGGCGCCGGTCATGCGGCGCCTGGCCGCGGACGCCGCCCGCGACCTGCCCGGCGAGATCCTGGTGGAGGACAAGGCGCTGCTGGTGGCGCTGCACTACCGCTCGGCCCCCGCGCTGCGCGGCGCGGTGGAGCGGTGGGCCTCGGGCAAGGCGGCGGAGCTGGGCCTGCGAGAGCAGCACGGCCGCATGGTCGTCGAACTGAGGCCGCCTGTGGAGCGCGACAAGGGCACGGTCATCGCGCGCGAGACCGAGACGCTGACCCGCGCCTGGTATTTCGGCGACGACCTCTCCGACGGCCGGGCGTTCGAGGCGCTGCGCCGCCGGGAGATGCGGGATCCCGCGTTCATGGGCGTCACGGTCGCGGTGGCCAACGGGGAGACGGGCGACGAGCTGGCGCGCCGGGCGGACTTCACGGTGGACTCCCCCGAGGACACGCCTGTGCTGCTCGACCAGGTGATCAGCGCGTTTCCCGGCCATCCCCCGGTGGCTCTTACCCTGGACGGGTGACCACACTTGTGCTCGACGGGGGCCTGTCCACCCATCTCGAACGGCTCGGCGCCGACCTCAGCGACGAACTCTGGTCGGCGCGGCTGCTGCTGGAGCGGCCGGAGCTGATCCGGCAGGCGCACGCCGACTACTACGCGGCAGGGGCCGACGTGGCCACGACCGCCAGCTACCAGGCCACGATCGAGGGCTTCATGCGGCGCGGGCTGGGGGCGGCGGAAGCCGAGGCGCTGATCAGGCTGTCGGTCCAGCTGGCCGGGCAGGCGCGCGATCAGGCCGGTCGTGGGCTGGTGGCTGCCTCGGTCGGCCCGTACGGCGCCTACCTGGCCAACGGCGCCGAGTACACCGGCGACTACGACCTCGACGAGGACGGCCTGTACGCCTGGCACCTGCCGCGCTGGGAGATCCTCGCCTCGGCCGGCGCCGACCTGCTGGCCTGCGAGACGATCCCGTCCTATCCGGAGGCGCGGGCCCTGGCCAGGCTCCTGGGCCACACGCCCAGGGCGAAGGCGTGGGTGAGCTTCTCCTGCCGGGACGGCGAGCGGCTCAACGACGGCACGCCGATCCGCGAGGCGGCCGCCCTGTTCAGCGGGAATCCGCAGGTGGTGGCCGTCGGCGCGAACTGCACCGCGCCGCGCCACATCCCCGGGCTGATCTCGTGCCTGGCCGGCGGGTTGCCGGTCGTGGTCTACCCGAACTCGGGCGAGACCTGGGACGCCGGGCACCGGCGCTGGCTGGGCCTGGCCGATCCGGTGGAGTTCGGGCAGGCCGCCAAGGAGTGGCAGCGGGCGGGGGCGTCGCTGATCGGCGGCTGCTGCCGTACGGCGCCGGAGCACATCACACAGATCCGCGCCCATTTGTCCTGATCCTGGGCGGGGGGTATCGCCAAGACGGCGGTCAAGGCGCCGCTCGACCGCCAGGGATGGCGGTCAGGGCGGCGGCCGGGTCTCCGGGCGACCGCCAGGGCGGCGGCCGGCGCCGGGCGACCGCCGATGGGGCGGTCGGGGTGCTAGGCGGAGACCGCCTGCGAGTTGCGGCGGCGGCCGAACAGCCGGTCGACGGCCAGTGCGCCGCCGCCCGTGAAGCCGATGGCCAGCGCCGCCGCGGCCAGCGCCAGGACGAACTCGTAGCCGCCCTCGGCGGCGCCGAAGCCGTTGGGCGCGTGGACGAACACGATCGCGCCGATCATGTCGAGGGCCAGCAGCGTGCCGACGATCGGCAGCGCGGCACCCAGGATCAGCGCCAGGCCCCCCGCGACCTCCAGCACCGCCACGGCGGGGGCCGCCACGCCGGCCAGCGGAACGCCGACGGACTCGAAGAACTTGGTCGTGCCCGCGATGCCCATGGTCACGAACTTCTGGTAGCCGTGCACGAGGAAGATCGCCCCGATGGCGACTCGCGCGAGCAGCAGTGCGACGGGACGTGCTTGGTCGACCATGCGACCTCCTTGGCTCTAGTTCAGTTTTGGACTATCTCAACCCTAGCGTGGATGTTCAAATCTGAACAATCGGTACAGTGGGCGGCGAAGGCTGCACCTACACTGAGGCGGTGACAGACATCCGATGGCTGGACGCGACGGAGATGACGGCCTGGCGCGCCTTCTTGTCGACCTCTCACCTGCTGGAGAGGCGCATCGAAGAGCAGCTCAAGGCCGCTGCCGGGCTGACGCATCCGCAGTACGAGATCATGGTGCGGCTCGCCGACGCCCCCGGTCGGCAGATGCGGATGACGGAGCTGGCCAGGGGCGTCGTGGTGTCGAAGAGCGCGTTGACGTACCAGATCACCCAGCTGGAGAAGGCCGGACTGGTGGAGCGGGCGACGTGCCCGTCGGACGACCGCGGCGTGCTGGCAGTGATCACCGAGGCGGGCATGCGGTGCCTGGAACGGGTGGCACCGGGCCACGTGGAGGTCGTGCGGGCGTACCTGATCGACCGGCTCAGCCGCGACGAGCTGCACACGATGACGGCGGCCATGCAGAAGACGGAGCAGGCGTTACGGTCGGTCTGAGCCCGGCTAACTCTTGCCGGCCGCGGCGCGGGAGGCGCGCTCCATCTCGACACGGGCGCTGGCGGCGTACTTGTCGACGTATTCCTGCCCGGACAGCTCCATCAGCGCGTACATGATCTCGTCGGTCACCGCGCGCAGGACGAGGCGGTCCTCCTCCATCCCGTAGTAGCGGGAGAAGTCGAGCGGCTTGCCGAACCTGACGCCCGGCCGGATCCCGACCTTGGGGAACGGGCGTCCCGGCGGCATCATCTCGTACGTGTTGACCATGGCCCACGGGATGACCGGCGCCCGCGACTCCAGGGCGAGCCGGGCCACGCCGGTCTTGCCTTTGTAGAGGCGGCCGTCGGGCGAGCGGGTGCCCTCGGGGTAGATGCCCAGGACGTTGCCCTCGCGCAGGATGCGCAGCCCGGTGCGGAGCGCCGCCTCGCTGGCCTTGCCGCCGGAGCGGTCGATCGGCACGGTGCCGACGCCGCTGAAGAACAGCCGGGTGAAGAACCCCTTGATGCCGCGCCCGGTGAAGTAGTCGGACTTGCCGAGCGAGATGACCTTGCGGCGGAGCTGGAGCGGGCCGAAGAAATGGTCGGCGAACGACAGGTGGTTGCCGGCCAGGATCACCGGCCCCTCCTTGGGCACGTTTTCGGCACCCTCTGTCCACGGTCTGAACACGAGGTGGAGCAACGGCCCCAAGATGGCCTTGACCACCCAGTAGAACACCCCGGCACCTCTTCTCCAGCACGTCATCGGCGGGCAGAGTCATCTTCCCACCTCGACGGCCATGCTCCTACACCAGCTCTCGCACAATCACCCCGGAACGTGCGACGATCGGGCCGTTCCGGGATCAAATTGCACGGATTGCCACTGCCCCGGAATGAACTCCAGGGAGGAGCTGTTATGCCGCTCATGCCAGGCGCGGAGCCCTACCACCACGACGCGGGACAGGTCGGCGTGCTGCTCTGCCACGGGTTCACCGGCACACCGCAGTCGTTAAGGCCGTGGGGCGAGTTCCTGGCCGGGCACGGAGTGAGCGTTTCGCTGCCCCGCCAGCCGGGGCACGGCACCAGGTGGCAGGAGATGAACCGGACGCGCTGGGAGGACTGGTACGCCGAGGTGGAGAAGGCGTTCGAGGACCTCCAGGGCCGCTGCTCGGAGGTGTTCGTGGCGGGGCTGTCGCTGGGTGGCTGCCTGGCGCTGCGACTCGCCGAGGTGCACGGCGCGGCGATCAGGGGCGTGCTCCTGGTCAACCCGTCGATCGCCAACGACGTGCCGCTGCTGAAGCTGGCTCCGCTGCTGAAGTGGTTCGTGCCGTCCGTGCCCGGAGTCGCCAACGACGTCAAGAAGCCCGGTGTGACCGAGCTGGCCTACTCCCGCACCCCGGTGAAGGCGGCCGCGTCGCTGCCGGGGCTGTGGTCGCTGGTGCAGGCCGACCTGGCGAAGGTGACGCAGCCGCTGCTGGTCTTCCACAGTGTGGACGACCACGTGGTGAAGCCGACGAGTGTGGCGATCATTCGCCGGCAGGTACCGCAGGCCACGATCGAGGAGCTTACCGATAGCTATCATGTTGCGACGCTCGACAATGATGCCGACAGGATCTTTGCCGGTAGCCTCGACTTCATCCGGACACATGCCTCGGTACCCTTGCAGAGGGACTGATCGCACCCAGGGGGAAGTCGCGATCGCTGCGGAGAGGCCCATCTAGGTGACGCCCCAGAGTGACGAGGACGAGGTCTGGCGGCAGATCGTCGCGTCCTTCAACGACACAGCCGAGCGCGACTCGGCAGAGCAGCCATGGCCTGACAGCGAGAACGTCACCGCCGAGCCCACCCGGCGGGTGGTGAAGCCCTCCGAGGAGCTCGAGGAGGACTTCGGCGACACCGAGGACAAGCAGGACGACGACGCGGAGGAAGAGGGGCACTTCGTGCCTCCGCCTCCGCCGCCGCTGCCCAAGCTCGACCTGACGACCAAGCTGGCGTGGGTCGCGCTGTTCGGCGGGCCCGCCTACCTCCTGGTCGCCGCGGTGGCGAGCTGGCGTATAGAGGGGTGGGCGCTGTTCACGGCGGTGGCGGCGTTCATCGGCGGGTTCGTGGCGCTGGTGGTGCGCATGGGCGACGGCCCGCCCAACGACTCCGGCTGGGACGACGGCGCGGTGCTCTAGGACCGCGGCGTTCTAGGACTTCGACTCGGCGGGCTTGGGCGCGAACGACTCCACGACGTCGGTGTAGCGGTCGGCGGTGTCGACCGCGTGCCCGACCGCCCAGATCGTGCTCTTGCCCGCGAGATAGGCCACCGACTGCAGGCGGACGCTGCTCCTGCCCTTCTTGGCGTCGCCGCGGATGATCTCGCAGTCGCCTTTCTCACAGCGCATCACGAACGGCTCGGCCGCCCGCGCCGGGTCGTAGCCGGCCATCCAGTAGCGGCCCTTGCCGTCGCCGGTGACGCCGTAGAGCCGGGCCTCCGAATCCGGCAGCGCCTGCCGCTTCCAGCGCTTGCCGTTCCAGGTCAGCACGAGCGGGGAGATGTCGCCGGGGCCCCGGTAGACGCCGCCGACGGCGACCGCCCGCTTGGAGCTGTCGGTCTGGATGTCGCGCAGGTAGCCGCCGGGGATCGAGGGCAGCGGCATGGACTTCCACGAGCCGCCCGAGTAGTGCACGACCAGCGGCTCGGTGCCGGTGTCGCCGACGGCGAACCCGCCCGCCACCGCGTACAGGGAGCCCTTCTCCTTGATCTCCTGCACGGTCCAGGTGTTGCCCTGGCCGGTGAGGACCAGCCCTTGCCTGTCACGGCTGCCGACCGCCACGACCTTGCCCGGCTTGGCGTCGATGCCGCCGAGCCAGTCGCCGGCCCGCAGCACCTGGCGCATCCCCTCGGCCACGCGCTCCTGCGGCCAGACCCGGTCGAACCCGGTCACGTCGCCGTGGGCGAGGTACGGCAACCCGTCGTGCCCGTCGCCGACCGCCCACACGTCGGACGGCGCGGCGGCGGCCAGGCCGCGCAGGTTTCCCGCGGCTGTGGCGTCGCGGATCGAGACCTCGGCCCAGGCGGTGCCGTTCCAGTGGCGGATCGTGCCGCGGTTCTTCCACACGTCCCAGATCGCCTGCTGGCCGACCGCCCACACGTCGCTGGACGAGATCGCCAGCACGTCGGACAGCGAGCCGTCGGCCGCGAGGCGCACGCTGGTCGACTGCTGCCACGCCTCGATCGTGGCGGGGCGGCTGGGATCGGCATGCGCGGCGGGCGTGACCTGAGACAAGGCCACGGACGTCGCCAAGATCAAGGAGAGCGCACGCCGCCGAGAGCGACGGGTCATGGTGCAAATGCTACGGGCAGGACGGCCCTTCTTGCCCGTTAGTGCCCAACTCTCAACTCAGCGACGACCGGCAGATGGTCGCTGGCCCCTTCTAGATCGGCGATTCCGGCATCCACTCCCCCGCACGACATGACATGCGCCTCGCGCGCGGCGAACACCCCGTCGATGCGTACGGCGGGCCGCGCGGCCGTGAACGTCAGCCCGCCGCCCTTGGGCGCCACCGCGTAGCAGTCGGCCAGCCGCCCGGCGAGATAGCGCCAGGCCGGCTGGTGCGGCTGCTCGTTGACGTCCCCGCCGAGCACGATCGCCGCGCCGAACGGGGCGGCCGCGTGCTCCATCAGCGCCACCGCCTCGGCCGCGTGGTGGACCCTGGCCGGGTCGTTGAGGTCGAGGTGGAGCGAGCCGACGGCCAGCCGCTCCCCTTCGGCCTCCACCACGGCGACCGCCAGCCCGCGCAGCTCCAGCCCGAGGAAGACCCGAAGGGCGTGGCTCTGGGCCCGCAGCACGCGGACGCGGGGGCCGGTGAGCACGGCCACGCCGCCCAGCCTGCCCGTGGTGGCCACCCGCAGTCCCGCCGCGGCGGCCAGCGCCCTGCGTCTGGCCCGCCAGCGGCCGAACCTGGGCGCCTCCTGCACGCACAGCACGTCGGCGCGCATGGCGGCGATGACCCTGGTCAGCGCGGGCACGCTGTCGCGCATCCCGTGCAGGTTGTAGGTGCCGACCCTGATCGTCACGCGGCCCGTCTCTAGCGGAGTCTGGCCAGGTCGGCGGCGCCTACCACCCCGGCCGAGGCGCCCAGCTCGGCCAGCCGGATCTCGGCGAGCGGCCGGTGCCCGCGGCCGGTGATGCGCTCGGCGAAGGTCGCCCGGGCGCGGTCGATGAACAGGTCGGCGGCCCTGGACACGCCGCCACCGACGATGAAGCAGCCGGGGTCGAGCACCGCCGCCAGGTCGGCCATGCCCTGGCCGAGCCAGTCGGCGAAGGCGGCGAACGCGGCCAGCGAGACCTCGTCGCCCAGGCGCGCGGCCTCGGTCACCTCCTCGCCCTCGATCTTGCCGCCGGCCAGCCCCAGCAGGATCCCGGCCTGCTCGGGGCGGGCCGAGGCCAGCTCTCTGGCCTCCTTGACGAGGGCTTGGCCGCTGGCGTACTGCTCCCAGCAGCCGACGTTGCCGCAGCCGCACGGCCGCCCGCCGGGGACGACCTGCATGTGGCCCATCTCGGCGCCCATGCCCCAGCGGCCGCGGTAGAGCGCGCCGTCGAAGACCAGGCCGCCGCCGATGCCGGTGCCGAGCGTCACGCAGACCACGTAGGCCTGGCCGCGCCCGGCGCCGAACCTGGCCTCGCCCCAGGCCATGGCGTTGGCGTCGTTCTCGATCACGACCGGCAGGCCGACGAGGCCGCTGATCTTCTTCTGCAGCGGCTCCTCGCGCCAGGCGAGGTTGGGCGCGAAGCGCACCATCGAGCGCGTCTCGTCGACGAACCCGGCCGCGCCCACCCCGACGGCCTCGATCTCCCTGCCCGCGGACAGCTCGCGAACGACGTCGACCACTGTCTCGGCCACCACGTCGGGGCGGTCGGCGGCGGTGGGCCGCAGCGTCTGGGCGACGATCTTCCCCTGGTCGTCGACCACACCCGCGGCGACCTTGGTCCCGCCGATGTCGACACCGATCGTGAGCATGCCCGTTGTTCTCCCTATCCCAGATCTATGTGTTCCACGTCGTCACGGCGATCGCGGTCGTCGCGCTCCTGCGGCCTGCGGGGGGCGGGCCGGTTGAGCGCCTCCAGCGCCTCGCGGAACGCGGCGAACAGCTCGCCGCCCGCGGCCATCAGGTGCCCGGTCACGTCGGAGCCCGACTCGCGCCGGGCCGCGATCGCCCGGCAGAACGGGCAGGCGCGGCAGATGTACTCGTCGTGAGGCTCGGACACCGCCTCCTCCCAAACGTCCCGTTCCCTGCGGCCGCCGCTGGTGAACGAGTTGAACATGCTCCTGCCGACCTGGCGCGTGGCGCGTCCCTGAATGGAGTCGAACAGCTTGCGCGCCTCGTCGGCGACGGTCCCGATCGGATCTCTGTCGTTGCTCTCGGTCATCTGGCCCTCCCTGCGTCCCGGGTAGCTCATCGGGTCTCGGACTCGCTCCCCGAGCTGAACGCTACCCGGAGCACACCGTCGCGGAGCACAGCCCCGCTGATCTTCCTGCGGGCCAGCGCCACGGGAAGCGCCAGGATCCTCCGGTACGGGCCCGCGGTGATGATCAGCTCGTCGCCCTTGCGGGCCAGGTCCACGTCGTCGCGGTCGGCACCGGGCAGGGCGAGGGCCAGCTCGTCGGCGCTCAGCCGCAGCGGCGGCTCGACGGCCGGGGCGGCGAACGGGTCGGACGAGCCGTAGAGATCCGCGCCCACCGCGGCCAGCGCGTCCTTGCCGACCGGCTCGGCGGGCAGGTAGGGGACGACGTGGATGGGCAGCGGCGCGAACGACTGCTCCGCCTCGGCCAGCAGCCGCGACTGGGCCGCCACCCACTGGGCGCGCCATTCGTCGGCGCCGCCGGCGGGGAACACCCGGTTGGCGATCACGGCGTCGACGCGGTAGCCGTACAGGTTGAGCGAGGTGAGGGTGCGCCTGGCCTCGGCGAGCACCACCGACTCCGGGGTGAGCACGAGCCGCACCGAGGCGTTCTCGCCGGTGAGCAGCTCGCGGACCTCCATGAGACCGCGGTGGAAGCGCTCGCCCGCGTTCATGACGTCCTCACCGGGCGCGCTGACGTGCGCGACGCTGCGGACGAACGGCGAGACGAGCCTCACGAGCTTGCGGCCGACCGGCATGAGCCTGCTGACGTGCCAGTCGAGCGCCTCGGGCAGGGCCAGCAGGCGCAGCGTCTCGGCGGTGGGGGCGCAGTCGACGACGATCACGTCCCAGCGGCCCTCGCGGGCGTGCTCGCGCAGTTCGAGGAGGGCGATGACCTCCTCGGCGCCCGGCAGCACCGTGATCTCCTCGGAGGTGATCTCGTCGAGGCCCAGCTCGATCAGCACGCCCCTGGCGTATTCCTGCAGCTCGCCCCAGTGGCGCTCCAGCGTCTTCTGCGTGTCGACCTGGTGCAGGTGCAGGCCGGGCGCGACCTCGCCGGGCTCGACGGCGAGCGCGTCGGCCAGCGAGTGCGCGGTGTCGGTGGAGACGATGAGCGTCTTGAGGCCGCGGCTCGCGGCAAGCGTTGCGGTCGCGGCGGCGGCCGTGGTCTTGCCGACGCCGCCCTTGCCGGTGAAGAGCAGGACCCGCGGGCTCAACTCAGCGGCCTTCGACGCGCTTTTTGAGGCCCTTGAGCGCGGTGTCCACGATCACCTTCTCCGCCTTGCGCTTGATCATGCCGATCATGGGCACGCTCAGATCGACCGCCAGTTCGTACGTCACGTCAGTGCCACTGCCCGAGTCGTCGAGCCGGTAACTCCCCCTGAGGTCGGAGACCATCTTGCCCGGCTCGACCACCTGCCAGCTGACGCTCTCGTCGTCCTGCCAGGTGTAGCCCAGGGTGTAGGTGTCGCTGATCATCCCGGCGTCGAGGACGAACCGCACCGTCTCGGCTCTGCCGTCCTCGCCGGCGCTGAGGACCTCGGCGCTCTTGATCGAGCCGGCCCATTCCGGATAGGCCGGGAAGTCCGCGATGACCGCCATGACCTCGGCGCGACCGGCGCCGATGGTGGTGCTCGAAGTGGTTCGATCAGCCATGCGACCACCGTAGTGCACAATCCGCTGCTTGCGGTGGACCGCTGAACGGGGTCGGCTGTATCGGTCAGCTCACCATTCGAGGATGAACGGGACGCCCTTTCCCCGGAAATGGCCCACGTTCACGCATTCGGTACGCCCGACGCGGGCGCGGCCGTGGAGCGGGTTGTGGACGTGGCCGAACAGGGCGTAGCGCGGCTGCGTACGCCTGATCGCCTCCAGCGTGGCCTCGCTGCCGCGCTCGAACCGCCTGGCCACGACGTCGTAGAGCAGCTCGGGCACGGCGGGCGGGATGTGGCAGCACAATACGTCGACCTCGCCGACCGCCTCGACCTTGGCGGCGTACTCCTCGTCGCTGAGCTCGTAGGGGGTGCGGTAGGGGGTCTGGAGCCCGCCGCCCACGAACCCGAACCGCAGCCCGCCGATCTTCGTGACCTGCCCGTCGAGCACCTGGTGGCCCGGCCGCAGGTAGTCGGACCACAGGCGCGGGATGTCCACGTTGCCGTAGGTCAGGTAGGCGGGCGTCGGCATGGCGGCGAAGAGGGTCTCGTACTGGGCGCGGACGTTGCGCTCGATGTGCTCGCGCGGGTCGCCGTCGAGCGTGGCCCACAGCGCCGCGGACATGGCCCTGGCCTCGTCGAACCGCCTGGCCGTGCGCAGGCCGATGAACTCGGCGGCCTTGTCCGCGCCGAACAGGTCGGCGAAGATGCCCTGCGCGTGGTCGTCGTAGTCGACGAAGAGGATCAGGTCGCCCAGGCAGACCAGCGCGTCGGCGCCGTCGCCCGCCCTGGCCAGCGCGTCGGCCCTGCCGTGCACGTCACTCACAACATGGACCCTCATGAGGGAATCCTATGAGTGACGGCTGCTAGCGTGATGAAGGCCCTTCATAACGCCTCAATGACGGCGCTACCGGCGCGTAACTTAAGGCGGTAACGTCCAGGCGTCCCCGAAGAGGAGTTTGATTCGTGCGCGAGTACACCGTCCCGGTCCTGGTCGACGTGCCTGCCTCGGCAAGCCTGCCCGACACGGTCTTCAGACGGGCCGAGCAGGAGCCCGGCGCCGTCGTCATGCGCCGCAAGATCGGCGACGGGTGGCCGGTGGTCACCGCGTCCGAGTTCCGCGACCAGGTGGTCGAGGTGGCCAAGGGCCTGATCGCGGCGGGCGTCGAGCACGGCGACCGGGTCGCGCTGATGTCACGCACCCGCTACGAGTGGACACTGGCCGATTACGCGATCTGGTCCGTGGGCGCGGTCACCGTGCCGATCTACGAGACGTCGTCGGTGGAGCAGGTCAGGTGGATCCTGGCCGACAGCGAGGCCAAGGCGGTCTTCGCCGAGCAGGACGCGCACGAGGCGACGGTGCGCGAGGCGGCGCCCGAGCTCAAGGCGGTCTGGCGGATCGACGGCACGCTGGAGACCGGCGCCGTCACGGACGCCGACGTGGAGGAGCGCAGGAAGCGGGTCGTCGCCGCCGACCTGGCCACGGTCGTCTACACCTCCGGCACCACGGGCCGGCCCAAGGGCTGCCGCATCACCCACGACAACCTGCTGTTCACCGCGCTCAACGTGCTGCGGGGGCCGCTGGAGCCGCTGTTCAGCCGCAAGGACCCGGCGGCGCTGCTGTTCCTGCCGCTGGCGCACATCTTCGCGCGGATGATCCAGGTGGTGCTGATCGAGGCGGGCGCGATCATGGCGCACACCCCGAACATGAAGAACGTCGCTCCCGACCTGCAGGACTTCAAGCCCACGTTCCTGCTGGGCGTGCCGCGTGTGTTCGAGAAGGTCTACAACGGGGCCGAGCAGAAGGCCATCGCGGGCGGCAAGGGCAAGATCTTCGCCCGCGCCGTGGACGTGGCGGTGGCCTGGAGCCGCGCCGAGAGCTCGGGCGGGGCGCCGCTGGGGCTGCGGCTGCAGCACGCCCTGTTCGACAGGCTGGTCTACGCCAAGCTGCGGGCAGCCACCGGCGGCCGGCTCTCGGCCGCCGTTTCCGGCGGGTCGGCGCTGGGCGAGCGGCTCGGGCACTTCTTCAAGGGCGCCGCCATCGAGGTCTTCGAGGGCTACGGGCTGACCGAGACCTCCGCGCCGTGCTCGGTCAACATGCCGGGCGCCAACAAGATCGGCACCGTGGGCAAGCCCCTGCCCGGCGTCACCCTGCGCATCGCCGACGACGGCGAGGTCCTGGCCAAGGGCCGGAACATCTTCGACGGCTACTGGAAGAACGACACTGCCACGGCCGAGGTGATCGACTCCGACGGCTGGTTCCACACGGGCGACGTGGGCGATCTGGACACCGACGGCTATCTGCGGATCACCGGGCGCAAGAAGGAGATCCTGGTGACGGCGGCGGGCAAGAACGTCGCGCCGGGGCCGCTGGAGGACGCGTTGCGCGCCCATCCGCTGGTCTCCCAGGCCATGATCGTCGGCGATGACCGGCCGTTCGTCGCCGCCCTGATCACCCTCGACCCCGAGGCCATGCCCGCCGGCTCGTCGGTGGCCGAGCTGCGCGCGGACCCGAAGGTGCAGGCGGAGATCCAGGCGGCGGTGGACCGGGCGAACCTGTCGGTGTCGAAGGCCGAGCAGATCAAGAAGTTCACGATCCTGGACGCGGACATCACCGAGGACAGCGGCCACCTGACGCCGACGCTGAAGGTCAAGCGCGGGCTCATCATGCGCGACTTCGCCAAGCAGATCGACGACCTCTACACCGGCCGCTAGGACTCGCGGCCGGAGTCAGGCGGCGCCTGCCAGGTCGCCGGAGTGCTCAGTGGCCGCCAGGATCGTGGCGAGCGCGTCGCGGGTGGCCTGGATCTCGGCGAGCTGCTCGTCCAGGCCCGTGAGCCGGTCGCGGAGGTGGCCGAGGGTGCAGACGTCGAGCCCCTCGCCCGAGTCGGACGTGCACGGCAGCACGTCCTTGATGACCTTGGTCGGCAGGCCGGCGGCGAGCAGGGTGCGGATGCGCCGTACCACGACCGGAGCGTCCTCGGCGTAACGGCGGTGGCCGCCCTCCGCCCGGTACGAGGTCAGCAGCCCCTGCTCCTCGTAGTACCGCAGCAACCTCTGGCTGACCCCCGTCTCCCGGGACAGCGCTCCGATCTTCATATGACGCTCCTCACACAGGCTTGCATCTCACATCTATGTGAGGTTTTAGCGTTACGGCCATGAGAGAGATTCCCACCGCACACATGTTCTCCCTTGGCGGCGACCTCCCTGTGACCCGGATCGGGTACGGCGCCATGCGACTGGCCGACGGCCCCGAGCCCGCCCGTTCCGCCTTGGAGGCCCACATCTGGCGCGCCCCCGCCGACCGGGCGACCGCCGTCGCGCTCCTGCGCAGGGCCGTCGAGCTGGGCGTCGACCTGATCGACACCGCCGACGCCTACGCGCTGGGCGCCAACGAGGAGCTGATCGCCGAGGCGCTGCACCCGTACGCGGGCGGCGTGACGGTGGCCACCAAGATCGGTGTGGTACGCCCGTCGCCTGCCGAATGGGTGCCCCTCGGCCACCCCGCCTACCTGCGCCAGCAGGCCGAGCTGGCGCTGCGCCGGCTGCGCGTGGAGCGGATCGACCTGCTGCAGTTGCACCGGATCGATCCGGACTACCCGCTCGCCGACCAGGTCGGGGCGCTGAAGCAGCTCAAGGACGAGGGCAAGGTACGCCACATCGGCCTGTCGGAGGTCGGCGTGGCCGAGTTGCGCGAGGCGTCGGAGATCACTCCGATCGCGAGCGTGCAGAACATGTACAACCTGGCCACCCGTCAGCACGAGCCCGTCGTCGACTACGCCGCCGAGCACGGCATCGCGTTCCTGCCGTACTTCCCCATCGCGGCGGGCGCGCACGCCGGCCCTGGAAGCCCGCTGGCCGAGATGGCGGGCGAGATCGGCGTCACGCCGGCGCAGGCGTCCCTGGCCTGGCTGCTGCGCCGCTCCCCCACCGTGATCCCGATCCCCGGCACCTCCTCCATCGCCCACCTGGAGGAGAACGTGGCCGCACTGCCGGTCGAACTGACCGACGAGCAGTACGACCGCCTGTCGGCCGCCGTGCCGCCCCAGTGAGCCGCGTCCCGTAGTAGACGACCAGCCACATGGAACACGAACCACAGCCGAGATGGACATATCCGAATCACATGCGGAAATGGCCAAAACAAGCGTTACGCGCACCGAGAGAGGCCACCCCAACAAAGGCGGATCATTCCCAATTTAGACTCCCACATGCCACTTGACCTGGGGAATCTTCTTTCGATTCCCGCTTGTCGGCGGCGATCAGAAGGGTATGCTCCCGGCAAAGAAAAAGGACCGGAGATCCTCAGCATCCCCGGTCCCTTACCCGAGAGTAAGGGAGATACTCTTGAGCATCAAGGAAACGGGCCTGGCGTTCTGCACCGCGATCGAAAACGAGGTGATCCAAATCCGAGCAGATCAGCAAGAGCTGGCGCAAGACCTCACCGAGCGCATCAACGGCGTCGCCAACCGCGTCAAGGCACTCGACGCCAAGTTCGACACCCGGTTCGACGCCTTGGAGAAGGCGATGCAGGAGAACCACAAGACGGCGCAGGAGAACCACACGAAGGTGATGGACATCCTCGTCGGCATCCAGCGCAAGCTGGAGGCGGCCTAACCCCATACCGCCCCAAGAGCGGGCCCCGCACACCGCGCGGGCCCGCTCTTGTCATGTCACCAGCGGTTGCCGCGAGGTCTGCGGGCAGGCCCGGCAGCGGGTCGTGCTCCGCTATGTCCCGCGCGACTCCGCGATGACGAGCTCGCCTACCTGGTCGGCGAGCGCCTCTCTGGCGGGCCGCGGCAGCCCGGCGTCGGAGACGAGCACGTCGGCCTCGCCGAGCTGGGCGATGGTGCTGATGCCGACCGTGCCCCACTTGGTGTGGTCGGCGAGCACGACGAGCCGGCCGGCGGCCTCTACGAGCGCGCGGTCGGTCTCCGCCTCCATCATGTTCGGGGTGGTGAAGCCTGCCCTGGTGGTCATGCCGTGCACGCCGAGGAACAGCAGGTCCACGTTGAGCTGGCGGATCGAGGCCACCGCGACCGGCCCCACCAAGGCGTCGGAGGGGGTGCGCACGCCGCCGGTGAGCACGATCGTCTGGTCGGGCCGGCCGGAGCGCTGGAAGACGTCGGCCACGCGCACCGAGTTCGTCACGACGGTCAGGGTGGGGACGGCGGCCAGGCGGTGCGCGAGCGTCCAGGTGGTGGTGCCCGCCGAGAGCCCCACGGCGGTGCCCGGGCGCACCAGGGCGGCGGCGTGGCGGGCGATGGCCCGCTTCTCCTCCTCCTGCCGCACGGCCTTCACGGCGAAGCCGGGCTCGTCCGTGGAGCCGATGGCGGTGGCGCCGCCGTGCACCTTGGCCAGGAGGCCGCGCTCGGCCAGCATCTCCAGGTCGCGCCGGATGGTGATGTCGGAGACGCCGAACGCCCGCACCAGCTCGATCACCCGGACGCCGCCGTTCTGCCTGACGAGCTCAAGAATCGCCTGCTGACGCTGCGGGGCGAGCATCGCATCACCAGATCCCAACAGGTTCCGACACCATCCCGATCGCATCATGACACGGCCGCGGCGCTGTGCCTCTCCCCGAATTCATCACGAAACGTCACGAAACGAAATGAAATCGTGCGTTGACAGTCCTAAATGTTGGCTTTTCGATGAATGAAGATGAGCGAACTCGGGGGAATCTGAAGGGTCCGTCTAGGAGGAACCCACCATGGATCAACGGCTGCCGATATCCCGCCGCAATCTTCTGCTCGGAGCCGCCGCCCTCGGCGTCCCCGCCGCCCTCGTCGGATGCGGATCCGACACGCCCTCCCCCGCCCCCGGCGGCACTGCCTCCGGCAACCTCGGCACGGTCACGCTCGGCTCGAACGCCTCCGACGAGATCCCGAAGAAGTCTCTTGCGACCCAGATCAAGGCCTTCACCCAGGCCACGGTAAAGATCAACACCGTGGACCACAACACGTTCCAGGAGAACATCAACCGCTACCTCAGGGGCACCCCGGACGACGTGTTCACCTGGTTCGCCGGCTACCGCATGCAGTTCTTCGCCGAGCAGGGGCTCGCCGTCGAGATCTCGGACGTGTGGCGGGAGATCGGCGGTGACTACACGCAGGCGTTCAAGGACCAGTCGACGGGCATCGACGGCAAGCAGTACTTCGTGCCGTCCACGTACTACCCGTGGGCGGTCTTCTACCGCAAGAGCCTCTGGCAGGAGAAGGGGTACGAGCCGCCCGCGACGCTGGACGAGTTCACCGCGCTGGCCAAGAAGATGAAGGGCGACGGGATCATCCCGATCGCGTTCGCCGACAAGGACGGCTGGCCGGCGATGGGCACGTTCGACATCCTCAACATGCGGACGAACGGCTACGACTTCCACATCTCGCTCATGGCCGGCAAGGAGTCGTGGACCGACCCGAGGGTCAAGCAGGTCTTCGACACCTGGCGGGGGCTGATGGAGTACCACCAGCCCGCGGCGCTCGGGCGTACGTGGCAGGAGGCCGGGCAGTCCCTGGCGCAGAAGAAGACCGGGATGTACCTGCTCGGCATGTTCGTCGCCCAGCAGTTCCCCGAGGCCGACCGCGACGACATCGACTTCTTCACGTTCCCGGAGATCAACCCGGCGTACGGCACCGACTCGATCGACGCCCCCATCGACGGCTACATGATCTCCACCAAGGCCAAGAACGTGGACGGCGCCAAGGCGCTGCTCAAGCACTTCGCCCAGGCCTCCTCGCAGAACATCGCCACCGGGCTCGACCCGGGCACCCTGGCCGCCAGCTCCAAGGCCGACACCTCCGGCTACAGCGCCCTGCAGAAGCGCGGCGCCGAGCTGGTGTCGAAGGCCACGCACATCGCACAGTTCCTCGACCGCGACACGCGGCCGGACTTCGCCTCCACCGTGATGATCCCGTCGCTGCAGTCGTTCGTGAGCAAGCCGGACGAGATCGACTCCTTGCTGACGAGCATCGAGAAGCAGAAGGCCAACATCTTCCGGTGATGGCCGTCAAGACCCGTCGCTACTCCGCCCGCGACGTGACCATCCTGGTCATCGGGCTGGGGGTGGCCGTCATCGTCAACGTGGGCCTCATCTGGGGGCCCACGCTGGCCTCCGTCGGGCTCTCCGGCACCGACTGGGGCGGCATCGGGCCGATCGAGTGGGTGGGCGGGCAGAACTACGGCGACCTCGCCGCCGAGTACCCGCCGTTCTGGTCGGCCGTCCGCAACAACGTGCTGTGGCTGGGCTTCCTGGGGCTGGTCGCGACGCCGTTCGGGCTGTTCTGCGCGGTGCTGCTGGACCGGCGGCTGCGGCTGTCGCGGGTCTACCAGAGCGCGCTCTACATGCCCGTCGTGCTCTCGCTGGCCGTGGTCGGCTTCATCGCGCAGCTCGTCTACTCCGCGGACTACGGCGTGCTGAACGCGGTGACCGGGCTGACCGTGGACTGGCTCGGGGACAGCTCGATCAACATCTGGGTCGTCGTGATCGCGGCCGCCTGGCGGCACGTCGGCTACGTCATGATCATCTATCTGGCCGGGCTGAAGGCGGTCGATCCGGCGCTGAAGGAGGCGGCGGCGATCGACGGGGCGAACGAGCGGCAGGCGTTCTTCCGGGTGGTCTTCCCGACGCTGCGGCCCATCAACGTGATCGTGCTGGTCATCACGGTGATCGAGGCGCTGCGGGCGTTCGACATCGTCTACGCCATCAACAAGGGCAGGAACGGGCTCGAGCTGCTGTCGGTCCTGGTCACCGAGAACATCGTGGGCGAGGCCAGCAGGATCGGGTTCGGCTCGGCGATCGCGGTGATCCTGCTGGTGATCTCGCTGGCGTTCATCGTCACGTACCTGTCGCAGCTGTTCAAGGGGGAGGAGCGATGACGCTCACCGCGCCCGCCTCCGCTCCCCCCGCCCAGTCGCGGCGCCCGCCTTCGCGGCGGCCCCTGCGACCGCTTCGGATCGTGCTGCACGCCTTCCTCGCGCTGGTGGCGCTGGGGTGGCTGCTGCCGCTCGCGCTGGCCGTGTACGCCTCGCTGCGGCCGTACGACGAGACCGCTCGCCTGGGTTACTTCTCGCTGCCCGAGCACCTCACGCTCGACTATTACGGGCAGGCGTGGAGCCAGGCCGAGCTGCCCCGCTACTACCTCAACACGCTGATCATCGTGATCCCGGGCGTGCTGATCACGCTGTTCCTGGCGTCGTTCACGGCGTTCGCGATCGCGCGGCTGCGCATCCCGGGGCGCAAGACGCTGCTGATCGTGTTCACCGCGGGCAACCTGCTGCCGCCGCAGGTCCTCATCACCCCGCTCTACACCCTCTACACGCTGATCCCGCTGCCCGAGTGGCTGTCGAGCTCGCAGTCGCTCTACGACTCCTACCTGGGACTGATCCTCATCCACGTGGCGTTCCAGTTCGGCTTCTGCGTCTTCGTCATGGCGAACTTCATGCGCACGATCCCCGAGGAGATCAGCGAGGCGGCGCTGATGGACGGGGCAGGGGTGTGGAAGCGCTACTGGCGGCTGACGCTGCCGCTGTGCCGTCCGGTGCTGGCGGCGCTGTCCACGCTGCAGTTCACCTGGATGTACAACGACTTCCTGTGGGCGCTGGTGCTGATGTCGTCGGGCGACAAGCTGCCCGTCACCTCGGCGCTGAACAACCTGCGCGGCCAGTTCTTCACCGACTACAACCTGCTGGCGGCCGGGTCGGTGCTGGTGGCGCTGCCGACGCTGATCGTCTTCCAGCTGCTGCACAAGCAGTTCGTCGCCGGGCTCACGCTCGGCTCGACCAAGGGTTAGAGGAGGGTATGAAAGCGGGCCGCGACCTGGTCCCACGCCCATTCGCCGGCGATCCAGTCGCGGCCGCCCGCGCCCATCTTGCGGGCCTTGCCCGGGTCGGTCAGCAACTCGACGATCGCCTGCGCGATCTCCGCCGGGTCCTCGCCGTCCACGACGAGCCCGGTCTCGCCGGGCCGCACGGCGTCGGGCGCGCCGCCCGACGCCCCGGCCACCACCGGCAGCCCCGTCGCCGACGCCTCCAGGAACACGATCCCGAGCCCCTCCACGTCCACCCCGTTCCACCGGGTACGGCACGGCATCGCGAACACGTCGGCGGCCGCGTAGTAGCCGGGCAGGCTCGCGGCCGGCACCGTGCCGGTGAACCTGATCGACTCGAGCCCAGCCGCCAGCCGCTCCAGCGTCCGCCGGTACGGCCCGCCGCCCACCAGCAGCAGGACGGCCTCGGGCACCGCCCGCAGCACCCGGGGCCAGGCTCTGATGAGCTGGTCCTGGCCCTTGCGCGGCACCATCCTCGACACGCACGCCACGACCGGGCGGCCCGCCAGGCCCAGCTCGGCCTTGGGCGCGCCGGGGTGGAACTGGCCGACGTCCACGCCCGGCGCGAGCCGTACCAGCTTGGCCGGCGGGATGGCGGCGACCAGCCGCTGGCGCGTGTACTCGCCGAGGTACGTCACCACGTCGGCGTGCTCGCCGATCCTGCGCAGCACGGCGCGGAAGCCGGGCGCGCTCGCCCACGAGGCCTCGTGGCCGTGGGTGAGCATCACCACGCGCCGCGCGCCCGCCCGGCGCAGGCGCGGCGCGAGCAGGCCGAGCGGCGCCGCCGCCCCGAACACGACAGTGTCCGCACGGTGCTCGGCCACCAGCCGGGCCGCCCTCCGCGCCACGGCCGGGGTCGGCAGCATGAGCCGCGTCGGATGCCGCACGATCCGGTACGGCTGACGCCGGTCGAACTCGTCGCAGCCCGGCCAGGCGGGGGCGTAGACGGCCACGCCCGGCGTGCGCAGCGCGAGCCCGTGCACGAACGACTGGATGCCGCCGGGCCTGGGCGGGAAGTCGTTCGTGATGACGACCACGTTGGTCACGGCTCGGGAACGCCGTTCAGCTTCGCCCACGAGCGGGCCAGGGCGATGCGCTCGGGGCTGGAGGGATGGGAGGCATAGAGTACATATTCCACCGCATCCGGCGACAAGTCGGAAATATTGGTTGTTGCCAGGCGTTTCTGCATCGCTATGAACGTGGCCGGGTCACGGGTCAGGTCGAGCGCGTGGACGTCGGCCCTGGCCTCGATGTGACGGCTGATCAGGTTCTGGGCGGGTCCCATGAGGAGCGAGCCCAGGCTCATCAGGCCCATGATCGCGCCGACCGCCCGCGGGTCGGTGATCGAGGTGACGCCGGCGCGGCGGCGTACCAGGCCGAACAGCAGGAACAGCAGGATCGCGCCGAACGCGGCGCCCAGGCCGCCGATGAGCGTGCCGTAGAGCACGTCGTCGTCCTTCGCGTGGCCCAGCTCGTGCGCCACCACCAGCTCCACCTCGGCCTGCGGGGCCCTGAGCAGCGTGTCGTAGACGACGATCCGGCGGGTGGCGCCGAAGCCGGACACGTACGCGTTGAGCGCCGTCGTCCGGCGCGAGGCGTCGGCGACCAGCACGTCCTCGACCGGCACGCCGTCCCGCTCGGCCATGGCCAGCAGGTTGGTCCGCAGCGGCCCCTCGCGCATCGACGTGAAGTCGTTGAACAGCGGCTCGAACACCACCGGGTACACGAACGACGCCGCCACCGCCAGCGCGAACGCCCCCGCGGCGGCCGGGATCCACCAGCGTCTGACTTTGCGGGCCAGCCCAACGAGCACGAGCAGCGACAGGCAGAGCAGGAACGCCTCCACGCCCATGCTCTTGAGCCGGTCGCCGGCCCAGGCCGCCCAGTCCTGCGTCGAGAGGCCGTAGTCGCGCAGCAGCGTCTCGAACCACATCCCGAGAGGCCATCGGATCAGATCGGTGGCCGCGGCGATGACCACGACGCCCAGGATCACTCTCAGCCACCACGGGCCTCTCAGCCGGCCCACGGCCTTGGCGCCGAGCGGGGTGGCCACCAGGAGGGCCGCGATGATGACGGTGAGTGCGAGCGCGAGGTAGCTCGGGAGGGTGGTGGCCGCGTCGAACGCCTGGGCTCTGGCGATCTGGGCGGCGCTGAAGTCGCGGGCGGGGTCGGGAGGTCCCGCGGCCAGCACCCGCCAGGGGGTGCTGAAGGCGGCCACGGCCAGGATCACCACCCCCAGCACCGCCAACGCGATCGCCGCCTGCCGCCGCAACCGCCCCTCCCCACCGGACACGTTGTCCCCGCCAGACGCCAGCAACCCGCTGGACGCGCCGCCGCCGTTGGCTCTGTCGCCTTCGGCGCCAGGGTTCCCGTCGGCGTCAGGGTTCCCGTTCGCGTCGAGGTTCCCGTCGGTGCCGGGGTTCCCGTTGATCGCCGGGTGCCCGCCGACTCGGGAGTGCTCGCCTGCGGCCCGGTCGTCACCGCCGGCCGCTGGGTGGTCCGGTTGGTCGTCTCTCGCCATGGCCATGGTCCCACCATGCCCCTGCTTCACGAGGTCCGGCCGCACCCCACCGCCCTGCGCGACCGCCGCCGGCTCCCCCAACGGGCCTGCGTCGTCCGTATCTTTCCGCTCGCTCATCTGCTTCCCCCTTTTACGCGAGCTGGTCCCGCATGTACTCGCGCCACCGTGCCGTCAGCGTGGCCGCGGAGAGCCCCAGCGAGGCGAGCGCCCGATCGACGCCGGTCGCCTGGGCATCACGGTAGAGCCTCACCAGCGTCTCCTCACCGAACTGGTCAGCGAGGAACCGACACGCCAGCCAGGCCTCCTGGTACGCCCGTGCCAGCCGGGCGGGGTCCCGGCCGTCCGCCACGAAGGCCGCCTGCCCCGGCAATACGCTCGGCAGCCGCCCGGCCCGTACTTCGCCGGCCAGTTCGGCGGCGGCAGTCTTCACAGGGAGCCCGGCGTCCCGGTAGCCGACGTAGTCGGCGAAGCCCTCGTAGAGCCAGACAGGCAGGTGGTCGGTGCCCGCGGCGACGTGGGTGAGCTCGTGCGCGAGCACGACGTCCTTCCCCGTGGAGTTGAGCGTGGCGAACAGCTCGGGCACGACGATCACCCGGCCGCCGTCGGCCACCGCGGCCAGCCCGTCGAGCCGCTCGACCCGGGCCAGCCGGGCCGCCTCGCGGACGGTCCGGGGGACGAGGACCAGCGGTCGTACGGGCGTGCCGAGCACGTCGGAGACCCGGCGGCCGGCCGTGTCGGCCCGGCGAGCCAGCTCGTCGAGCGAGCCGGGCGGGACGTGGTGGCCGACGACGACGGAACGCGTTCCGCGGGCCACGACGGTGCCTTCGCTCCACAGGATGCGCGCTTCGGGGGGAAGCCGGGATTCGGGGGTCGTGGCGCTGGCGGGGGTGAGGGCGAGGAGCAGGAGACCGGACAACGCCATGACGGCTCGTCGGCTCACCTGCTCGGACACGATGCCCGATCGTAGCCGGGCAGGCCGTGCGGCTTGCACGATCGGCTTGGCCACGGCCGACGCGCTTGGCCGGGGCGGCTGCCGCTTCCCCCGGTGGCCCGTCCGCTGTCTCGGCGCCTACGTGGGGGCGCTGGACCACGGACACGGCCCAGGGTGCGTCGTAACGGTGGCCGGCCCCGCGCAGGGGTCGGAGGCGTCTCCCTGGAGGGCCCTCAGCCCTGTACGGCGTTCGGGGGACGTTGGCCGGCCGTAAGAGATTCGCCAGAAAACGGGGACAGCCCCGCCCGACTCGCAAGAGCCGGGGCGGGGCTGTGTCACAGTCCGGGGCGAACCGCGCCGACAAATGACGACTTGCGCCATGAGCTCAGCTTGTCGATTCGCACCCGTTCGCCTGTCCGCGGCGAGTGGACCATCTTGCCATCACCGACGTACATACCCACGTGACCGAGCCCGCTGAAGAACATCAGATCGCCTGGCTGGAGGTTCTTCCAGGAGATCTTGTTCCTGCCGCGGGCGAACTGGCTGGCCGCCACGCGCGGGAGGGTCACCCCGGCCTTTTTCCAAGCGAACTGGGTGAGGCCGGAGCAGTCAAACGAACCAGGACCTTCGGCGCCGTACCGATACGGATCACCGACCTGGTCCTTGGCCACGGCGACGGCCTTGCGGGCCTTCGACTTCTGCCGGGCGATCCTGGCTTTGGCCGCTTTCACGGCCTTGGCGGCGACAGCCGCCTTCGCCGTGAAGGTGCTGGCCGAATCGCTCTTCGTCGCCGCCTGAGCCATTGGGGCATGGAGGATCAGACCTCCGGCCGTCACGGTCATCGTGAGCGCTACGCCACTCAGGGCAAGTCTGGACAGACGGGGGTTTTGCAGAGAGGTAGACAGGATTGCTCCTTGAGTCTTCCACGAATGCCTACCGGGTTAGCTGACGGATTCGGGCCTGGAAGTAGCCCTACGACGCGATACGCGTCGATTCACCCCTGATCCCTAGGAAATGGGATCGATGGTTCCCCGGCTCCGTGCCTCCTGGCTGCACGGACTCGGCGGGCCGCCACCCCGTCAATGCGTTCGAAATGGGGATGTACGGGGGCGGCCAGCGGATCTTTATCTGTCTCGCATCGGGGGACCGATGCCGGTTCGCGGCGGCATGGCTTGTCGCCGCGACGCCAGAAGCTACGCCGAACCGTCAAGGTTCTGCAAAGGCGGAGTCATGTTGTAAAGATCCGATAACGGGGTCAGTAAGGTCTGAAACCCCTGCTGGAACGCCAGGTTGCGTTATGCAAATGTGACACTGCTCACAATCGGCGCCACACCCCTTTGTAAGGTCTCGATTGTCGCTTTTGTCACATCTTTCGCGCTGTCAACCGGAAGCCCGTGGGCGGCAGGATTCCGGCGGCGATCCGGTCCCGTTCGATGCGCCATAGCTCGTTGACGACATCTGTGCTACTGTTCGTCACCTTTCCGCCGATATATCGCGATAAGTACGGTTCCCGCCGCAGGCTCGTGACCTCGAACCGCTCGGCGACGGCGGCGATCATGTCGGCTGCCGGGGTGTGGTCCCCGTGCGCCTCGCGCCACCGTTCGGCCGGGTCGCGTCCGGGACGGCCGGGCTCGCGCGGAAAGTCCGCGATGCCGGCGGCCGACAGCAACGATCCAGTATCGTAGAACCAGGCGGCCGCGGCCCCGTCCGCCCAGTCCCAGGCGAACTCGTCCACCATCAGCAGCCCGTCCTCGTCCAACAGGCCCGACACGCGGTCCAGCGCCGCCTCGAGCGGATGCATGTGGTGCAGCGAGAGCGACATGACGATCACATCGAACAATGATCCATCGTCGTAGTCGGCCAGGCCGGAATGGCCGGTGATGTCGGCCCGGCGCGCGGGCACTCCGGCCGCCCGGGCCGCCTCGACGGCCTCCTGCGAGATGTCGATCGCGGTGACCGTGTGGCCGCGTCTCATCAGCTCGGCGGCCAGCTCGCCGCGGCCGCACCCGGCGTCGAGTATCCGCTGCGGGCTCGGGGGAAGCACCTCGCTCAGCCATGTGTACTGGTGGTTGTCCATCGTCTCCATAGGCCGAGGATGACGGGCCGGAGACATGCACACCACTGCGGGTTCGGCATGGAACCCATAAGCTTGACACATGCTTGACATCTGGTCGCTCAAGGTGCTGGTGGAGGTCGGGAGGCTGGGATCGTTCTCGGCGGCGGCCGAGGAGCTGTCCATGACGCAGCCCGCCGTGTCCCGGCAGATCGCCACGCTGGAGCGGCACACGGGAGTACGGCTGTTCGAACGGCTGCCGCGCGGCGTCCGGCCCACGGACGCGGGGCGGGCAGCGCTGGAGCAGGCGGGCGAGGTGCTGAGGGGGATGCGGCTGTTCGAGACCCGGATGCGGGCCTTCGCGACGGCCGAGGCGGGGCGGGTACGGGTGTCGGCGTTCCCGAGCGCCGCGACGAGCTACCTTCCTGAACGCTTCCGATCGTTCGCGGCCCGGCATCCGGGCGTCGATCTGTCCCTGACGGTCCGCTCCGGCGAGCACGACCCGTGCGCCGCCGTGCTGGACGGCGATGCCGACATAGCCCTCCTGACCTCCTGGGACCTGACCGGCGCGGCGGGCGCGGTCGGCGTCGTTCTGACGCCGTTGCGGGAGGACGAGCTTCTGGTCGCGCTCGCGGCCACCCATCCGCTGGCCAAGGGGACCCGGGTGCGGCTGCGGGACCTGGCGGCGGATCGGTGGATCGACGGCACCCATCCCGACTGCCTCGGGCCCATCTCGCAGCTCGCGGCGGCACTGGGCGGGGCGCCGCGGATCAGCCACGTGTGCGACGACTGGAACGGCAGGCAGGGACTGGTGGCGGCAGGGGTGGGCGTGATGCTGTATCCGTCGATCGCCGGGCACTCGACCGCCCGCCCCGACATCCGGCTCCTCCGCCCGTCGCCGTCACTGCCCTCCCGCACCATCCTCGCCGCCACCCTGCCCCCAACGGACCGCCCGCCGGCCGTCTCCGCCTTCCTCGCCACCCTGACGGCTCGCGCCTGAGCGCCCCCGCGACCGATCGGGCCTGCGCGTATGATCCGGCACACCCGCATCCCCGTACCGCACGCCGCCTTGACCGCGCACACAACGCGCCACGCACCACCGGACACATCCCGCCGACCCGGCGCGGGCACAACGGCGGGCACCGCACAGCGCTGAGGCGCACCTTTCCGCCGACCCGGCGCGGGCACGGCGGCAGGGGTCTCGGGCCGCATGCTCCGCACCACAAGCGCGTGCCCGCCGTAAGTCGTCGGCGGATCGATGTGAGCCGCCGGTAGAAAGCGAGCCGGGGTCGTGAACGAGGGCCGGCCAGAGACCGAAATGGTTCCCTCAACGGCCCGAAACACGGCCACGCCAGGACTGAGGCGTAACGGGACCGATCAGGACGCTACGGGCGGATAGCACCCATGAGGCGGCGGCCGTAGGCGGAGAGTTTGACGACCTTGACGACGTCGCCCGTCTGCGGCGCGTGCACGATCTGCCCGTTGCCGGCATAGATGCTGACGTGCCCCAACCCCTCGCTGAAGATCAGGTCCCCGGGCTGGAGCGACTCGATCGGCACCTTGCGGGCGGCTCCCCACGCCCACTGCTGCCACGTCGTACGAGGCAGCGACACGCCCCCGGCACGCCAGGCCGCCTGGGTCAGGCCGGAGCAGTCCCAGCCGCCCGGCCCCGTTCCCCCGTACACGTACGGCTTTCCGACCTGCGCGAACGCGAACTGCAGCACCGCCGCCGCGTTCCCCGACGCCGGCCCCGTGTACTTCATGCCGACGCTGTTCGGGTTCCCGGGGTTGTACGCGCCCAGCTTCTTCAGGAGCTTCTTCTGCTCGGCGATCAGCTTGCGGATCTCCGAGCGCTCCTTCTCCACCTCGTCGCGTTCCTTGTCCGCCGCCTCCAGCGCATCCTGCGCCTTGTCGCGCTCGGCCTTCAGCCCGCGGTTCTCCCGGTCGAACGCGGCCAGCTTCTCGGCCCGCTCCTGCGACATCTGCCCGGTCAGCGCCATCCGCGCCAGGAAGTTCTCAGGCTGGTCGGCGCTGACGAACCCCCGCCAGGTGGTGAGGTCGCCGCCGAGCCGATAGGTGTCGACGGCCATGTTGACCACCTGTTCGTGCAGGTCCGCGACCGTCTCCAGCTTGCGTTTGTAGCCGTCGTTCAGCTTGACGTAGGTGCTCTTGGCCTTGTCGTACCGCTCCGTGGCCGTGTTGTACCGGTCGACGACCTTGTCGGCCTTGTCGTTGAGCTTCTCGAGCTTGGCCTTCGCCTGACTGAGCGTGGGCTTGGGATCAGCGGTGGCCGCTCCCGTGGAGGACAGCACCAGTCCGAACGCGATTCCCGCGGCCACCGGCACCCGGCCAAACCTCACGTGTCGCCTCCCAGCGGGTAACGTCTGGGGCGAAATAGTACAGACGTGGCGGGTGGGGTCTCACCCCTACAAACAAAACTGAGCAAGTCGTAATCTAGGCGCGGCCCAGCCGGCGCAGCAGCAAGGCAGACTGAACGGGTCTGGCTCCCATCCGCCTGACGGACTCGGCGACCTCGCGGTCCGACGACACCACGGCGATGGCCCGGCCGGGCGGCTCCGCGCGTACGAGCTGGCGGATGAGGTCGTCGGCGATCTCCCCCGGCGCGCTGAACAGCACGCGCACCCCGCGCGGCGCCACCACCTGGACGGGGGCGTTCAGCTCGGCGCCGTCGAACACCACGGTCACCTCGACCCTGGTCTGCGCGACCAGCCCGCCGAGGCCGGTCATCAGCCGGTTGCGCTGGTCGGCGAGCGTGAGCGTGCCGTAGCCGGTCTTGGTGACGTTGTAGCCGTCGATGATCAGGTGCACCTGCGGCAGGCCCAGGAGCTGGTCGAGCAGTTGCGGGTCGTCGTCGGCGAGCGCCCGGGCGGGAACCCCGCGCACGCCGGGGCGCTCACCGGTGAGCGCCGCCACCGAGTCGGCGGGCCGGCTGATGGTCGTGGGCAGGGCGAGCTCCCTGCGCAGGCCGGCCGAGGCGTCCTGCAGCGCGTCGAGCAGCACCCTGATGCGGGCGTCCTCGATACTCCTGCCCTCACGGGCGGCCCGGCGCGAGGCTTCGAGCTGTTTCTCCACGTCGGCCAGCCGCTCGCGGAGCCGCCGCAGCTCGGACTCCCCCGCGCTGCCCGCGGCCACCGCGGCCGACCTGGCCTCCTCGGCCGCGCGCTCCATCTCCTCGGCCCGCGCGACCGCGGCCCTGGCGCGTTCGCGGGCGTCGTGGAGCCTGCGCCGCAGGTCGGAGTTCTCCGCGCGGGCGAGCTTGATCTGCTCGCGCAGCCGGTCGGCCTCCTCTTTGGCGGCCGTTTTCTGCGCGGCGAGCTGCTCCCGCAGCCGGGAGACCGCCTCTTCGCGCTCCGATCCCTCGGCCGCCACGGCGGACTGCTCGAGATCGGTGCGGGCCATCTCGATCATCTCTTCCCAGCCGGGCGGCCGGGTGAGGTACGCGGCCGCGGCCACGAGAACGGGATCGGCGGCGGGCGGCACGTTGCCCTCGGCCAGCGCCGCGACCAGCTCGGGCCAACCGGCGGCCACCGACTCGGCCACCAGCTCGCGGAACTTCTTGTCGTTCTCCAGTTGCGCGGCAATGGGCGCGCTGCCCAGCTTGGCCCGCTTGCGAGGATCGAACTTCGCGATCCCACGCAACGGCGGCGGTATGGACACAGCGGGCATCGTCCCGAGAACCTGAGCCGCCAGGTCGACGACATTGAGCCGCACCTGCTCGGGAAGCGGGCGAGACAGGCCTTCACCCGCTGAACTCATCCCACTTGTCCCTTCGTGACATGCCCTTTCAGACAAGGGTACGGCTGCCGCGTACCTGACCGTAACGGTCGCTTCAGTATGGACGAGCGCTTGGTTGGGGGTGTACGACTGTCCCGGGGCAGGCGTTCACCCAGGAGGCCGACCGTGACGGACCAGATGCGTACCTCCACCCGTGACCTGGAAGAACTGCGCGAGCAGGTGGCCGGGTGGCTCCGCGGCCGGGTCGGCGCGAGCGCCTCGGTGTCCGAACTGTCAAGGCCCACGACCAACGGCATGTCAAGCGAGACCCTGTTCTTTACCGCCACCTGGGGTGAGGGGAGAACGCGCTGCGTAGCGCGGCTGGCACCTGCGGGAGAAGCGGTTCCAGTGTTTCCTTCGTACGATTTGCGGGCTCAGTTCGAGATAATGCGCCTGGCCAGGGAAAAAGCTGGAATTCCAGCGCCCCGGGCCCTCTGGTTCGAGCCGGATCCCGGCCCGCTCGGCACGCCGTTCCTCGTCATGGAGCGCGCCGAGGGCGAAGTGCCGCCGGACGTGATGCCGTACACGTTCGGCGGGTGGCTGTGCGACGCGGCGCCCGAGGACCAGCGCAGGCTGCAGGACGCCGGTGTGGGGATCCTGGCGGCGCTGCACCAGACCTCGTTCACACGGGAGGAGCTGGCCCCGCTCGGGACGGCCGCCGGGCTGCGGGCGCACGTCGAGGCGGCGTACGCGTACTACGAGTGGGCGCACGGCGAGCGGCGCATCCCGCTGCTGGAGCGGGCCTTCGACTGGCTGGAGTCGCACTGGCCGGCGGATCCCGGTCCTGATGTGCTGTGCTGGGGCGACGCCAGGATCGGGAACATGATGTTCCAGGACTTCACCCCGGTCGCGGTGCTCGACTGGGAGATGGCCGCCGTGGGGCCGCGCGAGCTGGACCTGTCCTGGATGATCTTCCTGCACCGGTTCTTCCAGGACCTCACGGTCGCCATAGATCTACCGGGCATGCCGGGCTTCATGCGCCGCGACGACGTCTGCCGGACATATCGCAAGATCACCGGGTACGAGCCGCGCGACATGGACTTCTACGAGATGTACGCCGCCCTCCGGCACGGGATCATCATGGCCCGGGTGTGGCAGCGCAGGATCCACTTCGGCGAGCAGCCGGTCCCCGACGACCCCGACGACCTGGTGCTGCACCGGGCCACGATCGAGCGGCTGCTGACGGGGTGATCAGCTGCTCGCGTCGTAGACCAGCAGCGCCACCTGGACCCGGTTGTTGAGGTCCAGCTTGGTGAGGATCCGCGAGACGTGCGCCTTGACCGTGGGCACGCTCATGTACAGCTCCCGCGAGATCTCGGCGTTGGACCGGCCCTGACCCACGGCCAGCGCCACCTCGCGCTCCCGCTCGCTGAGCCGGGCGAGCAGCTTCCTGGCCCGCTCCGTACGCTCCCCCGCCCCGCCGTCCGACACGTGCGTGATCAGCTGCCTGGTCACCACCGGCGACAGGATCGGCTCCCCCGCGGCCACCTTCCTGATCGCCTGCACGAGGTCGCCCGGCGGGATGTCCTTCAGCAGGAACCCGGCCGCCCCCGCCCGCAGCGCCCGCAGCACCTGCGCGTCGGCGTGGAACGTGGTCAGCACCACCACCTCGGGCGGCGACGCCCCGCGTGTCGATGGGGCCCGCAGCGCCTCGGTGGCGGTGAGCCCGTCGACGCCCGGCATGCGGATGTCCATCAGCACCACGTCGGGCCGGTGCTCGGCCACTAAGGGCGGCACCTCGGACCCGTCGCCGGCCTCGGCCACGATCTCCATGTCGCCCGCGCCGCCCAGGATCATCGACAGCCCGGCTCGTACCATGGCGTCGTCGTCGACGATCAGCAGCCTGATCGGCCCGCCGGCCGGTGTTGTCATGCGTCCTCCAGAGTCGTCTCCACCGGCCACGGCAGCCAGGCGCGTACCACGAACTCCCCCTCCGGCGTCGGGCCGTGCTCCAGCCTGCCCCCGGCCAGCTCCGCCCGCTCCGTCAGCCCGATGAGCCCCGCCTTCGCCCCCGGGATGCGCAGGGGGTGGCGGGACCAGAGCGGGTTGCGTACCTCCGCCGACAGCCCCTTGCCGCGCTTTCCGGTCACGGTTACGGTCACCGGCGCCCCGCCCGCGTGCTTGCGGGCGTTGGTGAGCGCCTCCTGCACGATGCGGTAGAGGTTGCGGCCCAGCCCTTCGGGCGCGCCGCCGGCCCGCAGGTCGAGCCGTATGTCCATGCCCGCCTGCCGGCACTCCTCGACCAGCGTGGGCAGGTCGGCGAGGGTGGGCTGCGGCCGGTCGGGCACGGTGTCGTCCTCGCCCGGCGCCGCGTGCCGCAGCACGCCGATCACCTCGCGCAGGTCCTGTAAGGCCAGGTGGGCGTTGCTCCTGATGGCCCCCGCCGCCCTGGAGATCTCGTCGGCGGGCGCGTCCGGGCGGAACTCCAGCGCGCCGGCGTGCAGGCTGAGCATGGAGATGCGGTGCGCGAGCACGTCGTGCATCTCCCTGGCGATCCGCTCGCGTTCGAGCCGCTTGGCCTCCTCGGCGGCGATGTCGGCGCGCTGCCTGAGCGACCAGATGAGCTGCCGCCTGGCCCTGATCACGATGCCCCACGCGAACACGGTCAGCACGATGGCCGTCCCGACGATGCCCGTCGCCAGCGGCGACAGCTCCTCCTGCGGCCGCAGGACGACGTACGGGCCCAAGGTGAAGATGGCCAGCAGCGTGATCGGCCCGGAGATCTTGAACGGCCGGTGCACCGCCACAGTGAACATCGCCACGACCGAGGCCCCGCCGGCGAGCTCCAGGTACGACGACAGCACGATCGTCACCAGCGCGAGCCCGACCGGCCACCTGCGCCGCAGCCAGACCGCCGCGCACGACAGGGCGCCCACGACCTGCTCGATCGCCAGGAGCAGGTTGGGCTCGTCCTGGAGCTCCGGCAGCGTCAGGAGCGTGATGCCGCAGGCGAGCAGGAAGACGGTGATGTCGACGATCCAGTCGCGCGTCGAGCGCCGCACCCGGCGGCCCTCGCGGCCGTCGCCGAGCAGCACCGACGGCAGCGCCCACCGATACTCGGGGACGAGCCCGTCCTCCCCCCGCACTTCCGTCACGTGTACCGAGGTTAGGCCCTGCCGAGGGCTCTGCGACAGCGACCAAAGTCGGTGTCTCCCGAGACCTACGGCCGACGCGGCCCGCTCCGTACGGAGGCGAGGGTTGTGGCATGAAAGCGGTGTTGTGGGTGCTCGGCTGGCTGCTGCTCCTGCAGGGGGTTGGCGGCCTGGTGAACACTCTGCTCGGTTGGTGGCGGTGGGCGCACGACCTGATCGTGGTCAACCACCTGACGGTCCTCGAGGGGTACGAAGTGTTCGCGGCCATCGTGATCGGCGTGCTCGGCTTCGTGCTGCTCGCCGTCGCCGACTCGATGAAGATGAAAGAGGAGGCGGACGAGTGAGCCCGACCTCGTTGCGGCCGCCGCGCAATCAGGCCGATCCGCGGGCGGTCCCTTGGTGGACGGTGCAGTGGCTGATCCTGATGGTGCCGGTGGCCGCCGTCGCGGTGGTGTCGTACTGGGTGTTCACCGATCGGCCGGTCTGGCTGGGGGCGGCGGTCGCGGTGTTCGCCGTGGGATGCCTGGTGATCGCGGTGGTGGCGCCGCGCGCCTTCTACCGGGTGGAGCGGTGGGAGATCACCGACGACGCGGTCTACACGCGCAAGGGGTGGCTGACGCACACCTGGAAGGTGGCGCCCATGTCACGGATCCAGCGGATCGACACCGCGCGAGGGCCGGTGCAGCGATTGTTCGGGCTGGCCGACATCACGGTCACCACGGCCTCGTCCGCGGGGGCCGTCAAGATCGAGGCGCTGGACCACGGGATGGCCGCCGAGCTGGCCGAACGCCTGACCGCCATCACGCAGGCGACGCCGGGGGACGCGACGTGAGCGGGCTCCCGGCGCAGAACGCCGGCGGCCGGCGCGACGCGGGACGGCACTCCGCGCAGCGGACCCGCGCCGAGGACGTGGGCCGGGCCTCCCGTGCCGGGGATGCCGGCAGGCGGCCACCCGTCGTGGAGGCGAGGTGGCGGCGGCTGTCCGGGCGCAGCCTGTGGGCGTCTGCGGTCAAGTCGCTGGCGCTGGTGGCACCTGCGGTGATCGGGCTGGTCCGGTTCCTCACGAGCCGGGACTGGGCGGTCAGCGGTGTCGTGGCGGCGTGCGCGGGGGCGGCGGTGCTGATCGTCGCGGGGGTGGTGGCGTACGACGTGGCCCGGCTCCGCGCCACCCGCTGGCGCCTCACCGCCGACCGGCTGGAGCTGCGCTCGGGCATCGCCGTACGCCAGCGCCGCTCGATCCCGCGCGACCGCGTCCGCAGCGTTGACCTGCGGGCCGATCCGGTTCTGCGGGTGTTCGGCCTGACCGTCGTCAAGGTGGGCACGGGGGAGCACTCGGCCGGCGGCGACGAGCTCTCCCTGGATCCGCTGACCAGGCACGACGCCGAGGCGCTGCGCCGTACGCTGCTGCTCGGCGACGCCGCCGCCGAGCCGGCCCATGAGGGAGACGCTCCCCTCGCCGTGCTGAGGTGGTCGTGGGTCAAGTACGCGCCGCTGTCGGTGTGGACGTTCACGGGCGCGGCGGTGGTGCTGGGCGTCGCGTACAAGGCGCTGGACGGGGCCGGCGTCAAGGTCTTCAGGACCGAGGCGGCCGAGGCCGTGTGGGACTGGGTGACCACGCGGCCGCTGCCGGCCGTCCCGCTGCTGCTCGTGGCGAACGCCGCCGCGGGCGCGCTGGGGGCGGTGCTGCTGTTCGCCGAGTCGTGGGGGCGCTACCGGCTGGAACGCGAGCCGGGCCGGCTCAGGCTGCGCCGCGGCCTGCTGACCACCCGGTCGCTGACGCTGGAGGAGCGCCGGCTGCGCGGGGTGGAGATCAGCGAGCCGCTGCTGCTCAGGCTGGGCGGCGGGGCGCGGGTCAAGGCCATCGCCACCGGGCTCGGCAAGGCGGCCGAGAACGAGACCGAAGACGTCGCCGCGCTCACCCCACCGCTCCCCCGCGCCGTGGCCGGCCGCCTCGCCGCCCGGATCGCGGGCACGAACACCCCAGCGCTCATCGGCCACCCCGCACCCGCGAACACGCCCACGGCCTCGGGCCCTGTCGCAGGCCCTGTGGCTTCCTGGGCGGACGGCCCTGGCACGGACGCGGTGGTCGACCCCGGCACCAGCACGATCGGCCCTGACGCGAGCGCGGGCGGTCCGAGCGGGCCTGCCACGAGCGCGGGCGAGCCGGGCGGGAGCAGGGGTGCGCCGGTTCTCGTGGCGCATCCGGCGGCGGCCGGGCGGAGACGGGTTGTGCGGGCGCTGGTGACGGTCGGCGTGCTGGCGGCCGTCGCGGGGCCGGTGTCCGTGCTGGTTCCGTGGCTGGGCCCATGGGTGTGGGCGGTGCCCGCCGTGGCGCTGCCGTCGGGACTGTGGCTCGCCAGGAAGAGCGCCAGGAGCCTCGGGCACGCGCTGGGCGGGCGACATCTGATCACGAGAAGCGGCGCCACGGTACGCCACACGGTCGCGCTCGACCGCGCGGGCATCTCGGGCTGGACGATCACGGAGTCGTACTTCCAGCGGCGTTCCGGCCTGGTGACGGTCTCGGCCACCACCGCCGCCGGCGGCGGGCACTACGACGTGGTGGACGTGGGCCGCGGCACCGGCCTGGACCTCGCCGCGCGGGCGGTGCCCGGCCTGCTCGACCCGTTCCTGGACCGGCCGGCGCGGGAAAAGCAATGAGCCGCGAGATCCCCCTAGGTTTGCCCATGCCCCTGTACTGGACAAACCCGATCGCGCGGCTCAGGTGCTTGCAGACATAACGATATTTGTCCCACTTGCAACCCAGTTGCAGCCTCATTAACCGTTGACGCGGATCACCGGGGTGATGACCGCCCGGGCTTCGAGCCTGTCCACCCGCGCGGCCTCGCAGCACGGGGCCGGCGTGCCCGCCTGTTGCGGCACCCCATCGAGAGCGAACCGGCCCGCCTGCACACCCTCGTCCGAGGACGAAGCGTCACCAGGTGAGCCCTGAGACGCCTTGCGGCCGTCGCGCCCGCCGGCTCAGTTGCCCACCGGCTGATCGGTCAGCTCCGCCATGTACGCCCTGGCCATGGTCAGCGCGCCGGCCATCGCTTCCTTCTCGGACATGAGCTTGACCTTGGGCGAGTTGGTCGGCACGTTCTCCGGCCGCTCGTGGCCGGAGAAGTCGACCCGGACGACCACCGCGCCCTTGCGCATCAGCACCGAGCCGCTGGCCGCGGCCACCTCACCCCGCCTGGTCTGCAGGAACTGCTGGTACGCCTGATCGCCCAGCCCCTTGACGTCCGTGAGCCTGCCCCAGGTGATGCCGCCGATCGATGACCCGGCCATGCCCTTGTTTCCGCCGCGCTCGGTCGCGTAGTACGCCTTGGCCCCGGACTCGTGGACCGCGCCCGCCCGGTCGGTGAACCGGTGCACGGTGATCAGCACGCTGCGGATCTTCTTCGTCCCCTCGCCGCTGCCGGGCACGTCGAGGTTGAGCCAGCGGCACTCGGTCTGGCTGTCGCCGCCCCGCTCCAGGCCGCGGGCGCGGGTGGTGGGCTCGGGCACGAGCCGCGTGGCGGCCTCGCCGACGGCCTCGCAGTCGGCCGGGAACGCGGCCAGGGCGGTGGGCGAGGGCGTCGGGCCGGCGCTCGGCGTGGAGGTGGGCTTCGGCGCCTCGGCCTGGGCCAGCACGTTGGGGTTCTTCGCCTGCCAGCCGGCCACTCCCTTGGCGAAGTGCGCGATCAGGCCGCTCACCTCGCGGATCGCGTTGTCCTCGGTGATCGACTGCACGGTGTCGTTGGACAGGATCTGCGCGTCCTTGCGCTGCTGATCCGCCTGGAACTTGACCTCGATGGTGAAGTCGTTGACGCGGGCGAACGCCTTGCCGTAGGAGTACCACAACAGCTTGCTGCGGCTCCACGTGTATTGGGCGAACGCGCCGTCGCCCACGCCAGTGACGTCCTTGACCGCGGAGGTGTACAGCTTCTCGCCCGGGTCCAGCGAGGGCGTGGCGGTGGCGCCGTACTTGCCGCTCCGCAGGTCGCTCTCGTAGGAGTTCTGGGCCATCGACCTGCCGGTCTTGACGCCCTCGCCCTTGTGCTGCGCGACCTTGACGTCGATCTCCCTCTTGCGCCAGAACTCGCCGTACGAGATGCGGCGGTTGACCCAGTTGCAGCCGAAGGTGACCGCCCATTCGTTGTCCTTGGAGGACGTGGACACGGTCGCGCCGGGCACGAGCCGCTCGGCCTCCTCCTTGGGGAGCATGGCGCACACGTCGGGGCCCTTCGCGCCGGCGGCCGCGGGCTGGGACGCCGGCTTGCCGCTCTGGGCCGGGGGCCGCGCGGAGCCGCCGGAGACCTTGCCGTAAACCAGGTAGGCGCCCACGCCCCCGGCCGCGACCAGCACGACGAGCGCGGCGGCGAGCGTGGGCAGCAGCCAGGTGGGCCGTCTAGGCGGCGGAGGCGGCGGCATCTGCGGCATGGTCGGCATCTGCGGTGGCCTGCCCGGTGGTATGCGCGGTGGCATGGCCGGTTGCTCGAACTGCCTGCCGGGCACCTGGTAAGGGTTGGTCGGCGGCTCGTACTCGCTACCGGGATTCACTGGGACTCCTGGGGTCGCCCTGACTTGCGGTGAAACATGGTAATGACACCACTTGCAAGGTGCTTGCAGCTCTTTCCACGCGTCTATTTCTGCAGGGCCGCGGCGACCAGGCGGGCCGCGGCGGTGGCCGTCTCCTTGTCCGCCGGCTTGGAGGCCGGCATGTCGTCACGATGCCAGACGATCTCGCCGAGCAGGTTACTCGTCCGGAAGAGGACAATGCTGTCGGATTGGCCGCTCTTGTTGGTATTGATGTAGAGCTTGAACTTGCTCTGGATGATCGCTGACTCCCCGACTCCCGCCACGTCGGCGACCGGGCCGCTGGCCTCGCGCAGCACCGCGCCCTGGCCGGCGGCCCGGGTGCTCTTCTCGCTGGCGAAGCGCCGCTGCGCCACCTGGGGGCCGCCGAGGTCGCCGTCGGGCCGCTCGGCCCAGGTGCGCACGGTGAGGCGGCGGCCGGGCTCCTCGCGGATGAGCCACTGGCACTCGCCTGCCCTGCTCGGGATGCGTTCCGGCGTGCCCTTCATGAGCTCGACGATCTGGGCGTCACTGAGCAGCTTGCACGGGTCCGGCGTCTTGGCGAACCTGCCGGGGTCCGGCTCGCCGCCGAGGGCGCCGGCGGCGTACCAGCCGCCCGCGCCCACCGCCACGACGGCGGCGAGCACGGCGGGCAGCAGCCACCGGCGGCGGCGCCTGGTCGCGGGGACGGCGGCGGGCAGGCCGCTCAGCGCCTGGCGGATCTGCGGCGCGGTGGGCCGGGCGGCGGGGTCCTTGGCGAGCATGGCCATCAGCAGTCCGCCGAGGCGGCGGCCCGCCCTGGCCGGGAACGGCGGCTCGTGCAGCAGCACCGCGGCCGCCACCGCGGCGGGCAGCGCCCGCTCGAACGGCGCCCGGCCCTCCACCGCGGTGTACAGGCTCGCGCCGAGCGACCACAGGTCGGACGCCGGGCCGGAGGGCTGCTCGTTGAGCCGCTCGGGGGCCATGTAGCCGGGCGAGCCGGCGCTGCCGAACCTGTCGCCCTGCCCGCCCATCTGGGCCGCGATGCCGAAGTCGGTGAGCATGGCCGAGCCGTCGGCGTCGAGCAGGATGTTCGCCGGCTTGACGTCCTGGTGCAGCATGCCGTGCGCGTGCGCGACCTCCAGCGCCGACAGCATCCGCAGCCCCACCCGGGCCACGAACTCGGGCGGCAGCGGCCCCTGCTCCTTGATCACCTTGTCCAGCGAGCGGCCGGTGACCAGGTCCATGATGATCCACGGCTGGTGGCCCTCGAGCACCACGTCGTGCACCAGCACGATGGCCGGGTCGCGCAGCCGGCCGGCGGACCTGGCCTCGTGGATGGCGTGGTCGGTGAACCGCGCGCGCTCATACGGGCCGAGCCCCTCCGGCACGCGCACCTGCTTGACGGCGACCTGCCGGTCGAGAATCTCGTCGATGGCGCGCCACACGGTGCCCGCGCCGCCCTGCCCGAGGCGCTCGATGAGCCGGTAACGGCCTGCCAGCAGGTAGAGGTCACCCGGCATTGCGCAACGCCTGCTCGCTCGTCTGCGCCGCGCTCAGCGCCGACCGCTTGATGTCCTCGTCGGTCGGGCGGTCGGCGAGGGTGGAGTATTCGACCTTCACCACGAGATTGGCCAGCCGGTAGAAGACGTAGGCGGTGTGGACCCGGCCGGTGGGGCCTGTCAGCTCGAAGCCGAACGCCTCCTCCCCGAGGCCGGCGACCTGGCGCACCGGGGTGAGCTTGACCTTCCTGGTGTCCTTCACGCCGATCTCGGGAAGCGTCCAGTCGAGTTCCTCGTTTTGGAACTTGACCCAGTAGCGCTTCTGGTTCTGGAAGAGGGCGCGGGCCGTGACCGGGGTCATCGACCACGGGTCCACCGTGTCGGAGTCCTTCTGCACCTGCAGACTCACGCCGGTGCCGGTGATCGGCCAGCCGCACGTGGGGCCTGCCTCGTCGGAGCCGGGCCGCGCCTTGGGCGGGCTCTGGGTGCGCAGCAGCCTGCCCGCCTCCTCCGGGCTGATCAGCGTGCACACGTCCATCGGCGTGGTGAACGCCGCCGGCGCCCCGCCGTCCAGGCTCTTCAGGACGAAGAAGCCGGCCGTGCCCGCCGCGACCACGAGCGCCGTCGCGGCGGAGATCCACAGCACGGCCCGGCCGCGCTTCTTGACCTTGCCGGGCGCGGTCACGTCATGGGGGGCCGGCAGCCGCGGCGCCGGAGCTCCACCGGCGACCTGCCGGAGCGCGTCCGCGACCACGCGCGGGTCGGGACGGCCGGCCGGGTGCTGCGCCATCATGGCGGCGATCAACGGGCCGAGCGGCCCGGGCGCGACGGGCACGGGCGTCAGCAGCGTGGCGCGTACGCGCTGGGCCGCCGAGCCCTCGTAGGCGGCGGCCCCCGTCACCGCGGCGTAGAGCGTGGCGCCGAGCGACCACAGGTCGCTGGCCGGGCCGCCGGGCTCGCCCTCCAGCCGCTCGGGCGCGATGAACCCGGGCGAGCCGATCATCAGCCCCTGCTCGGTGAGCGCGGCCTGACCCTCCTGCCTGGCGATGCCGAAGTCGGTGAGCACCACCCTGCCCCCGTCGGTCAGGAACACGTTGGCCGGCTTGACGTCGCGGTGCTGCAGCCCCTGCGCGTGGGCGACGGACAGCGCGTCCAGCACGTCCGCGCCGATCCGCGCGGCGTGGGCGGGCGGCATGGGCCCGAACTCGCGTACCGTCTCGGCCAGGGTGCGGCCCCGCAGCAGCTCCATGACCAGCCACGGCCGCTCGTGCTCGACGACCACGTCGTGCAGCGCCACGATGCCCGGGTGGCGCAGCCGCGCGGTGGCCTGCGCCTCGCGCACGGCCCTCTTCACCGAGTCCGCCCGATCCTTGGGCGCCATGCCTTCGGGCAGCGTGAGCTCCTTGACCGCGACCTCGCGGTCAAGCATCTCGTCCCTGGCCAGCCACACTTTCCCCATGCCGCCCGCGCCCAGAGGGCGCAGCAGCGCGTAGCGGCCGGCAAGTCTTCCCGCGGACATAAAGGGAAGGGTAACTAAGGATCAAGAGGGATGGTGATTCGATCCTGTCGGTCGGTCTCTCTATGGTCTTAGGTCGTGGATCCGGTTCAAGGCACTCTCGACGAGCTCGGCACCCCGCTGAGCGACGTCACGTTCGTCGTGTTCGACCTCGAGACGACCGGCGGCGCTCCTTCCGAGGACGCCATCACCGAGATCGGCGCGGTCAAGGTGCGGGCGGGCGAGGTGCTGGGCGAGTTCTCCACGCTGGTCGATCCTGGCGGGCCGATACCGCCGTTCATCTCCGTGCTGACCGGGATCACCGACGCCATGGTCGTGGCCGCGCCGCGGATCGAGGCGGTGCTGCCGAGCTTCCTGGAGTTCATCCGCGGGGCCACGCTGGTGGCGCACAACGCCGGCTTCGACACCCGGTTCATCAAGGCCGCCTGCGCCGCGCAGGGCTATCCCCCGCCGGCCAACCCGGTCGTCGACACCGTCGACCTGGCCCGCCGTGTGCTGACCCGCGACGAGACGCCCAACGCCAAGCTGGCCACGCTGGCCAGGTTCTTCCGCAGCCCCGTCGACCCGTGCCACCGGGCCCTGCAGGACGCCAGGGCCACCGTGGCCGTGCTGCACGGGCTGATCGAGCGGGCCGGCTCCTTCCAGGTGCACACGCTCGAGGAGCTCAAATCGTTCGTCCGCGCGCCCACGCCCGAGCAGCAGCGCAAGCGCCACCTGGCCGAGTCCGTGCCCCACGCGCCCGGCGTCTACCTCTTCGAGGACGAGCGCGGCGAGGTGCTCTACATCGGCAAGAGCGGCAACCTGCGCAACCGCGTGCGCTCCTACTTCACCGCCAGCGAGACCCGCCCGCGCATCCGCGAGATGATCGGCATCGCCGAGCGGGTGCGCCACATCGTCTGCTCCACCGGCCTGGAGGCCGAGGTGAGGGAGCTGCGCCTGATCGGCGGCGCCAAGCCCCGCTACAACCGCCGCTCCCGCTTCCCGGAGAAGGTCCTCTGGCTCAAGCTCACCGCCGAGCCCTTCCCGCGCCTGTCGATCGTGCGCGAGCTGAAGGACGACGAGGCCACCTATCTCGGCCCGTTCACCAGCGCCCGGCTGGCCGACGACGCCCGCATCGCCCTGCACGAGGCGGTCCCGCTGCGCCAGTGCACCCAGCCGATCAGCCTGCGCACCCGGCGCGCGGCCTGCGTGCTGCACGAGATGGGCCGCTGCGGCGCGCCGTGCGAGGGCAAGGAGAGCCTGGAGGAGTACGCCGTCCACGTCGAGAGCGCCCGCCGCGCCATGACCCTCGACGCCACGGCGGTCTTCACCGCCGTGGCGGCCCGCATGGAGAGGCTGTCGGTGGAGCAGCGCTACGAGGAGGCGTCCATCGACCGCGACCGGCTGGCGGCGTTCGTCCGCGCGGCGGCCCGCATGCAGCGGCTGAGCGCCATCACGCGCATCCCGCAGCTGGTCGCCGCCAGCCCGGCGTTCGGCGGCGGCTGGGACATCCACGTCATCCGCTACGGCAGGCTGGCCGCGGCCGGCGTCATGCCGAAGGGCGCCCACCCGACCCCTTTCGTCGCCTCCCTGACGACCGCGGCGGAGGCCGTCATCCCGGGTCCCGGCCCGGTCCACGCCGCCAGCGCCGAGGAGACCGAGTGCATCCTGCGCTGGCTGGAGTCGCCGGGCGTGCGGCTGGTGGAGGTGGACGGGGAGTGGAGCCTGCCCGCCCGGGGCGCCGCCCGCCACAAGGCCCGCATCGACCTCGCGTACCGGCACCTCGATCAGGGACGTGGCCGGGAGGGGCGGCCTTTGCGATGACCCGCTAGAGTTGCTCCATGGTCACGGCTATCGTCCACATCAATGCCGAGGTTGACCGGATCACGGAGGTCGCCGAGACGATCGCCGAGATCGACGGGGTCAGCGAGGTCTACTCCATCACCGGCGAATACGATCTGCTGGCCATGGTCCGGGTCCCGGCCTACGAGCAGATCGCCGAGGTCGTTCCGGGGCGGATCAACAAGGTCGCAGGTGTGCTGCACACCGAGACGCACATCGCGTTCCGCGCATACTCCAAGCACGACCTGGACGCCGCCTTCTCCATCGGCTTCCCCGAGGCCGACTGACTTTCCCCGGCGCCGGGGCGCCCTTCTGGGTGCGCTTCGGGATCTCCGCGACCGCACCTGCGGCCTTCGCCGGCACGGTCACGAGGGACGCGTCGATCGATCGTCTGGCTCCCTGACCGTCACCCCGAAGAGTCCTTTGACGGCGAATACCGGCGCCTCTTAGCAACTGGCACGGCCGGGACAACTGGAGACACCGTACGGGCCCGGACGGAGATTCCGTCCGGGCCCGTGCGGTGTGGCGATCGGGTCAGTGCGTGAGGGTGCGATCCTCGTCACCGGGGGCGATGGCGGCGTGCTCCTCCTCGTGCGCCTCCTCCAGCGGGATCTTCTCCCCGCCGTACGCCTTGGACATGCGGGCGCGCAGCTTGCCGATCGGGCCGCGCATGCCCTTGGGCGGGATGCCGGCGGTGTCCTCGGCCACCGGGAGCATCAGCACCGGCTCCTTGCCGCGCACGTGCGCCTCGATGTCGTCCGCCGGCGGCGTGTGGACCTCGATGAACTCACCGTGCGGCAGCCGCTTGATCACGCCGGACTCCACACCGTGCGAGAGGACCGCGGCGTCGGAGCGCTGGAGGCCGAGGCAGATGCGGTAGGTGATCACGTATGCCAGCGCCGGACCGACGATGACCAGCACCCGGCCGGCGTACGTCGTCCAGTTGAGGCTGACATAGAAGAACGCCGCGATCTCGTCGTTGGCGCCGAGCAGCCACAGAACGCCGTAGAACGTGATGGCGGACATGCCGATCGAGGTCCGGTGCGGGTTGTTGCGCGGCCGGTCCGCGACGTGGTGCTCGCGGTGGTCGCCCGTCACCCAGCGTTCCAGGAACGGATAGAGCGCCAGACCGGTCATGACGATGCCCATCGGCACCAGCGCCGGAATGATCACGCTCAGCGGCAGCGTGCCCGCGTGTGACGTGCCGAAGAGATTGATCTCCCACGCCGGCATGATGCGCAGCGCGCCTTCGAGGAAGCCCATGTAGAAGTCGGGCTGCGAACCGGCCGACACGTCGGCGGGGGTGTAGGGGCCGAACAGCCAGATCGGGTTGATCTGGCTGAACGTCGCCAGGCCCGCGACCACGGCCAGCGTGAACAGGAAGTACGCGCCCGCCTTGGCCATGAAGGCCGGGTAGAACGGCGCGCCCACCACGTTCTTGTTGGTGCGTCCCTTGCCCGGCATCTGGGTGTGCTTCTGCACCCACATGAGCACCATGTGAGCCGAGATCAGCGCCAGCAGGATGCCAGGGATGAGCAGGATGTGCAGCGAGTAGAACCGGGGGATGACGTCCTCACCCGGATATTCCCCGCCGAACAGGAAGAACGTGATGTACGTGCCGACCAGCGGCAGCGAGATCGCCACGCCCTCGGTGATCCGCAGACCGGCGCCGGACAGCAGGTCGTCGGGCAGCGAGTAGCCGGTCAGGCCCTCGGCCAGCGCCAGCGTCAGCAGCAGCACGCCGATGATCCAGTTGAGCTCGCGCGGCTTGCGGTAGGCGCCGGTGAAGAACACCCGCAGCATGTGGACCATCATGCCGGCCACGAACAGCAGGGCCGCCCAGTGGTGCATCTGCCGGATGAGCAGACCACCCCGGACGTCGAAGCTGATCTCCAGCGACGACGCGTAGGCCTCCGACATCATGACGCCCTTGAGCGGCTCGTACGAGCCGGCGTACTCGATCTCCATCATGCTGGGCTTGAACCACAGCGTCAGGAACGTGCCGGTCAGCAGCAGGATGATGAACGAGTAGAGCGCGATCTCACCCAGCAGGAACGACCAGTGGTCCGGGAAGATCTTGCGCAGGTTGCGCTTGAGGAAGTTGGCGCCGCCGAGCCGGTCGTCGAGGAAATTCGACGGCCCAGCGATGGCCTTCGGAACCGTGTTCAGGTCGTCGCTCATGCCTGGCCTCCTTCCCTGGCCTCGGCCTCGGCGTCGCCGCGCTCCCAGTAGCTGGGACCGACGGGCACGTCGAAGTCTCTCTGGGCGATCAGGTAACCCTGCTCGTCGACGGTGATCGGCAGCTGCGGCAGCGGCCGCGCGGCCGGACCGAAGATGACCTTGGCGCCGTCGGCGGCGTCGAACGTCGACTGGTGGCACGGGCAGAGGATGTGGTGGGTGTTCTGCTCGTAGAGGGCCGCCGGGCACCCCACGTGGGTGCAGATCTTGGAGTACGCGACGATGCCGTCGTGCGTCCAGTTCTGCTTGACGCCGCTCTTGATCTCCTCCGGGCGGAACTTGATCAGGATGAGCGTGGCCTTGGCGAGGGCGGTGAGGTCGTGCTCGTAGCCCTCGGGAACCACCGACAGGATGCCGCCGGGCGAGTTGAAGTCGGCGGCGCGGATCGGCTGCCCGGTGCCCTCGACCACCAGCTTGAGCGGCTTGCCTTCCTTGTTCTTCTCACCCCAGACGGTGTGCCGCAGCGATTTGTTGAACGCGGCACCCGGCATCTTGCTGTTGTCCAGGTCGCGCAGCAGCACCACCGGCGCCAGGCCGAGCGGCGCCGCTGCGAGCAGCAGCGTGCGGCGCAGCAGCTTGCGCTTGACGAAGCCGCTCTCGTTGGCGCCCTGGACGAACGTGTCGGCCACGACCTCGCGGTCCGGCTCGTCGGAGGCCATCGCGTGGCGCTCCTGGACCAGGGAGTATTTCGGCATGATCTGGCGGACCCAGATCACGATGCCGGCCGCCAGCCCCAGGATGGCGATCGTCAGCGAGCCGCCCAGCGCGAGGTTGGACGTGCCGGTCGCCTCGGGGCTGCCCACCTGGAACACCACGTAGGAGACGATGAACGCGAGGCCCGCGAGGAAGGTGATCGTGAAGCAGAGCGCCACGACCTTCTCGGCCCTGCGGGCCTTGGCCTCGTCCTGCAGCGTCACGCCGGGGACTTCCGCGGCGACGTCCGCCGCTTCCGCGGTGCCGAGCATCGAGGTGCCCGGCCCGGGGGTGCCGATGACGCGCTTGGGCACGCGCTCTTCCGGCTGCTCGATCTCGTGCTCGTTGTCTGTCATGACTTCTGTCGCTTCTTCGCGGTGATCCAGATGGCGGCCAGTACGAGGGCGGTGAGGCCCACGATCCACGCTACGAGACCTTCGGTGACCGGGCCAATGCGTCCCAGCCCGAAACCTCCCGGGTCCTTCTGCTCGCGAACCTGGGTGATGTAGGCGATCATGTCACGCTTCTCTTCGGGCGTGATCGTCGTGTCGTTGAAGACCGGCATGGCCTGGGGGCCGGTGACCATCGCCTCGTAGATCTGCGTCGGGGACGCGTCGTTGAGATCGGGCGCGTGCTTGCCCTGGGTCAGAGCACCGCCGGCGCCGGCCCAGTTGTGGCACTGGATGCAGTTGGCGCGGAACAGCTCACCGCCCTTGCCGGCGTTGCCGAGCTTCCCGTCGACCTGCTCGGCGCCCGGCACCTGCGGGCCGCCGCCGAGCGACTGCACGTAGGCCGAGATCTGGCGGATCTTCTCCTCGTTGACCCAGGGCGCCGTCGGCTTGCGCGGGGCCTGGGGCCCGGGGTTGGCCGCGGGCATGCGGCCGGTGCTCATCTGGAAGTCGACCGCCGCGGCGCCGACGCCGATGAGCGTGGGCGCCTTGTCGGTGACACCCTCCGCGTTCATGCCGTGGCAGCTCGAGCAGTGCTGCACGAACAGGCTCTTGCCCTCGGCCACGTCATCGACCTTGCCTGCCGCCAGAGCCGCGTCGGCAGGCTTGCCCGCCTGGACAAAAGCGGCGTATGCCATCCCGACCAGCGACAACGCCAAAATCAGGACGGCGTATCTCGCGAGGGGATGCCGCCGCCAAGCGGTGATCCTAGTCACAGAGATCCCGTTCCTTAACGAATGATGTAGATGGTCGCGAAAAGACCGATCCAGACGACGTCTACGAAGTGCCAGTAGTAGGACACGACGATCGCGCTGGTGGCCTGCTCATGCGTAAAGCGCTTCGCGGCGTACGTGCGTCCCAGCATGAACAGGAACGCGATCAGGCCACCGGTCACGTGCAGGCCGTGGAAGCCCGTCGTCAGGTAGAACACCGAGGTGTAAGCGTTAGCGGGCAAGGTCGCGCCCTCTGACGCCAGCTCGCCGTACTCGTACAGCTGCCCCGCGACGAAGACCGCGCCCATGAGGAAGCTGACGATGTACCAGAAGCGGAGCTTGCCGACCTGCCCCTTCTCCGCGGCCCACACGCCGAGCTGGCACGTCACACTCGACAGCACCAGGATGATCGTGTTGACCGTCGCGAACGGGATGTTCAGGTGAGCGACTCCCTCGGCGGCTTGCGCGCCTGCGGGAAGGAGCGCGGGGCCCCATTCGAGGCCCTTGCCCTCGCTCACCGACCGGATGGTGAAGTACATCGCGAACAGCGCCGCGAAGAACATGAGCTCAGAGGACAGCCAGACGATCGTCCCGACGCTGACCAGATTGGGTCTGCGGTACGACTGTGCTGTCGTCGTCGAAGTTATTGCGGATGCTGTCGCCACGGGCAGCATTATTGCGGCTCTGGTGGTCGGTCCGGCCAACGACCCCCCGTTAGCAGGTACAAACCGGTACCCAGCCTGGGATAATCGCCATAAAACGCCTGTCAGGGACGGCGGCCTGGGTTTGCACCCCTGCGCACCGGTACGATCCCAGGTGACCATACCGCTACGAGCGATAGTGAGCGCGACCGTGAGCACCGACGACACGATGAGGGTCCTCGTCTACAGCGACGACGCCACCACGAGGGCTGAGGTGATCCAGGCCATCGGCAGGCGGCCGGCGGCCGACGTGCCCCTCGTTGAGATCGTGGAGTGCGCGACCGAGCCCAAGGTCCACCAGTGGCTCGCCTCCGGCGAGATCGACGTGGCCGTCCTCGACGGCGAGACCCAGCCCGCGGGGGGCATGGGCGTCTCCCGCCAGGCCAAGGACGAGGTCTACGACTGCCCGCCCATCTGCCTGATCATCGCCAGGCGCGACGACCGCTGGCTGGCCGAATGGTCCAAGGCCGACGCCGTGGTGCCCCAGCCGCTGGAGCCCATGGTCGTGGCCGACACGGTGGCCGACCTGATGCGCCGCCGCTCCTCCACCCGACTCAACGCCAAGTAGGTGCTCATGGACTCCCGGACGACCTGGCCCGCCCTGCTTTCCGCTCTCCTGTCGGGAGAGCATCTGACATCGGACGAGACGGCCTGGGCGATGCGGGAGATCATGTCCGGCTCCGCGACGCCGTCCCAGATCGCGGGCTTCGTGATCGCCCTGCGGGCCAAGGGCGAGACCGTGACCGAGGTGGTGGGCCTGGCGCGGACCATGCTCGACCTGGCCACGCCGCTCAGCGTGGAGGGTCCCGTGGTCGACATCGTCGGCACCGGCGGCGACCGCGCCCACACCGTCAACGTCTCGACGATGGCCGCCATCGTGGTCGCAGCCGCGGGCGCCCGCGTCGTCAAGCACGGCAACCGCGCCGCCTCGTCCTCGTGCGGCGCCGCCGACGTCCTGGAGTACCTGGGCATCCGCCTCGACCTCACACCCGAGCAGACGGCGCGGGTGGCGCGCGAGGCGGGCATCGCGTTCTGCTTCGCCCCGGTCTACCACCCCGCGCTGCGCTTCGCCGGGCCGACGCGCAAGGAGATCGGCGTGCCCACGGTCTTCAACTTCCTCGGCCCGCTCACCAACCCGGCCCGCCCGGCGGCCCAGGCCATCGGCGTCTTCGACGCCAGGATGCTGCCCGTGCTCGCGGGCGTCTTCGCCGAGCGCGGCGTGTCCGCCCTGGTCTTCCGCGGCGACGACGGCCTGGACGAGCTGACCATCGCCGGCACCTCGACGGTCTGGGTGGTCAAGGACGGCACCGCCACGCAGACGACGTTCGACCCGGCGGTCCTCGGCATCCCGCGGGCCGAGGTGGGTGCGCTGCGGGGCGGGGACGTGGCGTTCAACGCGCAGGCCGTGTACGACCTGGTTCGCGGCAAGACGGGGCCGGTGCGCGACGCGGTGCTGCTGAACGCGGCCGCGGGCCTGGTGGCGCACGAGGGGCCCGGCGACAATCTCGACGCGGCCATGATCGACGGGTACGCCCGCGCGGTGCAGGCCGTGGACTCCGGCGCCGCCGCGGCCATCCTGGACCGCTGGGTCGAGGTCAGCGGCTCCATCCGCCCGGCCTGACCCTCCACCGCACGCGACTCCCCGGCGGAGGCGCGCCCGGGCCATTTCCGCCTGCCGCCCGTCGCACGCAGACCGCCGCCACCGGACGCCGCCCGCACGACCGCTCTCGCCCTCAGCACCCCGCTCTGGGCCGCGGAGGCACCGGGGTCGACGGGCGGCGCGGGCTGATGGACCGCCGAGCGGTCACACGCCGGCGCGGCGGGCGGGGAGCCGCTCCCTGGAGCCCGGCCCCGGCGGTGGCGTCAGAGGCCGATCGTGGGGCCGGCCTTCAGTGAGCTCCACCGCAGCCACTGCTTCCAGTTCTCCTGCCAGTGCCCCCACCCGTTCAGGGGCTCCAGCTTCCGCGGCGACCCCGTGATGATGATCGGGTCCCCGATCAGCGTGTTCTTGATGAACCAGGCGGCGTTGTCCGGGCTGATGTTCACGCACCCGTGGCTGACGTTCGCGCTGCCCTGCGAGCCGACGGACCAGGGCGCGCTGTGCACGTACTCGCCGCTGTTGGAGATGCGCACCGTGTTGTAGACCGTCAGCTGGTAGTAGCCGGCCTGGCCGGGACCGATCCCGGGAGAGGTCATGACGGTGACGGGCTCGCGTGACATCGCCAGGTGAATGCCGGAGGTCGTGTAGTACTTCCACTGCCCGCCCTGGCCTGCGCTCATCGGCATCCTGCGGACCTTCTTGCCGTCCCGCCGCACGATGAGCACGTGGTTGTCGGTGCTCCCCTTGGTGATCTGAGCGCGGCCGATCTTGAAGTTGAGCGTGACGTCGCGTTTGCCGTACATGCCCGGTCCCCCGCGTACGCCGGCCAGCCGCGCCTCCACCCGCACCTTCGTGCGCGCCGGCCAGTACTTCTGCGGCCGGAAGTCCACGTGCGTGCTGTCGAACCAGTGCCAGGCCCCCTCCACCTGCTTGGAGCTGCGCACGGTGAGGTTGCGCTCGACGGCAACCCGGTCGGTGATCGGCTTGTCGAAGGTGATCATGATGGGCATGCCGATGCCGACGGTCAGCCCCGTGTCGTCCTTGTTGGGGGTGATCGTCTCGATGTCGAACGTCTTGTTGCCCTTGACCGTCGTGAACGTGCTGGTGGCCTGGCTCTGCTTGCCCGCGGCGTCCACGGAGACGGCGGTGACCGTGTAGGCGGTGCCCGGGCGGGCGGTGGCGGTGCTGCGCCAGCGGGTGCCGTCGGCGCTCAGCGTCCCCGGCAGGGGGCCGGACTTGCCGCCGTCCACCTGCACGCCCTTGAGCTTGCCCGTGTGGGCCGCCACGACCACGGGCTGGTCGGTGGGCACCCCTTCGGTCTTGTCACGCGGAGAGAACGACACAGGGGCGCTCCTCGCCGCCCCGCCGGCCATGGCCACGGATTCCGGTTCGTCCCCTGCCGTGCCGCCCGCCGAGCACGCTGTCAGCAGCGCCAAGGCCAGCAGGCCGGCCGATCCATCCGCTACCCGCCCCACGACGCCTCCCTCGTCCAAGATCGAACCCCTTCTGCCTCCTTTATTACCCTCGGTGGTCGAATCACCACATCCGGATACTGTTAAAGAACACCAAAAACGGGCGTCTCCCCCAAGGGGGACGCCCGTTTCGGCTCACGTCAGTGCGAGAAGTTGCCCCGGTAGTACTGGAACACGAACCCGATCATGGCCATGATGACCAGGAAGATCCCGATCAGGAACATCCAGAAGCCGATCACGAACCCGGCGAAGGCGAAGGCCGCCGCCAGGCACAGGAACAACGGCCACCAGCTGCTCGGGCTGAAGAACCCGATCTCACCCGCGCCATCGCTGATCTCGGCCTGCTTGTTGTCCTCCGGCTGGGCGCCGATGCGCCGCGCGGTGAACATCAGGTAGTAGCCGACCATGAACGCGAACCCGACCGACACGGCCATGGCCGTGGTCCCGACCGGCTCGCCCTTGCCCGTGTCCGCCTTGGTCCAGAACCAGTAGGCGACGTCGACACCGGCGAAGAACAGGCCACACGCGAGGAACAGCCAACCCTGCACCTTCATCAGGACTCGACCTCCTGAACGGACTTGGCGGACACGTGCGGGTAGTGCAGGTCGAACGCGGGACGCTCGGACCGGATGCGCGGCAGTGAGGTGAAGTTGTGCCGCGGCGGCGGGCAGGAGGTCGCCCATTCGAGCGAGCCGCCGTAGCCCCAGGGGTCGTCGACGGTGACCTTGGGCGCGGTGCGCCAGGTCTTCCAGACGTTGTAGAGGAACGGCAGCGTGGACAGGCCCAGGAGGAAAGCGCCCACCGACGAGACCATGTTGAGGTCGGTGAAGCCGTCGGCCGCGCTGTAGTCGGCGTAGCGGCGCGGGAAGCCCAGCATGCCGAGCCAGTGCTGCACCAGGAACGTGGTGTGGAAGCCGATGAACAGCAGCCAGAAGTGCAGCTTGCCCAGCTTGTCGTCGAGCATCCTGCCGGTGAGCTTGGGCCACCAGAAGTAGAAGCCGCCGAACATGGCGAACACGACGGTGCCGAAGACCACGTAGTGGAAGTGGGCGACGACGAAGTAGGTGTCGCTGATGTGGAAGTCGAGCGGCGGCGAGGCCAGGATGACGCCCGTCAGGCCGCCCAGCAGGAACGTGATGAGGAAGCCGATCGCGAACAGCATCGGCGTCTCGAACGACAGATGCCCTCGCCACATGGTGCCGACCCAGTTGAAGAACTTCACACCTGTCGGCACCGCGATGAGGAACGTCATGAACGAGAAGAACGGCAGCAGCACCTGCCCGGTCGGGAACATGTGGTGCGCCCAGACCGTGATGGACAGGCCGGCGATCGAGATCGTCGCGGCCACGAGGCTGATGTAACCGAAGATCGGCTTGCGGCTGAAGACCGGCAGGATCTCGGTCACGATGCCGAAGAACGGCAGCGCGATGATGTACACCTCTGGATGGCCGAAGAACCAGAACAGGTGCTGCCACAGCAGCGCCCCGCCGTTGTCGGAGTCGAAGATGTGGGTGCCCAGCTTGCGGTCGGCCTCCAGGGCCAGCAGCGCGGCGGCCAGCACCGGGAACGCCATCAGCACGAGCATGCTGGTCAGCAGGATGTTCCAGGTGAAGATCGGCATGCGGAACATCGTCATGCCGGGCGCGCGCATGCAGATGATCGTGGTGATGAAGTTGACCGAGCCGAGGATCGTGCCGAGACCGGACAGGGCCAGGCCCATGATCCACAGGTCGCCGCCGAGGCCGGGCGAGTTGATCGCGTTCGACAGCGGCGTGTAGGCGAACCAGCCGAACGACGCGGCGCCGCCCGGGGTGAAGAAGCCGGACACGGCGATGATGCTGCCGAACAGGTAGAGCCAGTAGCTGACCATGTTGAGGCGCGGGAACGCCACGTCGGGGGCGCCGATCTGCAGCGGCATCAGCGCGTTGGCGAAGCCGGCGAACAGCGGCGTCGCGAACATCAGCAGCATGATGGTGCCGTGCATGGTGAACAACTGGTTGAACTGCTCGTTGCTGGTGATCTGCAGCCCCGGCTGCGCCAGCTCCGCCCGCATGATCAGCGCCATGACGCCGCCGATCAGGAAGAAGACGAACGACGAGATCAGATAGAGGTGCCCGATGATCTTGTGATCGGTCGAGGACAGCCACTTGGCGATGATCTGGCCCTTGGTGACGGGCCTGGCGGGGGCGCGAAGTGGTTCTTGAATGGCGGTCACTGGGCACTCCCAGCCTGGTTTGTCGCGATGTACTGGTCGAACTCCTGCTGCGTGACGAGCTTCACCGAGAACAGCATGCGGCTGTGGTCGACTCCGCACAGCTCGGCGCAGCGGCCGGCGAAGACGCCCGTCCTGCCCAGCGTGGTGATCTCAAACTTGCGGCCCGGGTTGTCCTCGGGGATCCCGGGGATCACGTCGCGCTTGAACAGGAACTCCGGCACCCAGAACGAGTGGATGACGTCGTCGCTCGACAGGTCGAACTCGATCTTCTTGTTGACCGGCAGGACGAGCTGGGGACCCGACCGGTAGTCGTTCACCGGCAGGCCCGCGACCGGCTGCAGCGGCTTGCCGTCGACCGTCGTCGTGAAGCGCCAGCTCCACTGGAAGGCCTCGACCTTCACCTTGACCGTCGCGTCGCCGTCCACGCGGGCGAGCCGCTCGCTGTCGCGGGCGGTGAAGAAGAAGAAAACCGACACCATGACAAGCGGGATCAAGGTGTAGAGCATCTCGATCGGCAGGTTGTAACGCACCTGCGGCGGGAGCTCGGCCTTCGACTTGCGCTTGCGGTGGAAGATCGCCGCCCACACGATCAGGACGATGACGACGGCACCCGTGGCGAGTGCGGCGATCCAGGCCCCGTTCCACAAACTCTGGACCACGTCACCCTCTTGGGTGATGTGGCCGGGAAGAAGGCCGCGAGACCAGTTGGCCTCGGGGACGTCATTAGCACACGCCGTAGCAGTGGCCAGCAGCAACGCCAAAGCGGCGGCGCGTGGACCCCTGCGCCGGGCCAACGAACGCCGCGTCGTACGGCGAGTCGGACTCACGGATCGCCTACCCCACAGATGAAGCCCAAGAGTCTCTCCCTTGGGCGCTCGTATTTCCAGATGCACAGCTGATTGCAGACACATTAGCGTGCAGGTGCCTTGCCCTACCGCGCGACCCCTCGATGGCCCGCGAGTGGGACGATGGGTCTCGTGGCGTACTTCGACGCGGCTTCGAGCGAGCCGCTCCACCCGCAGGCACGCGAGGCGCTGCTGGCGGCGATCGACGTCGGCTGGGCCGACCCCGCGAGGCTCTACGGCCAGGCCCGCCGCGCGCACCTGCTGCTCGAGCAGGCCCGTACGGAGGTGGCCGAGGCGCTCGGCGCGCGCCCGGACGAGGTGTCGTTCACCTCTTCCGGCACGCAGGCCGTGCATCTCGGCGTGCTCGGCACCCTACACGGCAGGCGCAGGGCCGGGCGTCATCTGGTGACGAGCGCGGTCGAGCACTCCAGCGTGCTGCACGCCGGCGGCGTGCACGAACGCGACGGCGGCACGGTCGAGACGGTGGGCGTGAGCCTGGCCGGACGCGTGGACCTCGACCGGTTCGCCGAGGCCGTGGCGCGGCCCGGCACCGCCCTGGCCTGCCTGCAGACCGCCAACCACGAGGTCGGGACCCTGCAGCCGGTCGCGGAGGCGGCCGCGGCGTGCCGGGCGCACGGCGTGCCGCTCCTGGTCGACGCGGCGCAGACGGCCGGCCGGATGCCGATACCGCAGGGCTGGTCGGTGCTCACCGCCAGCGCCCACAAGTGGGGCGGCCCGGCCGGTGTGGGCGTGCTGGTGGTGCGCAAGGGCACGCGGTTCCGCTCGTTCCTGCCGGAGGACGAGCGGGAGCGGCGGCGGGTGCCGGGGTTCGAGAACGTGCCCGGCATCGTGGCCGCGGCGGCGGCCCTGCGCGCGATGGCCGCGGACGCGGCGCGGGAGCAGGCGAGGCTCTCCGAGCTCGTCGGCAGAATCAGGGAGACGGTGCCGAAGATCGTCCCGGACGTCGAGGTGATCGGCGACCCCGACGACCGGGCGCCGCACATCGTGACCTTTTCGTGCCTGTACGTCGACGGGGAGGCCTTGCTCACCGAGCTCGACAAGGCGGGATTCGCCGTATCGTCCGGAAGTTCGTGCACCGCTAGTACGCTTCGTCCATCGCACGTCCTAGAAGCGATGGGCGTGCTCACGCATGGGAATGTCCGGGTGTCACTGCCCAGGGGCGCTTCCGCGGCCGAGGTCGACAGGTTTCTCGCCGTGCTGCCCGAGCTGGTGCGCCGCATCCGCCAGGACGCAGGAGTCGCATGACCGAGGTTACTCAGCCGGCTTTGACGATCGACGCGCTCGGGAAGAAGTGCCCGATCCCGATCATCATGCTCGCCGAGCAGATCAACTACGTTCCGCTGAACGCCGTGGTGGCCGTGCTGGCCGACGATCCCGCGGCCTACACGGACGTACCGGCGTGGTGCAGGCTCAAGTCGCATCGCCATGTCGGCTCGTACGAGCTGCCCGAGGGCGGCTGGGCGATCCACGTCAGACGCAACTACTGAAGCTCGACCGGCGGCGAAGATGAGACGCCCCCGCCGCGCGTACCGGCCGGCGGGGGCGATTCGTGCGGTGACTCAGGGGTGGTAGCAGCGGACGTGCTCGGCGATCTCCTCGGCCGCCTCGGCGCCGTAAGCTGCGGCGAAGCGCTCGAGGAAGACCTTCTGGCCGAGCTCGTATTCCTGCCCGCCGACCCGCTCGAGCACGTGCGTGGCCGTCAGGTTGCCGACCTGGCCGCACCGCTCCAGCGGCAGGTTCCAGGCCAGGCCGGACAGGAAGCCGGCGCGGAAGGCGTCGCCGACGCCGGTGGGGTCGGCCTTGCCCCGCTCAGGCGCGGGGGCGACCTGGATGGACGGCTCGCCCTTGCGGTCGATGACGGCGCCCTTGGGGCCGAGCGTGGTGACCCGGACGCCGACCCGGTCGAGGATCTCCTCGTCGGACCAGCCGGTCTTCTGCTCGATGAGCCCCTTCTCGTAGTCGTTGGAGAAGAGGTAGGCGGCGCCGTCGACGAGCTGGCGGATCTGCTCGTCCGCCATGCGGGCCAGCTGCTGGGAGATGTCGGCCGCGAACGAGATGCCGCGCCGGCGGCACTCGTCGGTGTGGCGCAGCATCGCGTCGGGGTCGTTGGGGCTGATGAGCACCAGGTCGAGGCCGCCCACGCGGTTGGCGACGGGCTCCAGCTCGATCAGCCGGGCCTCGGCCATGGCGCCGGTGTAGAACGAGGCGATCTGGTTGTGGTGCTCGTCGGTGGTGCACAGGAAGCGCGCGGTGTGCTGCGTCTCCGAGATGTGCACGGAGTCGCAGTCGACGCCGTGGCGCTCCAGCCACGACCGGTAGTCGGCGAAGTCGTTGCCGACGGCTCCCACGAGGATCGGCTTCAGACCGAGGCAGCCCATGCCGAACGCGATGTTCGCGGCGCAGCCACCGCGCCGGATCTGAAGGTCATCGACCAGGAACGAGAGTGACACCCGATCGAGCTGCTCGGCGATGAGCTGATCGCCGAAGCTTCCTGGGAAGGTCATCAGGTGGTCTGTCGCGATGGAGCCGGTGACGGCGATGCGCACGGGATTCTTCTTCCTCGTTGTCAGCAAGCCAATGAGCCCCACGAGAATACGCGAAGGCCCCGCGCGCACAAAGGCGACACGGGACCAGGCGACGGCGACTTAGTTGAACGAGTCGCCACAGGCACAGGAGCCGGTGGCGTTGGGGTTGTCGATGGTGAAACCCTGCTTCTCGATCGTGTCGACGAAGTCGATCGTGGCGCCCATCAGGTACGGAGCGCTCATCCGGTCGGTGACCACGCTGACGCCGCCGAAGTCCGACACGACGTCGCCGTCCATCGAACGGTCGTCGAAGAAGAGCTGGTAGCGCAGGCCGGAGCAACCGCCCGGCTGCACGGCGACCCGCAGCTGCAGACCTTCCTCGCCCTGCTGCTCGAGCAGGCTCTTGACCTTGGCGGCGGCCGCTTCGCTCAGGTTCAGGCCCTGCGTCGTGGTCTCGCTGCTCTCAACCGTCATCTGCTGACTCCCTAACCCGGCTGTCTGTTTCCGACGTCCTACTAATGACGCTACCAACACCTGGCCGATGCCACACATTCCCGGGGTCCCGCACCGGGAAACGACCCCCGGAATAAGCAGGTACGCCCGTGTGCCATGATGGGTATCGTCAATTCGACGATAAGGGGGTATGGCCATGGCCACCCAGACTGGGCTGCCGCTCTTCGTCCTCGGCCGGAGCGCCGATCCGCACAGCGAGAAGGGGGTCGACTGCCCGGGCGAGCTGCCGCCCGCGTCCGACCCTGACCTGGTGGAACGCGCGCGCAAGGCCAAGGAGACGCTCGGCGACCGGCTGTTCGTGCTCGGCCACCACTACCAGCGCGACGAGGTCATCCAGTTCGCCGACGTGACGGGCGACTCGTTCAAGCTCGCCCAGCAGGCGGCGGCGCGGCCGGAGGCGGAATACATCGTCTTCTGCGGCGTGCACTTCATGGCCGAGTCCGCCGACATCCTCACCGGCGACGGCCAGAATGTCGTCCTGCCGGACCTGGCGGCCGGGTGCTCGATGGCCGACATGGCCACGTTCGACCAGGTCGAGGAGTGCTGGGAGGCCCTGGAGGACGCCGGGCTCGCCGATCAGGTGATTCCGGTCACGTACATGAACTCCAGCGCCGACATCAAGGCCTTCTGCGGCCGCAACGGCGGCGCCGTCTGCACCTCCTCCAACGCCCGCCGCGCCCTGGACTGGGCGTTCGAGCAGGGCCAGAAGGTGCTGTTCCTGCCCGACCAGCACCTGGGCCGCAACACGGCGGTGCTGGAGATGGGCATGTCCCTGGACGACTGCGTGGTGTGGAATCCGCACCGCCCCAACGGGGGTCTCACCCAGGAGCAGCTGGAGCGGGCCAGGATGATCCTCTGGCGCGGCCACTGCTCGGTGCACGGCCGCTTCACGGCCGAGTCCGTCGATGACGTACGTTCGCGCATTCCCGGGGTGAACGTGCTCGTGCACCCCGAATGCCGGCACGAGGTCGTGCTCAAGGCCGACTACGTGGGCTCGACGGAGTACATCATCAAGAAGCTGGAGGCGGCCCCGGCGGGCTCCAGCTGGGCGATCGGCACGGAGCTGAACCTGGTCAAGCGGCTGGCGCAGATGTTCCCCGACAAGAGCGTCTCGTTCCTCGACCGGACGGTGTGCTACTGCTCGACGATGAACCGGATCGACCTGCCGCACCTGGTGTGGGCGCTGGAGTCGCTGGTGCTGGGCGAGGTCGTCAACCAGATCAAGGTGGACGAGGACACCACGCATTGGGCCAAGGTCGCCTTGGACCGCATGCTCGCCCTCCCCTAACCCGGCATATCCCCATATCCCCGGTCCAACTGCAAGGCCGGCGCGCACCGTGGAGATCCATGCAGTCGGGCCCCGGACCACGTGGAGCTTCTAGGCGAAGTCGTAGCCGACCTGGACGGTGACCGTGAGGGTCTGGCGGCCGGGGCTGATGGAGGCGCTGGTCTCGGCCGCCGCGACGGCCATGGTCAGCGGTTGCGGGCCGCCCCTGACCTCCTCGCTGACCGAGACCACCCGGCCCAGCGGGCGGCCCGCCAGCTCGGCGTACTGGGCGGCCTTCGCGGCGGCGTCGCGGAACGCCCTGGTCCTGGCCTCCCGCAGCACCCCGGCCGGGTCCGACAGCTCGAACGCCACCCCGTTGAGCCTGGCCTCCTCCCCGACCCCGGCCACCGTGTCGATCACGCGGTCGGCCTGTGCCAGGTCGCGGACGACGACCTCCACACCCTGCGCCGCGCGGTAGGCGGCCACCTTCGGATAGGACTCGTACTCGGGCCCCAGCGACAGCTCGATCGTCCGCACGTCCTCCGCGGCGATCCCCACCTGGCGCAGCGCCTCGGCCAGGCGGGCGGCGGCGGCGCGCACGCCGGTGAAGGACTCAGAGGCGGCCGCCCTGCGCACCTCGACGCCCGCGTGCAACCGCAGGATGTCGGGCGCGGCCAGGACGGCGCCCTCCCCGACGACGGTGATGTCCACGCCAACCACCTCGAATCCCTTGGATGGGTTCCGCCTTGATCCTATGACGCGGATCTCCGGCGGCGAAGGGACGCGGCCGCTCTACGACGCGGTACGGGTGAAGCGGAAGCCCATCTTGTCGAACTCGGCCTTCCTGGGCGCGGTCGCCAGCACCCGGCTGACCTGCCCCGACATGTCGATCACCACGGCCTCGTACCCGGCGGCCCTGGTCCGCCAAACCGCGAGATGTTCCTCGTCCCACCACCCGATGAGCCGGTTGCTGGCGAACGGTACGGTGATCGGCTCAGTGTCGTCCCCGGAGGTGGAGCGGGCGCAGAGCGAGGTGCCCGCCGTCGTGCAGTGGGCCAGGAAGCGGGTGCCCGACGGCGAGATGTCGTCGCCCTCCACCCACACCGGCGACCCGGCGTCCGACAGGGTACGCAGCGGCTTGCCGTTCAGGTCGTAGAACTTCATCTTGCCGCCCACCCACGTGCCGACCGCCTTGCCGCCCGCGTCCCAGAAGAAGCGCCACTCCCCCGCGCCCCGCTCCTTGATCTCGAACGCGCGTCCCTTGGCGCCGGCGACGTCGATGATGGCGTACCCGTGCTCGACGGTATTTCCGTCGGTGCCCTTGTAGAGGGTGACCAGGCCGTACTTGCCGTCGGGCGACCAGCGGGGCGTGGTGGGGAAGACCGGCTTGGGGCTCACCTTGACGATCCGCTTCGTGCCGGTGGCGTGGTCGATGATCGACACGGTGGAGAAGTAGTCGGTGCTGTAGTCCACGTCGGTGCCGAGGGCCAGGTTGGTCTTGGAGTCCAGGGCGTACTCGAAGTAGCGGGAGTCGGCGGTGAAGGCGCTGGTCGCGTGCTTCCTCACGTAGAGGCGTTTGCCGCTGTTCACGGTGTAGGAGGCGAGCTTGATGGGGTCGCCGTCGGCCTCCTGGATCCGCACCGACGTGCCGGGGAGCGCGATCGAGCGGGTCGTGGGGGACGGCGTGGCGGAGGGCGTGGTGGCCGTCGTCGTCACCGGAGCCGCGGAGGTGGTCAGCGCGGCGGTGGCGGTGGGTGCCGGGGTGCGGCCGGGCAGGTCGCTGAGGCGGATGGCGACGAAGGCGGTGACCGCCACGAGCACGAGCGCGCCGGCGGAGGCGCCGGCGACGATCCAGCCGGTGGCCCGGCGCGTCGTGGGGCGGGTGGGCAGCCCCTGGTAGTGC
>NZ_VCJS01000556.1 GCF_005893125.1 Nonomuraea basaltis | reverse complement strand
AGAGGGCGGTTCGCGAGTTGATGTCCCTTTGATCGCTTGCGCTGCATGAGGAGGGCTGGTCACGGGCTCGTTGCCGGGCTATGGACGCGGCTGAGCGAACAATCCCGGCTCGATCTCCACGAGAATGCCCAGGCTGACCAGGCGCTTGAGCTTGGCGCGGGTGTTCTCGATGTTCTTACGCGCCAGGGGCAGGTCCAGGCCCAAGCAGAGGTCACGCGCTCGTGAGGGCTGGCCGATGTCGGCCATGAGGGTGAGAATCTGCTGGTAGGCGGGATGGTCGGGCACTGCGGGAGCCGGTGGTGGCGGGGATGCCGGATCGGGCTCGCCGGCGAGGGTGAGCAAGGTCTTGCGGGTGATCCGCAGATGATCAAGGTCCTGGTCGAGGTCTCGCAGGCGGGCGGTCAACTCCTCGATCTGAGCGTGGATCTGTTCGATGTGGCCGCTCAGCGCCTTCTCGCGGGCGTCGATCCGGTCCAGCAGCCACGCGCCGGGGTCCGGGGTGCTCACGTGTCACGCCAGGCGGGGGTGGAAGGGCCGGTCAGCCGGCGGGACATCACATCGGTCATCGCCCAGTACACCCGTGACTCGGAGCTGGCCGGATCGTGTTCGTAGTCGCGTACCAGGCGCCGGTGCAGGGACATCGTGCCGTAGGTCTGCTCCACCACCCACCGCTTGGGCTGGGGGACGAACCCGGCCTCGGCGGGGTTCCGCTCGACGATCTGCACGTTGATGCCGTGGGTGGCGCCGTGGGCGACCACGCTGTTCTTGAACCCCTGGTCGACCAGGGCGGTCTGGACGCTGCCGGGCGCAGTGGCGGCGGCGACCCGGTCCAGCAGAGCGTTACCGATGGCGTTGTCGTGGATCGAAGCTGCCGCGACCACCACCGCGATGACCAGGCCCAGCACGTCCACGGCCAGCCCACGCTTGCGACCCGGTACCTTCTTGGCCGCATCCCGTCCGGTCGTGGCCTTCGGGACGCCGGCCGCGGCGCGCACGCTCTGGGTGTCGAGCACCACCAGGCTGGGGTCGGCTAATCGTCGCTTCTTCTCCCGCACCTGCAAGCGCAGCAGGTCGTGGATGGCCTTGTCGGTGCCGTCCTTACGCCAGGCGGTGTAGTAGTACATGACCGCGCTGCGAGGTGGCAGGTCATGGGGTAGCAAGCTCCACTGGCAGCCGGTCCGGCTCTGGTACAGGATCGCGTTAACGATCTCCCGCATCTCGTATTTGCCCTGATGGCCGCTGACCGAGGGGTGCGCGGCCTTCCACGCCGTGATCACCGGCTCGATCAAGGCCCACCGCTCATCGGATAAGTCCGTGCTCACTCACCCCGCCATCCCAGCACAGCCGAGCCCACCAGGCAGGCATAACGCTACAGATTCACTCGATCACACTAAGGCATCAGGGGCATAGACCCGCGGACCGCCCTCTGAG
>NZ_VCJS01000555.1 GCF_005893125.1 Nonomuraea basaltis | reverse complement strand
CACCCCGCCCTACGCCCCATACACACGCCCGCGCACGCGCGTAGGGGAGTGGATGTCCAAACGCCCCGATTTGGACATCGCCGTGGACATCCCGTTGGACATCCCGTTGGACATGATGAAGGTGACTGAACGTGACGACCGAAAGCGCTGACCCGACGCCCAATCAGGACACGCGGCTGACCGGATGGCAGGTCCTCGGTGTCCTGATCATCGCCGTGGGCGGCCTAGCCCTGACCGGCAACGGCCTCCTCGCGAGCTATGAGGCGCTACACCGGTTCGCTGTCTTGATGCGCGTGCCAGCCCCTGACCGGGTCGCGCTCGGCTTCGAGGGCGCCCTGATCGTCATCGTGTCCTGGGACATCGTGCTGACCTGGACGCGCCGCAGTGTCCCGCTCCTGCGGTGGGTGGCCCGGGTCATGACTGTCCTGTCCGTGGTCGCCAACGCGTCCGCGGGCTGGCCGGAGTTCAGGGCGATGATGCTGTATGTGCCGGCGCCGCTCGGCGTACTCGCCATCGTCGAGTCGATCCGGCACGTGCTCCTGGCCAAGCACCGCACCCGCGAGCCGATCCCATTCCCCCGCTGGTTCGCCCACTTCGGCTCCTCCTACAAGCTGCGGAAACTCATGATCAAGTGGGAGATCACCAGCTACCGCGAGGCGCTGGACATGGAGCAGAAGCTCGAACACGCCAAGAAGCTGCTGGAGGTCGTCCACGGCGAGTACTGGCGCGGCAAGGCTCCCGCTGACCTGGTGTGGATGCTCGACGAAGGCGTCATGCTCGCCCAGGCCCTGCCCCGCGTGTACCGCATCGCCCAGGCGCATGGCCTAGAGACAGGACAGGAGCAGGACAGCACGCCTGTCCCACCGCGCCGGCCCAAGCCGCGCCCTGTCCCGCCCGCGGAGCCCGTCCAGGACAGGCAGGACAGGACACCGCCGCCCCCGCCGCCGGTTCAGGACAACAAGCAGCAGGACAACCCCGACCCGTCAGGACAGGACAAGAACAAGCCGGGTCAGGACAACGGGCGCCCGGACGGCGGCGATCAGGACACGAAGCCCAACGCGCGCAAGAGGACAGACGCCGACCTGATCGCCGAGATGAGATCACGCTGGGCGACCAACCCCGGCCGCCCCACCGTGACCGACGAACTCGGCGTCGGCACAGACCGCGCCGTCCGCCTCATGCGCATGGCATGGCCGGACGAGATCGCCGTCGCCATCGCCAAGCACATCACCCCGTCCGGCGACGTCCCGGTGGCCTCGCTCGCCCACGAGCTCGGCACCACCCCGGCAGAGGTGAACAAACAACTGGAGTGACAATCCCCTCGAACCGTTGAGACTCGGATAGATCATTTTCGGCTTTTAGGATCTTGCTCGGTTGTCGCCTCACGCGCCGCGCGCTCGCCGGGTCAGGCCTGGGCCTGACCGCTGTCGCTGAGCC
>NZ_VCJS01000554.1 GCF_005893125.1 Nonomuraea basaltis | reverse complement strand
GCACACCGCCCACTGGTCAATCTGGCGACGCCGACATCAGGCTCGGGCCCGCTGGTTCCACAAACGCACCCGCCTGACTACGACATAAACCCACAGCTCAGCTCACGAATGGTGACTGCCGTACTAGAGACAGGTTTGCCCGACGGCGACAGGACACGAGGTGGAGGGAGCCGGCGGCCACCTCGGGCCGGGCCGTCTCCGGGCCGTCCACGGTGAACCGACAGTGACAGGCAATGGCCGCTACCGAACCCCTCGGGAGCCAGGTCAACTGACGGACGCGAGTTCTCTCGCATGTTGCCGCAACGCACAATCTCTTCCTGCGCAACAAGCGGTCGGAGTGGCGCGAATACCGCCGCCACGTCACCGAGTTCGAGCTCGGCCGCTACCTGCCCGTGCTCTGAGCCCTTACCGCGCGGCGCCCTTGGCGGGCGCCGCGCGGACGGCTGTCACGGGCCCTGGAACTCGCGCACCTCGATCGGGAGGAGCGCCACCGCCTCGGCCTGCTTCCGGCCCCATTCGAGGGCCGTCTCCATGTCGGCCGCCCGGATGATCGTGAACCCGCCGATGTGCTCCTTGCCCTCGGTGTACGGGCCGTCGGTGGACAGCGCCTCGCCGGCCCGCATCCGGATCACGCGCGCCTGGTCGGCCGGCTGCAGCCCTCCGGAGAAGACCCACACGCCGGCGTCCTTCATCTCCTGCTCCAGGGCGCCCAGGCGGCGCATGACCGGGTCCAGGATCTCGGGGCCGGGCGGCTCGCCGTCGGGCTGGTACATGGTCAGCACGTAATGCTTCATGAGCGATTCCTTTCCGTCGATCCGTCAGATCTCACCCCTTACACGTACGACATCCGCCCGGATCGACGGCGCGCAAGAAAAAGGGAACGAAAAAGCGGGCCACGTCACCACATGACCCGCTCTTTCTGGAAATTTCTACTTATTGACGTGCTTGTACAGGTACACCGCCGCCTTCTTCAGCTGCGCGGACGTGCTCTTCCCCGTACGGTGCTTCTCCGCGACGCCGATCGCCTTGTTCAGCGTCGTCTTCCCGTGCACCTTGGCCGAGCCGTTGTACACGCCGTGCGCGTAGTTCAGCCAGGCGGCCAGCAGCTCGCGGTCGAGCAGCGCCTTGGCGACCTTGCTCTTGGTGTTGAGCACCTTGTACGCCTTGGCCAGGGTGGTCGCGTCGGTCAGCTCGGGGAAGATCTTGCTGCCGTTCTGGGCCAGCGTCAGGTAGCACAGGAGCGTCTGGTCGCTCAGCGACCCCTTGTTCCGCGGCATCTCCTTGGCCCAGCTCTTGGCGCTCAGCGGCTTGGTGCCGTTGCCCCGCTTGCAGTCCTCCGGAACCGGCACCAGGTCGACGTTCACGTCCGGGTCGCCCGGGCCGCCCGTGGAGGTGTGCGTCGGGCTCGGGTCCGGCGTGGGGGTCTTGGTGGGTGTGGGCG
>NZ_VCJS01000553.1 GCF_005893125.1 Nonomuraea basaltis | reverse complement strand
CGCCTGAGCTGTAAGGGAGCGTGAGTCCGTTCAGGACGGCGGCGTGGTCGCGTTCGAGGCCGTTGGCGAAGGAATGCAGGTGGGGCAGGTCGTCAGCCCGGACGGCGTCGATCCAAGCGTCGAGGCGGTGGCCTTGGCGTTCGGTCATCATCTCCGCGAAGGTCTTGATGTGGCCGTGTAAGGCGTCGAGGTGCGGGCAGGCTGCCAGGACCTCCTTGAGTTTCAGCTGTTCATCCGGGCCGAGGTTGTCGGGACGGCGGCGGATCCAGCTGGTGATGTGGCGGGCCTTGGGCGGCGCGGGGACGGCGGGCGGAGCAACCGAGCCCTTGAAGGGCGCGAGGTAGGCGTAGACGGTGCCGTAGCTACCGCGAAAGCCCAGCGCCGTGATCTCCCGGTGCAGCTGCTGGATGTTGGTGCACCCGGAATTCCAGCGTTCATGCAGGTGGGGCTTGTAATCGTCCAGCATGCTCGGCCATCCGGTCAGCGTGCCCGCCACCACCTCATCGACGCTTTCTGCGCGGGAGTACTTGCGGACAGTCATGGGCGCCAGGCGCAGCTCCCGCTGGATCGCGGCGTGGCTCTTGCCTTCCGCCTTTAGCGCCTGGACTTGCCGGTAGCGCTCCCTCGCCTTCACCACACGCGCTCTGTTCTCGGCACGGTCGATGGTCGTCTGTTCGGCGACCTGGCCGGGGTCGTGGGCCTGCTCCTCAGCGTCCCGGGCAAGGGCAACGTAGTGCTCTTTGACGCACCGATGGTGGGCAGCGACGGTCTTGTCCGCGTATTCGCGCAGGTCATCCCACATGTGCCAGCGATCCGCCACCTGCTGGGCATCGGGCGCGCCCTCCCGGCCGCCCAGGGCGTAGGCGCCGGCCCGGTCCCGGCAGATCACCTCGACGCCGGGATGCGCGCGCAGCCACTCGGCCAGGGTGGCGGCCTCCCGGTCGGGCAGCACGTCGATGATGCGGTGGCCGGCCATGTCCACCAGGACACTCGCATACGAATGCCCGCGCCGTTTGGCCCAATCATCGACCCCGAGCAGGGTGACCCGCCCGATCTCGGGATCGGGCAACGCCCTGACCAGCCGGATCAGCGTGAACCGGGAGACGATCGCGCCCAGCGCACCGGCCAGCCGAGACCCCGCGCGGCCGGCCAGGGCCAGTGCGACCCGCTCCAGCAGACCCCGCAGCCCTGCCGTGCGGCGCTGCTGTTTGGCGGTCAGTCCGGGGACCTGCTCGGCGAACGTCGCCACCAAGCACGCCGGGTTGCCGCAGATGAACCGGCGGACCTCCAACTCGACCTGAACCGGTCTCCCGCCGCAGGCCAAGTCCTGCAGACGACGCCGATACCGGTCATGCACCCGAGCCGACGGTGTCCCACAGCCGCGGCAGGCCACCCCCTCCGAGCCCGTACGGGCCGCGATCCTCAGGCGGTCACCCAGATCCTCCACCTGGTCAAGGACCAGGCCCCTCA
>NZ_VCJS01000552.1 GCF_005893125.1 Nonomuraea basaltis | reverse complement strand
CCACGAGGGCGCCCGATCCCGACCCGCCGCCCGCCCAGAACCCCGAGCCGCTCATCTCCGTTTCGGTCAGGGTGTCGCTCGACGTGCCGCTGCTCGGCGGCGATGGTGGCGGGCTGCTGGACGTCGGCGTGGGACTGGGCTCGAGTCTGCTGGGATTAGGGCTGGTCGTGCCCGGGTCGGCGCTGCTGGGACGGCAGATCGTCGCCCGCAGGGCGCGGCGGCCGCGCGATGCCGGGGGGTCATGAGTTATGTGCCGCAGCGCGCGATCTTCTACTATCGTGCGTCGGATAGAGGGCGACCTCCGGCCTGATTAACTCCTGGCCGGAATCTGCCCTGCGGCTCTGCGTGAGGAGAAGTGTGGCGGCAGCGTCCCACCGTCTACGTGGTCCGTGGCGCGGGATCGTCGCCGTCCTCACCGCAGGGCTCATGGCGGCGGCCCCGGCGGCGACGGCCGAGCCCAGGCCGACGGTGAGCCGGCTCAAGAAGGAGCTGGCCGCGCTGCAGAAGGAGTCGGACAAGCTCATCACCGACTACTACAACGGCCGCATCGCCCACCAGAAGGCGGAAAAAGCCGAGAAATCAGCACGCGAGAAGCTGACCGCCGCCCAGGAGGTCTACGACCGCCACTCCACCGAGCTCCGGGCGATGGCCATCGCCGAATACACCGGCGGCGAGCCCGGCCCGCTCGCCCTGCTGACCGGGCACCAGGACCCGTCCACACTGCTCGGCAGGATGGCGCTCACCCAGCACCTCATCGCGCTCCAGGACGCCAAGCTCCGGGGCTTCGCCAAAGTCAGGGACGACCGGCAGAAGGCGCAGGACGAGTCCGCCACCCGCTCCGAGGAACTCGACCGGACGGTGGGTGAGCTGGAGGGGCGCAAGAAGAAGGCCGAGAAGCAGATCGAGCGCATCCGGGACAAGATCGAGCAGCTGTATCCGGTGCCGGGCGCGCGTCCCGACGGCACGTTCGTGCCGCAGCTGCCGCAGGGCGCCGACCACATCACGCCCCGGATGGCGCTGGTCAAGCAGCTCATCAGCGAACGGTTCGGGGTGACGTACGGGATCGGCTGCTACCGGACGATCCAGGACGGCGGCGAGCACCCGCTCGGCCGGGCCTGCGACTTCATGCTGAGCCGGGGCGGCGCGATGCCGTCGGCGGCGGAGCTCAAGCGCGGCGAGCAGATCGCCGCCTGGACGACCAAGAACGCCAAGCGCCTGGGGATCATGTACATCATCTACCGGCAGCGCATCTGGCACGTCCGCACGGGCGCCTGGCGGACGATGACGGACCGGGGCGGCACCACCGCCAACCACTACGACCACCCGCACATCTCGGTCTACTAGTTTCGTCGGGAAACCCAGGCTCCGGCGCGGCCGGCACTGGCCCCGTGGGTGCTCGCCCGTCCCAGACGGGCGAGCACCCACGGACCGTTCACGATGTGCCGCTGGCCACCGGTTCGGCGGGCGCGGGGGCGTCGGC
>NZ_VCJS01000551.1 GCF_005893125.1 Nonomuraea basaltis | reverse complement strand
GCAGGAAGGTAGTCCAGCCCAGGCGATGGTTGTCCTGGGGTAAGCATGTAGGGAGTGGGGTAGGTAAATCCGCCTCACGTTAATCCTGAGATGTGATGCCGAGCCGATTGTGGTGAAGTGGATGATCCTATGCTGCCGAGAAAAGCCTCTAGTGAGTGTTGTGGCGGCCCGTACCCTAAACCGACTCAGGTGGTCAGGTAGAGAATACTAAGGCGATCGGGTGAACTGTGGTTAAGGAACTCGGCAAATTGCCCCCGTAACTTCGGGAGAAGGGGGACCTCTGCCGGTGATCAGACTAGCTCTGGGAGCTGGTGGGGGTCGCAGTGGCCAGGGGGAAGCGACTGTTTACTAAAAACACAGGTCCGTGCGAAGTCGTAAGACGATGTATACGGACTGACGCCTGCCCGGTGCCGGAACGTTAAGGGGACCGCTTAGTGCACTTCGGTGTGCGAAGGTGAGAACTTAAGCGCCGGTAAACGGCGGTGGTAACTATAACCATCCTAAGGTAGCGAAATTCCTTGTCGGGTAAGTTCCGACCTGCACGAATGGCGTAACGACTTCCCCGCTGTCTCAACCGCAGACCCGGCGAAATTGCACTACGAGTAAAGATGCTCGTTACGCGCAGCAGGACGGAAAGACCCCGGGACCTTCACTACAGCTTGACATTGGCGTTTGGAGCGTCTTGTGTAGGATAGGTGGGAGACTGGGAAGCTCGGACGCTAGTTCGGGTGGAGTCATTGGTGAAATACCACTCTGGTCGTTTTGAACGTCTAACCCTGGTCCGTGATCCGGATCGGGGACAGTGTCTGGTGGGTAGTTTAACTGGGGCGGTTGCCTCCTAAAGAGTAACGGAGGCGCCCAAAGGTTCCCTCAGCCTGGTTGGCAATCAGGTGTCGAGTGTAAGTGCACAAGGGAGCTTGACTGTGAGACTGACGGGTCGAGCAGGAGCGAAAGCTGGGACTAGTGATCCGGCATCGGCATGTGGAAGCGGTGTCGCTCAACGGCTAAAAGGTACCCCGGGGATAACAGGCTGATCTTCCCCAAGAGTCCATATCGACGGGATGGTTTGGCACCTCGATGTCGGCTCGTCGCATCCTGGGGCTGGAGTAGGTCCCAAGGGTTGGGCTGTTCGCCCATTAAAGCGGTACGCGAGCTGGGTTTAGAACGTCGCGAGACAGTTCGGTCCCTATCCGCTGCGCGCGCAGGAGACTTGAAAGGAGCTGTCCCTAGTACGAGAGGACCGGGACGGACGAACCTCTGGTGTGCCAGTTGTACCGCCAGGTGCACGGCTGGTTGGCTACGTTCGGAAGGGATAACCGCTGAAAGCATCTAAGCGGGAAGCTCGCCTTGAGATGAGGTCTCCCACCACGAGAGTGGGTAAGGCCCCCTATAGACGATGGGGTTGATAGGCCGGAGGTGGAAGCACGGTAACGTGTGGAGCTGACCGGTACTAATAGGCCGAGGACTTGACCACAAAGCAT
>NZ_VCJS01000550.1 GCF_005893125.1 Nonomuraea basaltis | reverse complement strand
CGCAACGGCAAGGCCGTCCTCATCGAGCCCGAGCCGACCTGACACAACTCACCGCGAAGCATCATCGCTCATTGCCGCTCGGGGTTCGCTGCCGCCTGCCCACGTGAAGGTCGAATTTTCGGGTCAGACATCGCTCTAAATGACAGTGCCCTGTTCAGCGATACGCGCCGCTGTCAGGTTCGGCGTCGCCAGACACTGTCTGAGGCGCTTGCAGATGTCAGAACGGCGCGGGAGATGTCAGCGGACTTGGCAGCGGGGCATCGGGGATGTCAGTAGGCGCGTGTACGGCAGGAGGTTCAGCCAGGAATGATGGCGATCAGACCTCGGCGGTTGGCGCTGGTAGTTGCTCCAGTGCCTGGCGAGTCGTTCGCATCCTGGGTAGATCGGTTGGCGGTACGCAATGGATGCCCGCCATGGGCGATCGTCGAGGCGTTAGGGCTGGATGTCTGCGGGACCTCTGGTGATGTCCGCACGTTGGCGTACGGCATCGTCGCGACTGCGGAAATGTGCGAGGCGGTTGAGGCCGCTACTGGGGTGGGCGCCGAGATCGTGCAGGCAATGCACCTGGAGGTGTTCAACGGCACGGCCGTGGACCTGACAGGCGTTCGTGTGGGAGACAAGGAATCGGTCCGGCGGTCAGCTGCTCGGGAGTGGGCGCAGTTCTTCGGTGGCCGGGCCTGCCCGGAGTGTGTGGCGGTCTCTGGGGGAGCGTGGCAGGTGTGGTGGAAGCTGGGCTGGGCTGCGGTTTGTCCGATTCACCAGATGCTGCTGGTGGATGGCTGCCCAAGGTGTGGAGTTCACCTGCGACGAGGACCTACTGGGCAGCCACGTGGCCTGTCGCGGACGTGGATGCCTGATCCGTTGCAGTGCGGCGCGATCCTGAGTGGGGCTGTTTGTGATCAGCCGATCCCGCAGATCAGAACGGATACGGTGAGCAGCGAACTCGCCGATAGGCAACGAATGGTGTTGGAGATGGCGACGCGACGCCGGCCTGCGCTGATCGCGGGTCAGGTGGTGAGTGCCGGACAGTGGTTCGCGGCCTTGAAGGCGGTGGCGATGCTGGTCCGCTTGGGAGTGCCGGAGGTGCTACCGCTGCTGGAGGCGATGTCTCTCGATGGTCGACGCGCGGTGGCCGCGGAAGCCGTGAGGCGCGCCGGTGGAACCGGGCCGGACCGGCGGGCCGCTTCGAGATGGCCCCGCAGACGGCCCTGGTGGCGGCGGCGCTGCTGGCGGTGGCCTTGGAGGTGGTCGCCGCGGAGGAGGTGTTGGAGCTGTGGCAGGAGGGCAGCCCACTCAGGGACATCTACACGATAGTCTTCGTCCGCGGGCTCCGGAAGGTGTCAAGTCAACTGAGACACGGGCGCTGTGACGTTAGCTAGGCGAGGTCCTCCTGGTCGGTGACCTGCTGCTTGTCTGTCTCGTCGGTAGGTTTGTTGATCCAGGCGGCGGCCGGCAGCTTGGGTAGCGTGGGTGTGCGGGTGAACCGCTGGGGAT
>NZ_VCJS01000549.1 GCF_005893125.1 Nonomuraea basaltis | reverse complement strand
AAGAGTGCTCCTCGCTCTGGAAGGTTGTTGATCTCGACAATCCGTAATCTTCCAGATCAGGGGCACTCTTCGTTGTCTATCGGGTCATTTCGTCTCGGATCTCCTCAAGGCCTATGAATAGCCAAGGTCTGTGACAACCGTCATTCTCAGAAGCATCGAATAGGCGACACCTGATTACGCGAGGTCGCCAGTGCTGGGCCCGGTTAACGCCGGATTCCATTCCAAATCTCTCTGACCCCCATCTCCGGCAGGGGCCACCGCACGTCGCGGCGGGACAAGCCGCAGTCCGTCATCCTTGACGACGAGCCATTCTGATCATCGCAGAGTCGCAAGCCCGCGAAAGTAACCCCCCGGCAAGGACAGGCGCGGACAAAACCCGCGAGCCCCTTGCCGGGGTTACGTCGCGGAGGTCGGTTTTCGGGGGCATCGAGCCCCCGAAAACCGCTACTGCGCCCGTGCCCGTGGCGCACGGCCCGTCAGCGCCGGCTCCACATTCCGGCCCGAGCCCGACGCAGAGCCACCTGATCAGCGCTCACGCCGGTCGGCCCACGAGTGAGGGCTTGATCACACGCGAGGGTCGTCCAGCAGGATGAACCCGTCGGCGTCCGTGGCCGTCAGGCGGTGCACCGTGAAGCGACGCCCGGGCAGCTCGTTGACTGGTAGGCCCGCCTGCTCCGCGATCCGAGCGGCCGGGACGCGCAGCGGGGCGGACGCCGGATGCCGGGCCGTGACGAGCTCCGCCTGATCGCCGACGGTCAGCAGCACCCGCACCTCGTTGCCCGCCTCGGGGGCGAGAGCGGGCCACCGCCCGCGATCCTTTTCCAGCCAGTGCTGTGCCGTCATGGTGGCCAGGCCCGCATGCTTGGCCAGGTCCCGCACAGGGAAGTCGCCACGAAAGCGGCCGCGGGCCGCCATCATCAGCAGGCGCCGGCGGGCCTCCAGACCGACCAGAGCCTCGCGCACCACCTCAAGAGTCTCCTTCATCTCCGCCACCGACTCCGGCAGATGATCAAGGTTCTCCTGATTGCCGAGCTCGTGCAGCAGCCGCCCCAGGCCACCAGAGGCAATCAGCGCGGCCAGCGCGCCGGACGGGTCGTCCGAGGCGCGGGAGTAGGCGACGGTGAAGCGCTGCTCGTCGCCGCTGCCTGGGTGCGCCATGATCTCCATGGGTGACTCCCTCCACTGCTCGTGTACCAATTCGGTACAGGACGTCGAGCGTACCAGATTGGTACACGCGGTGGGGGAGTTCTTCCGCCTCCCCGGCAACCCGCCGGGCTGTGGATCAGCGTCCCGGCTGCCCCGACCGGGGACGCACCCCATGGTCGCGCGGCGACCCGTCCGTCGCGGGCGAGCGCCCCGGATATTCCGCACACAGGGCGCTCGCTACGCTCGCGTCCTTCGGATCGGCCTTCGGCCGACCCTGTGCACTGTCTCTTATAAACATCT
>NZ_VCJS01000548.1 GCF_005893125.1 Nonomuraea basaltis | reverse complement strand
CCATTGGCGCTGGGTCAACTGGGTCCCCGCCGTCTGGTGACCAGGACGACAAGAGCCGTGTAACGAGAGATCGTTACGCACGGTTCTGTGGGAGCCCCGGGGTGCGATTCCCCGGGGCTACCCGACCGCGATTGACGAGGGGTTTGCCGAGCGTGAAAGGCCGGTTGCGTGGCGGCCGAAGGTGCTGGACGTGCCTCGGACGGTGTGGGATCGGTTCGTCGATGCGGTCGGCCGATTGGACCTGGCGAATGTGGGCCCCTACTGGACGGGCGGCCCACTCCGTGAGCCTCCGGAAGCACGACTCGCCGATGCCCAGGGTGAGGTCCTGGGCTTTGCTTCCGGGGATGACCCTGGCTGATGCCGAACGCTGCCGCCTGTGGCATTCAGCCGGGGGTGGGGTCCTGGTTCGTCGCGTCCGTTGCGCGGTGACGCAGGCGACCGGGACCCCATTTGGTCGGATACGAGACAGCCCCGGAGGAGGGGTGTGGTGCCGTCACCTTCTCCGGGGTGCAGCGCCCCTCGGGATGGGTTTATGAAGCGAAAGAAGACGGGTTTCAGGCGGTTCGTGATGGCTGTTCCTTGTCGGGACACGGTGGCACGAAGAGCCTGAGCCACGAGACGGGGTCCTGCCCTTGCTGGGAGAACCCCGTCCACTTCGACATAGGCGGGATTTACTGACCACTGGTCTCTTCTGCGGTCTCGGCTTCGCCTTGCTCCTCGGCTTCGCCGGTCGACTCTGGAGTCTGTGACTCTTCGGCTTCGCCGGTCGACTCTGGAGTCTGTGGCTCTTCGGCCTGAGGTGCTTGTTCGGTGTTGCTCACAGCTTTCACCTCCTCCCGTCTCTCGTGCTTGTCTGACGGGCGGTGCACCTGTTTCATCGGGAAGTGCTAGAGAGGGCCTCAACCAACTCGCCGGTCTTGTCGTTCTGGCAGCTTCGCTGCGAGAACGGCCTGCACGACTTCACGTGCCGTAGTCGTGATCGGCCTTCCCCGGTTGCACCCTCCCTTTCTTGCCCCTTATCCGCTCGCAGGGTTCGAAACCTCGTTCAGTGCATTCTTGCGAACAAGTTCGGACAAGGCCGTCTGCAGGTTGCCCCAGACAGTCACGAGCGAATCAGCCGCAGTCCACTCGTACAGCGTGCGTCGGTCCCTTGGGAGGTCTCGCGTCCTTCCCGGATCTCGACCCCCGGGGGGAAGGCGGGAGTCCGTTCGCCTGAGCCGAGCCGTGGTGATCGGTTCGCGGGCGCGGGCGTGGATCGCTCGCAGCGGGCAAAGATGGCGCCCGGAGGGCTGGGCGGGGCGTCGGCGGGTCTGAGGCGGTTCGATGGTCGCGGCGAGGGCGTGCCGTCCGGACGGCGAGGGCGAGCACGGCGCGTCAGCGCCGCGCGCAGTCCCGTGGCCGGTCCGGCCGGCGCGTCCCGATGCCGTGGCCATCAGGACCGGCACCGGCATGTCGGCGCGCACCGGCCACGGCGTGACGGGGCCGTGCGGGGTCTTGGCCG
>NZ_VCJS01000547.1 GCF_005893125.1 Nonomuraea basaltis | reverse complement strand
GCACTTATGTGCAACTGATGCACAACGGTATACTCGTGGCGGAAGCGCCGTCAAGCCGGCTGTGACCAACAGACCCGAGGAGGGGCAGCACCCCGATGACCACTGACAAACCAGCCCGCAGCGGCGGCCGGGAGGCGCAGCGCCGCCGCACCCGCAAGGCGATCGTCGATGCGGCGGTACGCCTCAGCACCGGCGGAGCGACGCCATCCGTCGACGAGATCGCGGCCGCCGCCGACGTGTCGCGACGCACGATCTACATGCACTTCCCGGCCCTGGACCAGCTGCTCATCGACGCGACGGCCGGCGCGCTCAACGAGCCACCGGTCGAGGCGGCGCTGTCCGATCCCGCGCTCGCCGACGACGCGGCAGGCCGGGTCGACGTCCTCATCCAGACGCTGCTGACGTACTCGCCACAATCGCTACCCCTGGGACGCCGCATGATCCGCTTGACCGTCGACCCGTCCCTGAACGGCGCCCCGGAGCCGATCGGCCCACGCCGCAGCCAACGCCGGATCGAATGGCTGGACAAAGCCTGCCAACCACTGCGCGACACCCTGAGCGAGCAGTCCTACCAGCGCCTCATCTCCGCGTTGACCATGGTGGTCGGCTGGGAGGCGCAGATAGCGCTGCGTGACGTCCGCGGACTCGACCCCCAAGCCGAGCAGGACGCCATGACCTGGGCCGCCCGCGCCCTCGTGGAGGCCGCGATCAGGGAAAACGATCATCAACAGTGAGCGTTCATGGAATACGCGCTGCGGTGAACCGTCCCCGCCATGTCCGCCGCTCCAACACCTGCATACCAGTAGTCGCCTGATCACTACAGAGGGGAATCGCCGCTGACGGCGGGTTCGCTTCCTGCCAGCTTGTGCCGTTCCAGTGCAGGACCACCTTGCGCACGCTCGGGCCGCCTCCGCAGGGGGCGACGCTGCCGAGGGCCCACACTTCGTTCCTGGTGCGGGCAGTCAGTTTCTCGAGGTGGAGCGCGGGTTGCGACGGGTTTGCACACCACCCGGCCCCGCGCTGCGGCAATGACAGGAGGGGCGAAGGCGAGGGCAACAGCGCCCAGCGGGAGCCGTCCCGGCGTACCACCCGGAGCTCGCCGTAGCCGCGGCCGTCCCTGATGAGCGCCCACATCTCGCCGGAATCGGCCGCGGCGACGTCCTCCACTAGGTCGAGGTCGCCGAACGAATCCGGCTTGCGCACCCTCCGCCACGAGGCACCATCCCAGCGGCTAAGGGCGGCCCCGCGTAGTCATCCGGAGCACCGCTCTCGGCGACCCACACCTCATTGCGGCTCGTGATGGCGACCGAGGCCGCCTCGTATCCGCTTCGCCACGGTCGTGCCACCCACCGGCCTGTAAGTTCCGGCGGCAAATGGGTCTGGTGCATTTGCCGGGGAGCGGTCACGGAGTGCGACTTCCAGGCGCGAGTGAGGCCGGGGCTGCATGGAGGGTGGTAGCGATCGCGTAACGCGTTGCGCGTGAGAACGGCCGTTCTGCCAC
>NZ_VCJS01000054.1 GCF_005893125.1 Nonomuraea basaltis | reverse complement strand
ATCCCCAGCGGTTCACCCGCACACCCACGCTACCCAAGCTGCCGGCCGCCGCCTGGATCAACAAACCTACCGACGAGACAGACAAGCAGCAGGTCACCGACCAGGAGGACCTCGCCTAGCTAACGTCACAGCGCCCGTGTCTCAGTTGACTTGACACCTTCCGGCCTGCGACGCCTACCGTCCAATCAGCCGGCGCCTTCAGAGTGGTCATACCGAATGCTTCCGGCCGGACATGAAGATCGATTTATTGGACTGGTTCACTGCTTGAAGAGTCCAACCCGGCAGGGAGCCATCGCCCAGGTCATCGAGCTTCTGGCATCAGGGCGCCGCACCCACTGATCATTCCGATTCAACCAATCGCTGGTCGCTCGCCTCGCAGCGTCGAGCTGACGAGGAGAATCGAACCCCTGACCTTCTGTTTACAAGGGACTTTGAAATCGTCCACGGCTGTCTACCGTTGTTGGACATGCCTGTTCAGCGGCTTCTGTGGCTTGATCAGCTTCCAGGTGCATACAGCGGTGTCCAAGGTCGTCGTTAGCACGGGTGTTAGCAAGATCGGCTGGGCCGGTCGCCGTCTCCGGGACGGCATGCCGGCTTCCCTATGTCTCCTCGGATCTGGCTGGGTTGCGCAGCCGCCGCTTATCCTCAGTCCACCGCGGGGTCCTGACACGTGAGATACAGACGCTCCTGCTCAAGCCACTCCAGGCTCAACCTGGCCCCCGTGGTGAGCTCCACCGTCGCCAGCGCTGCCGCTCGCCAACTCTTGCCTCTCCTCCACCTGAAGTGTGGCGCCATGGCCGTCAGCTCTGGCCAACGTGCAAGATTCGCCTCGTGCACCCACCTCTCCGGATACATGGCGTCGACCATGAGCAGCATCTCTCCGTCAGCGGCGAAGCCGATGCTGTTGTTGGCGTTCACGTTCCAGTAGACGCTGTAAGCGCGAGCACCGGCGCTGAGACGCGGAAGCACCGGGGGGTGGACGCCGTGGAACCCGTTGTACTCGAACAACTCGGTTATCGGCCCGGACTGGCCTACCAGCACAGCCCAGGCGCCCTCGTCGGAGTAGTCGTCCTCGAAGCGAGCCGCCTCATGGACCTCGTGACTTGCGCCGCCACTCACCCGTTCGCCAATCTCGGTGAGTGTAAGTGGCTTTCCATCGTCAGGAACGACAACGGTCCAGCAAATGCCGGTTCCCAGCCAGTGATCCTTGAGTAGGCGCTGGTAGTAGCGATACACATCAGAGCCCGCAGGTTGCCCATTGCTCATGTCATGTAACTCCGTCACTTCAGGTGTATGGAGTGCAAGATCTTCGCAGATGTGAGACAAGATCAGTTGCCCGTCCCGCAGGCGCGCGCCGTCCTCAAGGCCGCTCGGGAACACCGCCTCTACGCGCTGTACGTCCTGGCACTCTGCCTCGGCCTGCGCCGTGGGGAACTCCTCGGGCTCCGCTGGACGGACGTCGACCTTGAGATCGGCAAGTTGGAAGTGGTCCAAAGCCTCCAGCGGGTCGCGGGTCGCCTCCAGTTCGTCCGTCCCAAGACCTCCGACTCGGAACGGACCGTCCCGCTGCCGCCCATCTGTGTGGAGGCCCTGAAGGAGCACCGAAGGAAGCTGTTCGCCGAACGCTCGGACCGCTGGGAGGACTGGAAAGAACATGGCCTGGTCTTCCCCTCTCGCTGCGGGACCCCGATGGAGCCGGACAACCTACGGAGGAACTGGGGAACGATCCGCAAAGCCGCCGGCCTCGGAGAGATACGCTTCCACGACCTCCGCCACACCTGCGTGACGCTCCTGCTCAACCTCGGCGTCCCGCCCCAGGTCGTCCGCGACATCGTCGGCCACAGCGACATCGAAGTCACCATGACGATCTACGCCCATGTGTCGCTCGACGATAAGCGCACCGCGCTCAAGAAGCTCGGGGACGCCCTATCCTGAGCCGCTGAGGGATGGCCCTCACCTGCGGGTGAGGGCCTCTACAGTTGTTGCAACAAGAAACCCCGCGCGATCAGCCATTCCAGTGCATCGATCCCTAAGCGGTCCGGCTCTTCACGGAGTGCCGTCCGAGCAGCTTCTTGATCCTTTAGGGGTTCTGGCAGCAGTTCTGACTCGAACGCGGCGAGACGGATCATTGCTCCGTCGACCAGGTGCGGCCACTTTGGCATCCCGTAGTGATGGGAAGCGCTCACAGCAGAGAATGCCTTCCTGAGGAGCGCGGCTCTCCAGCCCTCCTCTTCGATCACGGATCTTACGTACCACAGTCGGCTCTCAACATGCTCATGGAATGCCGCGAGATCAGCACCGGTACTGGCCAAAGTGAACGAAGAGCCGCCTGCCCATCGTCTCTGAGGGTTGGTAATCATCCCTTCGAGAGCGAACATCGGGCGAAGATTCCCTTTCCTTGCGGCTGTCAGCGCGGTCTTCGCCTTCCTGTACAGGTAGACACTCTGCGCAAACATCTCGCCGTCGCTCGGCCCGTTGTCCTCGGAGTGAATGTCCTCGAGAGGACTGTTACGCCAAGCATCAAGCACCAAGCCAACCGCAGCAGCGCTGACGAGCGCCGGTTCCTCGTCAGGATCGACGCCGACGGTCAGCTTCAGCATCTGTTCCAGGCTGGCCGTCAAGTTAGCCGGCGAGAACTCAACACCGTCACCGTTTCCCACTTCGCCTCCCATTAGTAGGGATAGCTGATCGTAGAACGATGAGCGGACGTTGCTGTCAGCGTTGCTGTCACTGGAGACCAAAAAGCCCCGAACGATGATCCGTCCGGGGCGTTTCTGCTGTTCAAGGATGGTGGTCAGGGGCAGGGTCGAACTGCCGACCTTCCGCTTTTCAGGTGTAGCGATCGGCCTGTTCGCAGCTGGTGAACTTGGGGTACGTGGGTGTTCACGGTGCAGCTCGTATGGGACTGGTGGCTGACGTTGCCGTCAGCATTGCCGTCACCTCAGCCATGGTCATCCGGTGCCGGGGCCCGACGTAGGAGGGCCTCGGCGTCGATCGCCCCAGCCATGGTCGGCGAGGACCGAAGTCGGCGATCGTCACGACCTCAGCCGAACGCTTCATTACGAGTGAGAACGAGATCCTCCACAGCCGTCCACGGCCTTCCAATGGCCCAGCACGCACATCGCTGTGAGGGATTGGTCCATCCACAAGCGTCCGTGATCATCCAGGGCTGTTGTTAGCGTCTGCGTTTGCACCGACCTACCTCTGATGCCTCCCGCGATAGCAGGCGGAAACTGTCGGCCTTGTAGTCCATGATCAGTCACTCACCTATCCAGCGCGTCAAGGAGTGTCATGGCTGTCACCGACGGAGCCGGATGGTCCGGCATAGGCTGGTCCGGCACAGGCCGGAGCGACTGGACGGATCTCGGCCTGATCCGTGCCCGGCTCAACGCGGGCGCCGATCCGAACTCCGGCGTGCGGCTTCATGGAAGGCCGCTGCACGCCGCGGCCGGGCGCGGCTCGCCTGAAGTGATCACCGAGCTGGCCAGGCGTGTCGACGACATCGATGCGGAGCATGAGGGCCGGACCGCGCTGTGGGCGGCCGTATTCGCCAACCGCCCCGACAATGCCCGGGCCCTCGTCGCCGCTGGAGCCGACCCGTGGCGCCCCATGATGAACGGCTGGTCCCCCGGCCGCCTCAGCCTGGCCGGTCCCACTCCCGACCTCTTCCCCGTCCCGTCCCCGGAGATCGGTCTGTCCGAAGCCGAGGCCGCCGCCGCGACGGAAGCCAGACGTTTGATCACCGCGCTCGGCGACTGCTCCCGCGAGGGCCTGAGCCTGGCCTGCGTGGCCGGCATCACCGCGGCAGAGGCAACACGGCGACTCGAAGCCACTCCCGCCAATGAGGATGACCTCGAACTGATCGAGGACGACCCATGGTCGGACGTCGACCACAGCCTGACCATCGTCGGCATCACGGACGTGCCCGGTGGCTGCGTCATCACCCAACCGTGGGGATACGGCGGCTCCACTCCCGGCGTCATCAAGCGCCTCTCGCTGGGCACCGTGTGCTACGCCATGTACGCCAACCCCAAGAGCGGCAACCAGGGACGGGTCGCCCGGGACGGCGCCCTCGAAGCCTGGGATAAGCATCCCGGCGGAGGCACAGTCTCCCCGGACGACCCCGCTGAGGAGATCCTCGCCACCTACCTTTACCACTTCCGCGCGGTGGCCTACTGCTGTGCCGGCGCGGGCTTGCGCCTGGCCGATGCCCGGCCGATCCTTGGCCCACCCGACATGTGGATGCGACTGCCCGAGCGCGACTTCTGGGCCTGACGCATGGACCGCCCGCCCCCAAGAGGCCGAGCCGCAGGGCTCGCGCGGCCTCGGCCGACTTCAACCTCGGCGACGTCCTCCAGACAGGAAGAACTGCCCATCTCCATGCACCCATAGCCCGCCGACTCCCGATGATCTGATCACACACGCCCACCATCTGTTTACAAGGGAAGGGCGCACGCCTCGTCAGCGACATACCAGCCTGCTCAGACGGTAAATGCGGGACGGTCACGTGTGATCGAATACGACGATGTTGCTGTACGACACTGCTGTACAGCAGCCCGAGCTGCGTTTGTTCCAAGGGCTGGCTGTCCCTCATTCGCCTTTACAACCGCATCAGTAGCCTAAGAGGCAACCCGGCTGCATCATGGGCACAAGGTGCCGTCCGTCCACGGACCTCTGGAGCGATACATGGCTGAGCAGTCGGAGGAGATGACTCCCGCTGTCTACGCCTTGACCTTGGCCGATGAATCCTATGCGTGGTACCGCCGAGCTGCCGGCAAGGCCAGGCGCTTCTACCGGCTGTCGGAGTCCCTCCAACTCGTGCTGTCGGCGGCCGTCCCGGTCTCTGCTGTACTAACTCCAGGAGACGCCAAGGCGCCCGCGATCCTGGGCGGCTTAATCGTCATCGTCACAGGGCTGAGGTCCGTCTTCCACTGGCATGACGACTACCTACGGTTCAGTGCGGCGCGGGAGGCGGTGGAGGCCGAGCGCCGTCGTCATCGCACGGGTGGGAAACCCTTTGACGATCCGGCCACCAGGGATCAGCTACTCGTTGACGCGATCACGCGCATCGAACGCCAGGAGATGGACAACTGGCTGCAACTCGTTGCGCAGCGATCCGAAGCGAAGGATGCAAAATGAGTGGTCCTGCGGCCTTCATGAGCTACTCCGAATTCAACGAACGCGCCGATAAGGGCACGATCAGCGACCTCCGCGAAGCGCTGACCAGCGAGGTTGCGAGTAAGAACGGCCAACCGTTCCACATCTATCAGAGCAAGTACGACCTCAGGTCGGGAGACGACTGGGCGGTTGAGATCGACCGTGCACTCGAGGCGTCAGCGCCATTCCGATCATGTCACCACACTTCTTCAACAGCGCTTACTGTCGCCGCGAGGTCGAGCGCTTCCTCGACCGAGAAAGGCGCTCCGGGCGGCGCTCCCTAATTATTCCGGTCTACTACATCACAACCCCACTGATCGAAGACGGGGCCCGGTCTCCCGACGAGCTCGCCAGGAAGCTGAACGAGCGCCAGTACACAGACCTGCGCGAACTGCGCTCGATGACCATCAAGTCCCGGAAGATCCTCCGCACGATCAGCCAGATCGCGGACGACATATGCCACCAAGTGGGACGCGTCGAGCCCGCGGTCCCAAGGGTCGCCTCCCCCGTCACCGCGCTAGAGCAAGGGACCTGGGAGTCGCTCGCGTACATCCTGAGCGCCACGGCGTTCGACGGGGCCAGCTGGACCGCGCTGTCCGCCAGCGCCGCGTCTCTGCTGGACGAACTCACCCTGAAACGACCGGTCCGCTCGGACATGGACAATGAGTGCGAAGCTCTGCTACGCGACCTGCAGGCCACGCTACACGCGGTGTTACGCCCGAACGCTGGTACCACCGAACTCCGCGCTGCCTGCCGCAAGGCTGAGCGGATCCAGCGCTGGCTGCTCGACCTGCTACCCAATCCCTGGCACTGAACGAGCCGCCGCGTGGCCCCCGCTCAGTCCTACGAGGAGTTCGAGCTCACCCGCAGCAAGATTGTCGGCGGCCTGGACAGGCTCTTGGCACAATGCCGCGACCTTGGCGCGCTGGAAGTTAATCTCGCCGCCCTCGACAAGACTGTGCGAACCGTGGTTGCGGAGGCGCAGACGCTCTCCAATCAGTTCTCCGACCGTCACGTGCGACGCGGCATCCAAGACGGGGCGCAAGATCTCAAGGATGCGGCGGATGCCTTTGTAGAACTTGCGAAAGAGCGGCCTCCTCGAGTGGATTCCCACCACCTCATCGAACGGAATAGAGTCGGCAAGAATCTCCGTGATGTCGCACAAGCAACCCTGGACTTTTTCGAGGCCCATCAGCGGCCGAGCAGTGCTACTCAAGGACTGCGGAACAGCCAGCGAGCCTCGGTTACTCAGGTGATCGAACCGGATCGGCGACGGTAGTCAGCCAGGTGAATCGCCTCGGGTTCGATGAAGACAGGAGAGGCGATATTCCTAAGAGCTGTTCTCCCGAGTTCCGCTGCTAGTTTCCTGATCAACTCAATACCCGGCGGGATCCATGAGTGGTGCCGGCAGGATCGCATCGAGGCAGGTCTGCTGCTCGCCATCACTTCAGATGACCTTCCGCTTTTCAGGCGGACCGACTGCCCTGGTTCCGACGCTTTAGGCCGAGGTCAGCGGTGGTGTGAGGTTGCCCTCGTGCGCTCGTGGTGACCAACGTTGTCGTCACCGTTGTCGTCACCTCTCGTGTCACGGGGCTCGAGAATGGGCACTTCGGAGAGTCCTGCCACCTCCGCCCGGGGACCGTAAAGACGGGACCGCACGACCTTTGGGCTCCGACCCGTCTTCCAAGCCGTTACGCGAGCCAGGCGACCGCTCAGCGATCCGTCTCGCACCGCCGGGTTGAGACATGCCTCGTGGCATCAGCCGCGTCGTTGGCGATGGGAAGGATTTCCTCGGCGGTCAGCGCATAGACGCGGTTCGGATCATCCGTCGCTGCAGCGACCATCATCCCGGCGACCGTACCGTCTTCAACGATCAGCGGGGCGCCGCTCACACCCGCGCTAATGCGGCCGGAGACCGCGAGCATCATCCTGCTGACCTCATGTTCCTCGTAAATATCCTGCCCCTCGCCCTCGACACGCTGTTCGATCTCGACCGGCTGCGTCACAACATGTTTTGCACCTTTCGGATAACCGAGCAAGCGGGCATCGCCGAGCGACACCCCGGGGATGCGCAGCGGAAACGCGGACATCCGGGTGATGCGCAGCGGAGGCGCAGGCAGATCTGGTACGTACAGGACCGCGACGTCAACATCAGGATCGAAGGCCACAACACGGCCCTCGTAAACCTCGCCGTCAGTAGTGGTGACGACGGGAGACACCGGGATGACGCCGGCCACCACATGCGCCGCAGTCACCACCCGCTGAGGGGCGTACACAAAACCCGTCCCCTCAATCCTCATATCACACGACGGCGCCTCTCCCGAGAGGTGCACCACGCTTTGTTCTCCGCTGAGAGCCTTTAGCGTGGCCGCCGCCTCACTGTGGGGCACCGGAGAACGAACGGGTATCGGGGAAGAAGGCACCGTGGTCGAGCATCCGACCAGGACGAGAACGATAGGTAACCAGCACCAGCGCATCACGCTCGTCCACTCCCTCCTGGGACGCCTCCGCCCCGAACAGGCTTCCAGCCCCGGCCAACGTGACATGCACTGCACCCCACGACACACATTCGATCAAGCTATCCACGCCAGATGACGGCCATGTCACGCTCCGCCTGAACCCTGTGCATCAGCTCACGCCACCCTCCGCGCACGCGATCTCCCGCGAAGTAGCCCGCGTAGGCGACGATGCCTCGGTGCGCGCAAGCCCTTTAAAAGTCGAAGCCCCAATTCCACCCCGGAAATGCAGCTTCTGATCTTGTGGAGGTGAGGGGCCCCCAACCTGGACCCCTTCGATGCGAAGCCACTTGATCGTGTCGCTCAACAGCCTCGTCGGATTGCCTGACCTGGGAAGACAGTCCAGCGATATCCACCAACGTCCGTGCTCGTACGCCTCGATCGTCACCCAGTGGGGCCCGCCTGCCCCAGAAAAAATCGACGGCATCGCTCACCTCTTCAGGGTGACAAGGGAGGAGGTTCAGGCGATGATCGCTGCCGATTGGTACGGAGCCCACTCCCAGCAGCAGACGTCCGCTGCCGTGCAACGACTCCAAGCCCCACTCAACCAACTCTCCGAAGAGGATCTTAACCTTGTCGAGAGCCTCGTTCGCCGCTTGGCGGATGCAAGGTCCTGAGACGACGAGGCCTCGAAGACAACCAGCACACGCACATGAGCCACCGGCGATCAGGCTGTCCGGTGGCTCTTCTCTTTTCTGATCAGCACCCATCGCCGCGAGAGTCGGCAAGGCACTTATCGATCGCACCGCAGGGGGGCATCAGTGATGAGGGCACACGCCCAGCGACTCTCACGGAACAGCCACGGAACAAGATCCCGCGAAGGCTGCTTTCGGGGCACAACAACCCCGCCACCCCATGCGGAGAAACGAGGTTTGCGCAGGCCAAAGCCTACTTTAGGAGCTGGCGGGCCATGACCATTCTCTGGATCTGGTTGGTGCCCTCGTAGATCTGGGTGATCTTGGCGTCGCGCATCATGCGCTCCACCGGGAAGTCCTTCGTGTAGCCGTAACCGCCCAGCAACTGCACCGCGTCCGTGGTGATCTCCATTGCCGCGTCCGAGGCCGCGCACTTCGCGGCGCTCGACAGGAACGTCAGGTCCTTCTGGGGCTTGCCGTGCATCGCGAGCTCCGACTTCGCCGCCGCGTGGTACGTGAGCTGCCGCGCCGCCTCCAGTTTCATGGCCATGTCGGCGATCATGAACTGCAGGCCCTGGAAGTCGGCTATCGGGCGGCCGAACTGCTTGCGTTCCTTCACGTAGCCGATCGCGAAGTCCAAGGCGCCCTGGGCGATGCCCAAGGCCTGGGCGGCGATGGTGATTCGGGTGTGGTCCAGCGTCGCCAGGGCCGTTTTGAAGCCGGTTCCAGGGGCGCCGATCATGCGGTCGGCGGGGATGCGGACGTCGTCCAGGATGACCTGGCGGGTGGGGGATCCCTTGATGCCGAGCTTCCTCTCCTTGGGGCCGAAGGAGACGCCCTCGTCGGATTTTTCTATGACGAAGGCGGAGATGCCTCGCGGGCCGGCCGACGGGTCCGTGACCGCCATCAGCGTGTAGTACTCCGACACGCCGGCGTTCGTGATCCACATCTTGGTGCCGTTGAGGACGTACGCGTCGCCGTCCGCGACCGCCCTCGTCTTCATGGCGGCCGCGTCCGAGCCCGCCTCGGGCTCCGACAGCGCGTACGAGAACATGGCTTCCCCCCTGGCCACCGGGGCCAGGTAGCGGGAGTTCAGCTCCTCCGAGGCCGAGAGGAGGAGCGGGACCGTGCCGAGCTTGTTGACGGCGGGGATCAGGGAGGACGACGCGCAGGCGCGGGCCACCTCCTCGATGACGATCACCGTGGCCAGCGCGTCCGCCCCCGCGCCCCCGTACTGCTCAGGGATGTGTACGGCGTGCAGGTCCGTCGCCACCAGTGCCTTGTAGACGTCCCAGGAGAACTCCTCGGTCTCGTCGGCCTCCGCCGCATGCGGAGCGATCTTCTCGTCGGCCAGGGCCCGGACCGTCTCCCTGAGCATGTCGTGTTCCTCGGCCGGCGCGTAAAGAGGGAAGCTCATGCGTTGAATACTAGGACGTCCGAACATCCTGTTACCAGTCGGTACGGTTTGCGAAGAGGTGCAGGTGGCACGTAGGAGGTAGCGAAAGGCCGGTAGCATGCCTGCGCGATCGAAAGGAGCTCACTCGTGCCATATCGCCTCACGGTGATCGGGACCGGATACCTGGGCATCACGCATGCGGCCTGCATGGCGGACCTGGGATTCGACGTCCTGGGCCTCGATATCGACCCCGACAAGGTCCGCCGACTGAACGGCGGTGAGCTCCCGATTCACGAGCCCGGGCTGGAACCCGTGCTCCGCCGCGGGCTCCAATCCGGCCGCCTTCGCTTCACCACCTCGTACGACGAGGTCGCCGCCTTCGGCGACGTGCACTTCATCTGCGTGGGCACGCCGCAGAAACGCGGTGAGTACGCCGCCGACGTCTCCTACATGGACGCCGCCGTCGAGTCCCTCGCGCCGCTCCTCGACCGCGAATGCCTGGTCGTGGGCAAGTCGACCGTGCCCGTCGGCACCGCGGAGCGGCTCGCGGACAAGCTCGCCAGGCTGGCCCCGGCCGGGATCAACGCCGAGCTGGCCTGGAACCCCGAGTTCCTGCGGGAGGGGTTCGCCGTTCAGGACACGCTGCGGCCGGACCGGATCGTGCTCGGCGTTCGCACCGAGCGCGCGGAGAAGGTGCTGCGCGAGGTGTACGAGCCGCTGGGCGACGTCCCGTTCGTGGTGACCGATTTCGCCACGTCCGAGCTGGTCAAGACCGCGGCCAACGCCTTCCTCGCCACCAAGATCTCCTTTATCAACGCGATGGCGGAGGTGTGCGAGGCGGCCCACGCCGACGTCAAGCAGCTGTCCGAGGCGCTGTCGTACGACGACCGGATCGGCGGACGGTTCCTGAACGCCGGGCTCGGGTTCGGAGGCGGCTGCCTGCCGAAGGACATCCGGGCGTTCATGGCGCGGGCCGGCGAGCTGGGGGCGGACCAGGCGCTGACGTTCCTGCGCGAGGTGGACGCCATCAACAAGCGGCGGCGGGCCCGCATGGTCGACCTGGCCAGGGAGCTGGCCGGCGGCTCCTTCCACGGGTGCACCGTGGGCGTGCTGGGGGCGGCGTTCAAGCCGAACTCGGACGACATTCGCGACTCCCCCGCCCTGGACGTCGCCGTGAACATCGGCCACCAGGGCGGACAGGTCACCGTGTACGACCCGATCGCGCTCGACAACGCTCGTAAGGCTCATCCCGAGCTGAACTACGGCGAGTCGGCTGTTGAGGCCGTTCGCGGGGCGCATGTGGTGTTGCTGCTCACGGAGTGGCAGGAGTTCGTGGACCTCGACCCGGAGGAGCTGGGCGCGGTCGTGGCGACCCGGCGCATCGTGGACGGGCGCAACGCACTGAATGCTGAAGTGTGGCGGTCGGCTGGATGGCACTACCGAGCCCTGGGCCGGCCGTAGCGGGCACCGCCGTAGGCCGGCGCCTGTCCTTCAGGTGCCCAGGTGGCGGACCCACTGGGTGAACAGGGGCCGGTCCGCGGCGGGACCAGAACGGGGTCGAGAGCGGGTTGGGCAGGGCGTGGTGGAGCACTATCGCCGTCACGCCCTGCGCCGCCGCGGAAATGGTTACGGCAGACGGCCTCTCCCGTCAGAGTTCAGCGGCCTCGGCGCGCAGGCGCTCGCCCTTGGCGTACGCCTGCTCCTTGAGCCGCTCCTGAAACTCCTCCATGCGCTCCCGGAGCCCGGCGTCGGAGGCGGCGAGGATGCGTACGGCCAGCAGCCCCGCGTTGCGGGCCCCTCCGACCGCCACCGTGGCCACTGGGACCCCAGCGGGCATCTGGACGATCGACAGCAGGGAATCCATGCCGTCGAGGTATTTCAGCGGCACCGGCACCCCGATCACCGGCAGCGGCGTGACGGAGGCCAGCATGCCGGGCAGGTGCGCGGCTCCGCCGGCGCCGGCGATGATCACCTGGAGACCGCGGGAGGCGGCCCGGCGGCCGTAGTCGATCATCTCGGTCGGCATGCGGTGCGCGGACACGACGTCCGCCTCGAACGGCACCCCGAACTCCGCGACCGCCTCGGCCGCGGCCTTCATCACCGGCCAGTCGGAGTCGCTGCCCATGACGATGCCGATTTTCACGCTGCCTCCTTCGTCGGCAACGTGAAAATCGAGATGCTGCGTCCAACGGTTCGCTCGCTTCGCTCTCTCACTGCTGCCTCCTTCGTCGGCAACGTGAAAATCGAGATGCTGCGTCCAACGGTTCGCTCGCTTCGCTCTCTCACTGCTGCCTCCTTCGTCGGCAACGTGAAAATCGAGATGCTGCGTCCAATGGTTCGTTCGCTTCGCTCTCTCACGTGTACTCCCCGGTGGCGAGGTAGACGGCGGCGTGGCGGGCGCGGGCGCGGACCTCGTCCAGGTTGGAGCCGAGGGCCGTCACATGGCCGATCTTGCGGCCGGGGCGCACTTCCTTTCCGTAGAAGTGCAGCTTGATGCCCGGATCGTGGGCCAGCACGTGCTCGTAGCGCTTGAACAGGTCGGGGTCGTCGCCGCCCAGCAGGTTGGCCATGACGACGACCTGGGCGGTCATCTTGGGGGAGCCGAGCGGCAGGTCGAGCACCGCCCGCAGATGCTGCTCGAACTGCGACGTCGTCGAGCCCTCGATCGTCCAGTGGCCGCTGTTGTGCGGGCGCATGGCCAGCTCGTTGACCACGAGCCCGCGCGCCGTCTGGAACATCTCCACCGCCAGCAGCCCGGTCACCCCCAGCTCGTGGGCGATCTTCAGGCCGATGCGCTGGGCCTGCGCGGCGTCCTCCTGGTCGAGGCCGGGCGCGGGCGCGAGCACCTCGACACAGATGCCGTCCTGCTGCACGGTCTCCACGACCGGGTAGCTGACGCCCTGCCCGTGCGGCGAGCGGGCCACCAGCACCGCCAGCTCCCGCTCGAACGGCACGAACGCCTCGGCCATCAGCTCGGCCCCGGCCGCGAACGCCTCCTCGGCCTCGGCGGCGCTCTCGCACACCCACACGCCGCGGCCGTCGTATCCTCCGCGCACCGCCTTCAGCACCACCGGCCAGCCGTGCTCGTCCGCGAAGCGCGAGACGTCCGCCGCCGCCGACACCCGTGCCCAGGCCGGGCAGGGCACGCCGATCGCGGTCAGCCGCTCGCGCATGACCGCCTTGTCCTGCGCGTGCACCAGCGCGTCGGCGCCGGGGTGGACGGCGTGGCCGCTGTCGGCCAGGGCCCTGATGTGCTCGGTCGGGACGTGCTCGTGGTCGAACGTGATCGCGTCGCACCCCTGGGCGAAATCGCGCAGGACGCCCAGATCGCGGTAGTCTCCGATGCGCGTGTCGACGATCACCCGGGCGGCGCTCTTGTCAGGGGCGTTGGCCAGCACCCGCAGCTCGACACCGAGCGCGATGGCGGGCTGCTGCGACATCCTGGCCAGCTGGCCCGCACCGACGATGCCGACGACCGGTCCAATGGGGCGGTAGGAACTCACGCCAGGTGAGCTTACCGGGACGCAACGACAACTTTTCCACCGTACGCGTTCGGTGGGTGCTGGGCGGTCGTTCCGGGTCGCCTCTCAGGCACGACCGCCCAGCGACCTGCATCGCAGAGTAATCTCCATCTTTCGGAATCGCCGCCCAGAGGGCGATATTTCTAACTGTTCTTTGCGGGGTATGTTCATGAGCCTGACACCGGGCCTCCATCATGGCCGGTACGCTAAGTGGTCCACGCGCGACTAGAGAAGGGACCGAGCAGAGACGTGAGCTTTGTCAGGCGGCTCTACGAGCGGTTCGCGTCCCTTGTCCACGAGCTGGCCAAGTTCGGCAGCATCGGGGCCGTGGCCTTCCTCATCGATCTGGGGTTGCTCAACCTCTGCAGCGTCGTACTGGAATTGGGGCCGCTGACGTCCAAGGTCGCGGCGGCCACGGTCTCCACGACGTTCGCCTACGCGGGCAACCGCTACTGGACCTTCCGGCACCGCGAGCAGAGCGGCCTCCGGCGCGAATACTTCCTGTTCTTCCTGCTCAACGGCATCGCACTGCTCTTCGGAATGCTGACGATCGGCTTCACCACCTACACGCTCAACCTGCACGACACGCTCAGTCTCAACATCGCGAACATCGTGGGCGTCGGGCTCGGCACCCTGTTCCGCTACTGGTCGTACAAGAAGTGGGTGTTCCTGGAGGCCACCGAGCCGATCCCGGTCGAGCTGCCCGAGACCGGGGTCACGCAGGACCGCTGACCACCCGGCTCCTGCCGTCGTCCTCCGCCGGGCGCAGGAAGATGGCGAACGTCGCGGGGCGGCGTCGCACCAGCTCCAGCCGGCCGCCGTCGGCGGCGGCCAGCGCCCGTGCGAGCGTCAGGCCGAGGCCGGTGCCCCCGCCGCCGCTGACGTTCCGTTCGAAGATCTTCGGGGCGATCTCGTCGGCGATGCCCGGGCCCTCGTCCGCGACCTCGATCACCACGTAGTTGTCACCGCTGGTGGTGGTGACGGTGACGGTGCCGCCGCCGTGGCGCAGGGAGTTCTCCAGCAGGGACGCGATCACCTGGCCGAACCCGCCGGTCGTGGCCAACGCCTTCAGACCGCGGGCGCCGTCGAGCCGCAGGGTACGGTGGGCCTCCCGGAAGACCGGCTCCCACTCGGTGACCTGCTGGCCGATCACCTCGTCGATCGCGACCGGCTCGGCCTGGGCGTGGCGCTGGCGGCGGGCCGCGGCCAGCAACTCGTCGATCACAGCGGTGAGCCGCTCGGCCTGGACGATCGCCGCCTCCCCCTCCTCGCGGACCACGTCCGGCTCGTGCGCGGAGGCGACGATCTCCTCCAGGCGCATGGTCAGGCCGGTCAGGGGGGTGCGGAGCTGGTGTGAGGCGTCCGTGGCGAACTCGCGTTCCCTGGTGAGCAGATCGGAGATGCGGGTGGCGCTGCGGTCCAGCACCTGGGCCACGCGGTCCAGCTCGGGAATGCCGTAGCGGTGCTTGCTCGGCCGCGCGTCACCGGAGCCCAGCCGCTCGGCGATCTTCGCCAGGTCCTGCAGGGGCAGCGTCAACCGGCGTGACTGCACGACGGCCAAGCTCACGGCCACCGCCAGGGCGGCGACGGCCAGGGCCACGATGAGGAGCAGGCGAGCCCGTACATCCCGCTCGACCTGATCACGATCACGACTTATCCGGACATAGACGCCGGTGTTGGTCTGGGCATCCTCCGTCATCAGGTGACCGGACGCCGGTGCGGTGCCGACGACGGTCACCCTGAGGGGAGTTCCGCGTTCCCAGATCTGTATATACCTGCCCGGATACTTCTGTTCCAGTTGCTGGGGATCGAGCGGCGTCTCCTGGACGCGGGCGTACTCGACCTCTCCCACGAGTCGTTTGGCTTCCGCCCCGAGCTCCTGAGCCGCCTCGTCGACGATCAGGCGGCTCACCACGACGCCCAGGGGGACCCCCAGCAACAGGACCGCGATTACCGCGACGACCAGCGTGGAGGAGAGCAGTCGACGGCGCATCCGCCTACTCGCGTTCGAACCGGAAGCCGACTCCCCGGACGGTCGTGATGTAACGCGGCTTGGCGGCATCGTCGCCGAGCTTGCGGCGCAGCCAAGAGATGTGCATGTCGAGTGTCTTGGTCGAGCCCCACCAGTTGGTGTCCCACACCTCGCGCATGATCTGCTCGCGGGTGACCACCTTGCCGGCGTCGCGTACGAGCACGCGCAGCAGGTCGAACTCCTTGGTCGTCAGGTGCAGCTCCTTGTCCCCCATCCAGGCGCGCCGGGAGTCCGCGTCGATGCGCACCCCCTGGACGACCGGCGTCTCGGAGGTGCCGCGGCGCAGCAGCGCGCGTACCCGGGCGAGCAGCTCGGCCAGCCTGAACGGTTTCGTGACGTAGTCGTCGGCGCCCGCGTCGAGCCCGACGACCGTGTCGACCTCGTCGACACGGGCAGTGAGTATCAGGACCGGGGTCCCGTGGCCTTCGGCCCGGATCCGGCGTGCCACCTCCAGGCCGTCCATTTCAGGAAGACCAAGGTCAAGAACGATGAGATCGATTCCGCCCGACAGGGCCCTCTCCAGGGCCTGTGGGCCGTCGGGGCTCACCTCGACCTGATAGCCCTCACGGCGTAGCGCACGCGCGAGTGGCTCTGAGATCGAGGTGTCATCCTCGGCGAGAAGTACGCAGGTCATGAAGCGATCGTAGGACCTTAAGCGATCGTTTCCCGGGCACAGCGCGCGGTTTGACTCGTCGTTGACCTATCTATTGACCTGGGCAAACACGGCTAAAGGACGGTTGGTCGTGATTAAATTACCGCGGTCTTCCAGAGGAGATCATCGGCTCATGATTCCCGGAGCCGCGATTCTCAACCCTCTCGAAGGAAGCCGGCCATCGCCTCGACGATTTGCTCGAGGTACGCCGCGTCGGGCAAATGGTACGGATCGTCGAGGACGATCATGCGCGCGGCGCGGCGAAGTGGCGGAGCAGCGAGGCGCGCGGGTCCCGCCGCTTCGACCGTGCCGAACACCCGGAACCTCATCATCGCCCTTTCAGGCCCGTGGCAGCGCTGTGACAGGCGCTCGACAGCCCGGTGTCCGAAGCTGACCGGTGTCTGACGGGTTCGAGCGCGTTCAAGGAGGTACGCCATGCTTGCCAGTCCGTCGCCGCCTGTGGTGACACACTTACCGGTCGATCCCGTACGGCTGAGTCTTCTCCGGCCCGGCGAGACCCGCCCCATCGAGGAGGTGTTCTCCGGGATGTCGGCGCAGTCCCGGCTCCTGCGGTTCATGACGCCCATGCCGCGCCTGACCGGCTCCATGCTGCGGGCCCTCGCCGACCTCCACCCGGACCGTCACGTGGCCGTGGTGGCCCGCCAGGGCCACACCGCCGTGTCCTGCGCCTGCTGGCCAGCCGGGAGGCCGTCACCACGTTCTGTGGCGGTCTCGTCGAGGGACACCTTCCGCTCTGTGTCAAATGACCTTTTCGCCGGGCGGACACCACCGATCCTCGTTCGGGATTAACGGAAAACAAGGGGAGAACATCATGACCACGACCACTGACGAATTCGCCGACCGCCTGTTCAAGGCGGCGCTGGGCACCATCGAGGTGCTCTCGGTGCACATCGGCGACCGGCTGGGCTGGTATCGCGCGCTGGCCGCGCACGGCCCGGCCGACGCGGGGGAACTGACCGCCCGGGCGGGCGGCCACGAGCGGTACGCAAGGGAATGGCTGGAGCAGCAGGCCGCGGCAGGGATCCTGGAGGTCGCCGCGGACGGCCGCTTCGTCCTGCCGAAGGGCGCGGCCGAGGTGCTGACCGACGAGGCCAGCCTGGCCTATCTCGCGCCGCTGGCGCGGATGCTGGCGGGCGCCGCGGTGCAGATGCCCGCCCTCCTGGACGCCTACCGGAGCGGCGGCGGGGTCGGCTGGGCGACGTTCGGGGCGGACGTTCGGGAGTCCCAGGCCGACATGAACCGGCCCTGGTTCGAGCACGCGCTGCCCGACGCCCTCGCCGGGGTGCCCGCTCTCGACGCCGTCCTGCGCCGCCCCGGCGCCCGAATCGCCGACCTCGGCTGCGGCGCGGGATGGTCGTCCATCGCGCTGGCCAGGGCGTACCCGGAGGCCACGGTGCAGGGCGTCGACGTCGACGGGCCGTCCATCGTGCTGGCCGAGCGCAACGCGGCCGCCGCCGGGGTGGGCGACCGCCTCTCCTTCCGCCACAGCGACACCGCGCTCCTCGACGACAGCCGGTTCGACGCCGTCTTCGCCTTCGAGTGCGTACACGACATGGCGCGGCCGGTGGACGCGCTGGCGGCGGCGCGGCGCGCGGTCGCACCCGGCGGGACCGTCGTCATCATGGACGAGGCGGTGGGCGACTCCTTCACGGCGCCCGCGGACGAACTCGAGCGGCTGATGTACGGCTTCAGCCTGCTCATCTGCCTGCCCGACGGGATGAATGACCGGCCGTCGGCGGCGACCGGCACCGTGATGCGGCCGGACACGCTGCGCCGGTACGCGCAGGAGGCAGGCTTCGGCGACATCGCGATCCTGCCGATCCAGGACTTCGGGTTCTGGCGCTTCTACCAGCTGATTCCGTGACCCGCTCGTGGAAGGGCCGTTGCAGCAGGCCGTAGGTGCCGTGCTCGCTCCGACCGCGGCTCGACGGTGACGGGGTGGCGGGCCGCGAGGCTGACCACCGAGCCTGTCACGGCGCTGCCACCGGGCTGCCGGACTTCACCGCGGAGAAGTTCGGAGGTTGTTACCGTGGTGCCCCATGACAGGCTTACCGGCAGACGACCTGACCCTCTGGTACGACCGGCCGGCGACCGACTGGGAGACCGAAGCGCTGCCGATCGGCAACGGGGCGCTCGGCGCGATGGTCTTCGGCGGGACCGACCTGGAGCAGATCCAGTTCAACGAGAAGACGCTGTGGACCGGCGGGCCGGGGTCGCGGCAGGGCTACGACTTCGGCAACTGGACCTCCCCGCGCCCGGAGGCGATCTCCGGGGTGCGCGAGGAGCTCGACCGTGCGGGGCGGATGGCGCCGGAGGAGGTCGCGGCCAGGCTGGGGCAGCCGAAGTCGGGCTTCGGGGCGTACCAGACGTTCGGCGACCTGTGGCTGGACCTGCCCGCGGGCTCCCCTGCCGACTACCGCAGGGAGCTGAGCCTGCGCGAGGCCGTGGCCAGGGTGGGGTACACGGTCGGCGGGGTGCGGCACACGCGCGAGTACTTCGCCAGTCACCCGGGCAACGTGATCGTCGGGCGGATCTCGGCCGATCGGGCGGGCGCGGTGTCCTTCACACTGCGCTGCACGTCGCCGCACGACGACAAGCGGGTCAGCGTCGCGGACGGGCGGCTGACGATGCGCGGGGCGCTCGCGGACAACGGGATGCGGTTCGAGGCCCAGGTGCAGGTGGTCGTGGAGGGCGGCACCCGCACGGACGGAGCCGACCGGATCACGGTGGCCGAGGCCGACAGCGTGGTGTTCGTGCTGTCCGCCGGGACCGACTACGCCCTGGCCTACCCGGCGTACCGGGGCGAAGATCCGCACGCCGCCGTGACGGCCGCCGTGGACAAGGCGGTCGCGCAAGGGTACGACGCGCTCAGGCACTCACACCAGGACGACTGTTCGGCGCTGTTCGACCGGGTGGAGCTGGACCTCGGGCAGGAGATACCGGCGGTGCCGACGGATCGGCTGCTGTCGGCGTACACCGGGGGCGAATCGGCCGCCGATCGGGCGCTGGAGGCGCTGTTCTTCCAGTACGGGCGCTACCTGCTGATCGCCTCCTCGCGGGCCGGATCACTGCCCGCGAACCTGCAGGGCATCTGGAACGACTCCACCAGCCCGGCATGGGCGGGCGACTACCACGTCAACATCAACCTGCAGATGAACTACTGGCCGGCCGAGCAGGCGAACCTGGCCGAGACGGCGCGGCCGTACGACGAATACGTCGAGGCCATGATGGCGCCGGGCAGGCGGACGGCGCGGGAGATGTTCGGGGCCGGCGGGTGGCTGGTGCACAACGAGACGAATCCGTTCGGGTTCACCGGCGTGCACGACTGGGCCACAGCGTTCTGGTTCCCGGAGGCGGCGGCCTGGGTGACGCGGGACCTGTACGACCGCTACCGGTTCAGCGGGGACGTCCGCTACCTACGCGAGACCGCCTATCCGGCGTTGAAGGGGGCGGCGGAGTTCTGGCTGGACACACTGCACACCGACCCGCGCGACGGCACGCTGGTCGTGTCGCCCAGCTACTCGCCCGAGCACGGGGACTTCTCGGCGGGGGCGTCGATGTCGCAGCAGATCGTCTGGGATCTGTTCACGAGCGCCGCGGAGGCCGCGGGCGTCCTGGAGGTGGACGCCGAGTTCCGGACGCGGGTGCTGGACGCGCTGGAGCGGCTGGATCCGGGGCTGCGGATCGGGTCCTGGGGGCAGTTGCAGGAGTGGAAGGCAGACTGGGACGAGCCGGACAACTCCCATCGGCACGTTTCACACCTGTTCGGGCTGCATCCCGGGCGGCAGATCGTCGCGGAAAGCCCCGAGGGCGAGGCCGCCAAGGTCACACTGGCGGCCCGGGGGGACGGCGGCACCGGGTGGAGCAAGGCCTGGAAGATCAACTTCTGGGCGCGGCTGCTCGACGGCGATCACGCGCACCGGATGCTGAGCGAGCTGCTGACGTCCTCGACGCTGGACAATCTGTGGGACACGCACCCGCCGTTCCAGATCGACGGCAACTTCGGGGCCGTCGCGGGCATCGCGGAGATGCTGGTGCAGAGCCAGCACGGGGAGATCCACGTGCTGCCCGCCCTGCCGCCGGCCTGGCCCACGGGGTCGGTGCGCGGGCTGCGGGCCCGCGGTGACGTGACCGTGGACGTCTCGTGGCGCGACGGGGCCGCCGAGAAGATCACGCTGCGTGCGGGGCGTACTGGGGAGATCACGATACGGGCCGCCGGGCAGGTGCACGACGAGCAGGGGGACGAGGTCGGAGGGCGGCGCTCTGGAGACACGCTGAGCTGGGACGCCGAGGCCGGGAGGTCGTACACGATCGGCTGACCAGGGCGTCCCGGGCTCGACGTCAGTCGTCCGCGGACGGCGGCTCGGCGTAGCGGGCCAGGTAGAGCTGCTCGCCGAGGCTCTGGATCAGCGACAGCTCGGTTTCCAGGTAGTCGATGTGGTGCTCCTCGTCCTCGAGGATGTCCTCGAAGATGCGGGCCGAGGTGACGTCGCCCTTCTCGCGCATGAGCTGGATGCCCGGGCGCAGCCGCTGCACCACCGACATCTCCACCTCCAGGTCCGCCCTGAGCTGCTCTTCCACGGTCTGACCGATGTGCAGGGTGCCCAGCCGCTGGTAGTTGGGCAGGCCCTCCAGGAAGAGGATGCGATCGGTGAGGCGCTCGGCGTGGCGCATCTCGTCGATCGATTCTTCGCGGGTGTGCTCGGCGAGTTTCGTGTATCCCCAGTTCGCCTGCATTTTGGCGTGCAGGAAATACTGGTTGATCGCGGTGAGCTCGGCGGTCAACTGCTCGTTGAGCAACTCGATGATCTGCTTGTCGCCCTGCATGTGAACGGGCCCCTTGCTGCTATCCCGGCTATGCGGTCGTCAGTTCTTCAGACCTTTTCAGGATCGCACAGATCTTCCGCACACATCGGGCACAGTCACCACCAGCCCCGGTGGTGTCGCGGACCTGCTTCACGCTGGTCGCCCCGGAGGCGATGCAGTCGTGGACCTCGTTTTCGGTCACAGCACGACAAATGCATACGTACATCCAGGGACGGCCTCTCGCGAAGGTGGGACGCCTTTAGGTAAGGCACACCTAAGATAGCTCACTTTGGTTAGGCTTGCCTACATTGGCTGCGCCACAGTGATGTATCCCTCTGCGAGGGGAAGATTACGGCCAGCCCCTATCAGTGCCCTCGGGTGATCCACTCCTCCAGATGCGGGGCCTCGGCGCCGATCGAGGTCGAGTCGCCGTGGCCGGTGTGCACGACGGTTTCCGCGGGCAGGGTGAGCAGCCGCTTCCTGATCGACTCGATGATCGTGTCGAACGACGAGTACGAGCGGCCGGTCGCCCCGGGGCCGCCCTTGAACAGAGTGTCGCCGCTGAAGACCACGCCGAGCTCCCGCCCGTACACGCAGACCGCGCCGGGCGCGTGGCCGGGCGTGTGCAGGATCTCCAGCGCGATCCCGCCGACCTCGATCCGCTCGCCGTCGGTCAGCGGCTCGTACGGCACCTCGTCGCCGTACTGCTGCTCCCACAGCACCTGGTCGGCGGGGTGGAGCCGGATCGGCGCCCCGGTCTGCTCGGCGAGCGACCGGGCGGCGTTGATGTGGTCGTTGTGCGCGTGGGTGCAGACGATGGCCTTGACCGCGCGCCCGCCCACCCGCTCGGCGATCGCGGCGGCGTCGTGGGCGGCGTCGATGACGACGACCTCGCGGGCGTCGCCGATCAGCCAGACGTTGTTGTCGACGTCCCAGGTGCCGCCGTCGAGCGAGAACGTGCCCGAAGTGATGACGCGATCGATCATCTAGAACGTCACCACCGAACGCAGCACCTCGCCGCGGTGCATCTTGGCGAACGCCTCCTCGACCTGGTCGAGCCCGATCGTCTCGGAGACGAACTTGTCCAGCGGCAGCCGGTTCTGCAGGAACAGGTCGATCAGCATGGGGAAGTCGCGCGACGGCAGGCAGTCGCCGTACCAGCTCGACTTCAGCGAGCCCCCGCGGCCGAACACGTCGAGCAGCGGCAGCTCCAGCGTCATCTCCGGGGTCGGGACGCCTACCAGGACGACCGTGCCGGCCAGGTCGCGGGCGTAGAAGGCCTGCTTGTACGTCTCCGGCCGGCCCACCGCCTCGATGACCACGTCCGCGCCGAAGCCGCCGGTCAGGTCGCGGATCGCCTCTACCGGGTCGCTTTCGCGCGAGTTGACCGTGTGGGTGGCGCCGAAGTCGCGGGCCCAGCCGAGCTTGCGGTCATCCACGTCCACGGCGATGACCTTGGCGGCGCCCGCGAGTGACGCTCCGAGGATCGCGGCGTCCCCGACGCCGCCGCAGCCGATCACGGCCACGCTGTCGCCGCGCGTCACGCCGCCGGTGTTGATCGCCGCGCCGATGCCGGCCATGACGCCGCAGCCCAGTAGGCCCGCGACCTGGGCGGGCGCCTCGGCGGAGACCTTGGTGCACTGGCCGGCGGCGACCAGCGTCTTCTCCAGGAACGCGCCGATGCCCAGCGCGGGCGACAGCTCGGTGCCGTCCTTGAGCGTCATCTTCTGCGCCGCGTTGTGCGTGTTGAAGCAGTACCAGGGGCGGCCGCGCAGACAGGCCCGGCACTGGCCGCAGACCGCGCGCCAGTTGAGGATCACGAAGTCCCCGGGGGACACCTCGGTGACGCCGGGGCCGACCGCCTCGACGACGCCCGCCGCCTCGTGGCCGAGCAGGAACGGGTAGTCGTCGCTGATCCCGCCCTCCCGATAGTGCAGGTCCGTGTGGCAGACCCCGCAGGCCTGCACGGTCACGACCGCCTCACCCGGTCCCGGGTCCGGCACGATGACCGTCTCGAGCGAAACTTCCTGACCCTTGGCTCGGGCGATCACGCCCTGCACTTCGTACGGCATGGCAGCCATCTTGGGTCAGGAGGGTGATCGCCGCAAGACATAGGGCTGCACCACGCCGAGCCCTCTGGCCGGGCGGCGTCTGATCTTGTGGAGTTCGTGGCCGTCCAGCCCTTCGGCCAGCTCCGAGTCCACCAGGACGGTGCCCGGCCGGGCGATCGCGGTGAGCCGGGCGGCCAGGTTGACGGTGGTGCCGAAGACGTCGCCCATCATGGGCACGACCGGGCCGTAGGCCATGCCGACGCGCAGTTCGTCCGTGTCGATCAGGTCGAGCGCGATCGCCGCCGCCTGGGCCGCGGTCGGCGCGGTGAACAGCACCTCGTCGCCCAGTGTCTTGACCAGCCTGGCGCCGTGCGTGGCCACCACGTCGGCGGCCCGCGACTCGAACCCCTCCACCAGCCCGGCCAGCTCGCGCTCGTCCAGCTCCCTGGCCCGCCGGGTGAACGCCACCAGGTCCGCGAAGCCCACCGCCATCGACACGCGGGTCGGCACCAGCTCGTCGTGGCCGTCGGCGAGGGCCAGCAGCCGGGTGCCGGCCGCGGCCAGCTGGGCCCGCCAGACGTGGATCAGCACGTGCTCGAAGTCAGGCAGCAGGCCCTGCGCGGTGTCGAGCGCCTCGGCGAGGTCGCCCCCCGCGGGATCCTTCGGCAGCATCGCGCCCATCATGATCTCGGTCTGCCACTGCGCCAGCCTGGCCGTGGTCTGGCCGAGCGCGCGGGCCATGCGGATGACCGTCTCCTCGTCGAGCAGGCCGCTGTCGAGCATGCTGCGTACCCGGCTCAGGGCACTGACGTCGGCGTCGGTGAACGCCACGGCGTCATCGGCGCGCTGGGCGAACCCCAGCGCCCGCCAGATGCGCCCGGCCAGCTCCTGCGACACGTCGCTCCTGGCCGCGACCTGCGCTCGCGTGTAGCGCGGCGGCAGCCCGAGGAGCAGCCGCTCGATCTCCTCGGCGGTCGGCCGGCCCCGCGGATCCGAGCTCAACGGCCGTCGATCTCGCCGTCCGAGTGATCCTCGACGAGCCTGAACAGGTCGGTCCGGACATCCTGGATCTTCGGGATGTCCCTCAGCACGATCTCCCCTCGCTCGCCGGCGGACTCGACGGTCAGCGTGCCGCAGCCGAGCAGGCGCTCGGGGAACGTCTGGTCGGAGCTGACCGTGTTGACCTTGGCGATCGGGATCTCGTCGGTCGACTTGTTGAGCACGCCTGTGCTGATCGTGAAGCGGTGGGTGGTGAGCACGTAGCCGGTGTTCTTCCACTTCAGGTAGGGCACGAACGACCAGATCGTCAGCAGGACGAGGGCGACGACGACGACGGCGATCCTGGCGTAGAGGGCATTGTCGCCCCAGCTTGCCGGGATGAAGTAGAGCGCGACGCCGGAGGCCGCGGCTATGAGGACCAGCGCGATGAAGGGCGCGATGAGCCGCTTCCAGTGTGGGTGGAAGGATCGGACGCGCCGCTCACCCTGCGTCAGATGATGGTCGGGAAGGGTCATGGCCCAAATCGTGCCACCATCGCCGCCCGGCTGCTACGCCGACGACCCAGTCCGTGGCGCACACATGCCTCAGTCCGTAGCGCGCACATGCACGACGTCCCCCGCGCTCAGCGTGTAGCGCTGGTCCGCGCCCTCCACCTGGAGGTGCCCGGAGTGGTCGATCCCGGTCGCCTTCCCGGTCACCACCTGGTCGCCGGGCAGCTCCACCCTGACCTGGCGGCCGACCGTGGCGCTCGCCGCCAGGTAGGCCGAGCGCAGCCCGGACGCCTCCGCGTCGCCGCCGACCGCCGTCCATTCCCTGTAGTGGGTCTCGATCTCCCTGAGCACGGCCCTGAGCAGCGGATCCCGGTCCACGCAGGCCGCCTCCTCGATGGCCAGCGACGTGGCCGTCTCGACGGGCAGCTCCTCCGGCCTGAGCGACACGTTCAGCCCCATGCCGATGACGACGGCGCCGTCCGCTCGCTCGGCCAGCACGCCGGCCAGCTTGCGCTCGCCGACCAGCAGGTCGTTGGGCCATTTCAGGCGCACGTCGACCTCGGCCAGGCGGCGGACGGCCGAGGCGGCGGCGACGCCGTACATGAGCGGGAGCCAGCCCTGCGTGGCCACCGCGACCTCCGGCCTGAGCAGGATCGAGAACGTCAGCCCCGAGCGGGGCGGCGCCGACCAGGAGCGGCCGAGCCGGCCACGGCCCGCGAGCTGCACCTCCGCCACCAGCACCGCGCCCTCGGCGGCTCCTTCGAGGGCGGCCTCGGCCAGGTCGGCATTGGTGGAGCCGGTGCTCTCGACGACGGTGACGCCCGTCCACAGGGACCCTGGGCGGACCAGGGCGCGGTTGAGCGCCGCCTCGGAGAGGGGCGGGCGTTCGAGGTCGGAGTAGCGGGAGTCGGGCATCCTCCTATCTTTGCAGCGTAGGAAGATGGGGAGATGAGCAGGGAGCGAAGTGAAGGGCCGAGGGACGAGGTCCTTCACGGCCAGGCGCAGATCCACTGGCCGGAGGGCAATGTGCTGCTGGACGAGACCCGCCGATCGCCACAGGCGCGGATCCCCTACTACAACGCGCTCGTCGCTGTGCGGCCGCTGTGAAGACGCGACCAGGACCCACGACCCGCACGCGGATCAGGGAGATCGCCGGATCCGTCGCCACGGACCGCCGCGACGACCTGGCCACGGAGGAGCCGCTGGAGATCCGGCTCACCGCGCCGGACGGCGCCCGCAAGACCGTCGCCATCACCATGCGCACGCCGGGCCACGACTTCGAGCTGGCCGCCGGGTTCCTGCACGGCGAGGGTCTGGTGCGGGCCGGCGAGATCGCGTCGATCGCGTACTGCACCGACGAGGACCTCCCGCCCGAAGCCCGCTACAACACGGTCACCGTACGCCTGCGCGTCCCCATCCCCGACCTGCCCGCGCTCGACCGGCACTTCCTCACCTCCAGCGCGTGCGGCGTCTGCGGCTCGGCCAGCCTCGACGCGCTGCGTGACCGCTGCGTGCCGATCCCCCAGGGCCCGCTGGAGCTCACCCCAGAGCTCCTGTACGGGCTGCCTGACGCCCTGCGCCAGGCCCAGGGGGTGTTCGGCAAGACCGGCGGGCTGCACGCCGCAGGGTTGTTCTCGGCGACCGGCACGATGGTCGGCCTGCGCGAGGACGTGGGACGGCACAACGCGGTCGACAAGCTGGTCGGCTGGTCGGCGCTGGCGGAGCGGCTGCCGCTGGCCGAGCACGTGCTCATGGTCAGCGGCCGGGCCAGCTACGAGATCATGCAGAAGGCGCTGGCCGCGGGCATCCCGGTGGTGTGCGCGGTGTCGGCGCCGTCATCCCTGGCCGTGGACCTGGCCAGGGAGTTCGGTATGACGCTCGTCGGGTTCCTGCGGGGCGAGCGCTGCAACGTGTACGCGGGCCTGGAACGGATCATCGCGTAAGGCGGGCGGATCGTTCACCGGCCGCCCGCCCTACGAGGTCAGTTCTGACAGTGCACGGGGTAGACGGCCTCGATGGCCGGCTTGTTGTGGCTCAGCACCTCGAGTGCCACGACGCCGCTGGTCTTGGTGTGGCGGGTCCAGTGGAAGGCCTGCACCTGCGCGTATCCGCTCTGGCCTACCTTGTGGGTGAAGGGCCCGTCCGGCTTTCCGTCGATGACCCACCGGTAGGTGATCTCGGTTCCGGGGGGCGCGCGGAACGAGCCGTGGACGGTCGGGTACGGCGCCTCGACGCAGTCGCCGTAGTAGGCCACCGGCCAGAACTCGGTGATGCGCACCCCGTCCGGCGAGGGGGTTTGCGGCAGGCACTTCACACTGTAAGGAGCCTCCTTGGCCGGCTTGTTCTGGTTCAGCACCTCGATGCGGGCCACGCCGGTGGTGCTGCTCCTGGCGTTGCTGTACCAGAGGTCGCCGATCGTCTGGTGCCGGCCGGCCTTGACCTGCTTGGTCCTGATCGGGCCCGGCTTGCCGTCCACGACGACGCGGTAGCGGACCTCGGTGTCACGGTCCGTGAGGATCAGCGAGTCCACCCTGAGGCCGATCCCGTTCTCGCACTGGCCCTGGTAGACAGGCGTCAGGATGTGCGGAATGGTCAGCTTCGCGGTCGGCTCGGGGCCCGTCAGGCACTTGTAGGTGTACGTGCGCTCGACTGGCTGGGCCGGGCCGTTCAGGGTCATGAGGCCGAGCGTGTGCGTGCCCTGGGTCTCCTCGGCCCAGGTGGCGTTGACGGCCTGCGACCGGGGCTGCGTGGCTGCGGGGAAGTAGAGGTACTCCTGCTGCCACTGGGTGTTGTCGAGCAGCCACCAGTAGACGACCCTCTGGCCGGGCCCGGCGGGAAGGGTGATGCGGCCGGTGGCCTGGTACGCGATGGGCCCGTCGCAGTATCCCTCGTAGTCGCCCGGCGTGAGGCCGACGATCAGCGGCTCCGGCTTCTGCGCGGGCGGCTCACCGGTCGGCGTGCCCGACGGCGTCGGGCTCGTGGTCGGCGTGCCCGACGGCGTCGGGCTCGTGCTGGGGGTGCCCGACGGCGTCGGCGACGGGCTCGTCGGCGGCTGAGTCGGCTTGCAGGTCACCTGGTAGGCGGCGCGGCCGGAGTCATGGCCGTTCGCGGTGAGGATCTCAACGGCCTTCCAGCCGCTGGTGGAGCTGCCCACGCTCAGCGGCAGCGTGACCTGGCTGCTGCGGGGGCCGCCCGCCGCGAAATAGAGCGACTGGCGCGGACCCTCTCCCGCAGCGCCGTCGATCCACCAGTAGTCGACCTTGGCCGGGGTGCGCGAGACCTGGATGGTGGCGGTGAACGTCACTGTCGTGGGGCAGGCGCCGGTGTAGGTGGCCGGGCTGGCCTTGACGCTCGCCGCGGCGACCAGCGGTTTGCCGGGCGCGTCGGGCATCGGGTGGGAGAAGTCCCACACCGTGGCCGGGCCCGAGCACGTGACGCGGAAGGGGGCCTTGCCGGACAAACCCTTCTTGCCGAGGATCTCGACGGCCTGCCAGCCCGAAATCGTGCGGTCGAAGGTCTGACGATCCTTCACGACCACCTTGCGCGCGCCGTTGACGCGGAAGCTCTTGATGACGCCCTTGCTGCCGTCACCGCGTACCCATCGGTACCGGACGGTTCCCTTGCCCTTGGCCGACACCACGGCGGAGAAACCCACCGTGGTGGGGCAGGCGCCCGACTGCTTGGCCGGGCTCGCCTTGACCTTGGCCACGGCCGCCTTGACGGCGACTGGGGCGGCCGACGCGGGGGAAGCAGCCAGCAAGCCGCCGAGCATCGCGACGCTCAGCAGCAACGCTGTCCTCTTCATGAGGGTCCCTTTCTCTGCATGTAAAGGGCCCCATAGTGACCATGACCACTTGGGGGTCACTTGTGCCTCACTGGTAGCGCAGCTCGGCAGTGGAATAAAGCATTCCGTTCTGCTAAGCTAGAGGAACAGAACGAACCGTTCCGAAAGGGCCGCACCATGAGCATCATCCCCTTCCGCATCGAGATCCCCCAGGCTGACCTCGACGACCTCCAGGCGCGCCTCGCCCTGACCCGCTTCACCGACGAGATCCCCGGCGCCGGCCAGGGCGTCAGCGTCGACAGAGTCAAGCGCCTGATCGGCCACTGGCGCGACGGCTTCGACTGGCGGGCCCAGGAGGCCGGGCTGAACGCGTACCCGCAGTTCACCACCGAGATCGACGGGCAGAACATCCACTTCATCCACGTACGCTCCGACAACCCGAACGCCCTGCCGCTGATCCTCACCCACGGCTGGCCCGGCTCAATCGTCGAATACCTCGACGCCATCGAGCCGCTGAAGCGTCATTTCCACCTGGTCATCCCGTCGCTGCCCGGCTACGGCTTCTCCGGCCCCACCAAGGAGCTGGGCTGGAACAACCTGCGCATCGCCAGGGCCTGGGCCGAGCTCATGGCCCGGCTGGGCTACGAACGCTACGGAGCGGTGGGCAACGACGCCGGCTCGATGATCTCGCCCGAGATCGGCAGGATCGACCCCGAGCACGTGGCCGGGGTGCACGTCACGCAGCTGTTCTCGTTCCCCTCCGGCGACCCGGCCGAGTTCGCGGACCTGAGCGAGGAGGACCAGGCGGGGCTCGCGGTGCTGGACTGGTTCTGGAAGGAGAAGGGCGCCTTCAACGTCCTGCAGTCACAGCAGCCGCAGACTCTCGCCCACGCCGTCGCCGACTCCCCCGCCGGGCTGGTCGGCTGGCTGGCGCAGCTCTTCGACGAGGACCTGGACGACGACTTCGTGCTGACCAACGCCGCGATCTACTGGTTCACCGGGACCGCGGGGTCGGCGCTGCGGTTGTACTGGGAGAACGCCCGCATGGAGCAGCCCAAGCAGCCCACGACCGTGCCGACGGCGCTGGCGATGGGCGAGGGCGACTTCAAGTCCATCCGCCGCTTCGCCGAGCGCGACCACGCCAACATCGTCTCGTGGAAGACGCTGCCGGCCCCGGCGCACGGCCACTACACCGCGCACACCGCGCCCGAGGCGCTCACCTCCGACATCGTCGCGTTCTTCGACGGGCTCCGCTAGCTCAGCCGGTGTTCTGCAGGCCCGCCGCCACCCCGTTGACCGACAACAGCAGGAGCGTGGACAGCCGGTCGCGCTCCTGCTCGGACGGGTTGCCGGTGCGCAGCGCGCGCAGGGCCCGCAACTGCAGGTGTGACAGCGCGTCCACGTACGGGTCGCGGAGCTGGACGGCGCGCGAGAGCACCTTGCGGTTCTCCAGCAGCCGCGTGTGACCCGTCACCTGCAGCACCAGGTCGCGGGTCCGGTCGTACTCCTCCAGCACCTGCCGGGTGAAGTCCTCGCGGCCGCCCAGAGCCAGGTAGCGCTTGGCGATCGAGCGGTCGGTCTTGGCCAGCGACATCTCCGCGTTGTCCAGCATCGCGTTGAACAGCGGCCACTCGGTGTAGGCGGCCCGCAGCTCGTCCAGGGAGCCCACCGAGGCCAGGCCGGCGCCCAGGCCGTACCAGCCGGGGAGGTTGACCCGGGTCTGCGCCCACGCGAACACCCACGGGATCGCCCGCAGGTCGTCGAGCGAGCGCGGCGCGCCCAGGCCGCGGCGGGCCGGACGGGAGCCAAGGCGCAGCGTGCCGATCTCCTCGAGCGGGCTGACCAGGGCGAACCACTCAGGGAAGCCCGGCGCCTCGGTCAGCGCGCGGTACGCATCCTCCGATGCCGTGGCCACCTGCTCGGCCAGGCCCCGGAAGCGCTCGGCGGCGGTCGCGGTGCGGGCGCTCACCGTGGGCGAGGAGGCCAGCAGGACGGCGTTGGTGACTTGCTCCAGGTGGCGGCGGGCGATCGCGATGTGGCCGTAGCGGGCGAAGATGACCTCACCCTGCTCGGTGACCTTGAAGCGGCCCGCGACCGAGCCGGGGGCCTGGGCCAGCACCGCGCGGTTGGCCGGGCCGCCGCCGCGGCCGAGCGCGCCGCCACGGCCGTGGAACATGCGCAGCTTCACGTCGTGCTCGGCGGCCCAGGCGGTCAGCGCCTCCTGCGCCTCGTACAGCCGGAGCGTGGCGGCGGCCGGGCCGAGCTCCTTGGCCGAGTCGGAGTAGCCGAGCATGATCTCCATGCGCCTGCCGGTGGCCGCCAGGCGCTCGCGCACCTGCGGGATCTCCAGCATGCCGGTCAGCACGTGCGGCGAGTTCGCCAGGTCCTGACCGGACTCGAACAGCGGCACCACGTCCAGCACGGGCGCGCGGTTGCCGAGCGCGTGCTGGGCCAGGTCGTAGACGGCCGCGACGTCCTCGGCCGAGCGGGTGAACGAGACCACGTAGCGGGAGCAGGCCGTGACGCCGAACCGCTCCTGGATCCAGCCGATCACCCGGATCGTGGCAAGGACCTCCTCGGTGCGCTCGGACGGCTCGCCGCCGGCCCGCAGCTCCTCCAGCGCGGCCGCGTGGACCTGGGAGTGCTGGCGCACCTCCAGCTCGGCCAGGTGGAAACCGAACGTCTCCACCTGCCAGATGAGGTGCTGCAGCTCGCCGTACGCCTGCCGCGGCGCGGACGCGGCCAGCGACTCCTGCCCCAGCCGCAGGTCGGCCAGCAGCTCGGCCGGCGAGCGGTAGGCGAGATCGAGGTCGCGGCGGTGGGTGGCGGCGATACGCGCGGCCACGAACAGCAGCCACTGCCGGTGCGGCTCACGCGGCGAGCGGGTGGCCAGCTCGGAGACGACCTCGGGGTGCGCGTCCACGGCCGCGGCCAGCGCCGTCTTCAGATCCAGCGAGCAGGGGGCGAACTGGGCGGAGGCGGTGAGCGTGCGGGCGATGCGCGTGCAGGCGGTCTCGAGCGCCGTCAGCACGTGCTCGGCCTGGATCTGGATGGTCTCGCGGGTGACCCTGGCCGTGACGTTCGGGTTGCCGTCGCGGTCGCCGCCGATCCAGCTGCCGTACCGGATGAACGGCCTGGCCTGCGGCGGGCGGGTGCCGGTGCCCTCGTCGAGCGCCGCGTCCAGCGCGCGGTAGACCTGCGGCACCATGCGGAACAGCGTCTCGTCGAAGGCGGCCATGGCGGTGCGCACCTCGTCGAGCGGGTCGAGCTTGGTCGAGCGGAGCTGGGCCGTGCGCCACAGCAGGTCGATCTCCTCCAGCATGCGCCGCTTACTGTCGGCGCGCTCGGAGGCCCCGCGGCCGGGGGTGTTGTACTCGGTGAGCTGGCCGCTGATCCGCTGGATGGCGGTGACGACCGCGCGCCTGCGCGCCTCGGTGGGGTGCGCGGTCAGCACCGGGTGCAGCTCCAGGCCCTCCAGCAGCTCGGCGACGCGATCGTGGCCCAGCTCGTGTACGGCGTGCGCCAGCGACTCCCGCTGCACCCGGCCCTCGGCGTCCCGCTCGCGCAGCGTGCGGATGCGGTAGTGCTCCTCGGCCAGGTTGGCCAGGTGGAAGTAGCACGTGAACGCGCGGGCGACCTGAACGGCCCGCTCGATCTCCCATCCCGCGACCATCTCGCTGATCGCGTCGGCCGAGATCTCGCCCCTGCGCGCCGCGATGACGGCCTTGCGCAGCCGTTCGACGTCGGCCAGCAGATCCTCGCCTCCCTGCTCGGCGAGCACCTGCCCGAGCAGCTTGCCGAGCAGCCGCACATCGTGGCGCAGCTCATCCGGCATCTCGGTCACGGCCGCGCTGCGACGTTCGAGCCCCTGGTCAATCATGTTTCGAAGGGTATCCAGTCCCTCCAAGTGCCCGTAGACCGGTCTCACCCATTGGACTAGACCATTCAGGTGGGCTTCGAGACCGCCGCGACCAGCTCCGGCATCCTGGCGAACCCGATCCTGGCGCCCAGCCGCCGGCCGAGCGCCTCGGCCAGCAGCCCGTAGAACGGCGCCACCACGCACACCCACAAGAACCCGAACAGCAGCGGCACCATGAACGGCAGCGACAGCAGCGCGATGCTGAGCATCGCCCCGATGGAGGAGGCGAACGCCTGCCCGCCCTGCCCGGGAGCGGCGCCGCTGAAGGCGTTCATCCGCTCGGGCACGGTGTAGGGCAGGACGACGCTGGCCACCGAGCCGACGCCGAGCCCGATCCCGAGCGCGCCCCACCCGGCCAGCATCGCCGGCAGGATCGACGCCGGATGGCCGGTGAACACGCCGGTGCCGACGGCGATCACGGCGAGCAGCGGCACCGCGATCAGCGCGCTGGCCAGGTGGCGCCCGGCCAGGTCGGTGGCCAGGCCGCGCTCGGAGCCGAACGTCACGGCGTTCATCCACAGCGAGCGGCCGTCGATGCCGAACGCGTTGCCCGACTGGATGGCGATCATCAGGGCGCCGAGCGTGGTGATGGCGATCGGCACGCCGGGGCCGGGCCCGCCTTCGGCGGTGTTGCCCAGCGAGAACGACAGCACCAGTGTGATCACGATGGCGCTGAACCAGCCCACGCGGAACCTCGGATCGCGCCTGATGTACTTCAGCTCCTTGGTGACCACCGCGGCCAGCGGCCCGTCCGGCACGAGCCGGTCGACCAGGCCGGTCTCCCTGCGAACGGAGGCGGCCTGGGTGGAGACGTCGGGCGTCACCAGCGCGCGGCTCAACGCCTTGATCCACAGCCAGGCGAGCGCCGCCACGAGCAGCGCCAGGAACGCGAGCTCGGCCAGCCCGATCAGGCCGCCGTCCGCGATCGCGTGCGCGGCCATGCCGGGCGGGGTCCACCTGAGCACGGCCGCCATCTGGTGCAGCATCGCCACCGGGTCGCCGAAGCCGCGGTTGATCACCAGATTGGGCAGCTGCGCGAGCACCACCACGAGCAGGGCGGCCACGGCCAGGACGTCACGGCCGCGACGGGTGCGCAACGCGCTGGACAGCGACGTGGTGATCAGCCGCGACGTCACCACGCAGAGCGCGAACTGCAGCAGCACGGCGGGCACCCCGAGCAGGACGCCGCCGGCGCTCGCCGGGAGGGCGACCAGGGCGCCGAACGTGACGATCAGCATCGCGGCGGGCCAGACGCCGGTCACGGACGCGGTGAACATGCCGACCGCCAACCGGCGCGTCCGCAGCGGGAACAGCGACAGCTTGGCGGGATCGAGCGTGTCGTCGAGGCCGAACGCGAGCAACGGCACGATCATCCAGCTGAACAGGAAGAACGCGAATAAGACGATCACGAGCGAGGCTGCGATGCCGGGGGGCGCCAGCCGGAGCAGGCTCATCAGGAAGAAGCCGAGCGCGGCCAGGCCGGTGGCGATGACCATGGTGAAGATGAAGCCCAGCTTGCGCTGGAGGTCGCCGCGCAGGTTGCCGGCCAGCAGCCGGATCTTGAGCTGCGCGAACAGCGCCACCGTGCTCACTGGCGGTCCCCGGGCTCGGCGGCGCGCACGGATGCCTGCTCGGACCCGGCTGAACTCACCGGCGGCTGCTCCGATCCTGCGCCGGCCGGCTTGGCGCCCAGCCAGGTCAGGCCCGCGTCGCGGCTCTGCGGCGAGCCGCCGACCAGCTCCAGGAACGCCTGGTTGAGGCTGCGGCCGTCGCGCACCTGCTCCAGCGGCCCCTGCGCCACGATGTGGCCCGCGCTCATCACCGACACCCAGTCGCAAAGCCGCTCGACCAGGTCCATGACGTGGCTGGAGAAGATGACGGTCGAGCCGGACGCGGTGAAGCGCTGGAGCACCACCGTCAGCGTGTTGGCGCTGACCGGGTCGACGCCCTCGAACGGCTCGTCCAGGAACAGCACCGACGGATTGTGCAGCAGCGCGGCCGCCAGGCCGATCTTCTTGCGCATGCCGGTGGAGTAGTCGACGACGAGCTTGTCGGCCGCGCCGGCCAGGTCCATCACGGCCAGCAGCTCGCCCGCCCGCTGCTCGACCTCGCTCTTGGGGATGCCGCGCAGCCGCCCGGCGTAGAGCAGCAGCTCGCGGCCCGACAGCCGCTCGAACAGCCGCAGCCCCTCGGGCAGCACCCCGATCCTGGCCTTGATCTCGACGGGATCGCGCCAGACATGGAATCCGTCCACCTGGGCCGAGCCGCCGTCGGGGCGGAGCAATCCGGTGATCATGCTGAGCGTGGTCGTCTTACCGGCGCCGTTGGGGCCCACCAGGCCCGCGAAACTGCCGGCGGGAACCACGAGATCGACTCCCGCCACCGCGACTTGCCGGCCGTACCTCTTGAACAGGTCATGGGTGCGAACCGCATCCGTCATGGAACCAATCTATGGGGAGGGGCTAGCCTTGCGCGCATGGCGGAGTGAGCCCGACGCAGTGAGCGGAGTGGAGGCCCGACGCAGGAGGGACTCCGCGGAGCGAATGAGGAGTGGCGAGCGACCAATGAGCACGGAGTGAGCCCGACGCAGTGAGCGGAGTGGAGGCCCGACGCAGGAGGGACTCCGCGGAGCGAATGAGGAGTGGTGAACGACCAATGAGCACGGCAGCTGCGGAGCCGATGCCGGAGAAGCCGGACATCCATACGACTGCAGGGAAGATCGCCGACCTGGAGCGGCGGCTCGACGAGGCCGTGCACGCGGGGTCCGCGGCCGCGGTGGAGAAGCAGCACGCCAAGGGCAAGATGACCGCCAGGGAGCGGGTGCTCGCGCTGCTGGACGAGGGCTCGTTCGTGGAGTTCGACGGGTTGGCCGGGCACCGGTCCACGATGTTCGGGCTGGAGAAGCGGCGGCCGTACGGAGACGGCGTGATCACCGGCCACGGCACCGTCGACGGGCGTCAGGTGTGCGTGTTCTCGCAGGACGTGACCGTGTTCGGCGGCTCACTGGGCGAGGTGTACGGCGAGAAGATCGTCAAGGTGCTCGACCTGGCGCTCAAGACCGGCTGCCCGATCATCGGGATCAACGAGGGCGGCGGCGCGCGCATCCAGGAGGGTGTGGTCGCGCTCGGCCTCTACGCGGAGATCTTCAAGCGCAACGTGCACGCCTCTGGTGTGATCCCGCAGATCTCGCTCATCATGGGCGCCGCGGCCGGCGGGCATGTCTACTCCCCCGCGCTGACCGACTTCATCGTGATGGTGGACCAGACGTCGCAGATGTTCATCACGGGCCCGGACGTGATCAAGACCGTGACGGGCGAGGAGGTCACGTTCGAGGAGCTCGGCGGGGCCCACACGCACAACACCAAGTCGGGCGTGGCCCACTACCAGGCCGCCGACGAGGACGACGCGCTCGACTACGTCAAGGCACTGCTGTCGTACCTGCCGTCGAACAACCTCGACGAGGCGCCGATCTTCGAGGCCGCCGCCGACCTGGAGCCGGATCCCGAGCTTGACGAGCTGATCCCGGACTCGGCGAACCAGCCGTACGACATGCACCAGGTGATCGAGCACGTGCTGGACGACGGGGAGTTCCTGGAGGTCCACGCGCTGTTCGCGCCGAACATCGTGGTCGGGTACGGCCGGGTGGACGGCCAGCCGGTCGGGGTCGTCGCGAACCAGCCCATGCATTTCGCCGGATGTCTGGATATCAACGCATCCGAGAAGGCCGCGAGATTTATTCGAACATGTGATGCGTTTAATATTCCAATACTGACTTTTGTAGATGTACCGGGTTTCCTTCCCGGCACCGATCAGGAATGGAACGGAATCATCCGGCGCGGCGCCAAGCTCCTGTACGCCTACGCCGAGGCCACCGTGCCGCTGATCACGGTGATCACCCGCAAGGCGTACGGCGGCGCGTACGACGTCATGGGGTCCAAGCACCTCGGCGCGGACGTCAACCTGGCCTGGCCCACGGCGCAGATCGCGGTCATGGGCGCACAGGGCGCGGTCAACATCCTCTACCGGCGCGAGCTGGCCGCCGCCGGCGATCCCGACGCCGAGCGCGCCAGGCTCGTCACCGAGTACGAGGACACGCTGGCCAACCCGTACATCGCGGCCGAGCGCGGTTACGTGGACGCGGTGATCCGCCCGTCGGAGACCCGGCCCCAGGTCGTCAGGGCGCTGCGGGCCCTCAGGAACAAGCGGGCGACGCTCCCGCCGAAGAAGCATGGGAACATCCCGCTATGACGCCACATATGCGCGTTGTCCGGGGCGATGCCACGCCCGAGGAGATCGCCGCGTTGGTGACCGCGATCGCCACGCGACGCAGCTCCCACGCCGAACCGGAGGCGCCTCCCGTACCGCGCAGACAAAGGTGGCGAAACCCAGCCAGAGGTATGCGTAACCCTGTCGTCCCAGGGAAGTCGGCATGGCGGATGAGCGCCCTACCCTAGATAGATCCTGGGAATCGGGTGTCAAGTTCCCTGGGAGTTGGGACTATCTAGAGAAAGTAGGCGTATATAGTCAGCCGATCAACTAACACCGCGGCCTGGAGGACGACATGGCCATCCCAGACCTCATGCCGCATCCTGTGGCAGCCAAGTACGCCGTCCTAGTGGATGTCGGTTATCTGTACGCTGCGGCAGGTGAAGTGCTGCTCGGCGCGAAGGAGCGCAAGGAATATCGGGTGGCCGCCGATGAGCTCATCCAGAGTCTACAGAAACATGCAGAGGAACGTATTTCCGGCGAACTTCTGCGGATCTATTGGTATGACGCAGCCCGTGACCGCGTGCCCACCGTCGACCAGAGGGTCATCGCTCAGCTCCCTTGGGTCAAGGTCCGACTTGGCAACCTGAACGCCCGTGGCCAGCAGAAAGGCGTGGACGCGCAGATCAGGAGCGATCTGGAGGCACTGGCCAGGCATCATGCGGTCACCGACACGATCCTGCTGGCAGGCGATGAGGACATGGTTCCGGCGGTCGAGGCGGCTCAGGCGTACGGCGTGCGCATCCACTTGTGGGGCGTCGAGCCGCCGTACGGCACCAACCAGGCCGAGCGCCTGGTGTGGGAGTCGGACACTGTCGAAGTGATCTCCGCTGATTTCCTGAGGCCCTTTTTCAGCCGTGCTCCCCAGCCCGTCCCGGTCACTCCACCCGCCGCCGCTCCCTCGCCCGCCCAGGTGTTCGCCGGGCGCGCACCCGTCAAGCCGCACGCCAAGCCGGGGCAGGTGGCCAAGCTCGGGCCGAGCCGGCCACGCGTGGAGGACGTGGGCGAGCACGTGGCGCAGAAGTGGATACTCACCCGCGGCCGCGACAACATCCGCGACCTGCTGCCCGGGCCGATCCTGCCGACCGTGATCGACACCGAGCTGCTGATCGAGGCGGAGAAGGAGCTCGGCCACTCGCTGCGGCCGTTCCCGGAGGCCCGGGTGTGGCTGCGCGACGGCTTCTGGGCGCGCGTTTATCGCGAGTTCGACCTGGGGGTGGGCGTCTCATCGAAGTAGGGCCCGTCCAGGAGCGCGGGCACCCCTGAGAATCGATGTCCGATTCCCGCCGGTCGCCCGCCATCACCTGCTGACCTGGCGTTTGACCTTGGCGTCCGATTTCCGCCAGTCAGCACGCCTGGGGAGCGCATACCGTCGGAGGCATGTCACCACTCGAGCTCGACTTCGACTCCTGCTACCGGGCCGCCTCGGCCAGGGACGCCCGGTTCGACGGGCGGTTCTACACGGCGGTGACCACGACGCGCATCTACTGCCGGCCGATCTGCCCGGCCCGTACGCCGGCATCCCGCAACGTGCGCTTCTACCGGCACGCGGCGTCGGCCGAGGCCGCCGGGTTCCGGCCGTGCAAGCGCTGCCGTCCCGAGCTCTCCCCCGGTGACCCCGGCTGGGACGTGCGCGGCGACCTCATCGGCCGCGCTCTGCGGCTCATCGACGACGGCGCGGCCGACGATCAGGGCGTCGCGGGGCTGGCCAGGCGGCTGCACATCACCGAGCGGCACCTGCACCGGCTGTTCGTGGCCGAGCTGGGCGTCGGGCCGCTGGCGGTGGCGCGGACGAAGCGGCTGCTGCTGGCCAAGCAGCTGCTGACGGAGACGGGGCTGCCGGTGACGGAGGTGGCGTTCGCGGCGGGGTTCGGGAGCGTACGGCAGTTCAACGCGACGATGCGGGAGACGTACGGCTTCACGCCGAGCGAGCTGCGGGCCACGGCGGGGCGGCTCCAGGTCGCGGACGTGGCGGGCCCGGCGGCGCTGCGGCTCCGGCTGCACCGGCGGGAGCCGTACGACGTGGAGGGGGTCTTCGCGTTCCTGGCCTCCCGGGCGATTCCGGGGCTCGAGGTGGCGGATCAGACGTCCTACGCGCGAGCCGTACCAGGTGGGACGATCACGCTCACTCCGCGACAGAACCACATAATCCTGGACGTCGCGGTGGACGACACCCGGCAGCTCGCCCGCGTCGTGGCCCGCTGCCGCCGCCTCCTCGACCTGGACGCCGATCCCGACGCCATCTCCGAGATCCTCGGCCAGACCTCGCTGGCCTCGCTCGTCGAGGCCCGGCCGGGGTTGCGGGTGCCGGGGACGTTCGACGGGTTCGAGCTGGCCGTGCGGGCGGTCGTGGGGCAGCAGATCTCGGTGGCGGGCGCCCGTACCCTGCTCGGCCGCATCGTCGCCAGGGCCGCCGCACCCGAGAGCCTCTTCCCCACCCCGGCCCAGCTGCTGGAGACCGACCTCACCGGCCTGGGCCTGACCAACCGCAGGATCGACACGCTCAAGGACCTGGCGGCGCGCCTGGCAGAGGGCCGCATCGACCTGGACGGCGGGCAGGATCCCGCGGAGGCGGTGGCCGAGCTGCTCGAGGTTCCCGGCATCGGGCCGTGGACGGCCAGCTACATCGCGCTGCGTGCGCTCCGCGACCCCGACGCCTGGCCCGCGGGCGACCTCGTGCTCAAGAAGCGCATGGCCGCCCTGGGCATTCCGGACGACCACATCGAGCGGTGGCGGCCCTGGCGGGCCTACGCCGCGCTACACCTTTGGAGCTCATCATGATCGCTGCTCAGCTCGTACCGACTCCCGTGGGGCCGCTGGCGCTGCTGGCCCGCGAGGGGGCGCTGGTCGCGGCCGGCTTCACGGCCGAGCCCAAGGAGATGTTCATACGACTCACGCCCGCGCTGCAGGCGGAGGGGCTGGACGTAGTGGACGATCTCGGAGCCGCGTCGGAGGCCGCCCGGGCGTACCTGTCGGGCGACCTGGACGCCCTGGACGCCATCCTGGTCTCCCAGCCAGGCACGCCTACGCGCAAGCGGCTGTATGCGGCGTTGCGCGAGGTCAAGGCGGGGACGACCGTCTCGTATGCGGAGCTCGCCGAGCGGGCCGGGCTGCCGAAGACGGCGGCGCGGGCCGCCGGGTCGGCCTGCGCGCAGAACCTGATCGCGCCGTTCGTGCCTTGTCATCGGGTGCTGCCCAGTGGCGGGGGATATGGCGGGTATTACTACGGCGTACCGGTCAAGGAGTGGCTACTTGCCCACGAATCCGGAGGAATAGCCAACGCAGAGTAACCGAAGTCGGCCGACGGGACGGGTGGCACATGCGCATGCAGCAGCCGGCCCGCGCCCTCGTGCTCAGCCAGAGCGCCACGACGCGGCTAGCGGGGCCGGCCCCGCTAGCCGCGGTCCTCAGTCAGCGGAGGGCTTGACGTTGCTCTGGATCTCACCGACCGACACGTCACGCGTGGTCTCCAGTTGCACGGGCGTGAACTGAAACGGCACCACATTGCCCTGGGCCTGGATCTCAACCGGCCACACCGTGGTGACGGTGAGCGTGTACTGCTCGCGTGGCTGGTCGATCGACGAGCGCAGGTAACGCACGCCGCAGGAGAACGTACCGCCGCTGGTGTACGGCTTGCCCGCGGCTCCACAGCCGCTCTCGGTCACCTCTGCCCGCTCCGGCGTGGTACCGGGATCGATCCTGATGTCCTGGAGGGTAGCTACCAGGGTCACGCTCATGACGCCGGGGAGCTCCGCCGTGACGGTGCGGCGCGGCTCGCCGATGCCTTCGAGCCAGACCCAGGTGGGCAGGTTGACGTAGCTCTTGGCGTCGGGGCTCAGCTTGACGGTGGGCTCGGGCACGGTCAGCGCGGCTCTGGCGATCTGCGCCAGCTGCTCGATCGTGATGCCGGAAGGCGGCGTCTGGCCGGGCGGCACGAACACGCCGAACGGGTCGAGGTCGGCCATGCAGGCCACATGGTTGGGATCGGCCTCGTTGTACGCGGGAGTCCACCACTGCCCCGGCTTGTTCAGTTTGTCCCTGAACTGCTCCAGGAATCGCTCGTGGTTACCCTCGTCGATCCGCGCTCGGTTGGCCGCGTCACGGCCCTTGCTGAACCGGTCGAGCATCTCCTGGGGCGACGGGCCTGGCTCGTACCAGCACGGGCGCGGGATGCGATAGCCGTCGCTCTTGCCGCCCCCGGCGTCGACACGGACGTTGACGCCGGTGTCTCGCCCCACCCACCCCCTTGTGTTGCCGGACTCCTCCTTCTCCTGGGTCGTGCCCTCGCGGGGGCCTGGGGTGGGATTGAGCAACAGCGGCGCCATGAGCAATGCCGCGATCACAGCTTTCATCGGGTGCACCTCTCTCTGGCGGTGACGTAGGACCTGATGCGCCACACCCCGTCGTCGCCACGGCGGACGCCCACGCTCTGGGGGTAGGGGGTGCGCAGCCAGCCGGGTTGGGGGCTGACGGCCTTCCCGGTGCGGGAGGAGACCATCCGGATCCCTGACTCGTCGACGCACGCGCTGACCTGGGCGCCCCTGCCCATCCGCGCGACGACCCGCAGGTTGTAGAGCCGCGCGACCCCGCGCATCGTCCACCCTTCGTCGACGAACGACTCCACCCATTCGCTCGCCTGGACGGCCGCGTCGATCTCGAGATCGCGCTTGTAGATGCGCTGCCCCTCGGCCACGGCCTCGCGGGTGCCGACGTACTGATCGACCATGGGCTTCAGCGCCGGGTGGGAGTCGGCCGGCCACTCCACCCGCAGGCGCAGGCCCTCGGCGACGTCGACGGTCTGGGTGCCGGTCGGCAGCTTCTCGTCCGCGGGCCGCTCGGCCTGTGCCGGGCTGCTCTGTCCGGGCGTGGCCGCCTTCTGCGGCGTGGCGGGCTCGGCCGCCTCCCGAGGCGCGTACGGACGTTCGGCCTGGCCGCATCCCGCCACAGCGAGCAGGGCCAGCGTTAACGCGATTCGTCTCATGCCGACGACTCCCTCACGACGTGGATGCGCCACGTGGGCAGCAGTTCCTCGATCAACGCCTCGGTCTCCGGGGCCATCCCGCCGCCGTACGGGTGCGAGGCGGCCCTCCTGGTCAGGCCCTCGACGACGGCGCGCAGGCGTACGACGTCCTCGGTGGCGTGCGTGGCCCGCAGCAGGTCGCGCCAGAGGCCCTCGTCGTCGGCGGCCAGCAGCAGCGCCGCGCGTACGGCGGCCACGGCCGCGTCCGGCTGGCCGTGCGCGAGCCTGATCTCGCAGAGCTGGTGGGCGGCGTCTGCCACCTCGGCGGCCACGTCGTACTCCAGGTCCTCGGCCGCCAGCCATGCGTACCTGCCGGGCGGCCTGCCGGTCAGCAGCGGGCCTCTGACCAGGCCGAGCGCCTTCTCCAGCAGGACGGCCCTGGCCGTCGGGTCGCCGTGCGAGCGGCGTACGAGCTCCCGGAACAGCGCCCAGTCCGAACGCACCTCGGGACCCAGCCGCAGCCGGCCCGCCTCGTCGGTGAGCAGGTGCTCGGGTCCGAGCCATTCGGCGACCCTGGCGATCGTGGCGTCCCTGACCATGTCCTGCACGCCGCGCGGCCACAGCACCCCGCCGAGCACCACGGGGTGCACGCCGCCCGGATGCGTGGCCAGGTAGACCAGCAGCTCGGTGGCCAGCGCCTGCCGGCCCTCCTCCATCGGGCCGAGGCCGAGGATCTCGATGGGGCCGAGCATCCTGATCTCGACGGCGGGCGGGTGCAGCCCCGCCAGCGGCTCGGCCTCGGGGATGGCTTCCCCGTCGAGCCGTCCGGCCGTGCGGAACAGGTCGACGAGCGCCCGGTAGTGGCGGCGGGGCAGGAGCTGGGCGTCCACCTCGAAGCCCAGCTCGGTGATCTTGGCCTTGCCGTCGTCGGTGATCTCCAGCGTCCAGGTGGCGTGCGGGACGTCGCCCGCCACGACGTACCCGGCGGTGTCCCTGCGGGCCAGCAGCGCCAGGCGGCGCGCCTCCTCGTGCGTGGGCGCGACCGCGGACAGCAGGTAGTGGGCGTCGCGCGGGCTGCCGGAGATGCGTCCGGTCAGCACCTCCCTGCGCGGGGCCGCGGCGGCCTCCAGCTCGGGGAGCGCCTCGGCCAGGCTGCCGACGGCCCTGATCCGGTCGGGCGCGATCGCGGTCAGCTCCTCGCCGAAGCCGACGAGCGTCACGCGCATGCGGTCGGACCAGCGGTTGGTGGAGAGCTCGACGGCGAGGGCGGCCAGCGCGGCCGTGGTCTGCGCCCCGCGTACGTTGATCAGGCCCTGCGCGGCCTCCAGGTCGATCAGCACGCGTCCGCCCGCGTTCGTGCCGATCGAGACCAGCCCCGGGTACGGCGCCCCGCCGGGCTGGTCGCCCAGCAACCGGCCCTCGTGGGCGGGCAGCCGCCACACCTGGCCCCCGTCCTGGGCCGTCCAGGGCGCGGGCGGGTCGGCGTCCGGCGGGTGGACCCACAGGTCGAGCGTGCGCGGCGACAGGTGGGCCGCGTACACGGTAGGCGGCGTGCGGTTCTGCGCCGCCAGCTCGGCGCCGAGCAGCCGCAGGCCGATGTCCAGGATGCGGGCGCCCGGCGCGTCACCGCCCAGCCGGAGCGCGACCTCGGCCTCGGCGGCGTCGCCGCGCGGGCGGGCGATCCGGCGGCCGAACACCCGGCGCCAGAGCTGCTCGCGGCGCCGCCTGGCCAGCACGAGCAGCAGGCCGGCGGCGGCCAGCGAGGCCCCGGCGAGGTATTCGACCAGCTCGTTGCCCTGGCCTTCCTGGACGGCCGGTTGCTGGTCCTGTGGCTTCTGGTCCTGCTGCTCGGGCAGGCGGTGCTTGGCCTCGCCCTCCTTGGTGTCCTTCTGCACCTCGTCCACGGCCTCGCCCCGGGGCGCCTGCGCGCGGCCCGGGTGCTCGCGCAGCGTCTGATCGCGCGGCTGGTCGGCGGGGACGATGTGGACGTTTCTCGCGTCGTCCGGCATGTCGAGCACCCAGCCGGGCCTGATCAGGTCGGCCATCCTGAGGCGGCTGCCGTCCGGCTGCTCCTTCGCCTGATTAAGTCGGTAAATTTCGGGATATCGGCGGCCGTCTCCCAAGCACTTCTCCGCGATCTCCCACAGGCTCTCGTGGTGCCGCCCGTGCGGGGGCTGCACCACGTACACCTTCTTGGTCTTGTTCGTCTCCAGTGTCTTCTCGACGATCGGCGCCGAGTACGCCACCGCCGTCACGGGCGGCGCGGCGGGAGAGGGCGTCAGCTTCGCGATCGGCACGATCATCGCCCCGGTCGTGAAAAGCAGCAGCACGGCCCCGACGAGCTTGTTGGCGAGGGCCTGCGTGCCGCCGGAGAGGGGCACGCGGGCGGGCATGCCGACCCGGCGGACCCCGGCGTAGACCTCGACGAGCACGCACGCGAACAACTGGAACCAGGCCAGCCAGACCAGCAGCACCAGCACGGCCACGATCGTGCTCGGCCCGACGCGGCTGGTGAGCAGGTCGAGGTCGAGCAGTTCGGGAGCGAGTGGCGGCCCGACGAACGTGAGCAGCGCGTACGGCACCCCGCCCACCAGCGCAACCAGCACGACCAGCGCCCCGAGCCCGGCGAACACGTCGCCGGCGGTGCGCCTGGCCGGGATGCGCGCGGACGAGTGCCGCCCCTGTGAACGCGCGGGCTCTCGCGTCGGCATCGCCTCTCCTTTCTCGGGTCCAGCGTCGTGCCTCGTGCGTTCGGCATCCATCGAGTGGTCGGATTCGGTCTATCTCGCTTCGGGCGCGGCGGTGGCCTCGCCGTTCATCTCCGAGCCGGGGAAGCCGATCGCGCTGAGGAAGAACGCCTCCCACCGCACCGACACGGTCACCGTCACCTGCTCCTGGCCCACGGTGCACTCGCCGCTGGTCACGTCGTCGCCGCCCTGCGCCGCGACGATCTCGTCGGCCCTGGCGCACACCTGGTCCTCTCCGAGCAGCCGGGTCTGCCCCGTGGTGCGCAGGTGGTCGACGTCGATCTGGTCGGCGCCGGCCCGCGCGGCCTGCTCGGCCACGTCCGCGGCGCGCAGCCGGGCGTTGATCGCCGACCCGCCGTCCACCAGCAGCCCGGCCAGCAGGAACACGACCACGGAGAACAGCACGGTGAACACCGACATGGATCCCCGCTCGCCGGCCCTCATTCCTCGACCCTCCTGAATTGCTCGAGAGGCACCACGGCCGTGCCGGTCAGCTGCTTGGCGCCGCCGAACCCGAGGAAGCCCAGGTCGAGCTCGCAGGTGACCTCGGCCTGGACCTGGCCTCCCTGCTCCCATTCGGAGCCGTCCAGTGAGACCGACGGGGACCCGCAGGGGCCGGTGAGCGTGCTCTCGGCGATCGCCTCAGCGGCGGCCTCGGCGTCGTCGAACGTACGCTGCACCGACGCGGCCCTGGCGGCGTCCCTGGCCGCCCCGTTGACCCGCCCCTGCGACTCCACGAGCACCCCCGCGCCAGCGAGGAACATGAGGAACAGCAGGAAGACCGGGGCCAGCATGACCGTCTCCACGGCCATGGACCCACGTTCGGGATCCCTGGCCATGGACCCGCGCTCGGGATCTCTGGTCATTGGCAGTCCTCGCCGCCGTTGTCGGGGCGGAAGCACTCGACGGGCCCGCCCGCGGTCGCGGTGATCGTGAACGCGAGCGGCGGCAGCAGCGGGATGACCTGTACGGCGCTGCCGGTCACGGTGACGAAGCGCTCGTCGGGGTCCTTCTCGGACGTCGTGGCCGTGGCGTTGTCGAGCAGGCGGGGCCCGATGGCGCGCACGATGTCGGTGGCCTTCGTCGTGGCCACGCCCTCCCAGTCGCCCGAGTCGATCGGCGCCGACCTGGCCACGCGGGCGCCCTCCTGGGCGGCCGCCTCCGCGACCTGCCGGCCGTGGAACCAGAGCGCCACCTGCACGATGAGAAGCGCCACCGCGAGGATGATCGGCATGAGGATGGCCAGCTCGACCGCCGTCACGCCGCGCTCGCCGTCGCGGGGCCTACGGCTGAGGGTCGCCACCGGTGTCACCGCCGCCGCCGAAACTGCCTTCGAGGTCGTTCTGCCGCTGCTCCACCAACGTTTTGATCAAGGTGGCCAGGCCGAGCGCGACACCGGCGATGATGGCGGTGATGATCACCCATTCGACGGCGGAGGCCCCACGGGTGGGCGCCGTGCGGGCACGGTGGATGCGCACGCCCAGGTAGGCGGTGAGATAGACGATCCATGGATGGTTCATGACGCCCCCAACATCTTCATAGCGGCGGGAAAGCTGAGAAAGATCACGAATCCGGCGCAGAGCAGGAGCTGGGCCACGAGCATCGACTGCGAGCGCTCGCCCGCCCGGCCCTCGATCTCCGCCAGTTCGCGGCGGCGCAACGTGGCGGCCCTGGCCGTCAGCGACGCGCGTACTTTGGCGCCGTCGTCGGCCACCAGGCCGAGCGCGGCGGACAGGTCCCGCAGCTCGTCGACGTTGATCTCCTCGCCGAGCTGGCCGAGCGCCTGCCACGGGGTGATGCCGACGATCCTGGCGCCGCTCAGCGCGTCGCGGATGCGGCCCATCGCCCAGTTGGGCTGCTCGCCGCTGACCGAGACGGCCATCATCAGCGCCTCGGGCACGCCGCGGCCGCCGGCCAGATTCATGGAGACGAGGTCGAGGAACGCGCCCACGACGTGACGGAAGTCGCGCCGCTTGGCCGCCGCGTCCTTCTTCACCTGCAGGTCGGGCAGGAAGAAGAACAGCAGCGCCACGAGCACGGAGGCCCAGAACGGGATGGCGAACGAGGTGCCCCACTCCATGAGCACCAGCCAGCCGAGCAGCAGCGGGAACGCGAGCAGGCCGCTGGCGGCGAGCAGCGCCTTGGTGGCCAGGAACGCCTCGAACGAGCGGCCGACCAGCGTCAGGTCCGCCTTGATCGATCTGGCCTCCCAGCCGCGGGCGCCGTACAGGCGGGCCAGCCGCACGCCCAGGCCGCGGCGGAACGCGCTGACCTCCTCGTCGGGCAGCACGAGCTGAATGCGGGGGGCGCCCGCGTCCTCGCGCACGGCGTCGAGCGCGAGCAGCCGGGCCACCAGCCCCGGGCGGGCCGGGAAGAGCGCTCGCAACAGCACGAACAGGCCGAGCCCCAGTACGGCGCCCGCCAGCGCGCCCTCAACCATTGCCGCTCCCTCCCATCAGCAGCCGCGTCGGCTTGTCGAACCTGGCCAGCCGCCTCATCCACGCGAACCCGGCCCCGAACAGGGCGGCGACGACCACCAGGACGGCCTGGCCGAGGAAGCCCTCGTACTCGGCGACGTACGAGGGGTTGAGCACGACGAGGATCCCGGCGAAGACCAGCGCCGTGATCACGACGATCTGGACGCTGCGCCTGGTCGCGCGGCGTTCGGCCTCGACGCGACGGCGCATGTCGAGCTCCTCGCGGGCCGACACGGCCAGCGCGCCGAGCACGTCGCGCAGGCCGGGGCCGCGCAGCCGGGAGTTGAGTATGAGCGCGGCCACCACCAGGTCGGCCGACGGATCGTCCAGCTCGTCGGCGAAGCGCGCGAGCGCCTCCGGCAGCGCCATCCTGGTGTGCAGCCGGTCGATCATGGACCGGAGGTGGGGCCGGAGCGTGGGTGCGGCGGCCCTGATGGACGACGGGATGGCCTGTTCGAGCCCGGCCGCTCCGGCGATCGTGTCACGCAGCGACTCGGTCCAGGCAGCTAGCCCTTCGAGGCGGTGCATCGCCGCGCGTTCCTCGGCGGCGCCGCCCGACAGCCCGCGCCAGCCGAAAACGAGCAGCACGGTGCCCACCGCCACGACGGGCCAGCCGGTGACCACCAGGACCATGGTGGCGGCCACGGCGGCTATCGCGGTGCGCGTGGTCAGCATCTTGACCAGGTGGCGCTTGGGCTGGGGCGGGCGGGGGCGCAGGCCGTACAGGGAGAGGAAGAACAGGAACAGGCCACCGCCGGCCAGGGCGCCGGCCAGCAAGGCGAGCGGATCGAAGCTGATCGCCATCGGTCACCATCCCCCCGGGGTGTAGCCGTGCGCCATGAGCTCCTCCAGGCAGGAGACCGGCGCGTGCGGCACGGCGGTGCCGTCGGGCCCGGGCACGAACACCTCGCTCGACAGGACGCGGCCGTCGCAGCCGTTGACCTCGCGGATGCTGGAGACGTAGCGGCGCAGGGTGCCGCCGCGGTGGTAGTCGTTGCGCTTCTCGATGAAGACCACGAAGTCGATGGCGCCCGAGATGAGCATGTGGGTGGCGTCGATGGGCAGACGCTCGCTGGCCTGCAGGGCGTACGTGGCGATGCGGTTGAAGACCTCCATGCTGGAGTTGGCGTGGATGGTCGACAGGGAGCCGTCGTTGCCCTGGGTCATCGCGTTGAGCATGGTGACGATCTCGTCGCCGAGCACCTCGCCGACGATGACGCGGCTGGGGTTCATCCTGAGCGAGCGCCTGACCAGCTCGGCCATGGAGATCTCGCCCTGGCCCTCGGAGTTGGGCAGGCGCTGCTCGAAGGCGACGACGTTGGGGTGGAGCTCGGGGAACTGGTCGAGGCCGAGCTCGAGGGCGCGTTCGACGGTGATGAGGCGCTCGGTGGGCGGGATCTCGTTGGCCAGGGCCCTGAGCAGGGTGGTCTTGCCGGCGTTGGTGGAGCCGGCGATCATGAGGTTCTTGCGGGCGGCGACGGCCGCGCTCAGGAACCTCCCCACGTCCCCGCTTATCGTGCCGTTGCCGACGAGATCGGACATGAAGACCTTGCCCAGGCGGGCGCGGCGGATCGAGACCGCCGGCCTGACCGTCACGTCCATGACCGCGCTCAGCCGGGAGCCGTCGGGAAGACGCAGGTCGAGCTGCGGGTTCGCGGTGTCGAACGGCCTGCTCGACAGGCCCGAGTACGCCGCCAGGATCTGGATCAGCTCGATCAGCTCCTCGTCGGACTCGGCGACCGGATCGTGCATGAGCTCCTGGCCGTCGGCGTAGCTGACGAAGACCTTGTCGCAGCCGTTGATGTCGATGTTCTCGACCTGGGTGTCGTCGAGGAGCGGCTGCAGGCGGCCGACGCCGAACAGCGCGGCGTGGATGCCGGCCGCGAGCGCCTCCTCCTCTTCCACCGTGGGCGGCGTGCGGCCGAGGCCGATCTCGTTGCGCGCGTGCTCCTCCAGGACCTGGGAGATCAGCGCCCTGGCGAACTGGCGCTCGTCCTCCCCGGTCATCGCGGGCAGGCCGTTGGCCTGGTCGAGCCTGCGCTGATGCGCCAGCCGGTCGCCGACCTCCTGGCGGAACCGCTTGACCAGCGAGTGATCGATCATCGGTGGCTCACCAGCCTCGCCGCGAGGTCGCGGGCCGTACGGATGAGGAGCGAGCGGTCGAGGCGGCCGCCCCACTGGCCGCGCAGGAGCTCGGCGCCCTTGGGGTCGTACGCGAGGCCGTACACGAACTGGACGCTGGGGCCGACGATCCTGCGTACGTCGTCGATCGAGGCGCGGTAGGCGCGGGGGTCGGCGATCACCACGACGCCGTGCGCCTTGGTGATCTGGAGGCGCTCGCGCAGGTGGGCGACGTGGTCGAGGGTCGCCCTGGTCAGCAGCACGACCTGTTCGGCCTCGGCCAGCAGGTCGCCGAGCTGCTGGTGCGCGCCGAGGCGGCCGCAGTCGGCGATCACGTCGGCGTTCGGGATCGCGGCGAGCGACCTGCCCAGCGGGCCCCACAACCAGGTGAGCCCGGCGGCCTGCTCGCCGTGGGTGAGCCCGGCCAGCACGTCAAGCCCGCCGATGATCTTCTGCGTGTGCTGGTGGATCTGGGCGGGCTCCAGGCCGCGGCGCGCCGTGGCGCCCAGCGTGAGCAGGCCCTTGCCCGGGTTGAGCATGCCGCCGTCGGCGGCGGGCAGCCGGTAGGCCAGGTCACCGCCCGCCGGGTCGCATTCGGCCAGCAGCACCGGCCGCGGCCATACCGCGGCCAGGGCCGTCGCGGCCGTGGTCACCCCTGGCGCGCCCTTGTCGGCGGCCAGCACGATCAGCCCCACGTCAGCGTGCCCCCGGGAGCTCGGCCACCGCGATTTCACCGGTGGAGGCGAACGCCACTATTTCCGGCGCGGCGGCCGCGTCCACGACCACAGTGATCTGGCCGGAATTTCCCGATCTGGTTTTCTCGTTCGTGGCGAAGACGAGCGCGCCGGCGGCGAGGACGCGGGTTTCTCCCTGGCTTGACCGGCTCGGTACGAATATCACCTGGACGCGGTCGCCCTGCTGGATGCCGGCGGGCATTTGCCCCGGCTTGAGCGCCAGCCCGACCGTGGCCTTTCCCTCGCCGAGCTCGGAGCTGGCCCTGACGCCCATCTGGTTCGTCAGCAGGGTGCCGGGGAGGATCGTTACGGCCGCGAAGCTGTCGGTGACCTGCTTGCGCTGCGACCAGCTGACGAAGTCGATGCCCGTATCGGCGATCTTCACCTCTTCGAGCGCCTCGGGCGGGAACTTCTGACCTGCGCCGATCTGCTGGGTGACCCTGATGACGGAGACGCGGTCGCCGCTGCGCAGCACGAGCAGGGTCGTGGCCAGCGCGCCGCCGAGTATGAGCAGGACGGCCAGCGCGGCCAGGGCCGGCTTGCGCTCCCGGGGTGGCACGGGGAGCTTGCGCGAGGCCGGGCCGGACAACCCCGCCGCCGCGTTGGGGGCAGGCTTTTCACTGGTCCTCATGGGTGGGGGGCTCCCAAGGTGAATTGCGGAATCCACGCCATTATGTGGTTCCCGTTGGGACGGCGGGGCCGGAATGCGAGGACCCATGCTTGTTTCGCAGGTGACGGGATGTCAATGGGAATTAACCGATGCCTATTGTTTCTATCGAGTTGACGGATGGCGATTTATCCGGCTAGTCGCCACTCAAGTCACATAGGTCACTTTGTTCACTGACAATTGTGTCCACAGCGCCGGCTTCCCATGCCATTGCCGTCAACCAGCGGGCCTGGCCTCGCTTCGGGCGCTACCTTGGCGCCCGGAGTCGAGCGAGGAGACGGCACCATGCGGATCATGCTCACCGTGCTCGGCGGGCAGCGCGACCGTGACGTCGTGATCGACGGCGACGACACCGCCACGGTGGCGAGGGTGAGTGAGGCGCTCAGCGATCACGAACCTCTCGCGGCGGTCGTCCGGCTGCCCAGATCACGCGCGCCCTACGGCATGTCCGCGGGACCGGCCGGCGCCGAGTTCCACGTGCCCCGCCCCCGCAGGCCCGAGAGAGCCGGCCTACTGGGCGGGCAGGAGCCGGTCATGTGGCGCGACGGCCGCCCGCTCGACCCGCGCGCCCAGGCCACGTCCGTGCTGCGGGACGGCGACAAGGTCACGCTCGATCCCCGTCTGGCCCGCGCCACCGTCATCGAGGAGCCCGGCGGGGTCGCCGAGGTGCGGGTGGTGGGCGGGCCCGCGGCCGGGGCGGTGCACCGGCTGGGGCTGGGCACGCACATCATCGGCTCCGACCCGATGTGCGCGATCGCCGCCGCCGATCCGGTGCTCGCCCCGGAGGCGGTGACCGTACGCGTGACGCCGGACGGGATCACCATCGAGCGGACCTGGCAGCAGCCAGGGGAGGCGCCCAGGCTCAAGCTCAAGGGGCGGTGGGCCGACGAGGTCGCCGAGCTGAACGCGCGGGCCGCCGAGCGGGAGGCGGCCGAGTTCGAGGCCGACTACGGCGAGGTCCCCGAGCTGGACGGCCGGCCGCTCACCGAGCCCGTCGAATGGCCCGACCAGGCAGTTCTGACCTGTGGTTCCTCGGTCTTCGTGCTGACCTCGATCGAGCCCAAGGACGCCCACCTGGCACCGAGGAGCGAGGGCGGGGTGGCCTACAACCGCCCGCCCAGGCTCCGGCGCCCCGAGCCGGAACGCAAATACGTCAAGCCGAAGGAGCCCACCAGGAGCGAGGGCTTGCGCCTGCAGCTGCTGGCCGCGCTCCTGCCCGCCGCGCTGGGGCTGACGCTGGCGATCGCCCTGAATCAGTGGTACTACCTGCTCATCGCTTTCATGACGCCGATCATCATGATCGGGCAGTGGTGGAGCGACCGCCGCCACGGCAAGAAGCAGCACAAGAAGGCGATCAAGGAGTTCAAGGAACGGCTCCAGGCGCACGACGAGGCGGTCGAGCGGGCCAGGGTGGCCGACGAGGCGGCCCGCAGAGCCGACGCGCCGGACCCCGCCCAGGTGCTGCTCACGGCCACAGGTCCGCGCCGGCGGCTGTGGGAGCGCAGGATCCACGACTCCGACGCGCTCAGGCTCAGGGTGGGCCTCGCCGACCTGCCCGCCGACCTGGAGCTGTCGGAGGAGCAGGGCGGGCCCATCGATCCGCCGATCTGCCGTTCCGTGCCCGTGGCGCTGCCCATGCGCAGGCTGGGCGTGGCCGGTGTCACGGGCCGGCGCACCACCGCGACCAGCCTCGCGAGCTGGCTCATCGCCCAGGCCGCCACCCTGCACAGCCCCCGTGACCTGGCCATCGTGGTCGTGTCGGCGCACGCCGACGGCGAGCAGCGGTGGGGCTGGACGCGCTGGCTGCCGCACTGCGCGCCGCGCGCCGGCGAGGAGTGCGTGGCGCTGGCCGGCACCGACCCCGAGTCGGCCGCACGCCGTGTCTCGGAGCTCGCCGCCCTCATCGACGAGCGCCAGAACACCAAGATCCCTGAGCTGGGCAAGATCCCCACCGGCTGGGACGACCTCGGCGGGGCGGAGAAGCCCTCCTTCTCCTCCTACGACGTCCGCCCCTACGACGTGCTGGTGATCCTCGACGGGGCCCAGGTGCTGCGCGGCCTGCCCAACATGCCGCAGGTGCTGCGCCAGGGGCCGCGGTCCGGCGTGTTCACGCTCGCCATCGACGACGACCAGCGCCTGCTGCCGGAGGAGTGCCAGACGGTGGCCACATGCGGCGCCGACGGCCTCGTGCACCTGCGCGGCGGCGGCCTCGACGTCATCGGCCCGGTCCTGGGCGACTTCGTCTCCACCGCCTGGTGCGACCGCCTGGCCAGGGCCCTGGCCCCGATCCGCGACGTGAGCAGGGACGACCCGGCGGGCAACCTGCCCGGCGCGGTACGCCTGCTCGACCTGATGGGCCTGCCCAGCCCCTCGGGCCAGGAACTGGCCGCCCGCTGGCGGGACCGGGGCTCCACCAGCGCGCTGATCGGTGTCGGCCCCGAGGGGCCGTTCTCGGTGGACCTCAAGCTCGACGGTCCCCACGGCCTGATCGCCGGCACCACCGGCGCGGGCAAGTCCGAGCTGCTGCAGACGCTCATCTGCACGCTGGCGGTGGCCAACCGGCCGGACCAGCTGACGTTCGTGCTGATCGACTACAAGGGCGGGGCGGCGTTCAAGGAGTGCGTACGCCTGCCGCACACCGTCGGCATGGTCACCGATCTCGACGGCCACCTGACACAACGCGCGCTCGACTCGCTGGCGGCCGAGATCCGCCGCCGGGAGCGCCTGCTGCTGCGGGCTGGGGCCAAGGACATCGACGACTACACCGGTCCCGCCCTGCCGCGCCTGGTGCTGATCATCGACGAGTTCGCCGCCCTGGTGGCCGAGCTGCCCGACTTCGTCGCCGGTCTGGTCGACATCGCCCGCCGGGGCCGCTCGCTGGGCATCCACCTGATCCTGGCCACGCAGCGCCCGGCGGGCGTGGTGACGGCCGACATCCAGGCCAACACGTCCCTGCGGATCGCCCTGCGGGTGACGGAGCCCGCCGAGTCGTCGGACGTCATCGACACGCCTGACGCGGCTCACATCTCCAAGTCCACGCCTGGCCGTTGCTACGTGCGTTCGGGGGTGGGGGCGGCTATCGCCGTACAGACGGCCAGAGTCGGGGGCCGCAGCCCGATGACGTCTCAAGGGACGCTCGATGGGGCGGCCGGCACCGTCCGGGTGCTCGATGTGAACTGGCGTTCCCTGGGCAGACCGCTCCCGCGTCCTCCCGAGCCGGAGGAGGACTCATCCGTCACGGATCTCACGCTGGTCGCCGACGCCCTCATCGAGGCTTCCCGCCTGGCCGATGTCCCTACCCAGCCCAGCCCCTGGCTGGAGCCCCTTCCCACCCATTTCGTCCTGGACCTCCCCGGCTCTCCGTCGGTCACGGCCCCCGCCCCAACGCCGAGCTCCGCCTCCGCGGCGGCCGGCGCTGCCAGTCCCTTGCCCAGCCCCGCTCCTGCTGCCTCTCAGCTCAACGCGAAAGGGGTCCCCTTCCGCGGCGACCCCATCCGGCCCCGGGTGAAAGGCTCCGGCCGACCCGCATCGGGGAACGCCAGCCATCCAGGGAACGCCGGCGCAGGCGCGATCCCGCCTCCGGAATTCGGCACCGTCCCGCCTCCGGGGGCCGGTGCGTTCGCCGAGGTAGCGCCGCTGCCCTTCGGCGTAACGGACCGTCCGTGGGCGCAGGACCGGCGGCCTCTGGCGCTGGACCTGGCCCACGGGGGTCACCTGCTCATCGCGGGCGCCGCACGCAGCGGCAGGTCGACGGCGTTGCGGACGATCGCCGGATCCATCGCGGCCCATGCCTCACCTGGAGACGTACACCTCCATGCGGTCGACTGCGGATCGGGCGCGCTCCTGCCGCTGGTGGCGATGCCGCACTGCGGCGCCGTGGTGACCCGCGACCAGCTCGACCGGGTGGAACGCCTGCTCACCCGGCTCCGGGCCGAGGTGGGCCGCCGCCAGCAGCTCCTGGCCGAGGCCGGGCACGCCTCCTTGGCCGAATACCGCCAAGCGGGCCACCGGCTCCCCTGGCTCGTGTTCATGCTGGACCGCTGGGAGGGCTTCGTGGCCGCGTTCGAGAGCTACGACTACGGCCGCCTGATCGAGGCGCTGCTCCAGCTTCTGCGCGAAGGCGCGGCAGTCGGGTTCAGAGCTGTGATCACCAGCGACAGGTCGGGGCTGCTCGGCCAGGTCTCCACGGTCTTCGACGACCGGCTGCTTCTCCGCCTTTCGGATCCGTCCGACTACGGCCTGGCCGGTTTCCCGCTCAAGGGTCTCCCCTCGTCGATCCCCCCGGGCCGCGCCCTGTCCATCGGCGACCACGGCATCGTCGAGCACCACATCGCCCTGCTCTCCGCCGACCCGGCGGGCCCCGCCCAGGTCGCGGCCCTCCAGGCCCTGGCCCGCACCGCCGCCATCCCCTCCGGGCAGGCGAAGCCCGGCCCGGAGCACGCGCGACCGCTGCCGGCCGGCAAGGGCGGCCGGCAGCGGGACGGGGAGCCACCGCTGCGCGTGGACGCCCTTCCGATGCGCATCACCGCCGCCCAGGCCCTCGAACTGGATCCGGCCTTCACCCCGCCGTCGCCGCTGTGGGCGCTGATCGGCGCGGGCGGCGACGCCCTTTCCCCGCTCGGGCTCGACCTGCTGGCGTACGGCCCAGGGGCCGTGATCGCCGGCCCGTCCCGCTCCGGCCGCTCGTCGGCCCTGCTGACGGCCGCGCGTTCGCTGATCGAACACGGCACGCCGGTCATCGCCGTCACCCCGAGACGCAGCCCGCTGAGAGACCTGGACGGCACGCTGGCGGTGCTGGACGGCAACGCCACGAACCTGCCGGAGCTGGTCGCGGACCAGCACCACTACGTCGTGCTGGTGGACGACGCCGAGCTGATCAATCCCGATTCCCCGCTGGGAACGGCCCTGGAGGAGGTGCTCCGCTCGGGCAGGGACGGCGATCACGGCCTGCTCATCGCCGGCACGACCGGGGATCTGGCCGTCGCCTACCGCGGTTTCGCGGCGGAGACCCGCAAATCCCGCACGGGCCTCCTGCTCGCGGTGCAGGGCCAGTCCGACGGCGACATCTTCAATATCCGCCTGCCACGCGGCACGGTGGGCGGCCCGCCTGGACGAGGATTCCTCGTGACGACCGGCAACATCACGCCTGTCCAGGCAGCCCTCCCGGACAACGCCTGACGCCCCTTGCCTGCAACGGGGCGGGAGGCCGGCCTCCGGATTACCCGATCTTGCTGTTCACCGCCGAGCCCGTGTCGCCGTCCCAGACGTCGTCGTCCTCATGGAGCCACGTGGTGGATTCGCGGTCCCCGGATTCCTGGGCGCCTGCTCCGCCCATCCCACCCATCGGCATGAATGGCGTGCCCGTGCCGTTGCCGTACCTGCCGCCGGGGCCCTGCGCGCCTGCGGTCGACACCATGCCGCTGCCTCCGCCATACACGCCACCTGGGCCACCGGATGTGCCCACCCCGTACGGCGAGCCGGAGCCGCCGTAGGGATTCGTGGTGGTGGTGGTCCCGGTGGGGGCCGTGGTGGGGGCCGTGGTGGGCCGGTAGTCCTGCAGGCTCGTGTTCGCTCCTGAGCCGGGGTTCTGACCGTTCGGGTTCTGACCGTTCGGGTTGTTCGGGTCCGGCACGTTCGGGTTCTGGCCGTTCGGGTTGTTCGGGTCCGGCACGGTCGGATTGCCGGTCGCGGGGCCGCCAGATGGGTTCGTCCCGGTATTGCCGGGGGTGGTCGGGGGCAAGGAGTCGGTCGGCGGACCCTGGGTACCGAAGGGGGGTCCCGTGGTGTCCCGCCCTCCGGGCGGCATTCCGGACAGATCGGGGTTGCCATACGCGGGGGGTGTCACACCACCGCCCGTGTTACTGCCGTCGAACTGCGAGTAGTCGATCGGGTCGGGCCCCTCCTGCGGCTGCTGCGGAAGACGGATGTCCCGGAGCACCTTCTCCACCGTGTCCGGGATCATGGAGTGGATGTGCGCGAGGTCTTCGCTGAAGGTCTTCAGGTGGAGCCCCGCCAGTTCGTCCGCGGATCCGAAGTCGCCCGTGGCGCTGTCTCCGCCATAGACGCCGGTGTAGGTGCTGTAGAGGTCCGCGATGCTGTCGTTCCAGCTCCCGCCTATCCCGCCCTGGCTTTGGTTCTGCCAGGTCGGCATGACGCCCTTCCAGCCGTCGTTGATGAACTCCTGATGTTTGCGTACCACCGTGGCGAGGGCCGAGACGGGATCGGCCATCTTCTTCAGCTTTTCGGCCAGTTCGCCCATCGTCGCGTAGAGGGTCCTGAGCGCCTGCTGGGCCTCGACCGAGGCCGGGCCCTCCCACACCTTGGCGAGCTCGCCGGCCTGTGTTCTGAGCGCGTCCCTGGCGGTGTTGACGGCGGTGCGGGCGTCGCTGTAGGCGGTCGCCGCCTGTTCGATGCGCGTGACGTCGAAGCCGTTGATGAAGGTGACGACCTCTTCGACGCTCCGGCCGCCCGTCTCGACGCCCCCACCGCCCCAGCACGAAGTCTTCAGCCAGTGGGTCTCCTGCTTGTTCTCTCCCACGCCGATCAGACCCCGCCTTCGTTGGCGACGTTCGTGATCTGATAGTTGCCCGCTCCGGCGTCCACCAGGGCGATCGCGGTGCCGAAGTTCTCCAGGACGTCCTCGTAGACGCTCAGGAACTCCTGATGGCTCGTCGACAGCGTGTTGCCGAGGACGTTGCCGTCCCAGTTGCTGATGCTCAGCAGGTGCTGGCGCACGTCAGCGAGAGAGCCGTACATACTGAGATCCTGGATGGAGCCCTGGCGTTGGCTGTAGCCCCCACCGCCGATGGGCTCCATCACATCGCGCAGCTCTCCGGCGATGTTCGCGATCTTCTTGGCGTCGTACGTCACGCCGTCCCGCTCGGGTTCGAGTCCAGGCCAGTCGCTGGGCGGTTGCGTTTCTCCCACGAGCCTTCCCCCTTGACAGTCGATCAAGCAGCTTACCCGGGAGTTCCTTCGCCGTACAGAAGACTCGTAGTCAACATGCGTAACATAAGGCAATATGCAGACCCAAAAGGATCTTTATCAGGCGCATCGGCTGATGACGCAGCGCCTGGGGCTGGCTCTGCTCCAGGGGGAACCGGACGTGCCGGAGTCCCCTATGCGGAGGCAGAACGTGGCGTCGTTCGCGGGGATTCTCGTCGCGGTCTTGATCGTCGCCGGGTTCGGGATCTGGGGGCTGCTCAAACCGGGGAACGCCACCAAGCTGACCGACGCCGGCCAGCTGCTGATCGAGGAGGAGACCGGCGCCTCGTACGTCTACAACCAGCAGAGCGGAAAGCTGCAGCCGGTGGCGAACTACGTCTCCGCGCGGCTGATGCTGGAAAACGAGGACATCAAGGTCAGGACGGTGTCCGCGGAGTCGCTGGCCCCCTTCGGCCGCGGGCAGAAGGTCGGCATTCAGGGGGCGCCCGACTCGTTGCCCAAGCGGGAGCGGCTGGTCAAGGCGCCGTGGTCGGCGTGCGTGGTGGAAGGGGCCGATGCCACCGGGGGGCGCAAGCCGTTCGTGACGCTCGTGGGCGGGACCGACGTCGGCGGGACGCCTGTGGGCGGCGAGGCGCTGGTCGTCAGCGACGGGCAGCAGAGCTGGGTCCTCTGGGCCAACCAGCGCCTGCGGGTGACGAACGTGGCCCGGCTCACCGACCAGGCGCCGCGCCGCGTGCCCGCCTCGTGGATCAACGCCATCCCAGCGGGCGTGGATTTCGCCGCTCCGAAGATCGCCCAACGCGGTAAGAAGGCCGCCGGCCCCGGCGGCAAGGCGTCACGGGTCGGGCAGGTGTACAAGGTGGCGTCCGTGGCGGGCGCGAGCGAGCGCTGGTACGCGCTGCTCGCCGACGGCCTCGCGCCGATCAACCACACGCAGGCGATGCTGCTGCTCCTGGATCCGGACAGCAAGATCGCCTACGGCCGGCGCCCGGTCCGCGAGACGCTGGTCGACGCGGCGAGCGCCAACGCGATGAAGGCGTCGACCCAGAGCCCCATGAACAACGGCCTGCCGGCCACCATGCCCCGCTTCCGCTCGCCCGGCGTGTCGGCCCCGCTCTGCGCGGTGTACGCGAACACCGCGAAGGGCTCGACCCGGGCCGTGCTGACCACCGGCAGCAAGATCCGCATCCCGACACCGGCGGCGAGCGCCGGTCAGGAGAAGGTCGACCAGGTGCTGCTGCCGACGGGCAGCGCGGTGCTGGCCGGGACCCTGCCGGGCGACGGGCAACTGTCGGCGGTGCAGCAGTACTCGCTGATCACCGACCAGGGCAAGAGGTTCCGGCTGACCTCGGCGGACGTGATAGGCAAGCTCGGGTACGAGGCCACGGACGTCGCGCCGGTGCCCGCCCACCTGCTGCGGCTGATCCCCGACGGCCCGGCGCTGGACCCGGCGGCGGCCAGGACGCCGGTGCAGGAGGTGCAGACCATCCAGCAGAACAGCCAGTGACGGCCTAGGTGTTGTAGAGGTCGCCGGGAGCCGGCGTGTCCATCTTCTCGGTGAGGCCCATACCCTCTTTGTACTGCAGCTCCGGGAATGGGAATTGAGTGCCGGCGCCCCCGAAGAGGTCGCCTCCGCTGAGAGAGGACGGCACCCTGTCGGCCATGGGAAAGAGCTTGCCGGCCGACTCGGACATCGACCCGGCCTGCTGCATGATGAAGCCGAGGGCACCGAGCGCGATGCCGTGTCTCATGAGCATCTTCTTGGTTATGGCGAGCGTGGCCTGACCTCCGACTTTCTCCCACAACAGGTAGGCGGCATAGGCAACGTAGAGCCACGGCCCGCCGAGTCTGGACATTTGGGCCACATACTTCGCGGCCGCCACCACGGCCATGAAGGCAGCGATGGAGGAGACGGCGACGGCGCCTGCCTTGGTGAAGCCTCCATGCGCCGAGACGGCGTCGCCGGCGCCGATGTTGGCGGTGGTGAACTGCTCGAGTGATTTCACATAGGTGGCGTGGGCGCCGTCGAACGACTCGGAGGCACCGCCCTCCCACGTGCCTTTCTCCTTGAGGTGCGTCTTCAGCTCCTCCATCTTCGTCTTCAACTCGTTGAGCTTGTCGGTGTCCCGCCACTTGGTAGCCGAGCCGTCCATGCCCTCGGGGTCGGAGACCATGATGCCGATGGCGAGGGCGGTGTAGGACGCCCAACTGCTCCTGATGAACGCTGCCGAAGTCGTGGCCAGCAGCGCGGCCCCCATGTACGTCTCTTTGTAGACGCTCATATCTCCTCCTGCCCGATCACCTGGGGTGAGATGTCCTCGTCGACGCCCCAGACGCCCTCGTCCTCGGACAGCCCGACGGTGTTCTCACGGTCGCGTCCCTGGTCGCCGCCCGCGCCCGCGCCGCCCATCGGCGCGAAGGGCATCGGCATGCCGCCCATGCCCGCACCCGCCGCGCCCCGCAATCCGGCCGGCAGGACGCCGTTCGCGCCGACGCCCGCACCCGTGCTGGGTCCGCCGATGGTGCCCGGACCTGCGATGGTGCCCGGACCTGCGATGGTGCCGGGTACGCGGGGAGTTGTGCCGGCGTTCGGGTCCAGGCTGGGCAGGTTGCTGTTGAGCGTCGGGGTCGTGGGCTTGAACTCCGACAGATTGGTCTTGGACGGGTCGTTGAGCGCCGAGTCGATGTTGGGGACCTTCATGTCCGCCGGGTCGGTGGTCGGCACGTTCGGCATGTTCTGCTGGGGCAGATCGGTGTTCGGGAGGTTCGTGTTCGGATCCGTGCCTGGCAGATCTCCACCCGGCAGATCTCCACCCGGCAGATCTCCACCCGGCAGGTTCCCCCCTGGCAGATCTCCACCCGGCAGATCTCCACCCGGCAGATCTCCACCCGGCAGGTTCCCCCCTGGCAGATCTCCACCTGGCAGATCTCCACCTGGCAGGTTCGGGGTCTTCAAGCCGCCAGGAATCGGGGAGGTCCCAGGCGGCGGGATGTTGTTGCCGCTCTCATCGTCGGCCACCTGGTAATTCTTGTCGGCATCCGTGAGCCCCGTGATCCAGGTATCCAGGGCGGCGTGCGCCTTTTGCAGCGCGGCGTCCCGGCTCTGGATCGCCTTCTCGTGAGCGTTGTGCACGCCCAGGCCTATCACGCCGAAGTGTGGCCAGGGGACGTGCATGTCGCCGGCGTTCTGCAGGTCCCCGAGAAGCCCTTTCTGGTACTCGATCTGGCTGCCGGCGGACTCGAGCTCGCCTTTGGTGAAGGAGATGCCCGACCCCGGCTGGATGCCGAAGTCCCCCAAGGGGTACGACCCGTAGTCACTCATCCGATCACAGGATCCGTCGTCTCATGGTTGGTCGCCCAGCAACTCGCGTCTTCCGGGACGTAGGTGTTCCGCTCCAGGTCGCCGACCTCGGAGCCGGCCCCGGCCCCTCCCATGAACGGCATGAACGGCATGCCGCCCGGCGCCCCGGTGGTTCCGCGGCCGGACGCTGTCAGCGGCGACTGGCCGCCGAAACCCGGCGAGCCGATCACCGAGGGGACGCCCGGCGAACCGCCGCCCATCGGAGTGGGGACGGTGACGCTGGGCGGCGGGCTGATCGTGGTGGCGGGAGGGGCGATCGTGGCGGTCGGCGGCTGGTAGCTCGCCATGTCCGTCTGGCGCGGGTCGGTGATGTTCGTGCCGTCGGTGGTCGTGCGATTCTGGTCGCCGATGACCGGCGGAACCGTGCCGTCACCGTTGCCCGGGCCGGGGTTCTGCGTCTGGCCGGGATCCGGGGTCGTCGGGGGCGTGGTCGGGCTGCCCGGATCGCCAGGATTGGCAGGGTTGTTCGGGTCGGGATCGGCAGGGCTGCCGGGGGAGGAACCGTCGGGGTTGGAACCGCCGGGAGTGGAACCACCGGGGTTGGAACCACCCGGGTTGGAACCACCGGGGTTGGAACCACCCGGGTCGGACCCGCCAGGGGTGGAACCGCCGACCGAGCCGCCGGGGGTCGGCGCGCCCGAGCCCGGCCCTCCGGAGCCACCACCGCCGTAGTAACCGCTGCCGCCCCCGTTGTCGCTCAGGGGAGTGAAGGTGGGGCCGTCCGTACTGGTGCCGGTGGGATAGTTCGTGTCGCGGGTCTCGGGGGGAGCGCTGGGGATGCTGACCGTCGGAAGCTCGTACGAGACGTCGTGCGGGACCTCTACGGTGAGGATGTTGACGATCTGCTGGTTCAGGTCGTAGAGCGCGCGCTGGGCCTGCACCTTCTCCAGGCCCTCCCGGACGATGTCCTCCTCCGATTGGGTCATCTGGGTCGCCCCCGGGACCGACACCGCCTCGTTGGCCTTGGTCTTGGTGTCGTTGAGTTGCCCCGCGTACGTCTGCAGCGCCCCGCCCATCATGGACAGCTTGCTGGACAGTTCGTTGCCGGAGGCGTGCAGCATCTCCAGCGCGTGGCGGGCCTTGGAGGCGTCCGGCCCCTTCCAGACATCGGCGATCTTCGGGGCGTGGTCCTCAAGAGCCTTGATGGCCTGCTGGATCTTGCTCGCCACATCCTTGTACGACTGCCCGTTGCCCTGGATGGTGGCCGAGTCGGTGCTCTGGAGCAGCCGCTTGATCTCGCTCGCTTCCAGCTTCGGCCATTCGCCCTTGGGCGACCTGTCGAAGGACAGGATGACGACGACCTGCCGCTCAGCCATCAGGCGTTACCCTCGTTCTCCCGGCGCGCCCGATCATGGCTGTCCGCACTCGCCTCCACCGCCTCGACGACCTTCTGATACGCGTCGACGAAGTTCTGGTAGACCTCGGCGAACTTCACGCCCGCGTTACTCGATCCGACGGTCGTGGCGAGGGCCAGAGCGTCGTCCCACATGCCGATCTGGTTTCCCGACAGCCCGCAGCCCGAGATCTGGGCGATGTCACCGTTCGGCTGCCCGCCCTTGCCCAGCAGGCCGTCGAGGCTGCCCCTGAGCTCTTGCGCGACCACTCGCATGCTGGATGGCGAGTTCTCCCGCGCGTCGAACAGGTTGTGGTCGACGGACAGAGGATCGGTGCCCCCGTCCATCGCATCCTTCTGCGTCATCCCTCACCCCTAGCGACAGAGCTCTCGGCCACCGCGACCCAGCGATGACCGAGAGGATGGACGAACCGGGCTAGTCCGTCCAGATGCTGATGTTGCGCTTCTCGGCGCTCTGGTAGTTGCCATTGGCGGTGCTGACCGCCGTCGCGGCCTGGAACAGCTGCTGGGCCATCGCCTTCTCGTGGGCGTCCCACTGCTCGCGCTTACCCTCGAAGAACAGCTTGGCGTCACCCTCCCAGCTCGCCCCGAGCTCCCGCTGGATGTCCCCGTACAGGTCGTCGGTGGCCCGGTCGAGCTCGGTGATGACCTTCTTGAGCTCCTCGTAGGCCTGCTCCATGGAGCCGAACCGGACGAATGTGTAGTCTTCAGACATGGACATGGTGTTCTCCGTCCTGCTCAGCGGTTGGCGTTGATGAGAGAGTCGATCCGACCGGCCTCACCGGATCCCGCGAAGCCGCCGGCGATGTCCATGTTCTGGTCGGCGGCGTTGCGGTAGACACCGGCGCCGATGTTCAGCCGGTCGTAGATGTCCTCCAGGATCTTGATGACCCCCTTGAACTCGCCGTCCCACTGGGTGAGGGCTGCGCTGAACTTCTGCGACGCGCCGCCCTTCCAGCCCTGGGTGGTCAGGTCGGCCTTGATCTGCTCGACGCGCTGCCGCATGCCCTCGATGTACTGGGCGGTGTCCTGGCAGTAACCTGCCGCGTTCGTCAGCTGGGTGGGGCTTGCCCCGTACAGTGCCACTGGACCTCCAAGTCGACATGGCCTTGTCTGCTACGCGGGCGTCACTCTCTGAAAGGAACGAACTACCCCCGTGAACAACATCAAATGGCATGTTAGTCACCATTGACCCCGTAATTCCCAGAAACATCAAATTACGGATAGGTCGCTCTATGGCAACTTTTCGGTAAACATGCTGGTAGAAGGCCTAGTGTGCCCTGACATTCACGGCATCTCGGCTGTGGGTGAGCGGCGTCAGAGCTCCATCCGGCGACGGATCTGGTCGAGCTGCCCCATCACATCCTGGTGGGCGCGATCGTGCATCGCGTCGGCCCGCTTCATCTTGTCGATCGCGGGCTGGGGGTCCTTCATGATCGCCAGTGGGTTGTCCTCCTCGCCGAAGACGTCGCCCGCCGCTTCGAACATCTTGGCCTGGAAGTCGGCCATCGCATCGTGGAGCACAGTCTTGATCAGCTCGGCCAGCTCGCCGGAGGACAGCCGCATCGCCTTGGGGTGCAGCTCCAGCTCCTGTACGCCTTCCTGCCCGCACTCCACGGTGACGTAGCCGTCCTCGTCCTGCGCGCGGCCGACGCAAGTGCCTAGGTTCTCCTGGAACTCCTCCATCAGGGCGAACTGTTTGTCCATGCCCGACATCAGCTTCTCGAGGTCGATCTTCGCGAAATCTCCGAACTCCTGCATCCCTGCTCCTAACCAGACAGTCCGCGAATCCAGGTATAGACCTCCAGCACGCCCAGGGCGAGCGGGAAGAGCTGGACGATCAGCGCCACGTCCAGGATGTCGGCCGCGCGCCCCCAGAACGGCGAGGGCTTCCCCGTCGCCAGCCAGAGCCCGATGCCCACGGTCATCAGCGCCAGCCACAGCACCCCGATGGCCACGGCCAGCGACCCGACGACCCCGCCCTGGCCGACCAGCGACAGCGCGAGCATGGCGTACCCTGCCAGGCCCGTGCCGATGAGCCAGATCCGCTGCCCGAGCCCGCGGAAGACCCGGGCCCGCATGATCAGCGTGAGCGACAGCGACACCGTCATGGCGGCCGCCACCCAATCACGATCGAGTACCAGCAGCACCTGCGTGATCAGCACCGAGAGCCCGATCGCCGCGATCATGCCGGTGGCGTAGCGCTGCGCGACCCTGGTGCGCTCCTGGACGGCCGCGGCGTCCAGGCGCTGGTTGTCGCTGCGGAGCTCCTCCGCCGTGGTCGGCATGGCCGGCAGCGGCACCTTGGCCAGCCTGAACGACAGTGTGGGCACCAGCGGGCTGAAGGCCAGCAGCACCGCGACGGCCACGGCCGCCACCCCGGCCGGCGGCGCCGACCACACCATCACCACCGCCGAGCAGATCGCGCCGGCGGTCGCGGCGACGGCCGTGCCGAGGAAACCGGGAACGCCGTCGGAGATCAGCGCGCCGCCGACGGCGGCCACCAGCGCGGTGCAGGCCAGCGCCGCCAGCAGATGCGGCGCGCCGAACCCCGCCGCGACCCCGGGCGCGAACAGGCCGGCGACGAACCCGTACGGCAGCGCCGCGTGCCCGATCAACGCGCCGGCCAGCGAGTCGCCCACCGCCCGGGACAGCAGCGTGCCGGTGACCACCAGCAGCAGCGCCAGTAACCCGGCCACGATCGTGACCGTCAGGCCCGGCATGTTGGAAACGGCCAGGCCGAGCGCGCCCAGCATGAGCAGCCCTGTCGCCCCGCTGGCGCCCATGATCCTGGTGTGCTTGGCCGACCAGACGCCGCGGCCTCCCTTTACCCCGGTGGCGACCACGTCGGCCACGTCGTCATAGAGAGCGACCGGCAGGACCGCCTCGCGCGGCCTGAGGTAGAGGATCTCGCCGTCGAGCACGCCCAGCGAGCCCAAGCTCTGGCCCTGGTCGAGCGGCGCCCCGCCGAGCCGCTGCAACGTCCACCCGGGAGCTGCGGCCGACTCGCCGCCCACCTCGCCGAGCACGCGGAGCAGGCCGGGCAGCACGTTCGGCAGCGGGATGTCGGCGGGCAGCGCCAGGTCGGCCTTGCGCCGCGGGCCGACGATCGTCACATGGCATTGGGTCGGCAGCGGCATCGGCACCTGCGCCAGAGCACCCTGCTGGAAGGGACCCTGCGGGGGTGGCGGGCCGGGGAAGCCGGGCTGCGGGCCGTACATCGGCTGTCTCTTATACACCTC
>NZ_VCJS01000546.1 GCF_005893125.1 Nonomuraea basaltis | reverse complement strand
CAGGAGCTTTAGTTGTCAAGCAGCAAGCGATTCGGCGTGATGCGGCCAGGCGGTTGCCTCGTCGTAGAGGGTGCCGGTCTTGAGGCAGCCGTGCAGGATGCCGACGAGGCGGTTGGCGACCTGGCGCAGGGCGGCGTTGTAGTCGGCGCCGCGGGCCCGTTGCTTGTTGTAGTAGGCGCGGGCGCCGGAGGAGACGCGGACGGCGGTGGCGGCCTGGGTGATCAGGGCGTCGATCAGCCGGTCGTTGTGCACGTACCGGGCCGCGACGACCTTCTTCTTGCCCGAGGCGCGGGTGATGGGGCTGGTGCCGGCGTAGTTCTTACGGGCCTTGGCGCTGGCATACCGCTGGGGGTCGTCGCCGAACTCTGCGAGCACCCGGGCGCCGAGGATCGGTCCCAGTCCGGGCTGGGAGGTGATGATCTCAGCGGCCGGGTGCTGCCCAAAATGCGCCTCGACCTCCTTGTGCAGGGCGGTGACCTGCTGGTTCAGGGTGGCAAGGACGGCGATCAGGGCGCGGACGGAGGCGGCGTAGGCGGCGGTGACCACCTCGGGCTGGCCCAGGTGCTGCTCGCGCAGCGCGGCCTGGATCGGCGCGGCCTTGGCGGCCAGGTCGCCGCGGCGGCCGGCGCGCTTGAGCGCCGCGCTGATCTGGCTGATGGTCAGCCGTGCGGCGGCGGCCGGATCAGGCGCTTTGGCCAGCAGGTCGAGGACTTCGGGGGCGTCCAGGTCATCGAAGGCGGCCAGGGCGGCGGGGAAGTAGTCGCGCAGCGCGTGCCGCAGCCGCTGGGTCTGCCGGGTGCGCTCCCAGATCAGCGTCTTGTGCGCGCGGGTGACCACCTTGATCGCCTCGGCCTGGTCGCTGTCGCCGGCCACCGCACGCAGCTGGTGGGCGTCGGTGCGCACCATGTCGGCCAGCACGTGAGCATCGGCGGCGTCGCTCTTGGCACCCGACACTTTATGCCGCTTGCGGTAATCGGCGGCCTGCAACGGGTTGACCGCGAACACCTGGTAACCGGCCGCCACCAACGCCTGCACCCACGGGCCCCGGTCGGTCTCGATGCCGATCAGCACCTGACGGGCGGCCTCCTGCTCATCCTCGATGTCGGTGCCGAGCTGCTCGGCGATCATCGCGTGCAGCCGGGCCATGCCCGCCACCCCCTCCGGCAGCCGGGCCTTGGCCAGCCGCGTGCCGGTGGCGTCCATCAGCTCCACATCGTGGTGGTCCTCGGCCCAGTCGTCTCCCACGAACAGCCGCACAAATCCTCCCGTCGATGTCTTCGTCTCCGCTGGTCAGCAGCCTGCGGGAGAACCATCGGCGACCTAATGAAGCAGTGCTCACGCCGTATGAGGGCGGGCACGACATCCCATCAGCGATCAACTCTCCCGACCAACCGGCAGGGGCACGGTCTTTCATCAGGACTCCACGTCCAGGAACCCCGAGTGCTCACCTGCCGGCAGCCACTATCCACCACGGAGTCTGCCGGATGGCTTGCTCCCAGAACTCATTAGGA
>NZ_VCJS01000545.1 GCF_005893125.1 Nonomuraea basaltis | reverse complement strand
CTTGCGGCCCAAGGCTAGAGATCTCAGGCTCAAATCGCGAAAGACGCTCGGCTGCCAGCCGAGCGTCTCGCTATGCTTCCACCACCAGTAGTTGATCACCGTGTTGCGACAACCCCTGGAATTCGCCAACCCGGGAGGGGGCCTTGCGTGGTGGCTCCCGCGATAGGACTCGAACCAGACGTTCAGCGTCTTGATCAGTTCACGTTGGTTTGGGTGCGAGGTTAGGCCGGTCAATCGAGCCCAGCCTCGTTCACACTCGTTCACCTTGGCGGCAGCTTTACCTTTTCGCACGACAAATCGGACATTCTAAATTTATAGCCACCTTGACATGTAGAAGCGCCCATATATGGGCGAGACGGAGCATTGGATAACAGATGCCGGGTATCTCTAACGAGGAAATCGGCTCCGTCAAGAAAGGTTAGCCATGCGAAACTTCACGCGCATATGCTGCATTGCCGTCTCGGTCGCGTTCCTATCAATTGCGGCGCAGTCTGCCGCGTCTGCCCAGGATACTCCCAGCAACAACACACACGGGGGGACTGCTCAACCCGCAACCACAGGGGGCATCACAATCCCGCCTAACGTCCGAGAAATCGCCCTAAATAATCTATTGCAGCGCGTTCGAGCCATCATCGCCGCAAAAGAGAAAGAGGAGAAAGAGGAGAACGAGAAGCAAGAGAAGCAAAGAGCGAGAGAGTTGATAGAGCAACATATCTCTATTTTCCTTTCCGAGCCGGCGACGCGTCATCTGTTCACCGCCCCGTTTGACTAGCCGAGCAGACCAGGCGCCGGCGCCTGGTCTGCTTCCCCGCGCCACTTCCCCCCGCCCCCGTTAGCTGCCCACCTTCGCGACTGCCGCCCGGGTTCTGTCAACCGGTGCTTTGCGTGTTCCAAGCTCCCGGTGACGAAATGTCGCGCGTGAGCGGTTCAGGCGCTCGCTTGCCGGTTCTGCCACACGGCGTGCACGTCCGCCACCAGGTCCAGCAGCGCGCCCTCAAGGGTGGCCGGCCGGACGCCCGCCCCGATGTGGTGCACCGGAGCGCCAGAGCAGTGGCAGGCGTCCCAGCCGGAGCGGCGACCTGAGCTGGTGCGGTGCGGCCGGATCGTGCCGAGCACATCCCCGGCGATCACCACCTGGTAGGAGCCGTCATCGCGGGCGACGAGCTGGACGGCGTCCAGCTCGTCGCCGGTGTACCAGGCGCGGCGGCGCAGCGGGTCGCCGCCGCTCTGTCGTTCATCGCTCATTGGACCCTAGTGAAGCACGGAGGGCACGGCCCTGTGGGGGTCCGCGCCCTCCGCGTCTCGTGGTCGCCGGTCAGACGGGGCGACCGGCCACCGCGTGCTCGAACTCCGACCCCGGCGTGAACCTCACCCGCCACGTCGCAGGCACTAGGGCGCGTATTTGATTGTGATCAATCTGCGGGATCTGCCCTCGTCTCGGGGCCTGATCCGGTAGATCGTTCAGCGTGACGCGAGTGCAATTGACGGATGTGGAGTGGGAGTTCATCGAGCCCTA
>NZ_VCJS01000544.1 GCF_005893125.1 Nonomuraea basaltis | reverse complement strand
CGTCATCCTGGCCCCCCGCGCCCCGCCCCTGAGGGCGGCCTCCACCGCCACGTCCAGCTCCGGCGACGACACCTCGTACTGGTCCCTGAGCGACAGGTGCGAGGCGTTCAGCAGGGCGCCGATCTCGGTGATGGCACCCGCGCGCAGCAGGCCGATGAGGGCCTCCACGCGGTGGTTCTCCGTGACGACGTGCATGGTGCGCTTGCGCTCGTCCCCCTGCAGCCGCTCCAGGGCCGCCGCCAGGTCCGTGACGTCGCGCAGGGCAGGGACACCGAGCTTGCGGGCCGCCGACTCGCACTCCGCGCGGCGCTTGGCGTACTCGCCGCCCGAGTGCTCGTGGTGGACCTGGGTGTCGATGATGAGGATGCTCAGCCCGTGGGAGGCCAGGTCGAGCGGGATGTTCCGGGAGCCGAGCGAGCGGCAGTCGAGGAACAGGGCGTGCCCCTCCTGGCACAGAGCCGAGGCGGCCTGGTCCAGGATGCCGGAGGGCACGCCGACGAAGTGGTTCTCCGCCTGCTGGCAGAGCAGGGCGATCTCCATCGGTGTCATGCCGAGCTGGTGGAGGTCGTTGAGAGCCGAGGCCACGGAGACCTCGAGGGCGGCGCTGGAGCTGAGGCCGGCGCCCGGCGGGATGGTGCCGTCGATGGCGATGTCCGCGCCGGCGACGCGGTCGCCGAGCATGGCCAGGACGCCTACGACGTAGCGGGTCCAGCCCGTGGACTCCGCGTGGCTCGCGAGCGTGACGGGCTCGCCGGAGGACTGGAGCGAGAGGAGGCGGATGGTCTGGTCCGCGCGCGGAGTGATCGCGGCCGTCACGCCCCACGGCACCGCGAAGGGCAGCACGAAGCCGTCGTTGTAGTCGGTGTGCTCGCCGATCAGGTTGACCCGGCCCGGCGCGTGCCAGACGGTCTGGGGGGACGCGCCGTAGGCGGCACGAAAAGCTTCAACAACGCGCATAATCGAACACTCCTCAACAAAGACCCGACCGTAGACTAGCGCCATGGAGGAGCTCCTGGATCCAGGGCTCGGCCAGGTCCGGGTGTTCCTGATGCACGACGACAACAAGCCGCGCAAGCTCAAGTACAACCTGGGCCATCGCCGGCTGCTGACCTTCGGTGGCGCCTACTCCAACCACATCAGGGCCGTCGCCGAAGCGGGGCGCCGGCACGGGATCGAGACGATCGGCGTCATCCGGGGCGAGGAGCATCTCCCGCTGAACCCGTCCCTGGCTCATGCCAAGGCCTGCGGGATGACGATCACCTACCTGGACAGGGCCTCCTACCGGCTCAAGCACACCGAGGAGGTGCAGGCGCGGCTGCGGGCGCGGTGGGGCGAGGACGTGGCGATCCTGCCCGAGGGCGGCAGCAACGCCGCCGCCGTGCGCGGGTGCGCCGAGTTGCCGGGGGAGATCGCCGAGCCGTACGACGTCGTCTGCTGCCCGGTGGGCACCGGGGGGACGCCTGGCTCTTATACACATCT
>NZ_VCJS01000543.1 GCF_005893125.1 Nonomuraea basaltis | reverse complement strand
GGGCGATGGCGGTCGTGGAGGTGGGGGCGGACGAGGTGCCGGATGACCTGCACGTGGCCGTCTACTCATCGCCGGTGCAGACCGTGGTGACGGGGGATCCCGGGCGGGTGGCGGAGTTCGCGGCGTCGGTGGCGGTCAGGGGGCTGTTCGCGCGGACGCTCACGGCCGAGGGGGCCGGGCACTCGCCGCAGGTCAGGCCGCTGCTGCCGCGGCTCAGGGAGGAGCTGGCGGGGATCGTGGGCGGTAAGCCGGATATTCCGTACTATTCTCCGGTTTTCGATGATTCTCGCGAGGTGCCGGCGTTCGAGGCCGCTTACTGGGCCGCCGCGCTGCGCCGCCCCGTACGCCTCATGCAGGCCGTACGGGCGGCCGCCGAGGACGGCCACACCCTGTTCACGGAGCTCGGCCCCCGCCCCCTGCTGGCCGACGCCCTCCGCGAGACCCTCCCGCCGGCGACCCTGATCACCGCGGGCGGCCTCTACGACCAGGTGGCCGCCGCGGCCGCCGCCGTCGTTCCGCGTACCAGCGGCCGGATCACCGACGTGCCGCACTCGCCCTGGCACCACGTACGGCACTGGGCCACGCCGAAGCGGCCCCCGACCGGCCACCCCCTGCTCGGCGCCCACGTGGAGACCCCGGCGGGCCACTCCTGGACGACCACGCTCGACGACCTCGCCGACGCGCCGTGGCGGCTGCCGCCGGACGACTGGCACCGCGACGGCCACCCCGTGCTCCCGCTCGCCGCCGTCGCCAGGCTCGCCCACGCGGCGGCGACCGAGGTGCACGGCGAGGCCGAGCTGTACGACGTCACGCTCCGGGGCCTGCTCCCGCTGCCCGCCCAGGTCACGATCACCCTGGCGGGCACCAAGGTCGAGCTCTCCGCCAAGAACGCCGCCGGCGCCTGGACCGTCTACGGCACGGCCGCCCTCACCCCGGCCCCGGACGGTGGTGCCGCTCTGGAGCGGATCGGCCACGTGGCCGTGAACGGCGCCTTCTCAGATGCCGAGACCGCGAACTTGCCCCCGGGGCCGGTGCCCACGAGGCTTGACGCCAAGCTGGTCACCCGCACGTGGACACCCACCCCACAGCCGGAGGCGGGCCCACCCCGCGCATGGCTCATCCTGGCCGATGAGGGGGATACGCGGGCGGCCCGCCTCCACCACCTCGTGGGCCGTCCCGGTGACCCGGCGAACGTCCTGGTCCTGCCTCCTCGCCACCTGGACCCGGCCGGGGTCCGGCGGATCATGCTCCAGGTGGCCGGCCTGGCCGGGCGAGGCGTCAGGATCATGATCGCCACTGAGCGGGCGCAGGCCGTACGGGACGGAGAGCCGGCGGACCCCGGCCCGGCCGCCCTGCGGGGCCTGATCAGGGTGCTCGCCCTCGAACACCCCGAGACGCATGCCACCCTCGTGGACTTCGACGACCTCACCGACCTGGCCACGGAGCTGGCCGGCGACCCGGCCGACGACGAGGTGGCCTGGCGTGACGGGACGCGATACGCGGCCCGCCTGCGCCGCGC
>NZ_VCJS01000542.1 GCF_005893125.1 Nonomuraea basaltis | reverse complement strand
CTAGTACGGCAGTCACCATTCGTGAGCTGAGCTGTGGGTTTATGTCGTAGTCAGGCGGGTGCGTTTGTGGAACCAGCGGGCCCGAGCCTGATGTCGGCGTCGCCAGATTGACCAGTGGGCGGTGTGCAGCAGCGCGGGTGTTGCTGCGGTCGCGGCGTTGAACAGGCGCTTGATCTCGGCGACCGTCAGGGGGATCATGCCCGGGTCGGTGGGTGGCGGCTGATCGGGCCGTTGTGGTGGCGGGGCTTGGGTGTCGGTGTGGCGCCGGGCGGCCGCGGCGCTGGCCGCGCAGATCGCCAGGGCGGCCATGACGAGTACGAGGTGCCGCAGAAACGCCTCGTAGAGGCGGACCTGGGACTGGTCCAGGCCGAACAGGTCCTTGCCGAACTCGAAACTCTCTTCCACTGGCCATCTCAGCCCGGCGGCGGCGATCAGGCGGGCCAGGGTGGCCGGCTGACCGGCGGGCACGAAGCAGTAGTGGAAGGCCAGCTCGCCGGTTTTGCGGTGCTTGCGGATCAGCAGGAAGTGGGTGGGGCTGGTGGTGGCGATCCAGGTCCAGGCGTAGGCGCGTTCGCCTTTGGAGCCGTTCCCGGCCGAGCGGATGGTCCAGGTGCGTTTGGGCTTGCAGTGCCGGGCTACGGTCTGGGCACAGGTCAGGGTGGTGCCGCCGCCCAAGGTCACTGTGAAGGAGGAGCGGACGCGTAGCACGTAGGCCTGCTCGTGCTGTTCGAGGAAGGTGCGCAGCTTGGTGCACGCGCCGTACACTTCGTCGCCGGTCAGGAAGTCGAAGCGGACGCCGTCGGACCAGGCGTCGGTCAGCAGGCCGATGCCCAGTTCTCCCTTGGTGGCGAACGCCAGATCCACCGGCAGGGCGGTGATGACGGCCGTGACCGGGTCGGTGATCTGCTCGGCAGGGATCCACTGCCGGGCGCCGATCAGAGCGTGTCCGGCGTCGGCGCGGACGTAGGCCAGGTAGACGGTGTTGACGCCGTTGTCCACGCCGCCCGCGCAGCCCATGTGCTGCCTTTTGACGCCCGAGGTGGCGGTGCCCTTCTTCTCCTGACCGGACTCATCCAGCGCGCCGACGGTCAGGCTGCCGGGGTCGGCGGCGGCGTCCAGGCGGGCGACGGCGAAGCGGCGCACCACGCTCATCGCGCCGGCGGTGTCCCAGCGGGCCCGGTTCAGCAGCCGCTGGGTGGCGGCAGGTGAGCGGTCCCCGGCGTGCTCGGCGATCGTCCATCCGTTGCGTTTGGGCAGGTCGGACATGACGGCACGAAGGTACTTGGCGGCCTGCAGGCGGGGTTCGATCCGGGGGAACATCGGTGCCAGCGCGGCGAGCAGTTCGTCTGTGTTCCGTTGCACGCGCCGGGCCTCTAGGATGAGCGCAGCAGCCGCTCTCGATCTTGTACTCGTCACACAGGCATGATCACGAGCGGCTGCTCTCTTTGTGCCCGCTTCCCATCACAAGATCGCAACGGCCTATCGCGCATCCGTGCTGGTCACACTGCGAATGGTGACTGCCGTACTAG
>NZ_VCJS01000541.1 GCF_005893125.1 Nonomuraea basaltis | reverse complement strand
CGGGTGCACGGCCGCTACGTCCGGCGGTTGGCCGACATCGCACTCGGCGGTGTCCAGACGGTGCTCGCCTTGACGGTGCGCCGGTTCAAGTGCGTGAACACCGGGTGCACGGCGGTGACGTTCGCCGAGCAGGTGGCCGGGCTGACCAGCCCGCACGCCCGGTTCACGCCGCTGTTGCGCACCGCGCTGACCTCGGTCGCGATCGCGATGGCGGTGCGCGCGGGCGTCCGGCTGGCGGCCCGCCTTGGATTACGCGTGGCCAAGGACACCTTGCTGCGGCTGGTCCGCGCGGCGCCGGAACCAGCGGTGGAGGCAGTGCGGGTGGTGGCTGTGGACGACTTCGCGCTGCGCAGGCGCGCCACCTACGCCACCATCATCGTGGACCTGGAGGCTCGCCGTCCGATTGATGTGCTGAAGGGGAGGGAGGCTGAGCCGGTGGCCGCGTGGCTGGCCGCTCACCCGGAGATCGAGGTGGTGTGCCGAGACCGTGCCGTGCCTATGCCGAGGCCATCCGAACAGGAGCTCCGCAGGCCCTGGACGTGGCCGATCGCTGGCACCTGTACCGCAACCTGGCCGAGGCGGTCGACGCCACCGTGCGCGCCCACCACGCGTGCGTCAAGACCGCCCTCGATGAGGCTGCCGGATCCGACGGTTCCGGCGAGGACGGCACGGCACTGGCTCTGGCCCCTGGTGATGTGCCCGGCGGGGTGCCCGCCCCGCGCGATGGGATGCTCGATGTGCGCGGCCAGCCGCGCCGCCTGGTGAGCCGCACCATCGAACGCTACGAGGCGGTTCAACGGCGGGTGGCCGAAGGTCGCTCGTTGTGGGGCATCAGCCGCGAGTTGGGGCTCAACTACTACACCGTGCGCCGCTACGCTCGCGCCGCCGGCGTGGAGGAACTGCTGGCGTCGGCGACGCATCGGCGCACGCTGCTGGATGCGTTCAAGCCCTACCTGCACCAGCGTGTCACCGCCGATGGCTGTCACAACGCCTCGCAGCTGTTTCGGGAGGTCACCGCACAGGGCTACCGCGGCAGCGCAAGCCCCGTCTACTGGTACGTGCGGCTGCTGAAGAGCAACGCGGTGGCGCCGCCTCCACCACGCCCGATCCCGCGTCCGCGGACAGTCACCCGCTGGATCATGATCCATCCCGATGGCCTCCGCCCCGATGACACCATGACGTTGAAGGAGATCCGTGCCGCCTGCCCGGAACTGGACACCGTCACCCGGCACGTGCGCAGCTTCGCCACCATGATGCGCGACCTGCGCGGGGACCGGCTCCCGGCCTGGATCGATGACGTGCGCAACAGCGGCCTGCCCGCCCTAGTTCAGTACGCCGACGGCCTTGCTCTCGACCTGGACGCCGTGACCGCTGGCCTATCGGTGGCCTGGAGTTCCGGGCAGGCCGAAGGGCAGAACACGCGAGTAAAGTTGATCAAGCGGCAGGGATATGGCCGCGCGAACTTTGACCTTCTCAGGAAGAAGATCCTGCTTCGAGACTGACGTCCCGCATCACAAGATCAGCGACAGAGCCC
>NZ_VCJS01000540.1 GCF_005893125.1 Nonomuraea basaltis | reverse complement strand
CCAGTACGGGGCTGCCCGGCATCACCCGGTCGGCGTTGACGCCGGACGTTCGATAGCGGACCCCGGCGGCCTTCTCCATACCATGCAAAGCGATATTCAGTAGGACGGGGCTGATCACGCCGCCTTGGGGCGTTCCCTCCTCGGTAGGAGTGAACCAGCCTTTCTCGATTACACCGGACTTCAACCATTTCGCGACAAGCCCCCTGGCTGGGAACGTGCCGATCTGGTCGAGGATATGGCCGTGATCGATGCGGTCGAATGCCGCTGCCAAGTCCGCGTCGAGTATCCATCGCCGTTGCGGATTCTTTCCGCTCACGGTGTTGAAAATAGCCTCGATTGCATCATGGCAGCCGCGGCCCGGACGGAAGCCATAAGACTTCGGCTCGAACCGCGCCTCCCACTCGGGTTCCAGGGCGTTGACCGAAATGGCTTGCAGCATCCGATCAGCGATCACAGGAATTCCGAGTGGTCTCTGTTTCCCGCCTGGCTTCGGTATATACACACGACGAACGGGTTTCGGTGTCCACGACCGCGACCGGAGTTGTGCCCAGTCAGCCCAAACGGGCTTGTCCCGGGATAACAGCACGGTCTTGCCATCGACACCGGCCGTTTTCCGTCCGGCGTTCACCTCCGTCACCCGCCGCACACTTAACAGTGCGTTGGCACGGGAGCGGAGCATGAGCTTCTGCAGGTTGCGAACCTTCTTCAGGTCCCCTGCCTGTGATGCTGCAAAGATTCTCTGTCGAAGCCGTCGTACGTCCTCCTCGATCTGCCGCCAATCCACGGCATCCCAGTCCAGAGGCTCGCCCTCGGGTCCGTTCACCACGGCGTCAGTCACGGCCGCAGCCGTCTCCGTCATGGCGTCCAACTTGTCCCTCGGTTCCGATGTCTTCGATCATCAAGTCTTCGCAGGCTCACCCGACGCGCGTCAGCACCCTTTCGGGCCGGGTCATCAAGGCCCGTATCCGGGCGGTTATACGACATCCTCGCAGGGAGGCTGCGGCGTTCGATGTCGCTTTCCCGTTGCCTTTCGACATCCCAGCGTTCGCTTCTCGCGTCATCCTATTCCCGCTGAGGAATTGGAGCTCTCCTTGCGGTCGGCCTACCAGGTATTGCTTCCTGGACCTCAACGGGGTTACCACGTTTCGCAGATATGAGACACGATCGGGGTGGGCCTCTCCTCTATCCCGGGGTGGCCGTGTCCTCCCGGCCGACAGGGCATAATCAGCCGGCGCCTGCCGCTTCCCAGCGGCCAACCCTTCACCCTCGCCGCTACATTCCATCGCAGAGGGAGGTATTGACGAGACATCAACGGAGATTCACGCTATTAACCCGTCCGATCTTTCCCTAACCCGTAACTCCCGGATGGAGCGGGAATCCTTCGGCTTTCCCCTGGGCTTCACACCCCGCCGTTACCAGCGACGCATGCCAAGGCGGGAACAGGTCTCACGGACACTGACCAGGGACTACACCTTCGATATCAACCGAACCTCCATTTGGTAAGCCCACTCACAACCTGCGACCTCGTGTCGCAC
>NZ_VCJS01000539.1 GCF_005893125.1 Nonomuraea basaltis | reverse complement strand
CGCGTCGGCTGCGGGGCCCGGCCGGGGTGGTGGAGGTGCGTCCGCAGCGGGCCAGGTGCCGCTCCTGCCAGGAGACGCACGTCCTGCTTCCGGTGTCGTCGCTGGTGAGGCGGGCTGACCTGGTCGAGGTCATCGGGCGTGGGCTGGAGCTGGCGGCGTGCGGGTGGGGATTCCGGCGGATCGCTGAGCGGCTGGGCAGGCCGGCCACGACAGTGCGGGGCTGGCTGCGGTGCTGGTCCCGCCGGGCGGGCTGCGTCGCCGCGGTGTTCACCTCGCTGCTGGTCGCGCTGGCGGACGACCCGGCCGCGGTGCTGCCGACTCCGGCGGGATCGGTGGTCGCGGACGCGGTGGCGGCGGTGACCGGGTTCGCGTTCGCCGCCGGGTCACGCTTCGGGATGGTGACGGTGCCCACCTGGCTGCTGGTGTCGGCGGCCTGCCACGGCCGATTGCTGGCGCCGGGCTGGCCGCCGGCCTGACCTGCTTGTCGATCAACACGAGTTCACCCTGACGGGGACCGGTGGGCTCGCTCCATCCTGGCGGCTGGCATGTCCGCAACCGTTTCGGGAGGCCGCCAGATGGCGTTGGTCGATGAAGAGGAGCGACGGCGGGCCGAACGGGCCCACCAGGTCGCGTTGTTCCGTTATCAGTTGATCCGTGAGGCGGCTGACGCTGCCCTGTCACCGCGGCAGCGCGGAGCGATGGTCCGCGAGATCGCCTCGCGCACCCACACGGATCCGTTCGGGAAGCCGGTCCGGGTGACGCGCGGGACGCTGGACCGCTGGCTGCGGTCCTGGCGCGAGGGCGGCTTCGACGCGCTGCTACCGCCAACCCGGCAGGTGACCCCCAGGACGCCGGAGGAGGTCCTGGACCTGGCCGCGGCCTTGAAGCGGGAGAATCCAACCAGGTCGACCGCGCAGGTGGTGCGGATCCTGCAGCAGCACCTGGGCTGGGGCCCGTCCTACCGCACGGTCCACCGGCACCTGCAGCGGCTGGAACTGCTGACCCGACCGGACGGGACCCCGCCGCAGGCCTTCGGCCGGTTCGAGGCGGCCCGCCCCAACGAACTCTGGGTCGGAGATGCCCTGCACGGGCCGAAAATCGCAGGCTACAAGGCCTATCTCTTCGCGTTCGTCGACGACCACAGCCGGGCGGTGGTCGGGCACCGGTGGGGCGGCGCGGAGGACAGCGTCCGTCTGGCGGCGGCGCTTCGGCCAGCGCTCGCGGCCCGCGGTGTCCCCACAGGCGTCTACGTCGACAACGGGTCCGCTTTCGTGGACTCCGCCCTGCTGCGAGCCTGCGCGAGGCTCGGGATCAAGCTGATCCACTCCACCCCCGGGCGCCCCGAGGGCAGGGGCAAGATCGAACGATTTTTCCGGACGGTCCGCGAGCAGTTCCTCGTCGAGGTCGACACGGACAAGGTCACCGACCTGCCCACGCTGAACAGGCTGTTCACCGCGTGGGTCGAACAGGTCTACCACCGCAGGGTCCACTCCGAGACCGGCCAGCCGCCGCTGGAGCGGTGGCTGGCCGGTCTCGGAGTGGACCCTGCGGTGGTAGACC
>NZ_VCJS01000538.1 GCF_005893125.1 Nonomuraea basaltis | reverse complement strand
CAGGCTCTACTGAGACAAACAGGATGAACACCCCAAGCTGGTAGAGCAGGGCGAGAACAGGTACTACCTTCGGTGACCATGACCATGCACGACCTCCAGGACGACGACGCCGGCGATGGCCCTCGAGCCGATCGGCCCCGGCGGCGGTACTTCACCGCCGATTACAAGCTGCGCATTCTGGAGGAATACGACGCGGCCACCACCTCGGGCGCGAAAGGCGCGTTGCTGCGTCGTGAAGGACTGTATGACGGGAGCATCGCCCGGTGGCGTAGTAAGCGTGACGCCGGTGAGCTGAGGCCCTCTGGCCGCTCTGCCGGCACGGCCTCGGCGAAAATACCGCGCGAGCGTTCGGTGGAGAAGGTGGCGGCCGCGCGGGCGGCCCGCCTGGAGAAGGAGAATGCCCGCCTGGTGGAGAAGCTCGCCAAGACCGAGGCCGCGCTGGAGGTCGTGGGAAAATTGCACGCGCTCTTGGAGATGATCTCCAAGAGCGCGGATTCGGAGAATTCGTAGCCGAGCTCCGTGCTGAGACGCGGGAGCGGCTCCAATCGCTCGTCGGTATCGCCCGCTCATGTGTGTTGAGCGGCATCGCGTGGGCGACCTTCTACCGCCGTAACAGACCGGAGGCCGTGTCGGACGGTGCCGTTGATGGTGTGGTGGTGGCGCGGTCGGCGCCGCCGAACAAGTTATCGGCGCAAGAGTGCGCGGGACTGCTGGAGGTGCTCAATAGCCGTGAGTTCGTGGACAAGGCGCCCCGGCAGGTGTGGGCGGCGCTGCTGGACCGCGGCACGTATCTGGCGTCGGTGTCGACGATGTACCGGCTGCTGAGGGCTGGTGGCCTGGTCCGGGAGCGGCGCGCCCAGGCGCGGCACGAGTCGAAGAGGAAACCTCATCTGCTCGCCAGAAATCCCAACGAGATTTGGACGTGGGATATAACGAAGTTGCGAGGGCCGGTCGCCGGAAAGTACTACGACCTGTACGTGATGATCGACATTTTCTCGCGGTACGTGGTCCATTGGGAAGTTCATGCCCGCGAGTCGGGCGAACTGGCCAAGGAGTTCATTGAGAACGCGATCCGGGCTAACGGCGGCATCGCGCCACACGCGATCCACGCCGATCGAGGTACCTCGATGACGTCCAAGTCGGTCACGAATCTGCTGTCTGACCTGGGCATCATTAAATCTCACTCCCGGCCGAAGGTCAGCAATGACAACCCCTACAGTGAAGCGCAGTTCAAAACGCTGAAGTACTGCCCTGCATTCCCGGAACGGTTCGGCTCGCTCGAAGACGCCTGGTCGTTCTGCCGGAGATTTTTCGAATATTACAACTATAAGCATTACCATTCTGGGATCGGGTTGCATGTCCCGTTCACGGTCCATATTGGGACCGCCCAGGCCATTCAAGACAAGCGCGCAGAAACGCTCGAGAAATACCGTGCCGCCAATCCCCAGCGGTTCACCCGCACACCCACGCTACCCAAGCTGCCGGCCGCCGCCTGGATCAACAAACCTACCGACGAGACAGACAAGCAGCAGGTCACCGACCAGGAGGACCTCGCCTAGCTAACGTC
>NZ_VCJS01000537.1 GCF_005893125.1 Nonomuraea basaltis | reverse complement strand
GTAAGCATTCAGCAGATCAAGATCATGATGGCGTGAGCGGTGTCCCTGCAATGGGATGATCTTCGTGTGTCGAAGACCCCGGATCGCCGCCCGTCATATGACGAGCTCGCGGCGCTGGTGGTCCGACAGATGGCCACGATCGAGGCCCAACGCGAGACGATCGCACGGCTGGAGGAGACGGTCGACCGGCTGACCGCGCGGGTCGCCGAGCTGGAGCGCAGGCTGGGCCGCAACTCCGGGAACTCCTCGTTACCGCCGTCCAGCGACACCTTCGTCCGGCCGGAGAAGAAACCGCCGGTCAAGAGTGGGAAGAAGCGGGGCCGCCAGCCGGGCGCGCCCGGCGCGGGCCTGGCCATGGTCGAGACGCCGGACCAGGTCGAAGAGCACGTCCCGGACGCGTGTGGCGGTTGCGGAAAGACGTTGTCGGCGGCCGACAGCGTCGGCTTCGCGCGGCGTCAGGTCCGTGACATTCCCCTGGTCACCGTGACGGTGACCGAGTATCGCGCGCATCGGTGCCGGTGTGGCGGCTGCGGCCGGGTGACCACGGCGGTTCTGCCCGAGCAGGTGGCGGGATCGCCGTCGTCGTACGGGCCGAATCTCCGCGCACTGGCCGCTTACCTGCTGGTCTTCCAGCACATTCCGGTGGAGCGCTGCGCGCAGTTGATCGCCGACGTCACCGGAGCGCGAGTGTCGCCCGGCTGGGTGAGTTCGATTCTGGCCGAGGCCGCCACCTTGGTCGCCGGCAGCGTCAAGCTGATCCGCGCGCTGTTGACACTCACCCATGTCCTGCATGTCGATGAGACCACCACCCGGATCGGGTCGACACGCCGCTGGTTGCATGTGGCCTGCACGACCACGCTGACCCTGCTCGGGCTGGGCGATCGCTCCCGCGACGGGGCCAACGCCCTCGGGGTCCTGCCCGAGTTCCGGGGCGTGCTGGTCCACGACGCGCTATGGCTCTACAACGGCTACCCCGACGCCCGGCATCAACTTTGCGGATCACACCTGGTCAGAGACTTGACGGCAGTGGCCGAAGACCATCCCGGCCAGCGGTGGCCCGAGCAGATCCGCTGGGCGCTGGCCGCGTTGAACAAGCAGGCTGCCAAAGCGCGGGCGGACGGGCTGATCGAGATTCCGCCCGAGCGGGCCGAGATCTACCTGAAGTCCTTCCACCACGGCATCCTCGTCGGGCTGTCGTTGCATCCCCGCGCGCCCGGACGCAAGCAGTCCCCGGCTCGTAACCTGCTGGAACGTCTCCAGCGACGGGCCGCTGATGTGCTGCGTTTCGCCGATTTCCCCGGCTGGGTGCCGTTCACGAACAACACCGCGGAGCGGGCGCTGCGGCCGGTGAAGACCCAGGTGAAGATCTCGGGCTGCCATCAGTCCGAGGCGGGTGCCGTCGCCTGGCTGACCGTCCGCTCCTACCTCGACAGTGCCCGCAAGCACGGCCTGTCGGCCTTCGACGCGATCCACTGCGCCTTCACCGGCAACCTGTGGATGCCGCCCGTCGCACTCGACGCCTGATCAGCTCGTATCACGCAGCGTCACAGATCCTTCTGATTGCTTAC
>NZ_VCJS01000053.1 GCF_005893125.1 Nonomuraea basaltis | reverse complement strand
CCCCAGCACCACCAGGTCCCCCGCCCCCACCGTGAACGACGCACCGCCCTGCTCCACGAACCCCGCGCCCGCCTGCGTCCACAGCAGCAGCCAGCTGGGCGAGCCGGCGGGGCGGCGGGTGGCGTACCCGGGCCGCTTGTCGTAGTGGCCCACGATCATCAGCTCGGCAGCAGGAACGGACATGTCCTCAGCGGTCGCAGGCATACCGTTCACCGATCCCGTTCCTTAGCGTGAGACATATGAGGCTCAACGACTTCCACGATCAGGGGTACCTGCTGGTTCCCGGTCTCCTTGCGCCCGAAGAGGTGGCCGGGCTGCGCGACGAGTTCATGGCCATGCACGCCGGGGGCCCGATCCCCGGCCACTTCTCGCCCATGCCGCAGGAGCCAGGGGGGCCGTACGACATCCTCCGCGACTACCCCCGCATCATGCACCCCCACGAGGTGAGCGACCTCGCCCTGCGGTATCTGCTCGACACGCGCATCGCCGCGATACTCCGCGACATCCTGGGCGAGGAGCCGATAGCAGCCCAGAGCATGTTCTACTTCAAGCCGCCCGGCGCCAGGGGCCAGGCGCTGCACCAGGACAACTTCTACCTGCGGGTCGAGCCGGGCACGTGCGTGGCCGCGTGGGTGGCGCTCGACCGGGTGGATCGGGCGAACGGCGGCCTGGAGGTGGTGCCCGGCACGCACCTGATGGACCTGTTCTGTCCGGAGGAGGCCGACCAGGGCGTCTCCTTCACCAGGGAGTACGTGCCGCCGCCGCCCGGGCTCGAGCGGGTGCCCGTCGACATGAACCCGGGGGACGTGCTGTTCTTCAACGGCAGCCTGGTGCACGGCTCGGAGCCGAACAGCACGACCGACCGCTTCAGGCGCAGCTTCATCTGCCACTACGTCGGCCGCTCGGCGGAGCGGATCGCCGAGTATTACCCGACGCTCACGATGTCGGGCGAGCCCGTCCGCCTGGAGCCGGCCATGGGCGGCGGACCCTGCGGCACGGAGGCCGCCGGCCCTCACTGAGGGCCGGCTCAACCACCCGAGACATCCGACTCGGCCTCTTCGGGCACCGCGCAGTCCCACGGGTCGTCCAGCCACCCGTCCGGCAGCTGCACCTTGGTCCGCTCCCCCGACTTCCCCCGGGGCGTGTCCGTGTTGGCCGGCCACGGCTGGTCGTGCTCCAGCTTCGCCAGCCCTTCGCGTAACCCGTCGAGCGACTCGGCCGTCGCCAGCTCCCGGCGCAGCTCGCGCCCGACCGTGAACCCCTTCAGATACCAGCCGACATGCTTGCGGAAGTCCGCCACCGCGTACCGCTCGATGTCGAAGCACTCGGTCAGCCCCTCGGCGTGCCTGGCCATCAACCCGGCCACCTCGCCGAGGGCCGGCCGGACCCGCTCGGGGCTGCCGTTGAACGCGTTCTCCAGGTCCTTGAACAGCCACGGCCGCCCCAGGCACCCGCGCCCGACCACCACGCCGTCGCACCCGGTCCGCGCCACCATCCGCAGCGCGTCGTCGGCGCACCAGATGTCGCCGTTCCCCAGCACGGGGATCTCCGGCACGGCCTCCTTCAGCCTGGCGATGGCCTCCCAGTCGGCGACCCCGCCGTAGTGCTGCCTGGCCGTACGGGCGTGCAGGGCGATGGCCGCGACGCCCTCCTCGGCGGCGATGCGCCCCGCGTCCAGGTACGTCAGGTGATCGTCGTCGATCCCCTTGCGCATCTTCATCGTCACGGGTAGCGCCCCCGCGTTGGCGACCGCCTGCCGCAGGATGCGCCGCAGCAGATTCCGCTTGTACGGCAGCGCCGAGCCGCCCCCGCGCCTGGTCACCTTCGGCACCGGGCACCCGAAGTTGAGATCGACGTGATCGGCCAGGTCCTCCTCGGCGATCATCTTGACCGCCCGCCCCACGATGTCGGGGTCCACGCCGTACAGCTGGATGCTCCGGGGCTGCTCGGACGCGGCGAACCGGATCATCCGGAGCGTCTTGGGATTCCGCTCGACCAGCGCGCGCGTCGTGATCATCTCGGACACGAACAGCCCGGCGCCCTGCTCCCTGCACAGAACCCGGAACGGCGCGTTCGTGATGCCCGCCATCGGCGCCAGCACCACCGGCGGCCAAACCCCAATCGGCCCAATCTTCACCCCGTCAGTTGTAGCGCAGGTCGGGCTGCAACCGGTATTCGCGGATAAGCTGGGAACCGGCATCTTCAACGGAGGGGACGGATGCTACTTCGAGTGCGCCTTGCGCTGCCTGACAGGCCGGGATCCCTGGCCCAGGTCACCAAGGTCTTGGGGGTCGCGGGGGCAGACATCACGCAGGTGACCGTCCTCGATCGGGGCGCGGGCATGGCCGTCGACGACATCACGATCTTCTGCCCGGACAGCACGCCCAGGCAGGCCCTGGTCAAGAGCCTGGAGGGCGTCGAGGACGTGAAGGTCGAGGGCATCTGGACCACCCGGGAGGCGCCCGGCACCTACCCGGAGCTGGAGATTCTCAAGTACATCACCACGGCCGGCGACCGGGCCCTGACCACGCTCGTGGACTCGCTCCCCGTGCTCTTCAGCGCCGACTGGGCCGCCACGACGGCTGAGCGCCGCGTCCTCTACGCCAGCTGGCGCGCCCCGCAGCAGCTGGCCGTCCCGGAGGGGACGCCTGCGCGCCCGACGGCCATGACCCTCGAGGGCGGGCTGCACGTCATCCACGCCCCGCTGCCGCCGCTCGCACTCGCGCTCATCCTGGCCCGCTCGGAGGGCCCCGCCTTCCACCGCATCGAGGTCCACCGCCTCACCAGGATCCTGGAGATCTTCCTCACCCTGCCCGCGACCGAGCGCAGCGTGGCCCGCCAGCTCCGCAAGTAGGCGCGGACCTCGCTACCGTGGACCGCTGAACGCGGCCCACGCGTAGATGCGGACCCCGCTACCTGCCGCGGATCTCTGAACGAGACCCGCGGTAACCATCTGGTCGGAAAACCCGCTAGAGTTGTTGAGGCAACGCGGAAGTGGCTCAGTGGTAGAGCATCACCTTGCCAAGGTGAGGGTCGCGGGTTCGAATCCCGTCTTCCGCTCGGAGAGATTTGGCTCGGTGGCGTGGCCGAGAGGCGAGGCAGCGGCCTGCAAAGCCGTCCACACGGGTTCAAATCCCGTCGCCACCTCAAAGGACGATTAGCTCAGCGGGAGAGCGCTTCCCTGACACGGAAGAGGTCACTGGTTCAATCCCAGTATCGTCCACCAGACTCCACAGTCGAGCAGGTCTGACCTGGTCGACCAGGAGACAAAGCCCCAGCTCACGGCCAATGCCGAGGGTCTGGGGCTTCTTGGTGTCCGGGGTTGACCATGGCCGTTGTCAGCACGCGTGCTGACGTTGTGATGGCCCCTGAAAACGCGTGCATCGCGGACGATGGCGGCGCGCGCCCGGCATCGGTGTGCCCTGCAGGCGATCAGCGGGCAGGGCGCGTGGCGGTCGGGACGCGCAGGGCCAAAAGGGCGATGTCGTCTATGTTGCCAGGCGGGATGCGGGCGAGGATCTGGTCGCAGAAGCCCTCCAGGGGATGACGGGCAAGGGCGGCTGCATGGCGGCGGAGACCACGCAGACCGGTGTCCAGATCGGTGCCGGGGACTTCGATCAGTCCGTCGGTGTAGAGCAGCAGGGTGGAGCCGGGAGGCAGGGGCGCCGTCGCGTCCGGTCGGCCGACGTCACCCAGGCCGGTGCCCAGCAGCAGGCCCTGTCCCTGTTCCAGGTATTCGGCGCGGCCCTCGCGGGTGACCAAGAGGGGCGGAGGGTGACCGGCGCTGGTCCATCGCAGTTGCCAGGGTCCCTCCTCTGGACCCTCGACACGGGCGTAGACCGCGGTGGCCAGAGCGACGTTGGTGATGACGGGGACGGCCTCGTCGAGGCGGTCCATGATGGCGCTGGGCGGTGTCATCCGGTCCCAGGCCAGGGAACGCAGCATGCCGTGCAGTTGGGCCATGCCTGCCGCGGCGGCCAGGTCGTGGCCGATGACGTCGCCGATGACCAGCGCGGTGGCGCCGTCACGCAGGGGGAAGGCGTCGTACCAGTCGCCGCCTACCTGGGAGCCGGCCGCGGCGGGCTGGTAACGGGCGGCCATGCGCAGCCGGCCGAGCTGGGGTAGGGCGATGAGCAGGTTGCGCTGCATGGCCTCGGCGATCTCGCGCTGGCGGCCGAACCGCAGGGTGTTGTCGATGGCCAGACCGACGCGGCGGCCGATGTCGCCGATCAGGGCCACTTCCGTGGCGTCGAAAGGCCGCGTGTCGTCGGTACGGGCCAGGGTGAGGGCGCCCGTGACCTGCCCGGCGGTGCCCAAGGGCACGATGACCGCCGAGGCGGCGCCGAGTGCCTGGAGGAACCCGGTCTGGACGGCCGCCAGGGGCGAATCAGGCGGGGTGGCGATCTCCCTTGGCCCCAGCAGCACCGGCTCACCGCCGCGCAACACCCGTGCCAGAGCGGAACGGGAGCGTTCGTCCAACGCCGGGAGAGGGCCCCGCCACGCTTCCTGATCGATGTCACGGCCTTCTGGACCGACCACTGCCACCCTTCGGACTCCCTCTTCCCTGCGCAGGTCGATGGCGAGCCAGTCGGCCAGGCGCGGCACCAGCAGGGGCCCCAGCCGGGCGATGGCCTCCTCGGTGTCCAGGGTCTGGGCCAGGGCTGTGGCGATCTCCGCGGCCAAGGTCAGCCGGTCCGTGAGGTCCTCCAGCGCGATCACATGCGCTGCAAGGCCATCCTCAGCCTCCCGCCCGGTCGCGTCACCGGCGAACAGCACGTTCGTGCCGAGCACCCGGCCGCGCCTGATCACGGGAGCGCTGAACCAGGTGACGGGGATGGGATGTCCGTCACCTCCCAGGAAGCTGTCCATCTCGGCGCAGGACGACATGCGGCGGGTGAGCGCCATGAGCAGCCGGCACCGCTCATCCGGAACGGCGGCGCCGGCCGCGTGCCGGTGCAGCAGGCTGTGGAAGCCCTTCCCCATCATCTCCGACGCGGTGCGGCCCAGCAGTTCTTCAGCGGCGAGGTTGACCGCGACGATCCGGCCGGAAGGGTCCAGCACGGCCAGGCCGGCGTCAAGATGGTCGAACAGCTCCTGCCAGAACTCTGGCCGCGTCGCCCACCGTCGGCCCTGGCCACCAGCCGTGTTCCGGACCATGCCGTTCCTTCCGCTGTAGACGTGCGCTGCCGGCCGGACACGGCCGGCGGGCCTCGGTCGGCTGCCGGCGATGATCGCCGATGGAGAGCCGCCGTGCCCGCCGCCGCGGCGATCCCCCTGCCGCCGCGATGCGGCTGTCGCGAGCTTCATGAGGATGGCGGCGGTCGCGTGAGCCCGGACACCAGGCGCGGCGTGACCGGCCTGGGCTCAAGCCGGTGCCGTGGGGTCTCGCTTCCAGATTGTGGCTGACGCCCCCGAGACCTCGGATGCACCCTCTTCAGGCCTGAAACACATGGTACCGGTGCAGATCATACTTCCCGGTCGGCGCGATTCATCGGACGCGATGAGGACAGGCCCGTCATCCGCAGCCAGCCCCAGCAGTCGGTGAGCAACGCGAGACGAGTACGGTGAACAACCGGCGACTGACGCGACCGCGGCATGCGCCACGATGGTGTCCTCCCGTTCAACACGCGAGCCAACGCCGCGAAAAGGAGGAACCTCTCATCATGGGAGCCACCGGGCCGATCCGGCGGTCGGCCGAGGGATTGGCAGCGGGCTGGCGGCGCGCCCGGGAGCGTCATGGCCGGCTGGACCATCTCGTGCGCGCCGTGGTTCGCTACGACCAAGCCGATGGCGGCCGGTTATCGGCCGCGCTCACCTATTACGCCTTCTTCGCCACGTTCGCTTTGGCCCTGCTGGCCTTCGCGATCCTCGGCCGCGTCCTCGACGACCCGACCGTGCTCGCCACGGTGCAGCACTACCTGAGCGAGAACTTCCCGCGCCTGGACGTCCAGGCGTTGCGGGACGCCCGGGGAACCGCCGGCCTGGTGGCCTTCATCGTGCTGCCGCTGACGGGTCTGTTCTGGATGGACACCCTGCGCTCGGCGAGCAGAGCGATCTGGCGGCTGGAGGAGTATCCGGGCAACTTCTTCCTGCGCCAGCTCATCGACCTGGGTGTGGTGGCCGGGCTCGGACTGCTGCTCGCGCTGTCGCTCACCATCGCCTTCGCCGCCGAGCGGCTGCTGACCTGGCTCGCCGTGCTCACCATCGGCGTGGATGCCCTCCCAGCCCGATGGGTGCTCACCGCTGCCGTGTTCGTGCTCGGCTTCGGCGTCAACACCCTGCTCGCCATGGCGTTGCTGACCGCGCCGCCTCGGTTACGGCTGCAGCTGCGCCGCGTGATCAGCCCGGCGCTCGTCATCGCCGTCGGCCTGGAGATCCTCAAAACCCTCGGCCAGGCGTATGTCAACCTCACCGCAGCCAACCCCGCCTACCAGGTCGTCGCCGGCGCCGCCGGAATGCTCCTGTTTCTCAAAGTCGTCAACCAGCTCATCCTGTTCGCCACCGCTCTGGCGGCCACCAGCACCGCCGGGAACGTCACCGACCTGGCCCAACGCGCCCCTCCCTGAGCTCGTCCCGATGTCAGTCGGTTGGACCCAGTCCGGCGATCCGTTGCTCGCGCACGTGCTGCAGTGCCCGCAGGTAGCCGATCTCCAAAGCACGACAGAGCAGGTTGTTCATCTCCGCAGAGCCATCAAGGCGACCCCAGCCGGAGAATTCGCCGGCCACCGCCTCATCGGCCAACCGCTCGTCATCGACGGCGCCAGGACGTGGGCCGTCGTAGCGGATCCGGCCAATGAACTCGCTCCAGTCCTCAAGCTCAGCACGCGCGTCATCATCGCCACTCATATGGCCCATCGTGACCCCTGATCACTCCTTTCGCGAGCCCATCCGGCACGCGGCGTACGATGAAGCGCTCATGACGACGAAAGCATGGGTGGATCGCAAATATCAGCACCCCAAAGGCCTGCAGAGGTCGCGTGACCCGCCTGCCGGTGAGCGTCTCGAACCCCGGCTCCCGGCTCTGGAGCGGTGGCCGGCCCTGGCCGTGCTTCGCCAGCATCCGCGCAGGGTCGTGTCCTGGGAACGGCGCACGGGCTGAACGAGGCGGGTGTCGTGGTTGATCTTATGCGGCCACCGCGTCGGGCCTACTTGTGCGGATGCGGATAGTCGGGTGAGCGGTGCTGGAAGGAGAGGATGGCGGGGTTCTGGATGACGCCGTCGCGGATCTCGATGGCCCGCCGGACGGTGTCGCCCTCGTCCCACGCCTTGGGGCCGCTGAGCACCGTGCGCAGGTGCGGCAGCAAGGCCTCGCTGATCTCCCAGGTTGCCGAGTTCCACAGGTATGACGGGCTGTGGTCGACGCCGTAGTAGTCGATGTTGCCGCTCACCTTGAGCATCGGCTCGGTGAACGACGTGGGCCGCGCCCAGCTGAAGCCCATCCCCTCATCGCAGGACACGTCGATGATCAGCGTGCCCGGCGCGAAGGCGGCCAGATCGTCCTCGGTGACGAACATCAGCGGGCTGTCGGTGTTCTGCAGCACGCAGTTGACGACGATGTCGTGGTCGGCGAGGAAGGACGCCAGCGGTACCCGGCCGTCGTCGGTGAGCGCGTAACTGCGGTTGGGGTCGTCGGCTTCGTGCTCGAAACGTACGATGCGCGCCGAGTGGATCGGCGAGGCGACCGCGGTGACGTCGCGGAAGGTGAGCACGTCGATGTCGTTCACGCCGTGCGCGCTGAGGGCCGTGACCGCGCCCCGGCCGGTCGCGCCGAAACAGATGACGACCGCGCGTAGTCGCCGTCCGTAGTCGCCCGTGGTCCCGGTGAGCGACATGGCGTGCAGGACCGAGCAGTAGCCCGCCAGTTCGTTGTTCTTGTGCAGGACGTGCAGGTTGAACGTGCCGTCGCTGTTCCAGTGGTTCATCGCTTCAAAAGCGATGAGGGTGAGCCGCCGGTCGATCGCCAGCTGCGTCACCTCCTCGTCCTGGACGCAGTGCGGCCATCCCCACAGGATCTGCCCCTCACGCAGCTCCTTGAGGTCCTGAGTCAGCGGCTTCGGGAGCAGGATGACGTCGCACTCCTCCACCAACCGCTCCCGCGGAAGGAAGCCGGCAATGTACGGCGCCAATTGCTCGTCGGAGATGCCGAATTGCCGGCCATAGCCGAGTTCGAGGTAGATACGGTCCCGCAGATCGGCCTCGATCCGCTCAAAGTGCAGCGGATGGATCGCCAGCCGGTGCTCGTTCTCCTTGCGAGACTGTGACATGACTCCGAGACTGAGCTGATCCATGTGGGGCTCCCTCTTTTGCCCCCATGCGCGGCACCAGGAACATCGGACGACGTTCCATCACATGCTCACGTACGGGAGGTCTCACCTGGGAGTGAAGCGCCCAGTTCGCTGTGCTTGCTGCCCGCCGGCAGGGTCGGCCCTCTCAGCCAGACTAAGCGGCGGAGCCGACTGGTCAGCGTCTCAACGTGGTGGACGCATCGCCTCGATGATGATGTCGAGCGGCACGCGGGCGAATCCGATGCGGGTGTCGCTCGCCCCGTACGAGCGTCGGGCCGAGCCGGGTGGCCAGATCCCCGCCGGTCACGGCAGGAGCCTGTTGTGCTGCATGGTGGAGATCAGCGCGAGGGTCGATTCGGCGCCCTGGTTGAGGTTGGGGCCGTGTTCGGTCAGGCCGTCGTAGCCTCCGCCGGTCGCCGGGTCCCACATCGCGGCGCCGGCGTCGTTGGCGCCCTGGAACCACGCCACCGACCGTCGTACCCGCTCCTGCCACGCGTCGTCGCCGGTCACGTGGGCGGCGGTGGCGCAGGCGTCGGCGAGCGCGGCCACCTCGATCGGCTGCTGGTCGTAGCGGGATCGCGGCTCCTCCCGCCGCCAACCTGCGATCGGCACGACCGAGAGCCGGCCGTCTCTCGTCTGGATGTCGCACAGCCAGGTGAGCATGTTCAGGCCGCTGGTGAGCAGCTGCTGGTCGTCACTGAGATCCCCGGCGGCGATGACCACCTCGGCGAGTGCGGCGTTGGCGTAGGTCAGGTACGGCTGCGGCCACGGCCAGGTGGGGTCCTCCGCGGGGGTGCCGACGGCCTCCGCGGCGTCCGTCAGCAGGGCGGCGGCCGTGCTGCTGTCCGGGACGACGCGCAGGACCTCGGCGGCGCCGAGCCCGGCGAAGGCCATGGCGCGCGGATGTGGGGAGCGCTGCTCTGCGCCGAGGGCGAAGGCGCGCAAGGCTTCATTCCGGATCCAGGGGGTGGAGTTGCGGGCCGCGGCGGTGCCCAGGCCCCACATCGCCCGTCCCCACGAGTCGCCGATGCCTGGCCGGTCGCTCCAGCGCCGGTCGAAGGTGAGCCTGTTGTGGAACGCGCCGGAGCGGTCCTGGGCGTGTGTGAGGAAGGCCAGGTAGCACTCGGCGAGCCGGGTCAGCCGGTGGGCCGGGCTCGGTTCGCGGGTGACGATGACGAGGCCGCGGGCGACGTCGTCGGTGCAGTACCCGTGACGGCGCAGGACGACGGCGTGCCGGGCATGCTCGAACAGGCCGGTGTCGTCGCTCAGCCGCAGCAGGTGTTTGAAACCGGGCGTGGCGGCGCTCATGGCAGCATCCCGGCCGCCACAGCCGGCCGCTCGGCGAGGAGCGACCGGGCGAGGCGGTCGTATCGGGCCGCACCTCTGGTGAACTGGGCGGCCAGGGCCGAGTCGAAGGTCGCAAGTCCGCACTGAGTGGGCGGATGCGTGCTGAGAAAGCCGTATGTGCGGGCCAACTGTCATGCCTTCCAGAATTGGCCGCACCAGAATGGACGCCGATGCAGCGCGCGGTGAAGACGGCCAAGAAACCCGAGCCTCTCACCGGGGGCCCGCCCTCATACGGGGGCCCGGCTGTCGCGACCCCTCAGCCAATGGCGGGGTCTGCGCCAGAATGACACTATCAGGCGGTAAATTTTCCTAACATTTCACGATATATGTGCATGTACCTTGACACCATTTGATCTACACCAAAGGCCGAACGATCAGTCCTCCCCCGCCCTCTGTGCCCGGCAGTATCGGCGAAGGCCGGCGGCACCACGACCAGCCGATGATCAAGGTCTCGTACCGGCGCGTCATCGGTGTAGCGGAAGCGCTGGCGCAGTACGTAGATCAGAAGCGCAGCCGACCCCGCCGGTCCTCGACGGGCAGCGCACTCTGCGGACTGCCCGCGTGCCACGTCTCCGGTTCGGCGTCATCCATACGTGGTCACGCCAGTTCCTCCTCCGCGCGCACGGTCATCGACTCCAGCAGCGGCGCGCCGAAGGTCGTGACCATGGCCACGTCGGACGCGTCCCGTCCATGTCCGATGAGGATGCGGCCCTTGCGCCGGCGGTTGTTGCGCGGATCGAAGGTCCACCACCGATCGCCCAGCCAGACCTCCATCCAGGCGGCGAAGTCCATGGGCGCCGGGTCCGGCGGCACGTCCATGGCGGGCAGGTAGCCGAAGACATAGCGAGCCGGGATGTTCAGTGCCCGGCAGAACGAGATCGCCAAGTGAGTGAAGTCGCGGCATACGCCGAACCCGGAGGTGTTGACGTCGACCGCCGTCGACGACGGACCGCTGCTGCCGTAGCTGAACGTCAGGTGGCGGTGGACGTAGTCGCAGATCGCCTGTACCCGGGAGAAGCCGGGAGGGATGGCGCCGAAGCGCGACCAGGCCTCGTCACCGAGCATGTCAGGCAGGCAATAGCGGCTGGGCAGCGTGTAGATGAGGACCTCGTCGGGCAATGCCTCCGGTGACAGTTCCTGCGCCTGTTCATCGGCGTCCTCGGTCGCATCGGGCACGAGCACCACGGCCTCATAGCGCAACGTGGAGCGGCCGGCGGGGAGTACCACCCGCACACACGGGTTGCCGTACAAGTCGGTGTAGCGACGGATGCGCCGCTGCGGCTCCATGGACCACGCGTGGTGCGCGAGACTGACCGGCGCCGCGTCCTGGAGTCCCACCTGAAAGACGGTCGGGGTGTCAACGGCGGCGACGTGCACGAACTCGCACCCCACCCGCACCCGTCTCACGTCCACGGCCCCATCGTGCGGCCGCGATGTTTCCATCACATTTCCCATCGATACCCGATCCCAAGCACTCGAGGAATTCCTTCGGTGCCCGGTAGTGCGGCACGATGGTGGCGATCTCAACCTACTCGTCCGAGGCCCTGACGGCGACAGGGGCCGAGGCTGTCCGCCCCTGAGGACATTGCCGCCCAGTGCGCGATTACTGGATGGACCGGAAGAGGAACGGCGCGACCAGGCCGATCAGGGCCAGGGCCTCAGTGAGCACGAAGCCGAGGAGCATGTTCTGACGGATCAGTCCATAGGCTTCGGGTTGACGCGCGATGGCCTGCACACCCTGACCGAAGATGATGCCGACGCCAATGCCGGGGCCGATGGCAGCGAGGCCGTAGCCAATGGCAGTGATGTTGCCGGAGACCTGAGCGAGAACATCCATTGCGTTGCCTTTCTCGATGTCCGGCGAAGCGGAGAATCGCCGGTTTATAGGCATTTCCACATATGGACGTTCTTGAAGAAATGGTTGATTGCTCCAAGTTGAGCGGAAATTGCTCGTCAATCGATGCACTAGACAAATTGCCCATCCAGAGCGGCACTCACCCGAGAACGATTCTGTAGCCGTCCCTTCGCAGTGCGTCCAGCGCTTCCCCGCAGTGCTCCGGACCTCTCGTTTCGAGCTGCAACTGCACCTCGACCTCGTCCACGTGCAGCCTCGACCCGAACCGTTCGTGCACGATGTCCAGCACGTTCACCCGGAGGGCGGCAAGATCCGCCAGCAACCCCGCCAACGCCCCTGGACGGTCCGGCAGTCGCACCCGCAAGGCCATGTAGCGCCCCGCGGCCGCCAGGCCGTGACGGAGCACCCGGGCCAGCAGCATGGGGTCGATATTGCCGCCGGACAAAACCGCGACCACCGGCGCTTCGAACGCCTGCGGATGGGACGCCAGTGCGGCGACTCCCACGGCACCGGCGGGCTCGACGACCTGCTTGGCACGTTCGAGGCACAGCACGAGCGCCCGGGAGATCTGCTCCTCGCTCACCGTGACCACCCGGTCGAGCAGATAGTGGATCAACTCGAAGGGCAACTCCCCCGGGCGTCCCACCGCGATGCCGTCGGCCATCGTCGCAAACGGCTCGACCATCACCGGATGTCCCGCGGCCAGAGAAGCGGGATAGGCCGCGGCCCGCTCAGCCTGAACCCCCACGATCCTGACCCCAGGTCGCACCGTCTTGGCCGCCAGAGCCAGCCCGGCCGCCAGACCTCCACCGCCCATCGGCACCACGATCGTGCCGGTGGCCGGCAGCTGTTCCAGGATCTCCAGCCCGATCGTGCCCTGCCCCGCGATCACGTCCGGATGGTCAAAGGGATGGATGATCACCGCACCGGTCTGCTGCGCGTGCTCCCTGGCCGCGGCAAGCGCCTCGTCCACGGTGTGCCCGGCGAAGATCACCTCAGCGCCGTAACCACGGGTGGCCTCCACCTTGGGCAGCGCCGCGCCTTCGGGCATGTAGACCGTCGCCTTGGCTCCGACCAACCGCGCGCTCAGCGCCACCCCCTGAGCGTGATTGCCGGCACTGGCCGCGACCACTCCCCTTTCCCGCTCCTCCTCGGCCAGCCGGGCGATCCTGACGTAGGCCCCGCGAACCTTGAACGAGCCGGACCTCTGCAGGTTCTCGCACTTGAGATGGACCGGCCCGCCCACCACGTCGGAAAGCACCCGCGACTCGACCACGGGCGTACGGACCACCACATCGGTGAGGAGTTCTCGCGCGGCGACGACATCGTCGTAGGTCACCTGAGGAGAGCTCATCGCAAGAGTCTCCCACTCCGGCCACCCAGAAGGCCGAAGCAGGTCGCCCAATCGATGTCGGGCGCAACGCGGCTGTGTGACCATCGTCCACCTGGCGTGATGCGATGGCCATCAGAGCTTTCGCCACGAGATGACCCTCGTAGTCCCAAAACAGCGCCAGGAGAGTGTGGCCACCGAACACGTGGGCAGGCGGACTGTTTCCAAAGGAGCGATAAGGACACTACACGTGCGATGGGAGGAAACCGGCATGGCTTCGACGGGTGCCGGTGTCGTCGATCGGGAGCGGGCCGGCGCGGCGCCGATCATCGACGGGCGTAAACCGGTCGCGGCAGTGGTCGCGTTGTGGGTGTTCGTGCTGGTGCCCTTCGCGGCGCTGGCCGCCGCCGTGCCGGTGGCCTGGGGGTGGGGGCTGAGCTGGGCCGACGTGGCGATCGCGGCCGGTGCCTACGTCCTGACCGGGCTCGGCGTCACGGTGGGCTTCCACCGCTATCTCACCCACGGCGCGTTCAAGTCGGGCCGGTGGCTGCGGATCGGCCTGGCCGTGGCCGGGTCCCTGGCCGTGCAGGGCTCGGTCATCCAGTGGGTGGCCGACCACCGGCGTCATCACGCCTTCGCCGACCGCGACGGCGACCCGCACTCGCCCTGGCGCTACGGGCACAGTGTGCGTGGCCTGGCCAAGGGGCTGCTCTTCGCGCATGTCGGCTGGATGTTCAAACGTGACATCACCAACCGGCGGCGCTTCGCCAAGGACCTGCTCGCCGACGCCGACATCGGCCGGGTGGACCGGCTGTTCTTGCCACTCGTCGCGGCCTCCCTGCTGCTGCCACCCGCCATCGGCCTGCTGGCCACCGGCACCTGGTACGGCGCGCTGACCGCGTTCTTCTGGGGCGCCCTGGTACGGATCGCGATGCTGCACCACATCACCTGGTCGATCAACTCCGTCTGCCACGTGTTCGGCGAGCGGCCGCTGAAGACCCGCGCCGGGGACCGGGCCGCGAACTTCTGGCCGCTGGCGATCCTGTCGTTCGGCGAGAGCTGGCACAACGGCCACCACGCCGACCCCACCTGCGCCCGCCACGGCGTGCTGCCCGGCCAGATCGACATCTCCGCCCGGCTGATCCGGCTGCTGGAAGGGCTCGGCTGGGCCCACGACGTACGCTGGCCGACCCCGGCACGCCTGGCAGCACGACGCCGCACCGGGTCCTGAGGGGTCCGGCCAACTCTGGCGGGTAGGCCTGCGAGCCACCTCGAGGTGCTCGAAGCCTTGTCGACGCTGCATTCGCGGAACTGCTCGAAAGCGCTCCAGCGCTGGCGGGAGCGTCACTTTGCGCGACGCTCCCGCCGGTGGTCTCGGCGCGGATCAGCCGTCGGGCGGCCGTACCGAAGAGTGGTGGTTGACGATCAGCCACGTACCGCCGCGCTTCTCGTACAGGTAGGTGTAGCGCGCGTCGAACGACCGCCTCTTGCCGCCCTTCCCCATGAGGGTGAAGCGGTACACGCCGGCGTCGATCGCTGAATTGCAATCCAGAACCTGGACGATGGTTTGGATCTTCTTGCCTGCCGGCTCCTTCCGCAGGAAGTGCTCGAAATAGTCCAGAATCTGCACGTGACTGGTGCGGATCCTGGACGACGTGGTGGGAAGAAGAACGGCATCCGGCGCGTACAGGGCGGCGACCCTTCGGGGGTCGCCGGTGGCGAGAGCGGCGTTCCACTTGTCGAAGATGGCCGCGATCTGGGCCCCGGACGGCGCGAACTCGCCGGCGGGCTGGACCGGCTTGGCCGCGGGCGCTGGGCGGGCATTGGCCACAGCCTGGCCGCCCGTGGCTGTGATGAGGAGCGCGACTCCTGCGGCGAAGGTAGCGCAGGCAGAATCCTGATGCTTCATCATGATCTTCCGTGCTCTGGTGCGGATGGGGGGACGTTGGCCTTCACCATGGCGAGAAGCGGGATGGGGCCGGCCCGGCGCTGATCAAGCGCAGCGGAGGCGGAAGGGTAAATCACTAAGAGTGGCATGGTGCTCACGCTACGCAGGACTCGCCGGATGACAAGTGCCCGCGGCGGGATCGGCCCGGGGGCCGTCGAAGCCGGCCTGACCCTCAGGACGCACCCAGGATCCGCTTGGTCCGCATTGTTCGAGAATGATCAGTTCCTTGGAAAACACATCCGATGTATGCGGGGAACCGCGCCCTGTTTCAGCCATGTGTCGTTCCCATGCGAAAGCGGGTTGACAGCTCTGGCGTTCCATGGGATCACAGTCAAAAGATCCTATCTTTGCTGACGTGAGCGCTCACGGACGTAGTGGAGTGGCGATGGACCGATCACGAGGAGATCCGCTCTTTCGCAGACCACCTCGTCCCTTGTCGCCGGCCCAGCGCCCGAGAGGGACAGGGCCCGGTGAAGGTATCTGGTCACCGCACTACTCGACTCCGAGGAGCACCATGCGTCAGGAGCCTGCCAACCCGAGTCGCCGAACGCTCATTGGCCGCGCGGCGGCGGCCGTCGCCGCGCCCGCGCTCGTGAGCGGAGCCGCCGCGGTGGTCGCCGCACCAGCCCGCGCGATGACCGAGGGGACGCACGGCCGCCCCCTGAGCACCGTCACGACGAGCAGGCCCCCGGACGAGTCGGCCGCCCTGCTGGACCAGTGGGCGCAGACGCCCGGATCCCACCCGCTGATCCCCGACATATCCCGCGCGGGTTACCGCCTCGGCGCCAGGCTGCCGCGACCGCGCGTGGTGGCCCGCGTGACCGACCACGGCGCCCGCGCGGACGGCACGACGGACTGCGCCCCGGCGTTCAACGCGGCCCTGCGCGCCGCCGGGGAACGGGGCGGCGGCGTGGTGCTGGTGCCCCGCGGCACCTACCTGCTGCTGTCGCCGGTCTTCATGCACTGGTCCAACGTCGTCCTGCGCGGCGCCGGGCGCGACGCCACCGTGCTGCACTTCGGCCGGACGCTGGACGACGGTTACCGGCCGGCCCGGCAGTCCAACGGGAACAGCCGCTGGTCGTGGACCGGCGGGCAGATCTGGTTCATGGCGGCCGAGCGCCGGGCCCGGTCGGAGGCCGAGGACTTCGCCGGCACCGAGGGCTGGCTGCTGGGAGACACCCTCGCGCACGTCGGCGCCGCCTCCCGCGGCCAGCGGACGCTCCTGGTCTCCGATACCAGCGGGCTGCGCGCGGGCGACATGGTGATGCTCGAGTGCGACAACCCGCCGGACGCGAGCCTGCTGACGCATCTGGCCGGGGACGTTCCCGGCGCCCGGTCCTACGACTGGCCACGCCGGGCACCGCAGCTCGTCACCGGCTCCGGCGGCCAGTACGTCCAGTACGCCTCCCTTCAGTGGCCCGTCCGAGTCGAGGCGATCCTCGGCGACCGGCTGGTCGCCCTGGCCCAGCCGCTCAAGTACGACCTCCGTCCCGGCTGGCCGGCGCGGCTGCGCGCGATCGGGCCGACCGTCCACGACAGCGGCGTCGAGCAGCTGACCATCCGCAACGAGCCGGTCGCGATGACCGCGCACAACAAACACCCGGGCTCGAACGGGGTGTGCTTCCAGGCCGTGCACGACTGCTGGGCGAGCGAGGTGCGCGTGGAGAACTGCGACCTCGGCTTCGGCTTCACGTACGCCAAGTCGATCACCCTGTCCCGGGTCGCCGTCGGCGGGCGGGCCGCGCACCACAGCTTCGCCTGCCGGATGCAGTCGCACGACAACCTCGTCGACGACTTCGAGATCGAGGCGTTCACCGTCCCGGTGCCCTCCGGCGCGGTCCACCACGGCCTCAACCTGGAGGGCCTGTCGTCGGGCAACGTCTGGCGGCGCGGCCGGATGGCCGAGGGCACCTTCGACACCCACCGGGCGCTGCCGTTCGAGAACGCCCGGACCAACATCACCCTGGTCAACAACGGTCGCGTCGGCGGCTCGGCCGCGTCCGGCCCGCTGTTCGGGGCACGGATCGCGCACTGGAACGTCCGGATCACCGGCGGCAGCGCGTACGCCGTGACGGTCGCGGACGTCGCGCCCCGCAGCGTGACCGTCGCCGTCCAGGGCGCCGCCGGCACCTCCAGCGAGCTCCCCCCGGATTTCACCGGCGACCTGGAGAGCCTCCTCGTCCAGCATGGCTCGCCTCCCCGCGTCACCGACCTGTACGCCGCCCAACGCGACCGCACGGAATGACCGGCGCAGACACGCCGGTACGGGATGCCCTGCAGAGCCACAGGCGAGCCGTGCGGCGGCGGTAGGCGGGGCGGGCGATGTCGTTCGCGAAGAGCGGTGACGCGGGCGGACTTGCGCGGTAAGGGGGTGATCGGCCCGAAGGCGTTCGCCTCGTGGGCGCACTGGTACCGGGGCGGCTTCGAAGAGATCATCGAGGCCGTGGCAGACCCGGAGGCGAGCGAGCAGGTCATGGAGGTGTTCCTGGCGCTGCTGCGGACCGGGGCGATCCGGTTCCAGACCCTCGACGTCCTCGCCCGGCTGGCCGCCGCCGTACCCGGCGAGGCCCTGCGGACGCCGGCGCGGGCACGCGTGGCCGCCATCACCGAGAACCTGGCCGCGCTCCGGGACCGGCCGATCCTCGCGGCCCTGACGGCCGACCGGGCCGTCTCGGAGCTGTTCACCGACTACGGCAGGCGGCCGACGATGCCGCCCGCGGGTGCGCTGCCCGCGGCTCGGCGCCTGGCGGATCGTGGCGACCTGGCCGGGGCCCTGTTCGCACTCTCGCTCACCCAGATGAGCGGAGGCCGCACTGACTGGGCGGACCCGTGGCGGGAGATCCTCCGTGACCTGCGCGGCTCCCCGCACCTGGAGGTGTCCCAGGCAGCCTGGGACACCTCCGTGGACTGAGCCCCTGGAAGTACCCGCCCGCGTGACCGTGCGGTTCGCGGGCGGGCCTGTCGTACGCGAGCTCAGGGCTGTACGCAGGCGCCCACGGCGGGCCGGTTGTAGGCGTAGGCGAGGAAGTCCTTCAAATTGGCCTGCCAGTCGTCCCACTCGTGCCCGCCGGTGCCGTAGCAGTAGCGGTGGACGATGCCCTGCGCGGTCAGCTTCTTGTCGAGTACGTCGACGTAGGCGCCGAGCATCGGCTCGCCCTCGACCTCCTTCTGCGGGTCGCCCGGCTCGGTGGCGTCGATGTCGTAGCCGCACGCGGGGTCGGCGGGCGTGGTGCCGGTCGGCGCCGTCGCGAGCTCCTCGCAACCTCCGGCGTACAGGGCGAGCTGCTGGTTGTAGGGGGCGTACCTGCCCTGTTCGGCCAGGCGCATGGGGTTGGCCTGCGGCCAGTCGTAGATGGTCTCCATGGTTCCGTTGGGCGGGACCACGACGTGCGGGCCGAAGATCTGGTCGAGCCGGTAGAGCAGTTGCTCGTCCTGGTCGAGGACGAGGACGCCGTTCTCGTCATACTTATTGATCTTGAACTTGCCGTTGGCGGCGTCCAGGTAGGTGATCGCGGCGCCCGAGGCCCAGGAGCCGTTGGAGATGATGCCCTGCGCCGCACGCTTGCGCAGCTCCGTGCCCGGCGAGAGCGCGCCGGCCGTGCCGAACACGCCGGGGTGGGCGGCGGCGTACTTCAGCGCGCCCAAGCCGCCCATCGAGATGCCCGCGATCGCCCGGCCGTCCCGTGTCTTGACCGTGTTGTAGTTGGCGTCGACCCATGGGATCAGCTGGTTGATGTGGAAGGTCTCCCACTTGGGCGCGAAGAACCCGTCGGCCCGCCCGGGCCAGTCGGAGTACCAGCCGGTCATCCCACCGGTGGGCATGACCGCGATCACCTGGTAAGGATCCTGACCGTTCTTGAGGATGGAGACGATGTCGCCCTTGACGGTGTAGGAATCGAAGTTGTCGCCGCCGCCGTTCAATAAATACAGCGACTTGTACGGCGCCGCCGTCGCGCTGTACTGATCGGGCAGATAGATCCGGATCGTGAACGACCTGATGACCGGGGAGATCTCCGGTGTACCCCCGGCGGGCTGGTAGATCGCCGTCGATGTCATGGCGACATCCCGCAGGTTCGGCTGGAACGGGGGTGTCGTCACGCTCTGACATGTGATCCCGAACCCGGCCGGAACCGCCAGCGACTCACACCCCGTCGCCGCCTGAGCCTGCGACGGCAGGCCCAGCGCACCCGCGATGAGCACCGCAGCCGCCGCCACTCCAGTTGAGCGCATGAATGACCTCCGATTTGAACAAACGCTTGGTGCAATGATCATGCCTGGTGGCCGCGCCCTTGAACCAGTGGGTTGTTTAAGGAAACCGACCTGGCTATGGTCGGTTGCATCAAACAACCCACTAGGGGGCTGCGGTGGAGTCACGCTGGCTGGTCCTGATCGTCACTTCCGTAGCCGCGTTCATGGCGTTGCTGGACGTCACGATCGTCAACATCGCCTTTCCCGCCATCAGCCGCTCGTTCGCCGGCGGCTCCCTGTCGGACCTGTCGTGGGTGCTGAACGCCTACAACGTGCTGTTCGCCGCGGCCCTGGTGCCCGCCGGGCGGCTGGCGGACCGGATCGGCAGGCGGCGGATGTTCCTGGCCGGGGTGGTGCTGTTCGTGGCGGCGTCGATCGTCTGCGGGCTGGCCGTCTCGCCGGGCATGCTCATCGCCGGGCGCGCGGTGCAGGCGCTCGGCGCCGCTCTGCTGATGCCCTCGTCCCTGGCGCTCATCCTGCCGGAGTTCGCCCAGGGACAACGGGCCATGGCGACGGCCATCTGGACGGCGACGGGAGCGCTGGCCGCCGCGGCCGGCCCGTCGCTCGGCGGGGTGCTCGTCGAATGGCAGGGCTGGCGGTCGGTGTTCCTGATCAACCTCGTCATCGGGGCGGCCATCCTGCTGCCCGCCACCCGCGTGTTACGCGAGCACAAGGACGAGCGGGCCGCGTCCTGGCCGGACGCGGTGGGCGCGCTCCTGCTCGCCGGCGGGGTGGGAGCGCTGGCCCTGGCCATCGTCAAGGGACCCGACTGGGGCTGGCTCTCCGCGGGCACGTTGACGTCCATGGTCACCGCGGTCATCCTGCTCCCGTGGTTCGCGGTCCGCTCCGCCCGTCACCCGTCGCCGATGATCGAGATGAGCCTGTTCCGCATCAGATCGTTCTCGCTGGCGAGCGCGGGGACGCTGGCGTTCGGCATGGGCTTCTTCGCGCTGCTCCTGTGTAACGTGCTCTTCCTCACGAGCGCGTGGCACTACTCGGTCGTACGCGCCGGGCTGTCGCTCACCCCCGGCCCGCTCATGGTCGCGCTCGTCGCGCCGATCGCCGGGCGGCTCGTCTCCCGGTACGGCGCTCGCGCGGTGGCCGTGCCGGGAAACCTGCTGTTCGCCGCCGGTTCCCTGATCTTGTTCCTCAGAACGGGAAGCGAGCCCGACTACCTGCGCGACCTGCTCCCCGGACTGCTGGTCGGCGGGGTCGGGATCGGGCTTTCGCTGCCCTCGCTCGTCACCGCCGCCGTCACCGGGCTGCCCCACGAGCGCTTCGCCACCGGCTCGGCCATCGTCACCTGCTTCCGTCAGCTCGGAGCCGTCCTCGGCATCGCCGTCCTCGTGGCGCTGCTCGGCGACGACCAGGTGTCCGTCGCCGCCTTCCACCGCGTATGGCTCGGCATCGCCATCTCCGGCCTGGCCGCCGCCGCCATCAGCACAGCACTCGGCGGCAGCCGTACCGGCTCATCACTGGAGAGGACCGCCGTATGACCCACGATCCCGAACTCGAAGCGCTCACCGAAGCCGTGCAGTGGCCGGGCGCGGACTCGCGCTCTACCGTCTGATCGAGCGGTACCAGCAGCTGGCCCCGTTCCAGTTCATCGTCTACACGGAACTGGCCGGACTCGAAGTGCCGGCCGCTCAGTAAGTTGGAGATGTGCTCAACCGTCATTACCAAGGCCAGATCTGCTCGGTCGCCCGAACCCTGGAGGTGGTGGGCGACCGGTGGACGCTGCTGGTGATCCGCGACGCGCTGCGCGGCACCCGGCGGTTCGACGACTTCCAGGCCGGCCTGGGAGTCGCCCGCAACGTCCTCACCGACCGGCTGACCAGGCTCTGCGAGCACGGCCTGCTGGAAAAGCAGCTCTACCAGACCAGGCCCGCGCGGCACGAGTACGTGCCCACCCGCAAGGGGCTGGACCTCTGGCCAACGATCATGTCGTTGATCATGTGGGGGGACCGCCATCTCGCGCCCGACGGCCCGCCCCTGCTCACCCGCCACCGGGGCTGCGGCGGCGCTCTGACCCCCGCGCTCACGTGCGACCGGTGCGGGGCCTCGCTGGGCCCGGCCGATGTCGAGCTGCTACCGGGACCAGGTGCGGGCCACGCGCAGGCGGAAGATCCGCCGGCGTGACCGTGCGGGCGGGATCACGGGGCGCCTCCTGACCCGCGGGCGATGTCGGCGAGGGTGATCTGGTCGGCGAGCCGTCGGGTCAGGTGCTCACCTGGTGCAGACCCCAGCGGCGGCGCAGCGCTTGGTCCGCGGCGCCGAAGACGCGGTCCACCACGATGCCGATGACCAGGATGACGGTCATCGTGGCGAGCAGGCCCGCGGAGTCGGCCAGCTCGCGCGCGTAGTGCCGCTGCTCGCCGAGTGAGGCGTGGTTGGCGATGATGACCAGCAGCTCGCCGGCCATCAGCGACCGCCACGCGAAGGCCCAGCCCTGCTTGAGCCCGGCCAGGAAGGACGGCAGCGAGGTGGCAGGATGAGCACTGGTACGGCAGAGGGTCACCGGTTCATATCCCAGTACCGTCGTCAGCCGGCCGCCACGGTTTGCGGCTGCCACGAGAAGACGGCGGGTGACATGGGATCGGCGGTGACACGGAGCCAGTGGGCGGCCGTGTCGCCGTACGTTTCCAGGCGGGTCAGGTTGGACACCCCGGCGTAGCCGGGCTCCACCTCGTAGACGTGCTCGTCGCCGTGCGCGAGCACGACCGGCTTGCCGTACGCCCGCGCCCGCTCCACGATGCGGGCTCTGATCTCGGCGAATCCCGGTGTGGTCAGGGGCTCGGCCTGCATCAGCAGCAGGACGCCTGGCGCCTGCGTCCGCCGGGCGACGGAGAAGGTGTGGTCGATCCAGTCCAGCGCGGCGGCCTTGCGCGCCTCGAACTCGGCCAGGCGCTCCTCAGGCCGGTCGCCGCCGGGCAGCTGGCTCCACGGGGCCAGGTCGTTCTCGCTGCCGACCACGTGGACCGCGGCGAAGACCACGCGGGCCCGGGTGAAGAGCACGTTCTCGCGGTAGTCACGGTGGCGAGGATCGCGAGCCTGGGTACGCACGCCCATCGGGTGCTCGCCGAGGGTACGTCCCGCGACGGGATAGAAGACGCGGCGGACCGCCTCTAGCCGCTCGGTGGGGAGGTAGCCGCCGGCGGCGGTGCGGTGGCAGTCGGTCCACTCGTTGTCGCCGGGAGTCAGCACGAACGGGTCGTCGAACGTGCCGAACAGCCCTGCCAACGTCTCGAAGCGGGCGTCGTCACAGGTGGAGGAGCCGTTCTTGACGTCGCCTGCGTGCAGGACGAAGCGCACGTCGGCATCCGCGTCGATGGACTCGACCAGGCTCGGGAACGCGGCCTGCTGGGCGTCGCCGTACGGGGTGTCGCCGATCAGGGCGAACGTGACGGCGGGCCCGGAGTCGGCGTGCGCCGGGCCGGACGGCACGGCCAGCGACGCGGTGATGAGGGCGGCCAGAAACAGAGATTTGCGCATGGGCGAATCTCTAGCAGCCGCCGGACACCGCCCGATGACGCCGAGCCGACGCCCCGGCGAACGCCGACGGACGAGCGCCTCCGGCAAACCCGTTCAACAAGGGCGCCCGCGGCCTACGCAGGCAACTCCCAGAAAGGCCCGTCAGGCTCGCCAAGCCACACCGATTGCCTCTCGGGCGTTACGGTCAGCCGAAGCCGGATTGGTGCGGCCGTCCGGCTTCCTGCCATGTCTCGATGGCTTTCTCCACCGCATCCCACAGGCGAATCGGCCCGTGCTGGTGCACTGTCCACCCGCCTGCGGGGTCCGGCCGTGTATCGGCTCGCGAGCCGGTGCCGACATCGACCAGGAACGTGGCGTCTTCGCCCCAGGAAACCTGCGCTTGTGGAACGGCGAGCTGGGCGACCCGAGCTGGGCGACCCGAGGTGAGCGAACGCGGTCTCGCCCATCCATCCGGACATGGGGGTGGTGATGGTCCCCCCTGCGCGGACCTGTTGCAGCCATGCCGGGGGGATAGTGCGAACGGAGCATGTCGCGATGAGCCGATCGTACTCGGCGTTCTCCGCGTACCCGTACAGGCCATCTCCCACCGCCAGCGTGGGGGCGTAGCCCGCCCCGGTGATCGCGCCGCTGGACGGCTCCGGCGGCGCCGAACCCGCCGCGCATACCGCGACCGCTCCAGCGATGCCGGTCCCCAGCCGGGCCGCCATCCTGGAGGTGGCTCGGCAGGCGATCGAACGGAACCTCACTCGATCATGACAGCCGCCGGCGGCGGCTCGGCAGCCGCCAGGCGCTGCGGGGCTGTAACCGCGCATGTAGGGGTGTAGAGGGCAAACCAGCGACTGTGCTGACCGGCGAGGTGGTGTCAATGTCCTCGCAGCATCTCTGACGATATCTTGTGTAATAGGATATCCTGGATGGGTGAACATTACTGAGCCCATGTTCCTGGCAATGACCGCGCTGGTGGACGAGCCCCGGCACGGCTATGGGATCGTTCAGGAGGTCGATCGGCTGTCCGTGGGACACGTTCAACTCAAGATCGGCACCCTTTACGGCGTGCTCGACCGGCTCTCGGCCACCGGCCTGGTCGAACTCGACCGGGAGGAGGCCCAGCAAGGGCGGCTGCGGCGCTACTACCGGCTGACCGATGATGGCGCCAAGGCGCTCAGGGAAGAGGCCGCCAGGATGGCCGCCGCCGCCGAGACCGCCACCGCCCGCCTGCGGGCCAGGACGGCCGGAGGCGCCGCATGAGCCTGCTCGAACAGCGCTACCGCTCCGTCCTGCGCCTGTTGCCGGCCTATTACCGCGCCGAGCGCGAGGAGGAGATGGTGGACGCGTTCATGGAGCTGTCGGGCGAGGTGCCCGACGAGGCGAACCCGCAGCCCCGGTGGGGCGAGATCGCCAGCGTGCTGTCTCTATCCTTGCGGGTGCGCCTCGGCGGCGCGGGAGCTTCTCCGCGCTTCGTCGCCTGGGGCGAGGCCGTCCGGCTCGTGGCGCTGCTCGGACTGGGCTATCAGGCCGTGGGCAGCGTCAACCAGCTCCTGCACTGGGGTTACGCGCTGGCGTTCGGCACGGACGTCGCGTTGACGGGCCTGCCAGGCTCCGTCGAACGGCTGGTGTCGATCGTCGTCTCCGCGGCGGGCCTCTGCTCGGTCGTCGCATTCGTGGCGATCATGCGCGGCCATGTCAGGACGGCGAAGGTCACGGCCATGATCGGCGTGTCACCCACACTGATCTACACGCTGATCCCGATGATCCTGGCCGGGCCCCTGACCGACCGGCCGCTGTCGGAACCCGCGACCCTGGTGTTCACGGCGGCGCCGGTGATCGCGCTCCTGATGGGCTTCCACAGCGATATCACGCCGCGACGCCGGTCGTGGGCGGCCACCCTGTCACCGGCGGCCGCCGGCCTGGCGGTGCTGGGCGGCACCTGGCTGGTCGTCGCCCTGCGACCGTACAACCTGGACTGGCTCTACCTGTGGCTGGGCTTCGGCACGACGATCCTCGTGTGGGCCGCGGGCGCCGTGGTTGTACTCGCCCGCCGGAGCTCCCCGTCATGGGCGCTGGCCATGACGGCCACCGGGCTGCTCCTGCTGACGGTGCGGCTGCCGCTGCTCGGCAACCTTCCCGAGGGCGCCTCGTGGACGATGGTCTGCGCCCAGTGCGCGGTGCTCTGGGCGCTGTCCACCGCGCTCGCCTGGACGGGTGCACGGGGCCTGCCGGGCGCGTCCGGGACCGCAGCCCTGACTTCCAAGGTCGGGGAAAGAGCGGAGTAGCCCGCCCACCAGGAGGCCCGCTCGGGCTTCTGACCAGGGGCCGGCGCGGGGGCTGTCCGGGCGGGCCGGCGGCGGGCGGGTTCGCGGCCGGCCTGCCGGCGCTACCGCTCGCCGCCGGACGGCGGGCTACTTGGGGCAGCTCGTCACTGCCCGGCGAGGCCGGTGTGGGCGACGCCGCGGACGATCTGCCGCTGGAACATGACGAAGACCACGAGCAGCGGCAGGCCGGCCAGGACGACGGAGGCCATGATCTGGGCGTACCGCAGGCCGAAGGTGCCCTGGACGACGTTCGCCAGGCCCACCGGCAGCGTCATCGTGTTCGGGTCGGTGGAGACGAGGAACGGCCAGAGGAAGTTGTTCCACGTCGTGATGAACGTGAAGATCGACACCGCGGCCAGCACGGGCCGCGACAGCGGCAGCACGATCGTGAAGAACACCCGCCAGCGCCCCGCCCCGTCCACGAACGCGGCCTGCTCCAGCTCGGGCGGCACGTCCTGGAAGAACTTGTACAGGATGAAGACGATCAGGGGCGCGGCCACCTGCGGCAGGATGATCGCCCACCAGGTGTCGACCGGTCCGAGCGCGACCATCTCCGCGAACAGCGGCGCGATCAGGACGTGCGGCGGCACCATGATGCCGGCCAGGATGACAGCGAGCAGCACCCGCTGGCCGCGGAACTGCGTGCGCGCGAACCCGTACGCCGCCATCGCCGAGAACAGCACGGTCAGGAACGTGACGATCACCGCGGTGACCGTCGAGTTGATCGCCCACTTGACGATGCCGCCGGTCTCCAGGACCAGCGCGTAGGAGTCGAAGGTGATCTCGCTGCCGATCCACTGCAGCGGGATGATCGTGGTCTCGTCCTCGGGTTTGAGCGAGGTGGCCACCGCCCAGGCGATGGGCGCGAGCCAGATCGCCGCCAGCACCAGCGCCACGATCAGCAGGATGAGCTGGCTGAAGCTGAACCGCTTGGTCATGACGAGCCCTCCGCGCGCTTGCGGAACAGCCGGAGCTGTGCCAGGGAGACGATGACGATGATGGCGAACAGGACCCGGCCGTGCCGCAGATGTCGGTGTTGTAGTACTGCACCATCGGGTGGGCGTCGAACGGGATCGCGTACAGGACGCCGTCGAGGTGGGCGCGCTCCCAGATCGGCGGGCTGAAGTCGGCGGCGCGCAGGCCGGTCTCCTCCAGGAGTTTCACGTCGATGGGGTCGAGGATCGCGCCGGCGCCGATCCCGGCGAGCCGGGCCAGGTGGAAGGTGGCCAGGTCGGGCGAGCGGCCGCCGGAGCCGGCCATCGCGATCTTCGTGTAGTACGGCTCGCCCCAGGCGAGCACGTTCTCCTCGACGAAGATGCCGGGGTTGTCCTTGGCGAACGCCTTGACCATCTGGTTCATGATGATGCCGTCGCTCGCACCGAGGAAGTGCCAGTACTGGACGCGGGTCTGGGACGAGCCGAGCCCCACCGGGATGGCGCAGCCCGTGGCGGCGGCGCCGACGAGTGCCAGACTGCCACCGAGGAGATTCCGGCGGGTGATGTGAGGGGGACCTTGCACAGTGGCCTCTTCCTTCACCGAGCTATCGGTTGGCCGTGTTCTCGCGAGTTGTCACGTGTTCTCGTTAACAAAGAGACGGTCCAGGGCAGCCATGAACGGGCCTCCGGGCGACGGGCGCCGGGAGGCGGGGCGAGCCTCCCGGGTAGCGGCGGTCGCCGTACGGGACCCCGTGTTTCGTTGGGGTTACCCGAGTGTTAGCGGTAACACCAAGTGTGTCAAGACCCGTGGTCAAGCGCTCGCTTGTGGCCTGTGGAGCCCGCACGCCCCTTGACCTGATCCGCTGATAACGCTAACAATCTGGAACGACGTAACGCCCGCGAAACAGGAGTCACCTTCGTGCATCAGGCCAAACTCACGATCGATCCCGCGTTCAAGGTCGCTCCGGTACGCCGGCGCACCTTCGGCACGTTCGTCGAACACCTCGGGCGATGCGTTTACACCGGAATCTACGAGCCCGGCCACGACTCGGCCGACGAGGACGGCTTCCGCCGCGACGTGCTGGACCTGACGAGGGAACTGGGCGTGTCCACGGCCCGTTACCCCGGCGGCAACTTCGTCTCCGGCTACCGCTGGGAAGACGGCGTCGGGCCCAAGTCCGAGCGGCCGCGCCGGCTGGACCTGGCCTGGCACAGCACCGAGACGAACGAGGTCGGCGTCGACGAGTTCATGCGCTGGTGCCGCAAGGCCGACGTGGAGCCGATGATGGCGATCAACCTCGGCACCCGCGGCATCGAGGCGGCCCTCGACCTGCTGGAGTACTGCAACCACCCGTCCGGCACCACGCTGTCCGACCTGCGCGTCGCGGGCGGCGCCAAGGAGCCGCACGGGATCAGGATGTGGTGCCTGGGCAACGAGATGGACGGCCCCTGGCAGACCGGCCACAAGACGGCCCACGAGTACGGCCGGCTCGCCGCCGAGACCGCCCGCGCCATGCGCATGGTGGACCCCGGGCTGGAGCTGGTCGCCTGCGGCAGCTCGGGCTCCGGCATGCCGACCTTCGGCGCGTGGGAGGCCACGGTGCTGGAGGAGGCGTACGACGTGGTGGACTACATCTCCTGCCACGCCTACTACGAGGAGAAGGACGGCGACCTCGGCAGCTTTCTGGCCTGCTCGACCGACATGGAGTACTTCATCTCCTCGGTCGTGGCCACCGCCGACCACGTCGGGGCCCGGCTCAAGTCGCGCAAGAAGATCGACATCTCCTTCGACGAGTGGAACATCTGGTACCTGTCACGCTTCCAGAACGCCGAGCCCCGCACGGACTGGCCGGTCGCGCCGCCGCTGCTGGAGGACCACTACCACCTGGCCGACGCGGTCGCCTTCGGCGGCCTGCTGATCACGCTGCTGCGCAACAGCGACCGGGTGACCGCCGCCTCCCTGGCCCAACTGGTGAACGTGATCGCGCCGATCATGACCGAGCCCGGCGGGCGGGCGTGGAAGCAGACCACGTTCCATCCGTTCGCGCAGGCGTCCAGGCACGCGGCGGGCGACGTGCTGCGGATCGAGCCGGTCTCACCGTCGTACGAGACGGCCGAGTACGGCGAGGTGCCGCTGCTGCACGCGGTGGCCACGCACTCCGAGGAGGGCACGACCCTGTTCGCGGTGAACCGCTCGGCCGACCGGCCGCTCTCCCTGGAGATCGACGCCCGGGCGCTCGGCGGCCGAGCTCCGGCCCGCATCGTCGAGGCCACGACGCTGACGGACCCGGACGTCTACGCCCGCAACACGGCCGACGACCCCGACCGGATCGCGCCCCGGCCGAACGCGGACGTCGAGCACGACCCGATGCGGGTCCTGCTGCCGCCGGTGTCGTGGAACGTGATCAGGCTCGCCTGATCCTCATGAGCTGATCTCGGGCACGGCGCCGATGCCGTCCCCGCCAAGGGTTCTCGGGCACGGCGCCGATGCCGTCCCTGCGAAGCGGGTCTCGGGCGCAGCGCCGATGCCGTCCCTACGAAGCGGGCTTGGGGGCGGCGCCGGTGCTCTCCCGGACGACGAGCTCCGGCTCCACCAGGCGCCGCGCGCCCGGCTCGGCGCCCGCCATCCGGTCCAGCAGCATGTGGAACGCGTACCTGCCGACCTCCCCGAAGTCCTGCCGCACCGTCGTCAGCGGCGGCCAGAAGTAGGCGGCCTCGGGGATGTCGTCGAACCCGGCCACGCTCACGTCCTCGGGGACGCGCCGCCCCGCCTCGCGCAGCGCCCGCAGCACGCCGAGCGCCATCTGGTCGTTGGCCGCGAACACGGCGGTGACCTCGGGATCCTCGGCGAGGCTGCGGCCGAGCCGATAGCCGGAGCGCGAGCTCCAGTCGCCGCGCAAGACCTCGGGCACCGGCCGCCCGGCGGACTCCAGCACCTCGCGCCAGCCCTCGATGCGGTCGTTGGCGTCGAGCCAGTCGGCCGGCCCTGCCACGTGCCAGACGGTCTCGTGGCCGAGGCTGAGCAGGTGCCTGGTCGCTCGGACGGCGCCGGCCCGCTGGTGGACCTTGGCCACGGGCACGGGGATGTCGTCGCCCGCGTCCACCGCGACCACCGGCATCTCGGGCGGCAGGTGGCGCAGGCCGTCGGCCGCCGACTCGTGCGGGGCGACGATGATCACGCCGTCGACGGCCTGGGCGCGCAACCGCTGCAGGCCCTCCTCCATCGACCGGCGGTTGAGCGAGCTGAGGCTGGCGATGCTGACGTTGTAGCCGGCGTGCCTGGCGGCCTGCTCGATGCAGTAGAGCGTGGAGGCCGGGCCGTAGAGCGTGGTGTCGATGCTGACCACGCCGAGCACGCCCGAGCGGCCGGTGACGAGCTGGCGGGCGGCCTGGTTGGGCCGGTAGTCGAGCTCCTTTACGGCGGCCAGCACGCGGGCCCTGGTCTCGGCCCGGACCCGTTCGGGCGCGTTGAGCACCCGCGAGACGGTCATCGTGGAGACGCCGGCGAGGACGGCGACGTCCGTCAGCACCGCAGGCCTGCCGTCCCTGGATTTCACCCCGGCTCACCCCCCTTGGCGGTAACGCTAACAGGCCAAGGGGGTGAGCGCGCGATCAGTTTTCCCTGTGGACGCGGGGCCGGCGTTGCTCCACCTCATACCGGCCGCAGTGACCACTGCTGGCAGTTGTTGTTCAGCTTCCTTGCTTCCGTGGGATTCCGCGATTGTTAACGCTCACGTGAAGGGTGTCAATCGACGCTGAAACTTTCACCGCCTGTGTTCACCCGGTCTCGTCGTGGACCAGCAGCATGAACGTGCGGGCGTAGGACACGCCGTTCGCGGGGCGCGGCCAGTCGAGGTCGGCCAGCGCTCGCGACCCCGCCTCGTGGTAGTCGCCGTTGACCCGGATCTCGGCGGTCTCGCTGCCCTCGCCGCCGCCGAAGAACGCCTTGACGCCGTTCAGGCGGGCGCGGCCGAACGTGCCCTTCAGCGCGGGCGCCAGGTGCGGGAGCAGCACGTGCCGCACGGCCCACCGCTGGACGGCGTCGTGGTCGTCGCCGGTGCCCCAGCCGGTGATGCCGCCGTGGACGGCGTGCCATCCGGGGAAGCCGTCCGGGTCGGCGGGGCCGAAGTGCCCGGCGAACGAGCCGTCCTGGGTGAGGAGCTCGAGGACCGCGCTGGCGGTGGTGTCCAGCCATACCTGTACGGCGCGGTCGACGGCCTCCTCGGTGGTGGCGCCGTACCCGACCACGCAGTCGGTGATCGTGGTGTCCTCGGGGCGGTCGACGTCGAGCACGAAGTCGAGGTCGAGATGGGCGGGGCCGCCCGCGTGGTCGTCGCGCAGCACCACGCCGACCGTGCCGGGGCCCTTGGCCAGGCCGTCCCGGATCTGCCAGGGCCTGCCCGTCGCGGCCGACAGCCGACCGGCCACCATGCCGAGGACCGTCTCGCCCGGCAGGCGTGCCTCGTCCACGCCGATCTCCCCTCGCCTCAGCCGCGTACGCGCACCTCCACCGCGCGGCCGTCCGGGTCGCGCAGCACGCGCCGTCCCGGCGGGTGGTCCGGGAGGGCGGCCACCTCGAACCCGAGCCGCAGCGCCCCGGTCTCCCCGCAGCCGGTGGCCGGGTAGAACTCCACGACGAGCCCGTCGCCCAGCGTGGCCGCGTAGTGCGTCGGGCCGTCGCGGTGCTGCTCAGCGCGGAAGTCCAGGCCGAGGGAGGCGTAGAACGCCCGGCACTCCTCGATCCTAGCGGTGTAGATCACCAGAAGATTCGCCCGGGCCATGGGATCAAGACTACCCGTTTGGATCATGGGCCACCCCTATGCCCACCCTCGGGCGCCAGGTCCAATTCGCCGGGCGTGTCCGGCGCGGCGGCAGCCCGATCCGCGGCGTCCGGCCGGCGCACCCGATCCTGGCGCGGAAACACCCCGCCAGCGGCCGCAACCTGAATGCGCGTCTCGTATCGTTGCCAGCGAATTACCAGGAACGGACGGTAGTCTGCCTCGGCATGAACTGGCAGCGTAAGGTGAACAAAGCGCTGGTCAGGTTCACCGGATTCCAGATCGAACGGATAGGGAAAGAGCCGTCTCCCCCGCCCGTTCCCGAGATCAGACCGCCCGCGGATCCGCTAACCGACCGGCTGCTCGAAGCCCCTGTGTTCCTCCTGTCCCCCGTCCGGTCCGGCTCGACGCTTCTGCGCTCGATACTGAACGCCCACTCGGCCCTGCACGCTCCCCATGAGCTGCACGTACGGCGTCTTCGGGTGCAGTTCGACACGAATCTGGCCTCGAAGGCGATGGCAGCGCTCGGGCACAACCAAGCCGATCTGGAGCATCTGCTGTGGGACCGCGTCCTGCATCGGGAGCTGGTTCGCAGCGGGAAGCGGTACATCGTGGACAAGACGCCTGCGAACGCCTTCGCCTACCAGCGCATCGCCACGTGCTGGCCGGACGCGCGCTTCATCTTCCTGCTGCGCCACCCCGCGTCGATCGCCACGTCCTGGCACGAGGCCAGCCCGGACAAGCGCACTCCGGACGACGCCGCGCTGGACGCGCTGCGGTACATGAAGGCCGTCCAGCGGGCCAGGAAGGCGCTGCCCGGCCTGACCGTCAAATACGAGGAGCTCAGCGCCGAGCCGGAGCGGATCACCCGCGAGATCTGCGCGTTCCTGGCCCTGGAGTGGGAGCCCGAGATGCTCTCGTACGGCAAGCAGCCCGTCCTGGAGAAGGGGCTCGGGGACTGGCGCGACAAGATCCGATCCGGCACCGTCCAGCCGGCCCGCGAGCTTCCCAGCGAGGACCAGATCCCGGACACGCTGAAGCCCATCAGCCGGACCTGGGGGTACATCCCGTGAAGATCCGCTATCTCATGCTGCACGCCTACGGCATGGGCGGCACCATCCGCACGGTCGTCAACCAGGCGAACGCGATGGCCGCGGCGGGACACGACGTCGAGCTGGTCAGCCTCGTGCGGCGGCGCGACACCCCCCAGTTCTCGCTGGACCCCAAGATCACGATCACCACGCTGGTGGACCAGCGGGCCGGCAGGCAGCCCGACTCGATCGGGCGCAAGGCCTGGCGCAGGGTACGCGGGAAGCTCGTGCCACGCGGGGAGTTCGCGGCCGACTACTTCACCGAGCGGGTGGAGTGGGCCGCGATGGAGTACGTCTCCAAGCTGCGCGACGGCGTCCTGGTCACCACGCGGCCCGCGCTGAACCTGATCTCCGCCCGCCGTGCCCCCAAGAACGTCATCAGGGTCGCCCAGGAGCACATGAACCTGTCGGCCTACCCCGAGACCATCCGCAGGCAGATCGCCCGCTACTACGGGCGGTTCGCCGCGATCACCGTGCTGACGCGGACGAACCAGCTCGAATACCAGCGGCTGCTGCCCAAGACCCCGATCGTGCAGATCCCGAACGCCGTCCACAAGGTCGAGCAGGAGCGTTCCAAGCAGGTGAACCCCGTCGTGATCGCGGCCGGGCGGCTGGTGCCGCAGAAGGGGTTCGACTTTCTCGTCCCGGCCTTCGCGCAGGTGGTGGCCGAGCATCCGGAATGGCGGCTGCGCATCTTCGGCACCGGGCCGCGCAAGGGGCAGCTCACCGGGCTCGTCGAGCAGTACGGGCTGCGCGACCACGTGGAGCTGCCGGGGCGTACCGACCGGCTGGAGAAGGAGCTGACCGACTCCTCCGTGTACGCGCTGAGCTCGCGGTTCGAGGGCCTGCCGATGGTGATGATCGAGGCCATGACGCACGGACTGCCCGTGGTCGCGTTCGACTGCCCGACCGGGCCGCGCGACGTGCTGACCGACGGCGTGGACGGGGTGCTCGTGCGGCCCAGGGACGTGGACGCGCTGGCCGCCGCGCTGAAGCAGGTCATCGCGGACCGGGAGCTGCGGGTGCGGATGGGCAAGGAGGCGGTGAAGACGTCGCGGGCGTACGCGCCGGAGCTGGTGATGCCGATGTGGGAGGACCTGTTCTCGGAGCTGCTGCAGGGGGAGCGCGTGGTGGACAACTTCTGGAGCCCTCGGTGACGCTGGTAGGGATGTTCCTGCTGGTGACATAGTTTCGGACATTCCTGAAAAGATTTACCTGGCGAAATCTCCGACCATATCGGCGTTATTGGGCCATTTGCCGTGAAGTGTCGCTTATTTCGGCAAAAGCACCCCCAAAGGCGCGGCAGCCTGGGCCCATGTGTATCCAGAAAGCCCGCCTGGCCGTGCTGGCCGGCGCCTTTGCCCTGGTCACGGGGGTCGCCGTGCCCGCGTACGCGGACGCGCCGGCTCCGCTTGCCGCCGCCTCCGCCGCTCTTGACGCGCCCGCGGTGTACGGCCGGGCGGCCTATCTGATGGACGCCTCGTCCGGCGAAGTGCTGTTCGAAAAGGACGGCGCCGAGCGCATGCCGATCGCCAGCCTCACCAAGACGATGACGGCATATGTCGTACTGAAGAACGCCAAGCCGACGGACGTGGTCCAGATCCGGGCCGCCGACGTCGCATACGCCGAGGACGGCGGTGGCACCACCGCAGACCTGCGCGCCGGCGACCGTCTCACGGTGGGCGAGCTCCTCTACGGCCTGATGCTGCCCTCGGGGGCCGACGCCGCCCACGCGCTGGCCCGCACGTACGGGCCCGGCGTCGACGGCTTCGTCGCCAAGATGAACGCGACCGCGCGCGAGCTGGGCATGAAGGACACCGAATACGTCAACGCCGACGGCCTGCCCACGCCGGGCGGCGACGGCTACTCCACGGCGCGGGACCAGGCCGTGCTGGCCGCCAAGGCGCTGCAGGTCCCGCAGATCAAGCAGGCGGCCGGCACCCGGTACCACTCGCTCGACGCCACCGATGAGCACCGCTCGTACAGCTGGCGCAACACCAACCGGCTCCTGAGCACGCCGGGGACGATCGGGCTGAAGACCGGTTTCACGCGGGCGGCCGGGTTCTGCCTGGCGTTCGCGGGCGAGCGGGATGGGCGGCGACTGGTCGGCGTACTGCTCGGCGAGTCGGTCTCCAGCCGCCGCTTCACGACGGCCGGGGCCTTGCTGTCCTGGGGATCGGCCCGCCAGGCCGCCTGACTGGCGCTGTGAACGGGCCGCCCACCCGGCTCGCGCAGTTGGACGGGCCGCCCACCTGACACCTGGGCGGGCCGTCAGCGTGGGGCGTGCCCGAGAAGTCCAGCCATGGACGGCGTTGATCCTTTGGGTTAGTTTGCCCGACATGAAGCTTCGTATCGTGTTGAGCGGGCTGTCAGCGGCCTTCGTGCTCGCAGCCGTGACGGCCCCGACCCCCGCCCACGCCGGCCCGCCGGGACTCGGCTGGGAGCTCAAGGAGACCGGGGTGACGGCGCGTCTGCGCGGCCTGTCGCCCGTCAGCCGCGACGTGGTGTGGGCCTCCGGCTCGGGCGGTACGGTGCTGAGGACCGTGGACGGCGGGCGGAGCTGGCAGAACGTCTCACCGCCCGGCACCACGGAGCTCCAATTCCGCGACATCGAGGCGTTCGACGCGCGCCGGGCCGTGGCGCTGTCCATCGGCGAGGGCGCGGACTCGCGGGTCTACCGCACCGAGGACGGTGGGCGTACCTGGGCGGAGACGTTCAGGAACGACGAGCCACGGGCGTTCTACGACTGCCTGGCGTTCTTCGACCGGCGGCACGGGCTGGCCATGAGCGATCCGGTGGACGGCAGGTTCCGGATCCTGGCCACGGAGGACGGCGGGCGGAGCTGGCGGGTGCTGCCCTCCGACGGCATGCCTGAGGCGCTGCCTGGCGAGGCCGGGTTCGCGGCGAGCGGGCAGTGCCTGGTCACGGCGGGCGGCCGGGACGTGTGGCTGGCCAGCGGCGGGGCGGAGCGGTCGCGGGTGTTCCACTCGGGTGATCGCGGGCGTACGTGGACGGTGACCGACACGCCGATCCCAGCCGGGGATCCGGCACGGGGCGTGTTCGGCCTGGCCTTCCGCGACCGGCACCGGGGCATCGCGGTCGGCGGCGACTTCCGCCCGGACCAGCAGTCGCCCAGCGCGGGCGCGGTGACCGGGGACGGCGGAGCCACCTGGCAGGCCGCCGCCACCTCGCCGCCGGCGTACCGGTCAGGGGTGACGTGGCTGCCGTACCCGCCGTTCGCGGCCGTCGCGGTGGGGCCGACCGGGAGCGATGTGACGTACTCGGGCGGGCGGAGCTGGGAGACCTTCGACGGCGGCTCGTTCGACACGGTGTCGTGTGCGCACGACGGCGGGTGCTGGGCTGCGGGCGAGCAGGGCCGCGTCGCGAGACTCACGCTGAGGTAGCGCGACACCGGCGTGGGCTGCGGCTGCGGCAGGCCTGTGCGGCGGGGCTCAGGGGTCAGCGGACGTCGCGGGGGCGGAATTGGATGCTGATTCGCGGCCCTGTGGGACGGGTCGTTTTCGGGATGGCGTGTTCCCAGGTGCGCTGGCAGCTGCCGCCCATCACGATGAGATCGCCGTGGCCGAGGTCGTGGCGGATCGAGGGGCCGCCGCCTCGTGGGCGGAGCAGGAGGGGGCGGGGGTCGCCGACCGAGATGATCGCGACCATCGTGTCCTCGGTGCTCCCCCGGCCCATCGTGTCCCCGTGCCACGCCACGCTGTCGCGGCCGTCGCGGTAGAAGCAGAGCCCGGCCGTCCGGAACGGCTCGCCCAGCTCCTCGCCGTAGTGGGCGTTCAGCGCACACTTGGCGTCCTCGAGCACCGGGTCCGGCAGGGGCTCGTCCTCGTCGTAGAACTTGAGCAGCCGGGGCACGTCCACGACCCTGTCGTACATCCGCCGCCGCTCGGCCTGCCACGGCACCGCCTCGGCGAGCCGTTCGAACAGCGTGTCGGCGCCCGACAGCCAGCCCAGCCTGAGGTCGATCCAGGCGCCGTGGCCGAGGTGGGCCCTGCGGACCGCGGCGCCGAGCGGGCCGACGCCGAGCTCCTCATCGAGACCCAGCAGAGATGCTTGGAACGCGGCTGTCATGGTGCCGAGTCTACGCCACAGTTCAAACACGCATTCGACTGCGGTGGTGGTCGCTTTTGCCGGCGGGTCGTGCCAGTCTGTCTATCGCCGGATACGAGTGGCGTCGCCCTCAGCCCGCGCCGTGAGGTGAGGAGGCCACCCACCGCTTCGTCACACGAAGGAGCAACGCCATGCTCACCACCCACTACCTATCGGGCACCCCCTGCTGGATCGACGTCAACAGCCCCGACGTCGAGCGGTCCAACGCCTTCTACACCGGGGTCTTCGGCTGGCGGTCGATCACGCTCGGCCCCGAGCACCGGGACTACCGTCTCTGCCAGGTCGACGGCAAGACGGTCGCCGGGATCAGCCAGGCCACCGAGGACAATCCGGACGCGGCGTGGCTGACGTACTTCCAGACACCGGACGCCGACGCCATCGCCAAGACCATCGAGCAGGCGGGCGGCGCGATCCTCTCCCCGCCGCGCGACATCGCGGGGCAGGGCCGGATGGCGGTGTTCGCGGATCCTGCGGGGGCGCGGTTCGCCGTGTGGCAGCCGGGCGCGAACAAAGGGCTCGACCTGGTCACGGACCCAGGCTCGCTCGGCTGGATCGAGCTCTACGTCCCCGATCCCGTCACCGCGCGCCGCTTCTACGAAGCGGTCTTCGGCTGGTCCATCGCCGACATGCCGATGGGCGACACGTCCTATCCCGTGATCACCCCCGCCGGAGGCGGTGAGACGTCGTCGATGGCCGGCATCGTCCAGCTTGAGCCCGGTGACAGCCCGCACTGGCTGCCGTACTTCGAGGTGCCCGACTGCGACGCCACGGTGGCGATCGCGCAGCAGCTCGGCGGCACGGTGCAGGCTCCTGCGCTGAGCGTGGAGGGGGTCGGGCGCATGTCGTTCCTCTCCGACCCGTACGGCGCCCGCTTCGCGGTCATCACCAGCTCCGCATGAGCGGCGAGGCCCGGCCTGTGCGGCACGCAGTCCGTACAGGCCGGGCCTGATCCCCTCGCCTGCCCCGAGCCGAGGGCGGCGCGGGGCGACTTCCCAGCTCAAGAGGACCTTTCCCTCAGTGTGCCGCATCTAACGTCGGCCCGCGTTCTCCTGTAACGTCTTATGGGTGTTATCCCGTTACATGGCAGGTGCCGTCGCCGCCCGCGCCGGTGACGAGATGTCGGGGCCCGCCCTGCTGATCGCCGGGCTGGCCGTCACGGGCTCTCCCCTGGTGGCGTCCTGGCTGCTGGCCGGGCTGACCGTCTCGGCCGCGGCCGGCGGGCCGCTGCTCGGGGTGCTGCTCGATCGGGCCCGGCGGCCAGGGCGCCTGCTGGCGTGGTGCCTGTCCGGGTACGCGGCCGGGCTGCTGCTGGTCCTGTACGGCCTGGGCTGGGCTCCTGACGCGGCCCTGGTCGCGATGGCCATGGCGACCGGCCTGCTGGGGCCCGCGCTCACCGGCGGCTGGACGGCGCAGCTGCCCCTGGTGGCCGGGCCGGAGCGGTTGGGCCGGGCGAACGCGCTCGATTCCATGAGCTACAACGTGGCCGGGCTGGCCGGTCCGGCGGTGGTGGGGGTGGTGGTGGCGGCCGCGGGCGACGGCGGGGCCGCGGTGCTCGTGTCCGCCGGGCTGCTCATCGCCGCGCTACCCATCGCGTGGGCTCTGCCATCACGCAGCAGGCCCGCCGCCCCTGTCGGTGCTGTCTGGGGGGAGCTGGTCGCGGGGTTCGCTGTCATCGTCCGGAACGTCGCGCTGCGGCGGGCGACGGCCGGGTCCATGATCTCGTGTGCGGGGCTGGCCGTGCTCGTCGTGTCCGCGCCCGTGCTCGGCGCCCGGCTCACCGGCGAGAGCGCGTACGGCGCGCTGCTCCTGGCCGTCACCGCAGCGTGCGGGCTCGCGGCGAACGCGGTGATCGCCGCGCGCGGCCGGGTGCGGCGGTGGGACGCGGTGCTGGTGTGGGGGACGGCGGTGCTCGGCGCGGGGATGGCGCTGGCGGCCGTGGCCGGGTCGTTCTGGGTCGCCGTGGTGGCCGCGGCCGTGGCCGGGGCGGGCGAAGGGCCGCAGCTGACCGCGTTGTTCTCGGTACGGCATCGCGAAGCGCCCGCCCGCCTGCGCGCCCAGGTGTTCACCACCGGCGCCAGCTTGAAGATCACCTCGTTCGCGCTCGGGTCGGCGCTGGCCGGCCCGCTGGCGGCGTACTCGCCCACCGCGTCCCTGCTGGCGGGCGCGGCACTGCAGGCGGTGGCCGTGGCCACGCTCGCGCTCCGGCGAAGCGTCGGCTCCCCGACACCGATGCGGTGAACGCGGCCGCGTAGGAGACCCGCACCCAGGATCCACGCCGGACAGCCGCAACCGCCAGCCGGACTATCCCGATTTACGGGATGGCCTTAAAGGTAGGCCTTGGTCGCGCTCACCAGCTCGGCCGCCGCGTCACGCGTGTCGACGTAGAGGGCGGAGTCGGGGGTGCGCTCGCGTATGTCCTGGTCGCGGATCGCGAACACGGCCGGAGCCACGCCCACGTCGCCGTAGCGCCCGGCCACGGCCTCGCCGATCGCCTCCCGCACGTCGCAGACCACCTCCCGCGCCGTGTGACCCGGACCGGAGGCGGCGAGGTAGCCCAGCATCCCGGCGAAGCGCAGCTCCACCTCGGCCGCCGGGTGCTGCTCGGGCAGCACGGGCCGGTCCAGCCAGAAGACCTTGCCCGCGAGGAACGCCTCATAGCCGGCGCCCTCGTGGCCGAGCACGCGCGCCGTCTCGGCGAGCAACTCCCCGAACTCGGCCAGCTCCGCCTCGGGCGGCAGGTCCGTCGTGACGAACAGGGGCACGATCAGCGAGTCGCGCATAGGACCATCCCTCCGTGAGGAGCCTCATCGTAGGGTGCCCGACCGACAATCCTCGTCCCCGCCACACCGCGGCCCGCGGTGTCGGCGTTCCGCCGGGCCGCCCATACGCCGCGAAGACTTGACTGGCACCTCAAAAGGGCCGGGGAATTACTGCGGATCCTTGACAGGGCGCGAGTGGAGGACTTCGGAGTGGACGGCACGCGCGCCGGCGTCGAGCGGGTCGCCGCCATGGTCCTCGAAGGCCGGCGCGCCTAGCGCTCCGTCCACTCGTCCTCGATCGCCGAGTGCACGATCGAGTCGCGCCACCCGTGCGGCGTGTGCACGTGGTGCCGGATGCGGCCCTCCTCCACCATGCCCGCCGTCAGCATCGCGAGCTGGGCGGGCAGGTTGGACGGAGAGCGGGCGCCCCAGATGCGGTGCAGCCCGAGCTGCTTGAACCCGAACGACAGCAGCAGCCGTACGAGGTCCGTGCCGGTCCCGCGCCCCCACTGGTGGGGATGGAGGCCGAAGCCGATCTCCGCGCTGTGCGGATGGTCGGCCTCGACGTGCAGGCGGGCCACCCCGATCAGGTCGCGGCGCTCGGCGTCGACCACCGCCAGCACGTAGAGCAGGCGCGGCTCGGCGCAGGCCGCCTCCATGGCCCGGTCGACGAGCCCGGCGACCTCCCGCAGGCTGCGCGGCGCGAACGGCATGTGCTGCGTCACCGTCGGATCGCCGTAGATGGCGTGCAGGGCGGCCACGTCGGCCTCTGTGACGTCACGGAGGCCGAGTCGCTGACCGTTGCACACCACTCGACGCATGCGCAGAAGGTAACGCGAGTTCCGTGATCTTTACAAGTCTTGTCAAGTCGCGAGTTGACTCCCGTAAGCTCGCGCGACAAGTTCGGCGACAGCACTGTGTGAGCCGAGCGGCTCCGCGTGCCCGGCGTTGATCTCCGCGGCGGCCTGCCCGACGATTCCCGCCGGGGCCTCGTGGCCGATCATGCAGGGGGCGATCGCCAGCCGTTCGGCGCCCGCCGTACGTAACCGCTGGGCCGCGACGGTCACGCCGGGGTCGCTGTCGAGCGAGGCTGCGACGACCGGGAGCGTGAGCCTGGAGGCCAGCAGCACCGCGGTGGCCTGCACGGCGCGCACCGCCCGCTCGCCGCCGACCGTGCCGAGGATGACGGCGTCGACGGGGCTCGAGACGTTCAGCAGGCGTACGCGGTCGACGCGGGCCAGGCCGCGCTCGGCGAGCCGGATGTGCAGCGCCTCGGCCAGCAGCGGGTGCGGCCCGAGCGCGTCGGTCACCACGGCCCCGGAGCCCGTGGCCACGACGGCCTTGCCTATCTCCGCCATGACGACCGGGTCTTCCCAGGTGAGCAGCGGCACGATGACGGCTTCGCGGCCGGCGGGCAGGGAGTCCGCCAGGTCTGCCACGCTCGTCAGCCGCACCTCGATCTGCGGGTTGTCGACGCGTACCACGGCCGCGATCTCTTCCGCCACGCCCGCGGTGTCGCCGGGGGTGGCGAGCACGAGCATGGGGGCTTCCGGCGGCAGGGAGGTGGGCACGGGACGGCGGTGGCGACCACCGCCCGGCCGGGGGGAACGTTCACGTACAGGCAGGCTCACAGGCGCGCAGTTTATGCCCATTTCTTGCCCCTTGTTCCGTGAATAGATGGCGATTCCGTCACAACGCTCATCCAGTGATCGAGATCACATCGTAATCCGGCGAAACGTTGACTTGTCCATACAAAACGGAAAGCTAGGAGCAACTAGAAGCGCGTTCTAGAGCGACCTCCCATAGCCGTCCGTCCCCCGGAGGATGGAATGAAGCCGTTCTATGTCCGCGAGCTGAGTGTCTACCCCGTCGGCCGCCGCCGGATCTTCCTGCTGGCGATCGCCGTGCTGGCGAGCCTGGTGGCCAATTTCGAGACCACGATCGCCACCATCCTGCCCCTCCTCATGGAGGACCTGAGCATGTCGCTCACGGTCTACGGGCAGATCGCCGCGCTGTCGGTGCTGGTCGGCGGGCTTTCCGCCGCGTTCGGCGGCATCCTGTCCGACCGGTGGGGGCGGGTCACGATCCTGGTGCCGACCCTGACCGTCACGGCCGCCTGCAACTTCCTGCTTGCCACCGTGGACTCCGTGGCGGAGCTGTTCTGGATCCGCTGCCTGATGCTGTTCATCGAGGGCGCGGGGATCACGATCACCGCGTCGCTGGTGCGGGACTTCTCACCGCGGCTGGGGCGGGCGCAGGCGTTCGCGTTCTGGACGTGGGGGCCGATCGGGGCGTCGTTCCTGGCCTCGTTCATCGCGGGGTTCACGCTGCCGCTGTTCGGCAACGCGTGGCAGTCGCAGGCGATCATCATGGGCGTCGTGTCGCTGACCATGTGCGGGATCATCATCTGGAAGATCGCCGAACCGTCGGGGGCGCTGCGGGCCGAGGTGCTGCAGGCCGAGGAGGCCGTGCGGGCCGAGGGGCGGATCGAGCACGGCCGGCTGCGGGAGCTGTTCAGGCATCCGCACCTGTGGGCGCACGTCCTCGGCAACACCGGCTGGCAGATGCTCTACTGGACGTTCGCGATCTTCGGGCAGACCATCCTGGCGGGTGCGTTCGGCATGGACCCGGCCGCGGCCAACCGGGTGGTGGCGCTGGGCATCGTGCTCAACGCCGTGGCCGTCGTCATCGTCGGCCGGATCTCGGACCGGATCCAGCTGCGCAAGCCGTTCACGGCCGTCGGGACGGTGCTGACCGCGGGGGCGCTGGCGTACTTCATCGCGCTGATCGGCCCCGGCGTCGCGGCCGCGCACGTCACCGTCGTGTACGCGCTGATCTACCTGTTCATGGGCATCGCGTACGTGCCGTGGATGGCCAACTTCTCCGAGGACGCCGAGGACGTCGATTCCCGGCTGCAGGGCTCCGCGCTCGGCATCTGGGGCATGGTCGTCCGCGTCATGATCGTCGCGCTGCTGGTGGTGTCGCCGATGGTGGTGGAGGCCGGCGGCTGGCAGACGTGGCTGGGCGTGGCGCTGGCCGGGCAGGCCGTCTTCCTGGTCTCGATGGTGGCCTTCAAGGGCAGATGGCGGACGGCCCGCGCGGCCGCGCCGAAGGTCCCTGCCTGACCGCAAGCGCGGGCGGCGTCGGCAGCCGCCGCCCGCGGCTTTCGCGGCAGTCATCGAAGGTCCGGGCCGAGGTCGGCGGAGGTTCAGGCGAACGGCCCGACCTGGCCGGGGTGCCGGGGCTGCTGGGCGGGCTCGGGCGTGGCGATGTCGAGGTCGCGGGTCTCCGGCGCGATGGCCAGGCCCACGGCCGTGACCGCCAGGGCGATGACCACGTAGATCGACACCGCCACCGTGGTCTTGTACGTCTCGAACAGCTGCAGCGCGATGATCGGCGCCAGCGCGCCGCCCACGATGCCGGCCACCTGGTAGCCCATGGAGGCGCCGCTGTAGCGCAGGCGCGTGGTGAACAGCTCGGCGATGAACGCGGCCTGCGGCCCGTACATGGCGGCGTGCGTGATCAGCGCGACGACGGCGGCCAGCGCGATCAGCGGGAAGGACTTCGTGTCCAGCAGCGGGAAGAACGCGAACACCCACACCGCCGCGCCGGCCACGCCCGCGAAGTAGACGGGCCGCCGGCCCACCCGGTCGGACAGCGCGCCGAACAGCGGGATCAGCACCAGCTGCAGCGCCGAGCCGATGAGCACGGCGTTCAGCGCCACCGAGCGGTTCAGGTCCAGCTGCTGGGTGATGTAGACGATGATGTACGCGGTGAAGGTGTAGAACGCCACGTCCACCCCGATCCGCGCGGTGAAGGCGGACAGCAGCGCGCGCGGGTGCGTGCGCAGCACCTCGACCAGCGGCATCTTCGCCTTGGCGCCCTGCTGCTCGACCTCGGCGAACAGCGGCGACTCGGTGATCTTCAGCCGCACCCACAGGCCGACGAACACCAGCGCGCCCGACAGCAGGAACGGCACCCGCCAGCCCCACGACAGGAACGCCTCGTCGGACTGGACGAACGACAGGAGCGTGAGCAGGCCGGTGGCCAGCACGTATCCGGCCGGAACGCCGACCTGCGGCCAGCTGGCGTTGAAGCCGCGCCGCCTGCTGTCGCCGTGCTCCAGCGACATGATCACCGCGCCGCCCCATTCGCCGCCGAGCCCCAGGCCCTGCGCGAACCGCAGCACCGCCAGCAGGATCGGCGCCATCACGCCGACGCTCGCATAGCCGGGCAGCACGCCGATGAGGAACGTCGAGACGCCCATCACCAGGAGCGTCACCACCAGCACGGTCTTGCGGCCCACCCGGTCGCCGAAGTGGCCGAACACCACCCCGCCGAGGGGCCTGGCGACGAACGCGACGGCGTTGGTGGTCAGGGACGCCAGGATCGCGCTGAACGGGTCGAGGGACGGGAAGAACAGCTTGGGGAAGACCAGCGTGGCCGCCGTCGTGTAGAGGAAGAAGTCGTACCACTCCAGCGACGTGCCGATCAGGCTGGCGAGGATGACTCGCCGGGTCTGGTGCGTGGAGCTTGACATCGATCGCCCCTTGGTTGTCGAGGAAGATAGTTTCAACGTAAGGATCGTTGAACAATTCGACAATAGTTTTGCTCCATGATTTCCTGTTAAATGTGGATGACATGGTCGCTGATCTCTTCCAAGACCGGCCCCGGCTGGGACGCAGCAGCACGGCCGAGCGGGTGGCCGACATCCTGCGCGACCGCATCAGCGAGGGGTTCTTCCGTCCTGGCCAGCGGCTGTCGGAGGAGTCCATCTCCGAAGGACTCGGCGTGTCGCGCAACACGCTGCGCGAGGCGTTCCGGCTGCTCGGCCACGAGCGGCTGCTCGACCACAAGCTCAACCGCGGCGTGTTCGTCCGCCTCCCGTCCGTCGTGGACGTCCTCGACCTCTACAAGGTGCGCCGCGTCCTCGAAGGAGCGGCGGTGCGCCGGACGCCGTCCCCGCAGGCGCTGACCGTGATCAGGGAGGCCATGCGCGACGCCGAGCGGGCCGCCGCCGAGGACGACTGGCAGCGGGTCGGCACCGCCAACATCCGCTTCCACCAGGCGCTCGTGTCGCTGAACGAGAGCCCCAGGATCGACGAGCTCATGCGCCAGCTGCTGGCCGAGCTGCGCCTCGTCTTCCATGTGATGGAGAACCCGCGGGCCTTTCACGAGCCGTTCGTCGAGCGCAACCGCACGCTGCTGGAGCTGATCGAGTCCGGCAAGCCGGATCAGGCCGCGGCCTTTCTGGACAACTATCTGGACCATGCGGAGAAACTGCTCGTCCACGCGTACGAGCCGAACCGCTAACGTTTGGGCATGGATCGGATCTTCACCGTCGACGAGGCCCGCTCGCTGCTGCCCGGCGTCATCGAGGACGCCCAGGAGGTGATCGCCGCGCGCGCCGACCTGGCCGAGATCACCTTCGACCGGCAGGCCAAGGGCGGGTCCGAGCTCGGCGGCCTCCCCGAGCTCAAGGCGCTCCAGGCCCGCATCGAGGAGATCCTGAGCGGGTGGACCGATCAGGGGATCGAGGTGAAGGGCATCGCGCCGGTGCTGGTCGACTTCCCCGCGATGCGCGAGGGGGTTTCGGTGCGGCTGTGCTGGATCGAGGGAGAGCGGGAGCTCGCCTGGTACCACCGTACGGACCTGGGCTTCGCCGGCCGCCGCCCGCTCTGACCCTTCGCGTCCCCCTTTACGGTCACCCTCGTCGAGGTCGAGGGCAGGACGAAGTACGTGGCCCAGTCCGTGCACCAGTCAGTGGAGGCCCGCGACGCGATCGTGCGCGCCGACGGCGTGAGGGGCGGCCGGGAGTCCATGGACCGGCTCGCCGAGGTGCTCGCCGCCCGCTGACCTCACTTCTTCTCCTGCTCCGGCGGCTCCCTGGTCTGGCCGGGTGGCTCCCTGGTCTGCCCCGGCGGCTCCCTGGTCTGCCCCGGAGGGGTGGGCCGGGTCTCCGGAGAGGCGGTGGGCTCGTCGACTCCGTTCGTGGCGGGTGCGGTCGTCTTGGCAGGTGCGGTCGTCTTGACGGGCCGCTGGGTCGCCGAGGCGGTCACCTTCACGTCGCGCACGTGCGTCTTGCGAACGGGGACCGGCGTCGTCCGGACCGCGGGCGGTGGCGTGCGGCCGCGGTTCGCGGGCGGCGTCGTACGGGTCCCCGGGGGAGCGGTGCGGGCGGCAGAGGCCGGCAGCGGGCGCGACGTGCGGACGACCGGCCCGGCGGTGGGACTCCGGCTCGGCACGCCCGGAGGGGACGCGGCCTCAGGCCTCTCGCGCGTCGGCAGGGGGCCGAGCGTGGGTGAGCTGCCCGGGATGCCGGCCAGCACGGCCGCCGTGACGAGATGCAGCAGCCCCGCGATGACCGTGGAGATGCGCACCGTGCGTGCCCGCCGCTCCGCGGCCGCGCCCTGGCGCCCGGGTCTCACGACGGGAGAATCCATGCCGATGCCATGCCTAGTCCTCCGGTACGGGACGAGCAAACCTGATTGATCTAGACACGGATGGCCGCGGCGGTCAAGAGGCGTGGCAGCCGTGGCCGACATGTGACCAACCGACCCCCTCGGGCGCGTGTCTAAGGAGGTGAGCGAAAGGATCACAGCCATGAGGCATCCCTCAGCGACCGCCGCGCTCCTGGCGTCGGCACTCATCGGTGGGCTGGGGCTCGTACCCGCCGCCGCCCACGCGCGTACCGGACCGGCGGTCGCGCGCGCCGCCTGGATCAAGTCGTGCTACGACAAGAAGGAAGGCAGCACCTACCCGTGCGGCCAGTGGCGGCTGCTTCTGCCTGATGGCGGGCAGATCGCCGTTCCCGGCGCCGCCGGCACCAAGATCGACAGGACGGGCGCGAAGACCCGCGACATGAGCACGTTCCTGATCAGCGCGGACGGGCGCGTGCTGGCCTACGAACGCGCCGGCGACCACCGACTGGTCGTCCGGCGGGTCGCCGGCGGGCCGGCCACGGCACTGCCCGAGTCGGTGCTCTTCAAGGGCGTCGGCAGCGAGGAGCTCGGCATCGCCCTGTCTCCCACGGGCGACAAGGTGCTGATCGACTACTTCGACGAACCCGCCCGTCTGCCCTCCAAGGTGGTCACGGTCGCCACCGGCAAGGTCACGACGCTGCCCGCCGCGGACACGTTGCACGGCTTCAGCGGCGACGGCGACGAGGTGCTGGCCACGCGTCACCGGAGCGACAGCACCACAGGGATGTACGCCTACCGCCTCGACGGCACAGGCGCGATCAAGCGCACGCCGCCCCAGGTCGTCGTGAACGCCCTCTCCTACGCACTGGCCCCCGACGGCAGGAGGGTGGCGGCGTTCACGGAGGGCGACACCGGCACGAAGCGGCCGCCCAGGGTGCGGATCTACGACCTGGAGACCGGGGACCTCTCGGCGAGCGGGGACCTGCCGAGCAAGCCCGGCACGCTGCCGTACGCCGCCTACTGGAACGCGGACGGGCGGCTCAAGGTGATCGTGCACAGCGGCGACGACGGGCAACCGGCGGTGGTACGGGTGCTCACCGTCGATCCGGAGTCCCGGCACGCCACGCAGACGGACAAGTACACGATCGGCAAGTCCAGGTACGCCTACTTCGCGGCCGGAGAGTGAACGACATGAGAACCAAGATCCTCGCCACCCTCACGGCCGCTCTCGTCGCCCTGGTCGCGGCCCCGGTGGCCCCGGCGGTGGCGCACGCGGACGAGCACCGCGGTCACGACAGCATCCGGTACGCCTCCATCAAGGGCTGCCGGACCGGCGACGGTCAGAAGCCGTGCGGCGACTGGCGGCTGATCATGCACAGCGGCAAGGCGCATGTCCTGCGCGACGCCCAAGTGGTCGCCCTCGACGCGAAGGGCAAGTCCACCGGCTCCAGCCCGGCGCCCATCGCGGTCAGCGGGAACGGCCGCCGGGTCGCGTACTTCACCAAGACCGGCAGGCTCGCCGTACGGACGCTCGGGGGCGCGGTCAAGCTGCTCGCCAAGGACGCGCTGCCACGAGTGGGCCAGTACGACGTGGCACTGCTGCTCTCCGACGACGGCGGCAGGCTGGCCGCCGTCGTCAGCGGAGACAAGTCCCCCGGGACCCGCGTCTTCGACACGGACACCGGCGCCCGGCTCGGCACCGTTCCGGCCGACGTGACGGTGCTGGGCTTCAGCGGCGACGCCGGCGAGGTGCTCGGCACCGCCGAGGCCGAGGAGTCCGTCACCGACCTGGTGGTCTACAGCGACTCGGGTGAGCGACTGCTACGCGCCACGCCGCCGCAGGTCGTCGCGTCGAACGGGCCGCAGGCGCTGTCCGCCGACGGCCGCACCGTGGCGAACGTCGTGGCGGGGGACAAGCCGGAGCTGGTGACGTACGACCTGGAGCCCGACCAGGTCGTGGGCCGCAAGACGGTCAAGCTGCCGGCCGGCGACGTCCACATGATCGACTGGACCGGGGACGACCAGGTGACCCTCCACCTGATCCGCCACCTGTCGAACTCCACCAGGATGACGATCGTCCAGATCGACACCGACACGGGCGCGGTCAAGGTCAGGGACCGGTACACCCTGCTGAAGGACACGTTCGTGTTCGCGGCGTGCGGCGGCTGACCCACGCCCGTGGGGTTCTCCGCGCTCGCGGGCGTACTCGTGCGAGCGGGCATACGCTGCTTGCGTGAAGGTTCACTCGAGCAAGGCGATGGCCGTCAGAGCCGTCGACCTGTGCGTGGCGCTGCTGCACGAGCAGCCGTCGATCGAGTCGGTGTCGCGCGTCCTGCGCGACCACGGTGAGGTCGGAGACCTCGACCTCGGCGAGGCGGACATCACGGCGATGCGCGCGGCGGCGGCCCGGCTCAGCGAGGTGCTGGGTGCGCCGGACCCCGGCACGGCGGCGGCCCTGCTCAACCGGCTGCTCGCCGGTGCGGCCCGGGCGCCCAGATTGACCAGTCACGGGGGCACGACGAGCTGGCACCTGCACGTCGACAGCGGGGACGACGCCTCGTGGGGGGAGTGGTTCCTGGCGTCGTCGGCGATGGCGCTGGCCGTGCTGCTGGCCGATCACCAGCGGGTGCCCGGCGGGCTGTGCGCGTCGGGCGGTTGCGGGCGGCCATACCTCGACTTCGGCGGCGGCAGCCCGCGCCGCTACTGCAGTGCCCGCTGCGCCACCCGCGAACGCGTCGCCGCCCACCGCTCCCGCGCCTCATCCGGCGTAGCAGGCTGACCCGCCCCGCGCCCGCCGCCCAGCCCCGGCTGAGCGGATCGTTGTCAGACAGGCGGGCTAACCTCATGTGATCGTGAACGACGATCCTTCATGCCGGACTCGAAGTGGATGGGCCACTAGGGGTCGCGGGGCCGGTGGCCCGCTCCGAGGTCCTCGTCCATGTCGAACGGCTCGTCGCCGCGGCGCATCCTGGGGTGGCCGATGTCGGCCTCGAGGTCGAAGGCGGCATGCCTGGCCGCCTCGGCCAGCTCTTCTTCCTCGCGCTCGCGCATGACCCGCTCGTGGTGCCGGTGGATGCGGTCGACGATGGCCTTGAAGGGGCCGTGGTGCTCGGGTTCCTTTTCCAGCCCGGCGTCGTTCATGTCCGTATTGTGAGCGAAGTCCCATTCTCGGGACAACCAAGGCAGGGTGAAGGGATGGTGCCGCAGGCGAGATTTCCGATCCGTGGAGATTCGCTTGGGGATCGGGTGCGGCTCTCTAATCGGGGAGGCCGGCCAGCACGTACGGGGCCCACAGGTCGGGCTCGGCGGACCCGTACAGCTCCCGCAGCTCCAGCACCGCCTCGCGCAGCGCCTGGGCCTTGCCCGCGCCGGCACGCACCCTGGTGTGGAAGTCGCGCACGAGCACACGGGTGATCTCGGCGGAGACCGGCCAGAGGGTGAGGAGCACGGACCTGGCTCCGGCGTGCAGGAGCGCGCGGCCGAGCGCCGCCCCGTCGTCTCCGGCGGGCGGGCCGGCGGGGTCGGCGCCGAGCAGGGTGGCGACCTCTCCAGCCAGGTCTTCCGCGGCTCCCGGGGCGTCGGACGCGTGGCCGAGGACCAACGACCGGCCGGGGCGTGCCGGGGGGCGGCGGGTCAGCCGGGTCAGGACGGCGGCGGACGGGGCGTAGACGACGGGGCAGCGTTCGAGCACGAGCCGGCCGCCGGGGGCCAGGGCGTGCAACGGTACGTGGTGCAGGGCGCGGTGCGGGAGGAGGTAGAGCAGGTCCGGGTCGTCGCCCAGGGCTTGGAGCGCGTCGGTCAGGAGCTGGTCGGCCAGGCGGCGCCACAGGTCGCGGCGGTGGCGGCGGGCGGCGATGTCGAGGAGTTCCGGCCGGTCGCCGTCGATGGTCCGGGCGAAGCCGGCCAGCAGGTCGCGGCCGACCGTGGTGGGGAAGGCGCGTGGCTCGGGCCAGCCGGTGCGGTGGGCGAGCACGGTCACCGTGTCGTCGCCGACGTGGAATCCAAGCAGCCCGATCACCTCTCCGACACCGACGCCTTCGCTGGTGCCGGCGGCGGGAGTGACGAGGGCGTCCAGTTCGGGTTTGCCGGGTGGGGTGCCGCGGCGCATGGCGACGTAGTCGGCGGCGAGGGGCTCCATGCGGTCCCACAGCGCCTCCACGTTGGCCTGAGTGGCGCGGGCGCGGCGGATGAGGGCGGCGGCCTGGACGGGGTCGCGCGTCCTCCCCGCCGCCGAAACGAGCGCATGCACGTCGTCGAGCCCGCGTTGCTCGCTCTCCAGAAGTTCGGCGGGTACGCCGGTCGGCGGGGGCCACCGGCCATGGCCGAGCTGGGCGATCAACGTCCGCGCCTTGGCTTGTTCCGCGTGGGTCCAGGCCGTCATGCCGCGTCCGAGGCGTACGGCGAGCCTGATCGCCCGGTCGAGGGCGGGCGCCCGGCCGAGCTCGAAGGCGCGTTCGGCGTCGGCGAGGGCGCTGGGCAGGTCACCAAGTTTCTCCCTGGCCCCGGACCGGTCATGGCAGGCGATCGCCAGCGCAGGTTCGTGGCCCAGTTTCTCCAGCAGGTCGATCGCCCTGGAGAGGCGACGGTGGGCGCGGGCGTGCTCGGCGGTGGCGACGTCGAGTGCTCCGAGGTCGCCCAGCGCGATCGCCTCGCCGGCGCTGAACCCGATCCTCCCGGCCAGAGCGAGCGCCTCTTCCAGGTACGCCGCCGCTTGGGCTCGCCCCTCCCCGTACGCCGGCGCTTGCGCTCGCCCCTCCCCGTACGCCGGCGCTTGGGCTCGCTCCTTGCGGTGTGCCGCTTCCTGGGGAGGGTCCTCCAGGCGCGAGAGCAGGATCAGGTCGAGGACCGCGCCGCGTTCGTTGCCGTGCGCCCGGTCGAGGTCCAGGGCTCGTTCGGCGTACGGCCGGGCCTGATCATTCTCGCCGCGCAGCAGGTGTGCCAGGCCGAGGTCGGCGTAGTCGCTCCCGAGGTCCTCCCGGTGGCCTCCCAGCTCCTCCGAGATCGAGATGGCGGCCCGGTAAGTGGCGACTGCCTCGTCCAGTTCGCCCAGCTTGAGGTGGAGCCCGGCCCGGCCGGCCAGCAGCGGTGCCCGCAGCGCCCGCCAAAGGGGGGCCGCGGCCAGCATGAGGCCCTCGTCGTAGGCGCGGGCGGCCTCCGGCCAGCGGGCCTCGCCGGTCAGGGTCAGGGCGAGGGAGGTGAGCGCGTGGACGAGCTGGACGGGGAGCGCCGAGCCCGTCTCGCGGGCCAGTTCGACCGCCCTGGTGAGATGCCCGATCGCCTCGTCGGCCCGGCCCAGCGCCCTGGCCGCGGTGCCCAGGTTGCGCAGGTGCTCGACGATCCGGTAGTCGCGCAGCTCGTAGCCGTGGGCAGCGTGGTTGTAGGCGGCGGAGGGGTCGCCCAGAGCCAGGCAGAGGGCGGACAGCTTGGCCAGGAGGTGGGAACGCTCTCTGGCAGGGGCGGCCGAGAGGCTCGTACCGTTGGCGGGGGCTTGTTCGGCGAGGGCCTGTTCGGCCGCGGCGCGGGCCAGCCGGAGGTCGCCTGAGGCCTCCGCCTCCTCCAGGCGTAGCCATCCCTGGATCCGCTCCATCGCCTCCGGCTGCTCGCCCCCTGTCCGGAGCGCAGTGACGGCTTCTGCCAGCGTGGCGCGGCCGCGGGTGAGATCGCCGAGGGTGAGCTGGATGGCGGCCACCCGCACCAGGACGTCCGCGTCCAGCCCGCCCGGCGCCGCCGCCATCGCCACGATGACCTCGAACGGCGCCTCCGCCGGGCGGATCCTGGGGTGCGTCTCGGCTTCAACGCCCGCGGCTCTTTCTCCTCGGCCCGCGCGGGCCACAAGGCTTGCTGGTCCTTCCGCAGCCGTCTTCTGCCGCGTCGCAGACTGTGTCCCGGCTCCTGTGGCCTGCGTGTCTTGCGTGCCCGGCTCCGTGGCGACGCCCGTCAGCCCTTCTTCCAGCGCCACCCTGGCGCGGCGGTACTCGCCGCGTTCCTCCAGCGCGAAGCCGAGCTTGATCGAGGCGATGGCGGCCAGCCGGTCCTGGGCGGCGGCGCGGAAGTTCACCACCGCCGGTTCCAGCGCCTCCACCTGGGCCCTCAGATCGCCGGTACGGGCGGCGAGACCCGCCAGCCGGTCCCGTACGACGCCTTCCTTGAGCGGGTCGGCGGCGGCCAGCCCGAGCGCCGCGTACAGTCGATCCTCCGCCTCCTGCAGCTCCCCCAGCCGCACGTCCAGCACGGCCCGGTGCAGGGTGGCGGTGAAGAGGGCGTCGAGGTCCCCCTCGGCGGCGGCCAGCTCCCGCGCCCGCTCCAGCTCGGACAGGGCGTCCTCCAGCCGGTCCAGGCGGGCCAGGCAGGAGGCGCGCATGGTCAGGGCGGCCGCCTCCTGGGCCGGCGCCCGGAGCCTGGCGAACCTCTCCCCCGCCGCCCCGAACTCCTCCAGCGCCCGCTCTGCGTCGCCCTCGGTGTACGCGAGCACGCCCAGGTTGTAGCGGGCCGAGGCGGAGCCGTCGTGGTAGCCGAGGGACTCGTACTCGCGTTCGGCCAGCTCGAAGCCGGCCCTGCCACCCGCGGCGTCGCCGTCGGCGCGGCGACGTTGCGCGATGCGGTACCACTCGTCGGCGGGCTCCCGCCGCTGCCCCCTGCGCCGTACGATCTCCACCATGCGGGCCTCACAGGCGGCGGCCTGCCGGCGGTGGCCGCGCCCGGCCAGCAGGACCGCGTGCGCGTCGAGCGCCCGGCAGGCGTCCTCCCAAGCCCCGGCGGCCTCCAGCTCGATGGCGCAGGCGGCGATGCGCTCGACGGCAGCGGTGAGGTCGCCCTCGTCGACGGCGGCGCGGGCGGCGGGGATCAGTACGGTGGCCGCCGCCTCCCTCTGGCCGAGCGTCAGGTACAGCTCGCGGGCCCGCGCCACGCAGGCCACGGCCGCGCCGGGGTCGCCGGCGGCCAGGTACGCGTCCGCCGCCTGCACCTGGTGGGCGGCCTCCTCCGCGGTCAGCCCGGCGGCCGCGCACCGGGCGGCGGCCTGGAGGTGCTGCTCGACGGCTCTGGCGGGGTCGCCGGCCCGCAGGAGGACGTCGCCCATGCTGCCGAGCTGGTGCGCCTCCGATCGGTTGTCGCCGAGTGAGCGGTAGATGGCCGCCGAGCGCTCGAACGCCTCCAGGGCCTGGTCCGGCTCCCCCAGCTCGTCATGGTTGACGCCCTGTCTGGAGAGCGCGTAGGCAGCCTGCGAACGCCGGCCTGCCTCGTCGAACGCGACCGACGCCCCGGCCAGCACGGTGCCGGCGATGTGGAGACGGCCCAGCTCGGCCAGCCGCAGTGCCGTGCCGAGCAGGAAGTCGCCACGTTCGCCCGCTGCCCTACCGCGTTCGCCCGCCGTCTCGCTCTGCTCACCCGCCGCCTCGAACTGTCGCTCGGCGAATCGCAGCAGCTTGATTGCCACGTCCTCGTCCGAAGACAGCAGCGCCAGTTCGGTCGCGGCGTACGCCAGCTGGTCGTCCATCGGCAGCGGACCGGGGCCGTCGAGCACGGTGCTGAGCCGGGCCAGCTGGTCGGCGTCGCCGTCCCTGGCCAGGGCCAGCGCCTCGCCCAGGTCGCGGGCGTCGCCCAGTGCGGAGAAGCGGGCCAGCAGGGCTTCGGACAGCAGCCGCTGGGCGGGCGCCTGGTCGTGGGAGCTCTTCACGGCCGGCTCGAGGCCGTGGCGGGCGGCCAGCACGGCGTCGTTCAGGTCCTCGACCCGCCGCTCGCCGCCGGACCCTGTGACCCCGCGCCAGCGGAGTAGTTGCGAGAGGAGGCCGTATGCCTCCTCCTGGAGCGTCAGGCGGTCGCCGGCCGCCACGGCCTCGCGGAGGGCGGTGATGGCCTCGTCGGCGGTTTCCGGGGTCAGGTGCAGGTTGAGGGCCTGGGCGAGCAGGAGAAGGGTTTGGGGGCGGTCCGGCTCCTGGGCGGCGTGGGCGGCCAGGGCCGCGCGGGCCGTGGTGATCGGTTCGGCCGGGTCTGCGCCCGTGACGACGGCCCGTCTGAGCAGTGCGTTCGCCAAGGTGACGAGGAGCCGGGCGCGTTCGGGGTGGCCGTGGGGGGCCAGGCCGGCGGCGTCGCGCATGGTGTCGATGGCGGCCTCCAGGTCGGACTCGTCGCCGGTCACGCCGTAGCGGCGCCATCGGCGGTCGGCCAGGAGGGCGAGGCGGGCCAGCGGATCCGAGCCGAGCCGGCGGGCCGTCTCGTCGGGGGCCACGCCCAGGGCCTCAAGCATCTCCTGGCCGGCCTCCAGCGAGCGCTCGTCACCCGTGACCACGTACCACTCGACGAGCCCGGCCGCGTACGGCGCCAGCACGCCGGGGTGCGCCCACCGCTCGTGCCAGAAGTCCAGCGCGCACTGCCCCACCCTGATGAACGCCAGCAGGTCGTCGTCCAGGCATGAGCCGGCCGCCCGCGCCTTGGCGAGGCCGACGAGCGCGAGCAGCGCCTGCGACCTGTCCCGCGTGCCCGGCGCCGATTCGGCGGCCGCCAGATAGGCCCTGACCAGGCCCTCGTCCCCGGGAGCGGCGAGGGTCAGGGCCGCGGCCAGTTCCCCCAGGTAGGCGGCTTCACCGGGCGCCCCCAGCGCCGCTCTGAACAGCACGTGCACGGCGTCGTCAAGGAGCTCCCGCTCTCCCGTCTGCGCGTGCAGCCGTGCCAGTCCGCCGCCGAGCAGGGCGAGCGCGCCGGGCGCCCAGGACGGGTCGGCCGAGCGCATGGCCTGCTGTAACAGCAACTGCCCGAGCCGGTCGGCCGCGTCCACGGTGGGGTGGGCGACGGCACGGCGGACCAGGGCGTGGATGAGCAGCCCGACGTGCCGGTACGCGGCCGGGTCCACGTGCCTGAACACCTCTTCCACCAGACCGGCCCACGTGCCGGCCGAGTCGCCCGGCGGCACGTTCGAGCCGCGCAGCTTCTCCGGCAGCCGTCCGGGGTCGACCACGGCGACGGCGGCGAAGAAGGCACCCGCCACGGCGGCGTCCTGCGTGGTCCGCTGGTCGAGCCGGTAGCGGGCCAGGTGGAGGATGCCGATCAGCCGCCAGGCGGCGGCGTCGGAGCGGTCGCCGGCACATGCCCGCATCGCCTGCTCGGCCTCGACCAGCGCCGCGGGGTCCCAGATCAGCTCGGGATCCGCGGCCTGCTCGAACCGCTCGATGCGGGCGGCCAGCGCCCCGGCCGGATCGGTCATGGCCACAGGCTCTCATCGGCGCGCGCTCCCCGTACAGAACCGCCACTCAGGGCGTCAGTTCGATGAACGAGACGCCGGGCATGGGGAGAGCGAACCGGAGCGTGAGCGTGTCGCCGGTGACCGCGGTGGCGGGCTCGAGCTCGTCCAGTGTGTTGGCGGCGCGCAGTTTGTCCCACTGTTCGCCCGCCGGCCAGTCGCCGCCGCCCATCGACTGCCAGGCCGCCTCGACGTTGGAGTGGGCGTGGTCGATGCGGTGGTGGGTGAGCGTGCGGGGGCGGCCGTCGAGGCCGTCGATCGTCAGGGTGATCGTGCGGGTCAGCTCGGGGGCGCCCGCCGCCTGGGCCTGGTTGAGTGTGCCGTTCCAGAGCAGGACGCCGATCCGGCCGTCGTCGTGCCTGGCCGCCCACACCTCCACGCCCGCCACGTCCCCGTCCAGCGTGGCCGCCAGCTCGGCGTCTCCCAGGCGGGCGGCGAGGGCGAGCGCGTGGAAGCGGGGCTTGCGCAGGTTGCCGACGGTGAGGAGGCCGAAGCCGCCGTGGAACAGCCGCGGCGGGCGGCCCAGCTCCTCGAAGTGGTCGGAGGCCACCCAGTGTGACAGCGCGCCGATCCGGCCCGCGGCCGACTTCATGCCGTGCAGCAGGAACGCCGCTCCGTACGGGCCGTCGCCGATGCCGTGAAAGTGGGTGGGCGTGGGGCCCCATTCGGTCCACCAGATGGGGATGTCCCGCCGATGGCGGTCCAGGGTGGGGCGCCAGTCGAGCGGGGCGTTGCCGTACGTGTGCGTGGAGAGGAAGTCCAGGGCCGCGCCCGACTCGGCGACGTGGGCGAGCAGCTCCTCGACCCAGCCGTTCGCGGCCGAGGCGGGGCCGCCGACGCGCAGGCCCGGGTGCACGTTCTTCACGGCGGCGGCGGTGACGTCGTAGAGCAGGAAGTACTCCTCGGGCGTGCCGGACCAGAAGACGGCCAGGTTCGGCTCGTTCCACACCTCGAAGGCCCAGTGATCGACGAGCTCGTGGATGCCGTACCGGCCGGCCAGGTGCTCGACCAGTGCCCTGACCAGGTCGCCCCATGCCTCGTAGTCCTTCGGCGGCGAGACGATCGCCTCGTAGCCGAAGACGGTCTTGGCGGGGTCGGCGGCCAGGTCGCGCGGCATGAAGCCCAGCTCCACGATCGGGCGCAGGCCCAGGCCGACGACCGTGTCGTAGACGCGGTCCACGCCGCTGAAGTCGTAGACCGCCCGGCCGTCGACCTCCTTGTACACGCCCAGGTCGTCGCAGAGGATGGCGTGCGCCCTGACCGTCTCGACGCCGAGCTCGCCGCGCATGATCCGCAGCGCCTCGGTCAGCTCCTCGCCGATGGGCCTGCCGCCGGTCTCACCGGTGTTCAGCAGGTACGAAAGGTGCTCCGACCCCACCATGTACGCCCACGGCCGCGGCAGCTCCCGCGTCACCCGCCGCGCGTCGACGCGGACGCAGGCCCCCTCGGAAACCCCGGCGGGCCCCGCGTGGACCGCCGGGGACAGGGGGCCGGCGGCGTCCATGGCCGAGACGGCGGCCACCGCGTAGGCCGCCGCCCCGTGGCCCGTGTCGACGTACCGGCAGGACGGTACGGCCGGCACGTCCACGTCCGGCTGCCCGACCGGCACGCCGTCCCGGTGCACCAGATAGCCGATGGCGCCGGGCACGGGGTCCCAGGTCAGCGTCACCTGGCCGGCGCCCGGGACCGCCCGGAGGCCGGACGGGGCCTCCAGGGCGGGTCGCGAGGCCGCGGCGAGCTCACCGGAGGCCTGGCCGATGCGGTCCTGCCAGTCGCGATGGGCGGCCGTGTTCATCAAGATCTTCCCCGTTTCATCGGTTGACCACATCCCATTCCTCGAGCCGCATCACCGGCCGGAGCCTGGCCTCCACGCCGGAGCCCGCGAAGTAGCCGTGCAGGTTGCCGCCGGCGAGCACGTTGCCGAGGGCGGCCATCACCATGCCCTGGTCGAGCGCCAGGTACCACTTCGACACGACGCCGGAGCGGACGGCGATCGCGTCGTAGAAGCCGCCGGGCCCGTAGGCGTCGAAGTCGCGGCGCAGCTTGGCCAGGTTGTCCATGGCCGCGGCCCGTGCGTACGGCAGCGCCAGGAAGCTCGCGTGCGGCGTCACCACGCCGTCGCCGTAGGCGGCCGGCTCCGGCCGGGCGGGGCGGCAGCCCTCGTAGCCGGGGTCGACGCTGGTCCGCTCGCGGTCGGAGGTGTAGCCGGGCTCGTCCATGCCGAGCGGGTCCACGCCGTACTCGCGGTAGCCGCCGTGCGGGTCGTTGGACGGGGAGAAGCCCCAATAGCCGTATTTGGCCTCGTACAGGCCGTGCTCGATCTGGGCCCGGACGAACACCGGGTGGTTGCGGCCCCAGCTGCGCGGCGCCCACTCGGCCTCGGGGACGACGAGGTCGGGCATGAGGGCCTCGAACATCGAGCCGCCCCAGTTGGGGACATAGCGCATGCCGCGGTAGCCGTACGTGCCCTCCCAGACGTTCACGCCCAGGTACCGCTTCCAGGAGCCGACCGGCTTCTGCTCCTGCCAGCCGAAGTCGCAGCCGTTGTCGGGGAACGTCCGGTACGGGCCGAAGTAGTGCTCGCGCGGGAGCTGGCCGAGCGCGATGCCCACGTACGTGCCGATCCGGGTCTCGGCGGGCGCGCCGTAGTGGTGGCAGGTCGAGTAGACGGTCGTGCCGGTGCCGGCGTAGTCGCTCGCCACGAAGCAGCCGTCGGGCGGCTCCGGCCAGAAGCCGCCGCGCAGCAGGCCCGTGCCCGCGTCGGGGCGCGCCGCCGGGTCGTAGTACGACGCGAAGTTCATCGAGGTCACGAGCCGGTCGGCGCGGGCGGCGTGGGCGGGGGCGGCATTGCGGACCATCATGAGGGCCGCGGCCAGCCAGCCGTTGTCCACGCTGGAGGCGAACGGGCGGACCGGGTCGCCGGTCTCCGGCCAGGTGCGGATGAGCTGGAGGGTGGAGGGGTCGTACCAGTTGTAGTACTGGCCGGTCGGGGCGTTGCGCTCCAGCCGCTCCAGGGCGGTGAGCACCTTGGCGATCCTGGCCGACGCGTCCTGGCCGGTGATCAGGCGCAGGTCGCGGGCGGTGAGCGTGCTCCACAGGTACGTGCCGATGTTGGTCGGGGAGGTGACCTCGGCCCTGGTCTTGAGGTCGCCGGTCACCTTGTCCGCGGGCAGGCCGGTGGCCGGCTCGACCATGGCGGCCATCGACCGCCAGGTGTCCTTCGCGTAGCGAAGAAGCGTGCTGTCTCCCGAAATTTCGGCGTTCGCGGCGGTTGCGGGCGCGGCTAAGGCCAGCACGAGCAGACCGGACACGACAGTCTTGCGCATGGGTGCTCCTCTACTTGAGGCCGGTGGTGGCGATGCCCTGGATGAAGAAGCGCTGCAGGAAGACGAACAGGAACAGGATCGGCGCGATCACCACGACCGACCCCGCGACCAGCAGGTTGTAGTGGGTGGCCTCGTGGCCGTTGAGGATGTTCAGCGCGACAGGAAGGGTGTACATGCGCTCGCTCTGCGCGACCACGGCCGGCCACAGGAAGTTGTTCCACGATTGGAGGAACGTGATCAGCCCGAGCGTGGCCAGCGGCGGCCCGCACAGCGGCAGGATGATCGTGAAGAAGATCCGGACCTCCCTGGCGCCGTCCACCCGGGCCGCGTCGATGAGCTCGTCGGGCAGATCCGAGATGAACTGCCGCATCATGAACACGCCGAGCGGCGTCACCACGGTCGGCAGGATGATCCCGATGAACGTGTTGACCATGCCGAGCTTCGCGATCAGCACGAACTGCGGCACCATGAGCACGATCGCCGGGATCGCGAGCTGGACCAGGACCAGGCCGAACGCGACGTTCTTGCCGCGGAAGTCGAGCTTGGCGAAGGCGTACCCGACCATGGAGCAGAACAGCAGGTTCGTGGCCACCAGCACCAGCGCGATGATCATGCTGTTGGCGAACGCGGTGCCGATGTCAACCCGTGTGAACAGCTCGGCGAAGTTGTCCAGCGTCCACGTCTCTGGCCAGAACGTCGGCGGGTCGCGCCTGATCTCCCGCTCGGGCTTGACCGAGCTGAGCGCCGTCCACAGGAACGGCCCGGCGACCAGGGCCAGGCCAAAGGTCAGCCCGGCGTAGACGACCGCGCGCTGGCGGCGGGTCCTCGTCACCTTCTCCTCCCCAGCCTCAGCTGCAGCACGGCCAGCGCCACGATCACCGTGAAGAGCACCGTCGAGGCGGCCCCGGCGTAGCCGTAGTTGCCGACCCCGAACTGGTTGAAGATGGCCAGCGACGCCGACAGCGTGGAGTTCAGCGGCCCGCCCCGGGTCATGACCAGCGGCTCCTCCATGAACTGCATGAAGCCGACCGAGCTGTAGACGGTGCAGAACAGCAGCACGGGGCGGAGCGAGGGCACGGTCACCGAGCGGAAGCGGGCCCACCGCCCGGCGCCGTCCACCTCCGCGGCCTCGTACAGCTCCCTCGGGATGGTCTGGAGGGCGGCCAGGAGCACGACCATGTTGAAGCCGAAGCTGCGCCAGGCCGTCATGACGATGATCGACGGCAGGGCGGTGCTCTGGCTCTGCAGCCAGTTCGGGCCCCGGATCCCGGCCAGTTCCAGCAGCCGGTTGACCAGTCCGGCCTCCGGCTCCAGCAGGAACTTCCAGGCCACGGCGATGCCGATGATGCTGGTGATGTTCGGCAGGTAGTAGCCGAGCCGGAAGAACGCGGCCGGCAGGCGGGCGATCCCCGAGTTGAGCATGACCGCGGCGGCCAGCCCGAGCCCGATCGTCAGCGGCAGCGCGGTGAGCACGAACACGACGGTGTTGACCGCCGCAGCGCGCATGGCGGCGTCGTTCATGAGCCGCAGGTAGTTGTCGACGCCGACCAGGTCAACGGCGAGCGGGTCGGTCACGTCGGTGCTGCGCATGTCGGTGAAGCTGAGGCCGATGCCGACGAGCAGCGGCCCCAGGTAGAACACGGCGAACAGCACCACGAACGGCAGGATGAACATCCAGCCGATCCAGCCCCGGCGTAACGAGTCCCGGACGACGGGAACCGCCATGCTCACAGGCCCTCCTTCGTCGGTCCTGTGAGCAAACCGCTGTGTCTGATCGTTCGCTCGCTCACAGGCCGGTCCCGATGGTGTCGGCCTGCGACTGGATCGATTCGGCCGTCTGCTCGGGGGTCTGCGCGCCGCGGGCCAGCTTCTCCAGCTCGGCCTCCAGGACCCGGGCCACCTGCTCCCACGTCGGGAACGGCGGCGGCGTCTTGGCGTCCTTGAGCTGCTCGCCGAAGACCGCGAGCTGCCTGTCAGCGGTCAGCTCGGGCTCCTGCCAGGCCGCCTGCACGGCGGGCAGCGACTTGACCGTCGTGTACCACTTGGCCTGCACCTTCGCCTCGCTCAGCCACTGCACGAACTTCCAGGCCGCGTCGCGGTTCTTCGCCTTCTTGAACACCGCCATGTCGGCCCCGCCGACGAAGCTGGTGGCGGAGACCGGGCCCTTGGGGTACGGCGCGACGTCGAACTTGTCCTTGAACTCGGGCCCGCCGTCGTTGTTGAGCACGCCGATCATCCACGGGCCGGAGAAGAAACCACCGACCTCGCCCTTGATGAAGCTCTGCGGGAAGGCGCCCTCGGGGGTGTTGTTCGGCGCGAGCTTCTGCTTGAACAAGGACTCGTACTGCGTGAGCGCGGTCACGGCCTCGGGGGTGTCGAAGGTGTACTTGCCGTCCTTGACGATCTCGCCGCCGGCCTGCCAGATCAGCGGCAGCGCCTCCTGCCACGAGGCGCCCAGAGTGTAGCTCTGGTTGAAGCCGTTCTTCGCGCCGCCCTTGTCCTTGAGCGCCTTGACGAAGTCCGTGAACTCCCGCCACGTCTCCGGCGGCTGCACGCCGGCCTTCTTCGCCAGGTCGGTGCGGTAGTAGAGGACGCGGGTCTCGACGTACCACGGGACGCCGTACGCCGTGCCGTTGAGCTCGACCGTCTGCCACGCCCCCGGGAAGAACGCCGCCTTGTCGACCAGGTTGCCCGGCGTCGGGTCGAGCGCGCCGGTCTTGGCCAGCTCGCCCGACCAGGTCGAGCCGATCATGCTCACGTCGGGCGTGGCGCCGCCCGCGATGGCCGCGGTGATCTTGTCGTGCGCCACGTCCCACCCGATCGCCGTGACGTTGACCTTCACTCCGGGGTTGGCGCTCTCGAAGTCCTTGACGAACGCGCCGAGCGCCTTGCCCTCCTCCCCCATCGCCCAGACCGTGACCTCCCCCGTGACGTTGCCGGTCGTGACGTCCTGCGCCTGCTCGGGCGCCCGTTCGGTGGCGCGGCCGCAGCCGGCGGCCAGCATCGCGAGAGCCAGCAGGCCGCTGGTGGCGGCGCGCCGGGTGATGGTGTTCACGTTCGTACCTCCTGGGGGTGGTGACCGCAGCTGGAGCGGACGACCAGCTCGGTGGTCAGGATCTGGTGGCGCGGCGTGTCGCGGACGCCGGTGATCAGCTCGTCGAGCGCGCGGGCGGCGCGGGCGCCGAGCTCGCGCATCGGCTGGCGTACGGTGGTCAGCGCCGGCCTGGCGTGGCGGGCGGCCATGATGTCGTCCCAGCCGGTGACGGCCACGTCGCCGGGCACGTCGAGGCCGAGCTCCTCGGCGGCGAGCAGCGCCCCCAGCGCCACCTCGTCGTCGGAGCAGACGATCGCCTCGGGCCTTCTGCGATCTTCGAGCAGCCTCCTGGCCGCGTCGAAGCCGCACTCCACGGTGTATTCACGCGTGGCCACGGCCTCGATCGCGCCGCCGAGCACCCCCCGCACGCCGCGCCAGCGCTCGTCCACGTCGTCGCCGGCGGCCAGGGGCGCGCCGAGGAACGCGAAGCGCTCGTAGCCGTGGCCGGCCAGATGATCGGCCAGCGCCCGCGCCGAGGCGGTGTTCTCGCTGCGCAGCGTGTCGGCGCCGGGCAGCGGGTCGCGCGAGATGACCACCAGCCGCACGCCCAGCCGCACCAGCTCGGCGATCAGCGGCTCGGGGGCGACGTGGCCGAAGATCAGCATGCCGTCGACCCGCCCGGCCAGGTCCTTGATCAGGTCGTTGACCCTGGTGCGGCCCTTGGCCGACAGGATGACCACCGAGCGGCCCAGCTCGGAGGCGACCTCCTCGTAGCCGAGCAGCACCTGGGTGTAGTACGGGCCCGCGAGGTCGGGGAAGACGATGCCGTTGGCGGCGTGCCGGCCCTCGGCGAGGCTGACGCCGAGGCGGCTGGGCGTGAAGTTGAGCTCCTCGACGGCCTTGAGCACCCTCTCCCGCGTCTTGGCCGCGACGGGGCCGGTGCCGCGCAGGGCCCTGGACACGGTCGCGATCGACACGCCGGCCCGCTTGGCCACCTCGTAGATGGTCACGTCCATGGAGCTGCTCCCTGTTCATGTAAGCGCTTTCATCATTTTGTGGTGTAAGCGCTTACATGATTGCAGTGTGCCAGCCGTGTTAACTTCTCGTACAGACCTCTCCGAGTAACGGTGAGGTCACGCCATCCGTGGGTAGCTTGTGAGCATGCTCTTCGGTAAGGAACATGTCCGGCGTTATCAGGAGACCGACGGGGCGGAGGGGCACGACTGGAACAACACCACCGTCCTCCTCCTGACCACCAGAGGCCGTAACTCAGGCAAGCCGTACACGACACCGCTCATCTACCAGCGCTACGGCGACGCCTACCTGGTCGTCGCCTCGTACGGCGGTGCTCCCGAGCATCCGGACTGGTACAAGAACCTCATGGCCCACCCCGATGTCGAGGTGCAGGTGAAGGGCGAGAGGTTCAAGGTCCAGGCCCGCACGGCTCGCGAGGACGAGAAGCCGGAGATGTGGCAGGTGATGGCCAGGGCGTGGCCCGACTACGACAACTACCAGCAGAAGACCGACCGTCAGATCCCGGTCGTCGTCCTCGAACGCGTCCAATGACGGAAGACCCCGCCGCGTGGGCGCGGCGGGGTCGTCCTGCGCTCACTTGATCTCGTAGGCCCTGATGACGGTCTCGGTGAAGGCGTTGCCGCCGGTGTCGGCGGCTTTGACGCGCAGCGAGGCGAACGTGCCGCGGGCGCTGATCGGGTGCCAGGTCTCGGCGGCCCAGCCGCGGTCGAGTGTCGGGTGCACCAGCGTGGGCAGCCAGGTGCGGCCGTCGTCGTAGGAGATCTCCACGGTGAGCGTGCGCAGCTTCAGGCCGGGTGAGCCGTCCTGGCGCTGGACGCGCACCGGGATGCGCATGAGGCCGGCGGCGGCGCGGTTCCGGTCGTCCAGCTCCGGGCTGATCTTGACGGTCAGCAGCGGCAGCACCTGCCGTTCGCCCGGCTCGGTCGTCTTCGACCTGAACCGCCACTCGGCGCTGACCCGCGTGGACAGCTTGGTCAGCTCCGGTACGCGGTCGGCGGTCATGGTGAGCCGGTAGTCGCTCTCGCGCTGCTCGGCGGGCACTTCGATCCAGCCGGGCAGCAGGTCCTCGGCGAAGATCTCCTTTCCGTCGCGGTAGAGCCTGGACTGCGGGGCGACGTGCTCGCCGTAGGAGACGCGCCCGGGCACGCCGTCATCGAACAGTCCGGCCGAGAACTGCATCAGGTTGTCCTCGCGCCAGGTGTAGTCGCCGCCGGGGTTGAGCGCGGCCGCGAAGACGCCGGTGTTCCAGCGGTCGGAGGTCTTCTGCCCGGCGCGGTAGACGGTGGTCTCGCCGAAGAAGAACTGGTCGACGTCGTTCCAGCCGTCCGGCGGCGTGCGGTACTGGATGAAGGACGGGTACCAGCCGGTGTCGCCGGGCGTGTAGTACTCGGTCCTGCGGAACGGGAGCGGGAAGCGGGACACGTTCGCGTACGGCATCCACGCCAGCTCGGTCCCGTACAGCACGGGCAGGGCGAAGTGCTCGCCGTACTTGACGTCGTGCTGGGTGGCGTACGTCGAGGTGACCTGGGCGAGGTCGCGGCGGCTCGGCCGGTAGCCGGGGTCGGCGGGGATGCGCGGCTCGGCCTTCATCAGGTGGTAGAAGTACGGGCTGTCGTCGTAGGTGCCGTCGCCCTTCGGCCTGGCCCACTGCGTCCAGCGGTAGAAGGCGAACTTCTTGCTGGCCGTGCGGGTGGTCGGGATGGCCTTGATGCCCTCGACGCGGGCCGCGCCCCACATGCCGGCCAGGTCGACGTCCACGCCGAAGGGTTGCATGCCGTCGACGAGCTGGAGCATGCCGAGCATGCCGATGGCCAGCCGCGCGGTGGGCTCCTCAGTGCCCACGTCCACCGGCCTGGCCTTGCGGGCGTCGGCGGCGACGGTGCGGTCGGCATCGAGGGTGAACTCCGGCTCGGCGGCCATCACCAGCGTTCCGTCCCGGTCGGCCATGAGGGTGACGACCGTGTAGCGGTGGCCCTTCAGCAGCCTGAGGTCCAGGGCGCCGCCGGAGATGTCGAAGTTGGTCTGCTCCTTCGCGTCGAGGTCGATCACCCCGGCGAAGGCGTCCTGGGCGGGCTTCCCGTCGGTGCCGGTGAAGGCCAGCTTGAGCGCGCGCTTCTCCGGCTCGACCCGCAGGCCGATGCCGGTGCGTACCGACACGTCGGCGTTCTTGGCGATGACCGTGCCGCTGTACCTGCCGATCGGGCCCGGCTCGGCGGTCACCGTGACCTGCGCGGTGCCGTGCGCGGGCACCTCCACCGCGCCGGCGCTGAGCTTGAACGGCGTCACCGCGCCGCCCTGGCCGTCCTTGGCCGTCACGCCGAGGTCCAGCCGGACGGCGGCGTCGCCGTCGTTGCGGTAGGTGAGCGTCCGCTCCATGGGCCCGGAGCCGGGCAGCTCCACGTCTCCCATGCTCAGCGCGGCGGGCTCGGCGGTGACCTGCTGGGTCACGGCGCGGGCCAGATCCACCCGGCCGGCGCCCTGCACGTATGCGCCCAGCTCGTCGCCGGGTGCGGTGGAGGCCATCAGCGCCGCCTTGATCTGGCCGGCCGTCCAGCCCGGGTGCTGACCGGCGAGGACCGCCGCCGCTCCCGCAACGTGCGGGGTGGCCATGGACGTGCCGCTCAGCGCCGTGTGGAGATCGTCGACCGGGTAGCCGGCGGAGGTGCCCGCGGCCCTGGCGGCGACGATGTTCACGCCGGGCGCGATCAGGTCGGGCTTGACCGCGGCGTCGCCCTGGCGCGGGCCGGTGCCGCTGAACTGCGCGACCGTGTCGCCGTCGCGGTAGGAGGCGCCGACCGACAGCGCGCCGTCCGCGGTGCTCGGCGAGCTGACCATCTGGGGCCCGTCGTTGCCGGACGCGACCACGAACAGCGTGCCGTACCTCTCCGTCAGGGTGTTGACGGCCTGCTCCATCGGGTCGTCGCCGGGGGCGTCAGGGTTACCGAGGCTGAGGTTGGCCACGCGGGCGCCGTTCTCGGCCGCCCAGGTCATGGCCTCGATGATGGCCGAGTCCGGGCATTGCCCGCTGCTCTCGCAGACCTTGCCGATCAGCAGCTTGGCGCCGGGGGCGACGCCCTTGTAGCGGTCGCCGGAGCCGGCGATCGTGGCGGCGACGTGGGTGCCGTGGCCGTTGAGGTCGCGCGTGTCGGGCTCGGAGGTGAAGTTCTCGGCCTTGGCGACCACGCCCTGCAGGTCGGGGTGGCCGGGGTCGTAGCCGGTGTCGAGCACCGCGACGGTGACGTCCTTGCCGGTGTGGCCGGACTCCCAGGCCGCGGGGGCGCCGATGTGCGGGACGCTGACGTCGAGAGACAGCTTGGCCTTGCCGTCCAGCCAGATCTTCGCCGGACCGGCCGCCGCTCTGGCCTGGCCGGTCAGGGACTTCCAGAGCGTTCCCGCCTGGTCGCGGGGCTCGCTCCGGGCTACGGCGTTGATCGCGGGCAGCGGGCGCCCGCCCGCGGCCCGCAGCTCCGCGGCGCCGCTCTGGCCGGGGTAGGCCACGATCAGCGGGAGCGCCGGGCTGGCGGCGTCGTCGTAGCCGAGCGCGGCGAGCTGGGTGACGTTGAACAGCCGGGGGTCGAGCTTGCCCGCGGCCAGCAGCGGCATCGCGTCCACGGGGACGATGCTGAGCCCCTCCTTGGCGCGGCGGTGCACGAAGGTGATCTTCTCGCGGCCCGGCCCCGGCTTGACGTCGAGCTGGGTCTGCTTGGCCGGGAGCGAGCGGAGGGTGACCTTGTCGCCGGTGATGAGGGTGATCGTCTTGGGCGGTTCGGCCGGTCCCGGCTGGGTGGCTGTCTCTTATACAAATCTCTGAGCCCACGAGACCCTAAGACAGCTCGTATGCCGTCTTCTGCTTGAAAAAAAAAAAATAGCAATTTTCGCTGCCAGTGTCGGAGCATCTCTTGTTGGATGA
>NZ_VCJS01000536.1 GCF_005893125.1 Nonomuraea basaltis | reverse complement strand
TTAGGGTCTCGTGGGCTAGGAGATGTGTAATAGAGTTAGCTTCCGGGGGATGAGGATCCGGGGAAGGGAAATCCGTGGAAGATGCCTCAGTATGAGAGCAAGTCAACGACATAGTCAATGGCATCGACTATCCGAAGCGGGAGGTAACAGGGGAGAAGGCGGCACGTAACATCTAGGGGGGCGGTCAGCCCCGGGTCGGTGCGGAACCGACCGCACGCAAGCAGAGAGGATCCCCCTCGATGGCGGCCACGCCGCAGGCCAGGCCCCGACGTCCACGGGGCAGTCTCAACCAGCAGGCCATCACCGAGGCCGCACTCCGGATCGCCGACCGGGACGGCATGGACGCGCTCACCTTCGAGGCGCTCGGCCGTGAGCTGGAGGCCCATCCGACTGCGATCTACCGGCACTTCCGGGACAAGGACGAGTTGCTGCTCGCCCTCGTCGACGCCCTGCACGCCCGGACCACCGCGGGCGGGCTTCTGGTCACCGACGACTGGACCGCGGACCTGCGCGCCGTGGCGGGCCGAATCCACGACGCTTTCCTGGCCCATCCGCAGGTCGGCCAGCTGGCCGCCGCCCGTACCGCACGGCGGCAGCACGAGTTCGAGGTCGTCGAGCATATCCTCGGCTGTATGCGCCGGGCCGGCCTCGACGAGGAGGAGGCGGCCCGCTGCTACCGCGTCTTCGCCGACGCGGTCCTGGCCTACTCCGGCATGGACGCCGCCCTGCACGCCCTGGCCGCCCCCACCCGCGACGCCGACCTGCTCGCTTGGCACGTCGACTACCGCAAGCTGCCCGCCGAGGCATACCCGAACCTCGCGGCCACCATCGACCACATCCCGCCACTGGACTCGCCCGACAGCTTTGCGTTGCTGGTGGACCTGCTGATCGCAGCGATCAAAGCCCGGGCCGAGGCCCATTGACCTGATCTACGACGCCAACGCTGTCGACTCCGGTGATGGAGTCCACGCTCGGTCGTCGAGGGCTGGGTAAGGCGAGTCGGGCGGCTGGGCGATGGCTGTCACCGTGCTGTGAGCTGAGCCTCACCGCCCCGTGGCATGGCGCCGGCCTGGTACGGGCCGAGCCGATCGCGACCGCCGGGGCGGGCCCCGCACGCGGCCGCCGCCGAGCACGGGCGGACCTTTGCTACGACCCGAGCCGACTCCGATCGGCTCCAGACGCGGAGGGCTACTGGTCGTCGTCGAGCGGCGGTTCCAGATGTGCCCAGGGGCGTGCGTCTTCGAGTTGTGCGGCCAGTGACAGCAGCAGTGCCTCGCTGCCGAGCGGGCCGACGAACTGGACACCAAGCGGCAGGCCCTCGGGGGTGCGGTAGGTGGGCACGCTGATCGCGGGACGCCCGGTGATGTTCGCGAGCTGGGTGAAGGGCACGGGTTCGAGGTTGGCGATGACGGCCTCCTTCCACTGTTTGGTAGTGCTCAGTCGCCCGGCCAGTCCGAGGGAAAGGGCCAGGCGGCCGAGCACGCGCAGCAGGGGCGGGGTGTCGAGCTCTCCGATGC
>NZ_VCJS01000535.1 GCF_005893125.1 Nonomuraea basaltis | reverse complement strand
ATCTGGCAGGCGATCCAGTGGTGTGGCGCCGACCGGCTCGGCCACGGCGTCCGGATCATCGACGACATCGCCTTCTCCTCCGACGGCGAGGCCGAGCCCGGCAGGTTGGCGGCGTACGTCCGCGACCGCCGGATCCCGCTGGAGATGTGCCCGAGCAGCAACCTCCAGACCGGTGCCGCCCCGTCGATCGCCGACCACCCGATCGGCCTGCTCACCCAGCTTCGCTTGCGGGTCACCGTCAACACCGACAACCGCCTGATGAGCGGCACCTCGATGACCCGCGAACTCGCCCTGCTCGCCGACGCCTTCGGCTACGACCTGCCCGACTTCCGCTGGTTCGCCATCAACGCGATGCAGTCCGCCTCCATCCCCTTCGACGAACGCCTGCCCATCATCGGCAACGTCATCAAGCCCTGGTACGCCGACCAGCTGAAAGCCTGAGCGTCAGCGGCCCGGGCGTACGTACTGGTTGTATCGGGCCGCGCTGTGGTCGCAATACGTGCTGCACACCTGCACGTAGACACTCGATATGGACTTGGTGCCGGTGCGGGTGATGTTTCCGAAGTTGGTGCCGTCGTCGCCGCAGCCGTTGGTGTCCGACCTCCAGGCGCCGTACCCGTGGGTTCCGTCGGTGTGTTCCCACCAAACCCGGCCCTTTATCGGAAGGTTGTCGCCGGGACAGATGTCGCGCACCGTGAAGTTCCGAAAGACGACCTTCGTCCGGCTGACGGAGTCGACGGTCGCCCGGACGGACCCGCCACCGTAGTCGCGGCCCGCCGCGCTCTCGAAGGGGTCCACGCGGGCGGAGGACACTCCGTCTCTCGCCTGCGCCGGGCTTGCCACCAGCAGCCCGCTCAATGCTGCGGTTGCCATCACGGCGGCCAGAATGCGTGTCTTCAACAGTCCTCCAGCAAGAGATGTTTCGGTTGGTTCGGTTGGCCTTGGGGCGTGCGCTTCAGCGCTCCCGCGTGGCCGGCGGGGGGAGATGTGTGAGGTATCGCCTCGTGGCGGATCGAGACGAGAACGGCGATCGATGGTGCGGGGGCCCTGCCTGAGCGTCAGGTCTCGAAGGTGAACGTCCCGCGCAGGACGGTGTCTCGCCCGCTCCAGTAGCTCTCGTGGACGGCCTGGTAGGTGACGTCTTCGAAGGCGGTGAGCACCGCACAGGTGGCGCCGGGGTGCCGGATGTTGTCGTCTCTGATGACGATGGGCTTTCCGATCACACCCGGGCGGGTCAGGGTCACCTCCACCCAGGCTGTCCCTGTGGTGTCATCCGCCCGGACGCACAGCTCGTTGGCAGGGTCGGCGTAGCGGACGATCCCGTCTCCGACATCCCGTTGAAAACTCGCCGCCAAGGCCGGTTGCGCGAGAATGACGCTCGCCACCGCGACAGCGACGCCGACGGTGACCGTTTTGAGCGGGTTCATCGTTCTTCCCTTCTCTCGCACGGAGATCAGCCCTCCGGAGCGCCTGGTGTCAGGGGTGGAATACGGCCTCCAACGAGGCTTCGTCATGCCCGAATCCCTCTGGGCTGATCGTCAGATTGCGTCAACGGGTGGGGCACCTCCAGCGCG
>NZ_VCJS01000534.1 GCF_005893125.1 Nonomuraea basaltis | reverse complement strand
TACGGATGGCCGGGCCTCGCTCGGCTACGACATTCTGGTCTACGCGATCGGCAGCACAACCGACACCGGCGCAGTGCCGGGGGCAGCCGAACATGCCTTCACCCTCAACAGCCCGCACAGCGCGCAGTGCGCATGACGGCAGTTATTGAGCCGCCGCGGCGATCCAGCTTGCGGCTTGGCTCAAGAGATGCACGCAGGTGCGGGTGGCCCTTGAGCGGCACCGCCCTTGAGGGCAAGAACATGTGAACCAGGAGCTGACCATGAGAGTGCTAGTAGCAGGAGCGACCGGAGTGATGGGCCAGCAGTTGGTGCCGCTTCTGGTCGGCGCGGGGCACAAGGTCTTCGCCATGACCCGGAACGGGTCGAACAAGGCCAGGCTGTCCGAGCTGGGCGCGGTGCCGATCGTCGCCGATGCGCTCGATCGCGGCCAGATCGAGGCGGCCGTGCGCGAGGCGAAGCCGGATGTGATCGTCCATCAGCTGACCGCCATCGGACACATAGACACACGCCATTTCGATCGCAGTTTCGCCGCGACCGACCGGCTGCGGATCGAGGGCACCGACAATCTCCTCGCGGCAGGGCGCGCGGCAGGTGTGCGGCGGTTCGTGGCGGCGAGCAATGGGGCGTTCACCTATGCCCGAACGGGTGGGCCGGTGAAGACCGAAGAGGACCAACTGGACCCGTCGCCGGTCAGCCAGATGGCCCCGATGATCGCCGCGATCGGGCATCTGGAGAGGGCTGTGCTGGGTGCCGACTGGACCGAGGGGATCGTGCTTCGCTACGGCGCGTTCTACGGACCGGGCACCTCGATGGAGCCGGGTTCCGAGCAGCTCGAGATGATCCGTAAGCGGAAGTTTCCGGTCGTCGGCGAGGGCGGCGGGGTGTGGTCGTTCATCCACATCGCCGACGCGGCTGAGGCGACGGTCGCGGCGATCGAGAACGGCGCTCGCGGGGTCTACAACATCGTCGACGATGACCCCGCCCCGGTCGCCGAGTGGCTGCCGGAGCTGGCCCGGAAGCTGGGCGCCAAGAAGCCGATGCGCGTGCCGCGGTTCGTCGGGCGGCTGGCCGCCGGGGAGGCCGGCGTCGTGCTGATGACCGAGCTTCGCGGCGCGTCGAACGCGAAGGCCAAGCGCGAGCTGGGCTGGCGCCCGGCGCACCCGTCCTGGCGTCAGGGCCTCCAGGTGTCATGACTCCAGGCCGATCCCGACGCCGCCCTCCCCCCGACCGTCTCCGACACGAACACGATCAAGCAGAAGCCCCACCCAACCAGCCACATTCACCGCTCCGAAACGACCACGAATCGCAATCGTGATCTCTCACCCCGCTACCTGGCGGTTAGGGACATGTTCGGGAACGGAGGGCCGGATAGGTGCGGTCCCCGTCTTCGATCATGCGGATGTCCTCGTCCGCGGCGCCGAGCCGGCGCAGCACCTCGTGCTCGTCGAGCCCTCTGTGTCAGGCTCTACTGAGACAAACAGGATGAACACCCCAAGCTGGTAGAGCAGGGCGAGAACAGGTACTACCTTCGGTGACCATGACCATGCACGACCTCCAGGACGACGACGCCGGCGATGGCCCTCGAG
>NZ_VCJS01000533.1 GCF_005893125.1 Nonomuraea basaltis | reverse complement strand
TGGGTTTCCCCTCGTATCGTTGAGGCATCGCCTAAGAGGAGGACCAGGCGATGGCAGAGACACGACGAAGGTTCGATCCCGACTTCCGGGACGGCGCTGTCCGGATCGTCGAGGAGACCGGCAAGCCGATCGCGCAGGTGGCCCGGGACCTGGGAATCAATCCCGGGACGCTGGCCAACTGGGTGAACATGGCCCGCAAGCGCAAGGCGCTGGCCATTGGGAACGGCGTCTTGGATGCCGATGAGCGGGCCGAGCTGGCCCGGCTGCGTCGCGAAAACGCCGAGCTGCAGATGCGGTGCGATGTCCTCAAGCGCAGTCTGGTCCTCTGGGTGACCGATACGACCCGGTGAAACTGGCCGCGTTCATCGACGCTCAGAGGACCGAACATGGCATTTCATACGCGACCTCGTGCCGGGCGGTGGGCCGCTCGCCGGCCTGGCTGTATAAGTGGCTGGCCCGTGCCCGTCAGGGACCCAGCGGGCGGGAACGTCGCAGGTTACGGCTGGTCGAGGCGGTGATCTCGATGTTCTGGAAACGCAAGGGCGCCGACGGTTCCCCACGTATCGCCGAGCATCTGCGCCGTGAGGGCGGCTGGAGGGTGTCGGACAACACGGTGGCGAAGATCATGCGTGAGCATCGGCTGGCCGCCCGGCCGGGCCGCAAACGGAAATCCACCACGCGGCAAGACGGTGGCCGCTGGCACGCCCCCGACCAGCTCCAGCGTGATTTCCGGGCCAGCGGGCCGGATCAGCGGTGGATCGGGGATGGCACCGAGATTCCCACCGGCGAGGGCACACTGCAGCTGGCGGCCGTCTCCGATCTGTTCTCCCGCCGGATCCTGGGCTATGCGATGAGCGAGCACCATGACGCCGCACTGGCGACCGCGTCGCTGCAGATGGCGGTCGCGATTCGGGGCGGGAGCGTGGCCGGGGTGGTGATGCACACCGATCGCGGCAGCGAATACACCGCGCAGCTGTTCCGGGCCGCCTGCGAGCGGCTGCAGATCAGCCAGTCGATGGGCCGGACGGGATCGGCGCTGGACAACGCCCCGTCCGAGGCGCTGTTTTCCTCGATGGAGTTCGAGCTGCTGCGCCTGGCCGGACCGTTCGCCACCCACCAGCAGGCCAGGCGCGCGGTCGCCGTCTGGGTGGATGACTTCAACCAGCGCCGGCTGCACACCGCCAACGGGCTGCGTCCACCGGTGGAGTTCGAGCAGCTGGACGCGGCCGTGCAGGAGAAGATCCGTACCGAGATCACGCAGAAGAAGCAGGCCCGGGCCGCAGCACGGCGAAAGAAGAAGGAGGCGGCATGAGCCGCCACGATCTATCCACGCCTGCCCGCGGGACCGGGGGTTGCGCCGCGCAGCATACGGGGCCGCCCTCTCCAGCCTCAAGGGTCGCTTCGCGATCGCCTGCCGGCGACGGCCCTGTGGGCTCGCCCTTGACCCCGGAGCCTCCGCGGCCCCTGGCTCAGCGACAGCGGTCAGGCCCAGGCCTGACCCGGCGAGCGCGCGGCGCGTGAGGCGACAACCGAGCAAGATCCTAAAAGCCGAAAATGATCTATCCGAGTCTCAACGGTTCGAGGGGATTGTCA
>NZ_VCJS01000532.1 GCF_005893125.1 Nonomuraea basaltis | reverse complement strand
GCACACCGCCCACTGGTCAATCTGGCGACGCCGACATCAGGCTCGGGCCCGCTGGTTCCACAAACGCACCCGCCTGACTACGACATAAACCCACAGCTCAGCTCACGAATGGTGACTGCCGTACTAGCGACAGCGTTGGCACTACAGCAACCTGGAATCCCACAGATGGCGGAGACTTCCTCCTGACCATCAAGCGTGGTAGCGAATGGCTTGGGAAGCTCCACTCCATGTGGCAAGCCCAGAGCGTCGAGGACGACAGCAAGACCGCCGACTGGCACGGTTACACCAACAAGGGCGTCGCCACCCCCAACGAAAATTTGAGCGGTACGACCGACTTCGAGATAGGCAACGCAAGGCTTGAATCCACAGCTTATGACGAGGAAACCGCCAGCCATCCCGTGAACGTGGGCGGCCAGTGGCAGGACTACGATCCCGCCATCGACTTCGAGGGGGACTGTGACACAACCGAGTTCACCGCGACGGCTAACTTGGGGGCAGTGGGCCTAGAGGTTCCGATCAAGTTCGTCGACTGCGATGAATATTTCGTTAAGGTGGACGAGGAACGCCCTTCGGATTACTCCATCGAGGTGGATCAGGGACAGTGGCTGAAGGATGGCCCCTACCAACTGGGATTCGCCCTCGGACTCAAGACTAATGCTGACGTCAGCCTCAAATGGTGGCAATATGCCTGGCTTCAACTGGTTGACCAGGCAATGGGTGAGGTCTTCGAATGTGGGACAGGCGGGACTTACATATGCGAGGTAGAGAACCAGGAGAGAAATCGCGCAAGGCAGGATCGTGCACCGCAAGGCTAGGATAAGATGATCATGAGCCAAGGCCCCACACGCGCCACGTTCAGCACTTATTGGCTGCTTGCTGCATTGACGTGCGGAGCCTTGGCTACATCGTCCTGTGGGAATAATGGTGCGTATAACCATATGTCCCGAGAATCAATCGAACGGGCGGTGCACGAATATGGAGGGCCGCTGCTCGTGCCGTTGGACGTGCCTTCAGGTTATCGGATCACGGGAACGGATTCGTTTCCGCGGGCAAAGGCTGGCACACACAAGCGATGTGTCCAATTTCAGCGAATCGAGACCGCAACAATTGGAGCGTTCTGCACTGAAAATATCGGCGACGACCAGAATCCATATCCATGGATCCCTGATGCACAGGTCCTGCGAAGAGAACTTTCCAGAGGGCTGCTGATATATATCTTCACAACGGAACCCGAGCCAGCCATCCTTAGGGATTGGGCCAATATTTCCTTCACGAAAGACCTGAATTCAGTCTCATGGTTCAGCCAGCCAGCCGAGTCATCATAGAGGCTCCGAAGTAAGGCCATCTACGCTGAGCCTGGATCCACGGCTGGGAATCTGACAGAAGAACAGTGAAATAGGGCGAGGTGCCCTTTGACCTGGGATGATGGGAGTTCTCTACGCTTCCAGCAGCCCAGTCGGAAGGACACCTCGTAAGTGCAATTCTTCCACGACTCGGCCAAGACCGACGCGATCTTCGATGACGAGCACGTGATCGCATACGGCGGGCTGGCCCCGGCGATGCGGCTGGCCGAGCGGTGCGGCCTGGAGGCCTTGGT
>NZ_VCJS01000531.1 GCF_005893125.1 Nonomuraea basaltis | reverse complement strand
CGGGGTCGGGGTGGACGAGCGGGTGTTGCCGGTCAAGGGGTGGATGGCGATCCGCAGGCTGGGCTGGGGGTGTGCTGGCGGAATAGCCGGTGGCGGAATAATCGGTGGCGGGGTGAGCGGTGGCGGGGTGTATGTGTCGGATCGGGTGCGGCGGTGTGCGGAGGAGCAGGCGGCCCGCATGTTGCGGGCGGCGCTGCACCGCCGGGGGATCGTGGCGGCGATCCTGGCCACCTGGCCGGCCGATCCGCGGCGGCGTAGCGAGGCCGACTGGAAGGCGTTGCGCGCGGCGCTGCCGGAGGGCGTCACCGCCGCAGAGATCCGTAACCGCACAAGGCAGATCCGCGCGGTGCTCCAGCGCGAGGGCGCGTTGCCGGGGGACATCACCCAGGTGGAGGAGCCGCCGCGGGTCGCTACCCAGGCGGTGCTGGCGGCGGCCGACAGGCAACTGGTCACCCTGACCTGGGCCGCCGGCACCGGCGACACCAGCCGTACCGGCGCGGTGCTGCGAGTCCAGTTGCCGCTGAACGCCTCGCCCGCCTCCCGCAAGGATTGGGCGTGGCACGCCATCGCGTTCACGCTGCCGCCCACCGTCCCGGAGCAGGCCCGGCTGTGCACTCCCACGGTGCGCATCGCCGACGGCCGGGTGCGCATCGATGTGCCGTTCCAGACCCCGATCCCGTCCGCCCCGGCCACCGGCCACACCGTGGCGCTGGGCCTGGACTGGGGCGTGAACACCCTGTTCACCGGCACCATCGCCCGGCTCCGTGACGGCCGGGTGTGCGCGGACGGGCGGATGCTGCGCTACGACGCCACGGTGATCTCGGCCAAGCTGCATCGACTGCGCGGCCATCGCGAACACCTGGCCGCCAAACGCGAGCACTGCGCGGCGCTACTGTCCGGGCTGGACACCGCCGACACCGCCGACGCCACCGATGCCACCGATACCGGTGATGCCCGTCGTGTGGCGTTGGAGCGCAGGCATCGGGTGCTGGCGGTCGAGCATGAGCGGGTGTGCGCCCGCATCCGGCGCCTTGATCATGCGCTGGCCTGGTCAGCGGCCCGGTGGGCGGTCGATCAGGCCCTCGCGCTCGGCGCGAGCGTGATCTACCTGGAGGATCTGGCCACGCTGGAGGCGCGCGGGGTCCGCCGCGGCAACGCCGCGCTGTCGGGGCAGGTGCGCGGCGCGGTGATCGAGGCGATCCGGCATCTGGCCGCGAAGGACGGCATCGCGGTGGTGACGGTGCCTGCCCGGGGCACCTCCCGCTCCTGTCCGCGCTGCGGCGAGGGTGGCAGTGTGCTGCGGCATGTTCGCTCGCCTGACCGGCTGGGTGAGCGCGGCTGGAAGTGGGCGTACTGCCCGGCGTGCGGGCTGTCGTGCGACCGGGATCACGCGGCGGCCGAGCGGATCGCCGCCCGCGGCCTGCTCGCCCAGCAGCACACCCGCACCGAGGCGGCCACCGGCGTGCGCAGCATCACGGTGGTGGCAGAGGGCAACGTGACCCGGGCGCGCCGCAGGACAAGGCCCACCCGGGCGGTGCGCCGGGCCCGGCGCACCCGCACCGATCTGCATCCCCGCCCGCAAGCCCGGACCCGCAACAA
>NZ_VCJS01000530.1 GCF_005893125.1 Nonomuraea basaltis | reverse complement strand
TAGAAGTCCATGTCGCCGCCGCCGGGCATACCGGCGGGGGCGGCGGGGTTCTTCTCGGGCTTCTCGGCGATGACGGCCTCGGTGGTGAGGAAGAGCGCCGCGATGGAAGCGGCGTTCTGCAGCGCGGAGCGCGTCACCTTGGCCGGGTCGATGATGCCCGCCTCGAACATGTTGACGTACTCACCGGAAGCGGCGTTCAGGCCCTCACCCGGCGTCAGGTTGCGGACCTTCTCCACCACGACGCCGCCCTCGAGGCCGGCGTTGACGGCGATCTGCTTCAGCGGCTCCTCGAGCGCCTTCTTGACGATCGCGGCACCGGTGGCCTCGTCGCCGTTGAGCTCGAGCTTGTCGAACGCCTTGGCGCCGGCCTGCAGCAGCGCCACGCCACCACCGGGGACGATGCCCTCCTCAACGGCCGCCTTGGCGTTGCGGACGGCGTCCTCGATGCGGTGCTTGCGCTCCTTCAGCTCGACCTCGGTCGCCGCGCCGGCCTTGATGACGGCCACGCCGCCGGCCAGCTTGGCCAGACGCTCCTGGAGCTTCTCCCGGTCGTAGTCGGAGTCGGTGCGCTCGATCTCGGCGCGGATCTCGCTGACCCGGCCGGAGATCTGCTCGGCGTCACCGGCGCCGTCGACGATCGTGGTCTCGTCCTTGGTCACGACGACCTTGCGGGCGCGACCGAGCAGGTCGAGGGTGGCGGTCTCGAGCTTGAGGCCGACCTCCTCGGCGATGACCTGGCCACCGGTCAGGATCGCGATGTCGTTCAGCATGGCCTTGCGGCGGTCGCCGAAGCCCGGGGCCTTGACGGCCACGGAGCGGAACAGGCCGCGGATCTTGTTGACGACCAGGGTGGCCAGGGCCTCGCCCTCGACGTCCTCAGCGATGATCAGCAGCGGCTTGCCCGACTGCACGACCTTGTCGAGCAGCGGCAGCAGGTCCTTGTTGGCGGCGACCTTGCTGTTGACGATCAGGATGTACGGGTCTTCGAGCACGGCCTCCATGCGGTCGGAGTCGGTGACGAAGTACATCGACGTCATGCCCTTGTCGAAGCGCATGCCCTCGGTGAGCTCGAGCTCAAGGCCGAAGGTGTTGCTCTCCTCGACGGTGATGACGCCTTCCTTGCCGACCTTGTCCATCGCCTCGGCGATGAGCGCGCCGATCTCGGGGTCGGCGGCGGAGATGGAGGCCGTGGAAGCGATCTGCTCCTTGGTCTCCACATCCTTGGCCAGCTTGGAGAGCTCCTCGCTGACGCGCTCGACGGCGGCCTCGATGCCCTTCTTCAGGGCCATCGGGTTGGCGCCGGCGGCGACGTTGCGCAGGCCCTCGCGTACCAGCGCCTGGGCGAGCACGGTGGCGGTGGTGGTGCCGTCACCCGCGACGTCGTCCGTCTTCTTGGCGACTTCCTTGACCAGCTCGGCGCCGATCTTCTCCCACGGGTCCTCGAGCTCGATCTCCTTGGCGATGGAGACACCGTCGTTGGTGATCGTGGGAGCGCCCCACTTCTTCTCCAGCACGACGTTGCGGCCCTTGGGGCCCAGGGTCACCTTGACGGCGTCAGCGAGCTGGTTCATACCGCGCTCGAGACCGCGCCGGGCGTCCTCGTC
>NZ_VCJS01000529.1 GCF_005893125.1 Nonomuraea basaltis | reverse complement strand
CTGACCCGAAAATTCGACCTTCACGTGGGCAGGCGGCAGCGAACCCCGAGCGGCAATGAGCGATGATGCTTCGCGGTGAGTTGTGTCAGGTCGGCTCGGGCTCGATGAGGACGGCCTTGCCGTTGCGGATGACGATCTTCTGGCCGGTCAGGGCTTGTAACTGGCTGGCTAGGCTGCGGGCGCGGCGGTCTTTGTTGATGCGGCTGTCGTAGTAGTCGGCGCCCAGGTCGTGGAAGTGGGCGTGGGGATCGGAGAGCAGCTGGTAGACGACGGTGAGCACCGAGTTGCCGGCGGCGACTAGGGCTTTGGACTTGCCGCGGCGGCGGGCGATGCGGCGATAGCGCTCCCCGAGGAAGGTGTCGCTCTTGCTGAAGGAGAAGACGATCCGACCTAGCGTGCCGGCCAGCCAGCGGTTGCCCTTGCCGCGGCCCTTGCCCTTCTTGCGGCCCGCCGACTCGTGGGTCTGGGGACAGAACTTGGCCCAGGACACCAGGTGCGCGGCGGTGGGGAAGCGGCTCATCTCCACGCCGATCTCGGCGATCAGCTCCTGGGCGGCTACCTGGCCCACTCCGGTGATCTCATCGAGTTGGGCCGCCTGCGCTGAGAAAGGGGCCATGGCCTGCTCGATCTCGGCGTCCAGCAGGGCGGCCTGCTCGCTGAGCCGGTCGATGTTGGCCAGCATGATGCGCAGCAGCACGGCGTGGTGGTCGGTGAAGAACCCGCGCAGCGCCTCCTCCAGCAGCGGTATCTTGCCGCGCATGCTGCCCCGGGCCATCCCGGCCAGGACTTTGGGGTCGCGCTGGCCGTCGATCAGAGCCTGCAGCATCTGCCGGCCGGACACCCCGAAGATGTCGCTGATCACCGACGACAGCTTTACCTGGGCGTCCTCCAGCAGCTTCTCCACCCGCTGCATCTCCCGGGTGCGGTCTTCGATCAGCGAGCGCCGGTAGCGGGTCAGGTCCCGTAGCTTGCGGATCGGCGCGGGCTGCACCAGCGAGGGCCGGCACATGCCCCGCTCGGCCACCTTGGCCAGCCACACCGCGTCGGCCCGGTCGGTCTTGGCCCGGCCCGGCACGTTCTTCACCTGCCGGGCATTGACCAGCCAGCAGTCGAACCCTTCGGCCTCCAGCAGCCAGAACACCCCCTTCCAGTAATCGGAGGTGCTCTCCATCACCACCCGGCTCACGCCCTGGCAGCGCATCCAGTCGGCCATCTCCAGCAGCGCCGCCGTGGTGGTGGCGTACGCGCGGATCTCCTGCAACCGCCGTCCGGGCCGGTCCTCGTGCGGCACCCGCACGCACGCCTCCAGCCCCGCCTTGCCCAGGTCCAGGGCCGCGACCCGATCCACATACAGGTCCTGCTCATCGACCTCTTGCACGGTGTCCCTCCTCTCCCATCGATGTGGGTGGTGCCTACGGGTCACCCGCAGGAGCCAGCGGGGGACGGAAGAGGCGGACCCTCGTGCTCATGGCAACACTGCGCGGCCCCTGAAGCAGCTCCCAGCGATCAAACTAATCAACGGCCTCACCCGCGCCATAGAAGAACCGACGTCGGCGGGCAACCCGCACCCATTTTCCCGCCTGAGCGGCGTCCCGGCAGGGACAGGGGAACT
>NZ_VCJS01000528.1 GCF_005893125.1 Nonomuraea basaltis | reverse complement strand
CAAGCAGAAGCGGGCATACGAGTTGTCTTAGGGTCTCGTGGGCTCGGAGATGGGTATAAGAGACAGGTGCGCTCGTGGGCGGCCGGGTGCTCGGCCGCGGCTCCTCGGAACGCGTCGGCTGCTCCGTCGCCGGCTCATCGGTGGGCTCCCGCGTCCCAGGGGGCGGCTCGGGACGGGGTCCGCGCGTGGTCGGCACCGGCCCGACCGTGGCCGGAAGGGTCGGGTACGCGCTCGGGACGGCGGACAAGGTGATCGTCGGCACGCCCGTGGCGGACTCGCGCGGCGTCGGCGGCCCCGTCGTGGGCGAGGCGGGCCCCGTCGTCAGCGGCGGATCGGATGCGACCGGCGGGAGGGCGGCGCCGCTCTCGGACGCCGGCGGCTCGTTCAAGATCACGAAAGCCGACACCACCGCCGCCGCGGTCGCCAGCACCAGCCCGCCGGTCACCGCGAACTTGGGCACGGGGGTGAGGCTCTGGAACAGGCTCGTGGTCGTGTCGGCGTCCGCCACCGGCTGCGCCCTCGGCAGCAGCGCGGCGAGCGGCACGGCCAGGATCCCGAGGCCGGTCCGGCCACGTACCTCCCAATCCTCCCCGTATGCGGCCAGCGCGACGTCTTCCAGCTCGGCCAGGAACGCCTCGGCCGACTCGGGCCGCGCGGCGGGGTCCTTGGCCAGACCGTGCCAGACCAGCGGCCGCAGCGGCTCCTCGACGTCCTCCAGCGGGGGCGGGGCGTGCTGGTGCTGGTAGGCGAGGGCGGCCACGGCCTCGCCGTGGAAGGGCCGGTGCCCGGTCAGGCACTCGAAGAACACCAGCGTCGCCGCGTACACATCGGTGGCCGGGCTGGCCGGGGCGTCGTCCCACTGCTCCGGCGCCATGTACGAGGGCGTGCCGGCGAGAGGCCCCTGCTCTCCAGAGCGAGCCGCCACGCCGAAGTCGACGAGCCTGCTGTCGCCGTCCTGGGTGATGAGCACGTTCTCGGGCTTGAAGTCACGGTGCACCACGCCGCGCCGGTGGGCCTCGGCCAGCCCGAGCAGCGCACCCTTCAGCACCGCCAGCGCGGCCTCCGCGCCCGTCCTGCCCTCGTGCTCCAGCAGCCGCCGCAGCGTGACGCCGTCGACGAGCTCCATCACGATGACGGCGTCGTCGGAGGACTCGACGTAGTCGAGGACGCGGGCGGTGTGCGGGCTGTCGATCTCACGGATGATGAGGGCCTCGGCCCTGAACCTCTCGACGAACTCCTCGTCCCTGCGCAGTGCCTCGGACAAGTGCTTGATCGCGACCGCGAGGCCGTCGGAGTCGCGCACGGCGAGCATCACCCGGCCCGTCCCGCCGTGGCCGAGTTCCCGGATCTCGGTGTAGCCGGGAACATCCATGGGACCTCCTGACCGGATAAAGATCCTTATGTCAGGACGCTAACCTGAGGTCACCCCGCGTGTCGAGCCTCTTCACAGGAGTGACCGCACCCCTGCCGCAAACGGTATCGTTACTACTCTCCATAGTAGGCTCGTTCCCTGACCGGCCACCTGCGCCACTGACTCGGCGCCTGGCAGATCCGCGAGAAACTGCAGGTCACAGGCTCGGAGCTGCGCCTGCCGCCGCCTGGAAGGGGCGGGGTTCGGGTCA
>NZ_VCJS01000527.1 GCF_005893125.1 Nonomuraea basaltis | reverse complement strand
CGTAAGTGCAATTCTTCCACGACTCGGCCAAGACCGACGCGATCTTCGATGACGAGCACGTGATCGCATACGGCGGGCTGGCCCCGGCGATGCGGCTGGCCGAGCGGTGCGGCCTGGAGGCCTTGGTCGGCGAGCACGTGGCCATCGCCGCCGCCGACGGGGTCAACGCTCCCGCGAAGGTCGCCTCGATCGTGGCGGGCATGATGTGCGGGGCCGACAGCATCGACGACCTGGACATGCTGCGCCACGGCGGCATGGACAAACTCTTCGACGGCATCCGCGCGCCGTCGACGCTCGGCTCGTTCCTGCGCGCCTTCTCCTGGGGCAACGTCCGCCAGTTGGACAAGAGCGCACGCGAGTTGCTGGTCAGCCTGGCCAGGCGCACGCCGCTGCTGCCGGGCGTGGACGTGCTGGCCTTCTTGGACATCGACTCGATGCAGCGGCGCACCTACGGGTATGCCAAGCAGGGCTCAGGGTTCGGCCACACCAAGATCCAGGGCAAGAGCGTGCTGGTGCGCGGGCTGAACGTGCTGGCCGCCACGCTGTCCACGCCACTGGCCGCGCCGGTGGTGTGCGCAACCCGGCTACGCGGCGGCAGCGCCAACTCCGCCCGCGGGGCCGCGTCCCTGCTGCGCGAGTCGATACCGGTGGCGCGCGCCAGCGGGGCGACGGGCACGCTGGTGGTGCGGGGCGACAGCGCGTTCTATGCCGCCGAGGTGGTGGCCGCCTGCCGCGATCACGACACCCGTTTCTCCATCACCGCCAAGCTGGGTCCCAAGGTCAAGGCCGCGATCGCGGCCATCGGCGAGGATGCCTGGACGCCCATCAAGTATCCGCGCGCCGTCTTCGATGAGCAGGCCGGCGGCTGGGTCTCTGACGCCGAGGTGGCCGAGATCTCCTACACCGCCTTCACCAGTAAGAAGGGCAAGGCCGCCACTGCCCGGCTGATCGTGCGCCGGATCCGGCTGCTCAATGAGCAGGCCGCAGCCGGCCAGGACGAACTGTTCCCCACCTGGCGCTACTACCCGATCTTCACCGACAGCCCGTATACGCTGCTGCAGGCCGAAGCCCAGCATCGTGATCACGCGGTGCAGGAGCAGGTCAACGCCGACCTGATCGACGGACCGCTCGCACATCTGCCCTCGGGGAAGTTCGCCGCCAACGCCGCCTGGCTCACCTTGGCGGCGATCAGCCACAACCTGCTGCGCGCGCTCGGTAGCCTGGCCGGCGCTCAGTACGGCCGTGCCCGTGGGGCCACTCTGCGCCGTCGGCTCGTCGGCGTTCCCGCCCGCGTCGCCCGGCACGGCCGCGGGCACGTGGTCTTCCACTTGCCCCAGCACTGGCCCTGGCAACAGGCCTGGACCAACGCCTTCCACGCGACCCACCGCCCGCCACCGGCCCGCACGGCCTGACCCGCCCCAACCTCAGGTCACCGCCTCGCTCGACGACCTCCGCCGGTCACCCGCGCCGCTCCAGCGCCCGCCCCTACACCCGACCGCCCCACGGACAAGCCGCGACCAGAGCACGGCGGATCCCACACGCCCCGGAACTGGGCTTTTACCTGCAGGAGCGGTCCTCGTCGAAGAAATGGACCAAGAAATGACACGAAGAATCAAGCCGTGGATCCAGGCT
>NZ_VCJS01000052.1 GCF_005893125.1 Nonomuraea basaltis | reverse complement strand
CGCCGCCCCCGTTACCCCGCCACCCGCGAGATCGACGAGCAGACGCGGCTCGGCGAGGTCTACATGCGCTCGCTGCTGCGCACCCAGTTCCGGCTGGCGCTGTTCGTCTGCACCGTGCTGGCCTGCGTGGTCGGCGGCCTGCCGCTGCTGTTCCTGCTCATCCCCGAGCTGGGCGAGGTGCACCTGCTCGGCGTGCCGCTCCCGTGGGCGGTGCTCGCCGGGCTCATCTACCCCGCCTTCGTCGTCGGCGCCTGGCTGTACGTCCGCCAGGCCGAGCGCAACGAACGCCACTTCGCCGAGCTGGTCGAACGCCGATGAGCGAGCGAGCAGCCGGACCGGGGCCGATCGCATGAGCCTGACCGCAGTCCTGGTCGTGGTGGTGGCGGCCGTGCTCATCGGGGCGTTCGGCATCAGAGTCTCCCGTACCACCTCCGACTTCTACGTCGCCTCCCGCACGGTCAGCCCGCTCTGGAACGCCTCGGCCATCGGCGGCGAGTACCTGTCGGCCGCCTCGTTCCTGGGCGTCGCCGGGCTCATCCTGACCTTCGGCGTGGACATGTTGTGGCTGCCCGTCGGCTGGACCGGCGGCTACCTGGTGCTGCTGGTGCTGGTGTCGGCGCCGCTGCGCCGCTCCGGGGCGTACACCTTGCCCGACTTCGCCGAGGCCAGGCTCGAGTCGATGACCGTGCGCCGCACGGCCAGCGTGCTCGTCGTGCTGATCGGCTGGCTCTACCTGATGCCGCAGTTCCAGAGCGCCGGGCTGGTGCTGCGGACGATCACCGGCGCGCCCGTGTGGGTCGGGGGACTGCTGGTCGCCGTGGTCGTGGCGGTGAACGTGCTGTCGGGCGGCATGCGGTCGATCACGTTCGTGCAGGCGTTCCAGTACTGGCTCAAGCTGACGGCGCTGGCCGTGCCGCTGGTGTTCCTGCTGATGGCCTGGTACGCCGACGGCGCGCCCGGGGTCGCCGGGCAGGACGCGACCGCCTGGCAGGTGCCGCTGGCCGGGAGCAAGGAGTACGGGCTGTATTCGACGTACTCGCTGATCCTGGCCACGTTCCTGGGCACGATGGGGCTGCCGCACGTGCTCGTGCGGTTCTACACCAACCCGGACGGCCGGGCCGCCCGCCGTACGACGCTGGTGGTCCTGTCGCTGCTCGGCGCGTTCTACCTGCTGCCCCCCGTGTACGGGTGGCTCGGCCGCCTCTACGCGCCCGACCTGACGCGCACGGACACCGTCGTGCTGACGCTGCCCGCGCGGATGATCGGCGGCACGCTGGGCGACCTGCTGACGGCGCTGGTCACCGCCGGGGCGTTCGCGGCGTTCCTGTCCACGTCCTCGGGGCTGACCGTGTCCGTCGCGGGGGTCATCGCCCAGGACCTGCTCAAGGGCGGGGTGCGCTCGTTCAGGATCGCCACGCTCATGGCCGTGGCGGTGCCGCTGGCGCTGGCGCTGTGGGCGCGGGCGCTGCCGGTGGCCGACGTGGTGGGGCTGGCGTTCGCGGTGGCGGCCTCGTCGTTCTGCCCGCTGCTCGTGCTCGGCATCTGGTGGCGGCGGCTCACCACCACAGGGGCGCTGGCCGGGCTGTTCGTGGGCGGCGGCCTCGCCTGCGCCGCGGTGCTGGCCACCATCACGGGCGCACCGTACGGAGGGTTCGCGGAGGCACTGCTGGCCCAGCCCGCCGCGTGGACGGTGCCGATCGCGTTCGCGGTCATGGTGGTGGTGTCGCTCCTGACCCCGCAACGGGTGCCGCCCGGAGTGGCCAGGATCATGGTCAGGCTGCACACGCCGGAGAACCTCGACCTCGACCGCGGCGACTGGCGGCCCCGCTCGTCCTAGGGCAGATACGCCTTATTGATCTTCGTGCGCTCGAAGGTGTGCCCGCGGTCGCAATCATGGCAGTAGCCGGTCACCACACTGCCCACGATGTTCAGGTCCTCCATGTAGTGCTCCTGGCGCTGCCACATGATGACGATCGCCTCGCCGGTGACGACGGCCAGCGCCAGCGCCTCGCCCGCCGTGTCCCTCTTGTCGCCCCTGAGGATCGCGGCGGCCGCCGCGGCGGCGTCGGCCGGCGGCTCGACGTCCACGGGCAGGCGGCGGCGCCGGGCCGACTCGGCTTTGATCGTGCCGTCGGCGGACACGCCGACCGGCGCGTGGCCCGACTGCCGTAGCAGGCGCAGCGCCTCGTCCGGGGGCAGGGCGCCGATCGCGACCGTCGGCGCGATCTGGCGCAGGGCCAGCTTGCGCAGAGCCCTGGAGCCGCACAGCTCCGTGATGACGGCAGGGTCGGTGGCGACCACGACGGACGGCCCCGCCGCGACCTTGATGGTGCCGTGTTTGCGTGCGGTGTCGGTGACGAGGTAGCCCAGCGGCTGGGGCACCGCCTTGGCCGAGAAGCGGGCCAGGCCGGCGAGCAGGGCGTCGGTGTCCGTGCCCGTGTCCAGCGCCCGGCGAATGGTCTTCTCCGAGAACCGCCACACGCTGGCCCGGTCACGTGACTCCAGGTCGGCGCAGGCGTTCAGGAAAGCGGCCAGGTCGGGGGCGGGGGTCCCGGACACGATCGCAGTCAGATCGTTCTGCAGGGTCGCGGTCGTCGCGGGCGGAGGGAAGAGCACATGTGCTTCGCCGTCGTCCAAGAAGACCCGGCCGAGGGTCGTCAGCGCTCCGTCGGCGACGATCCCGAGCAACTCGCCCTCGCGCAGGGCCGCGGCGACGAACTCGTCGGACGCCTTCGCGGCCTCGGCGGTCGCCCGCGTGCGCCAGGCCACCGCCGCCGTCAGCCCGGCGGCGTCCGTGCCCAGCCCTGGAGGCAGGGTGCGCAGCGTCTCCAGGACCGCGCGCCGGATCCGGCCCGCCCCGCACTCGAACTGGTACGGCGGCGGCAGCGGCTCCAGGTGGTCCTCGCAGCAGCCCACGACGCGGTACGTGGCCGCCTGCGGCAGCCGGAGCCAGGCGTCGGCCAGCACCCGCCACCTGGCGGGGGAGGAGCGCGCCAGCCAGTCGTCGACCTGCGTGGTGCTGAGCAGCCGCTCGCCCTGCTCCGAAGCGATCAGGTCGGCGTCGTGGGCGACGTCGAGCCACAGCACGGCCTCCTGCCCAGGAAGCCCGAGCGCCTTGGCCAGCCGCCTGAGCTCGCGGACGCCCACGCCGCCGGCCTTCAGCTCGGCGACCGGCTCCGTCCCGGCCAGCTCCGCCAGGGCTTCGGCGCGGTCGATGGCGGCCAGCGCGGCGCTCACGCCGTCGCTCTCGGGCCGCGGCCCGGCCGGCACGTCGGGCTGCCCGGTCAGCGCCGGCTTCCAGCCGTCGCCGCGCAGGGCCAGCGCCACCTCCCTGGGCATCTCGTACTCCCAGCCGTCACGGATCACGAACCCGGCGTCGACCAGGCGTTGCACCGGGTGCGTCCGGGACACGGAGCCGTAGTAGAGCTGCTCGCCGCCCACCACCGGCGCCCCGGACGCCATGGACTCCAGCAGCGTGACGGCCTGGCGCGGCAGCCGCGCCGCGCGGGCGCGTACGGACGCGCCGTCGCGCAGCAGCTCCTCGGCCCGCGTCACCAGGTCGGCCTTGCGGCCCACGGGCTGGCCGCCGAGGGCCTTCACCACGACCTTCAGCGCTTCGGCCGTGAGCTTCTTCTCGAACGCGCGCAGCGGCCTGCCCAGCCCGAACGGGTGCGCCCACAGGCCGGGGCGGTGCGGCGAGCGTACGGTGTCGCCGTCGAGCGCGATCAGGCCCCGTCCGGCCAGCGTGCCCAGCACCTCGTCTAACCGCCCGTGCGGGTCGTGGAGCGTCCCGGCCAGCTCGGCGCGGCTGGTCTCGCCGCCGGCCGTCTGTATGGCCTGGCTGACCGTGTGGCAGTCGGCGTCCAGGTCGAGCAGGACGGGGATGGCCGGCTCGGGCCGGGCCAGCAGTCGTTCGAGCACCTCGAGCGAGGGGGCCGCGGCCAGCTCCGGCCTGTTACGAAGGAGATTGGTGAGGTCGGCGGCGAGAGGAGGCACGGATCGACTGTAGCGGGGTGACCACCGCTCCCGCAGGGGGAGCGATGTGATCAGAGCGGCGGGAGTTCGCCGGAGCCGCGGGCGACCAGTTCGATCGGGACCTTCACCCGGCGGGGCGTCGGTGAGGGGTTCAGGAGGAGGTCCACGGCGCTGCGGGCCAGGCGGGTCACGTCATAGCGGACCACCGTCACCCCGGGGCTGAACACGTCGGCGAGTGCGAAGTCGTCGAACCCCACGTACGCGGGCCGCTCCGGCCGCTCCCGCAGCGCCTGCAGGATCCCGATCGCGGCCCGGTTGTTGGTGGCGAAGAAGGCCGTGGGCGGGTCCGGCAGGTCCAGGAGCCTGGAGACCTCGTGCGACACCCGCCACGGGTCGAACACTCTGTGCACCACCAGCGAGTCGTCGGCCGCCACCCCCGCCGCCCCCAGCGCCCGGCGGTAGCCGGAGGCGCGGTCGTGCACAGAGCTCACCCCGTCGTCGTCGGAGATCAGCGCGATCCGCCCGTGGCCGCGGGCGAGCAGGTGCTCGGTGGCCGTGCGGCCGCCCCGCACGTCGTCGAGCAGCACCACGTCCGCCGACTCCAGCCCCCGCGGCACGCGGTCCACGAAGACCATCCGGAGGCCCGCGTGCTCGGCCAGCCAGGCGTGGTCGGCCGCCGACGGGACGACGATCAGGGAGTCCACGCCGCGCGCGTACATGGACTCGATCAGCATGCGCTCCTTGTCCGGACTCTCCTCGTACGAGCCGAACACGACCAGCGCCTCGTGCTCGGCCGCGGCCGCCTCGACCGCGGCGGCCAGGCGCGAGTAGAACTCGTTGGAGATGTTCTCCATCACCAGGCCCAGCGTCAGCATGGTCGCGCCCCTGGCCAGCCGGGCGGCGGCCTCGTTGCGCCGGTAGCCGAGCGCGCTGATCGCCGCCTGCACCCGCTGCTGCAGCGAAGCCCTGACGTGCGGCTCTTGGTTGACGACCCGGGAGACGGTCTTGAGGCTCACGCCCGCGTGCCTGGCCACGTCCGCCATGGTCGGCTTGCGGGTGTTCGTGCTCGTGGCCTCACTCCGCTCCTCCTCCAGGCGTCGGCGGTCCGTCGCTGTCATACGCTGCCCCCATGGATGACGAATGGATCTGTGGCCGGTTGGGTGAGGACGAGCCTTGGGTGCTGGGCGCGGTCAACCCGCCGGTGTTCGAGAACTCGCTGTTCACGTTCGCGACCGCGGAGGAGCTGGGCGAGGCGGTCAGGAACGAGGACGAGCGGTACGTCTACTGGCGGGGGACCAACCCGACGGTTGATCTCGCCCAGCGTAAGCTGGCCGCGCTGGAGCGGGGAGAGCGGGCCAAATGTTTCGGGTCGGGCATGGGTGCCATCTCGGCGACCATCTCCTCGCTCGTGTCGGCCGGCGACCACGTGCTGGTGCTCGGCGCGGTGTACGGGCCGACCACGCAGTTCCTGCGCTACCTGGAGAAGTTCGGCGTCACGCATACGCACGTCCAGGATGTCGACGGCTGTGACAGCGCTATCAGGGCGGACACGCGCCTACTCTACTTCGAGTCGCCCTCCTACATGGCCTACGCCGTCGTCGACATCGCCGAGGTGACCGGGTGGGCTCGGGAGCGGGGGCTGGTGACGGTGATGGACAACACCTGGTCCACGCCGATCTTCCAGAAGCCGCTGACGATGGGCGTCGATCTGGTCGTGCACTCGCTGTCGAAGTACATCGGGGGCCACAGCGATCTCGTCGGCGGCGTCGTGACAGGGCCGTCGCGGCTGATCAGGCCGCTGGCGCTGACCGAGTACCAGCTCTACGGGGCCGCGATGTCGCCGCACGACGCGGCCAAGGTGATCAAGGGCTTGCGGACGCTGCCCGTGCGGATGGAGGCCCATCAGGAGCGGGGCCTGGCGGTGGCGGCGTTCCTGAAGGATCATCCGGCGGTGCGCGCGGTCAACCATCCCGGGCTGCCGTCGCATCCGGGACATGCGATCGCCGTGCGGCAGATGTCGGGGTTCTCGAGCCTGTTCAGCATCGAGCTGGCGACCGAATCGCGGGAAGAGGTCGCGATTTTTCTCGATAAATTGCGGCATTTCAGGATCGGCGTGTCCTGGGGTGGCTTCGAGAGCCTGGTGAACGCGCCCGCGCTGTCCACCGAGGAGAGCGTGCGGGCCACCATGGGCATCCCGGTCGGCCTCGTCCGCCTCTCGGTCGGCCTGGAGGCCGCCGACACATTGATCAAGGACCTCGGTCTAGCGCTGGAAGGTGTCGGTCGCCTAGCGTGACTGACAGCGCTGTCCATGAAGCCAGGCGCTGTCCCGAACCGGGGCGCTGTCTGAACACGCGGGAGGCACCCCCCATGAGAAAGCCCCTCCTGGCGACCGCGGTCGCCGCCACGCTGGTGCTCGCGGGTTGCGGCTCCGGCTCGTCGTCCTCGGGAGAGGTACGGCTCCGCATGATCGAGAGTCTGACCAGTCCCGAACGCACGAAGCTCATCAAATCCCTCATCGCCGACTTCGAGAAGGCCAACCCGGGCGTCACGGTCGAGCTCATCTCGCCGCCGCTCGACAGCGCCGACCAGAAGATCACCCAGATCCTGCAGACCAAGAAGGACCTGGACGTGCTGGAGGTACGCGACCACACGGCCAAGTCGTTCTCCAACAACGGCTGGCTGGCCGAGCTGCCCACCACGGACTGGCCGGGCTGGTCGGACCTGACCGAGCTGGCCCAGAAGAAGGCGGTCGAGGTCGGGGGCAAGCCCTACTTGATCCCGTACGGGTTCTACCAGCGCACGCTGTTCTACCGTACGGACTTCGGCATGGCCCAGCCTCCGACCACCTGGGAGGAGCTCTACGAGGCCGGCAAGAAGATGACCACGGGGGACCGCTACGGCTACTCGTTCCGGGGCGGCAAGGGCGGCGCCGACTACGCGGTGATGATGATCAGCGCGTACAACGGCGAGGCTCTCAACCCCGAGAAGTCCTTCTTCCTGAAGGACAAGCGGACCATCTTCTCGACCCCCGAGGCCGCCCAGGCCATGGACCTCTACGTCAAGATCTTCAAGGAGGCGTCGCCGCCGGACTCGGTGTCCTGGGGCTACCCCGAGATGGTCCAGGGCTTCACCTCGGGCGTCACCGGCATGCTCATCCAGGACCCGGAGGTGATCAAGACGGTCGAGGACAGCGGCGTCACGGCCTGGTCCACCGCCCCCATCCCCAAGGGCCCCACCGGGTACGCCTTCCAGCCCGTCGGCTTCGCCGGCTGGGGCGCCACCTCCTTCACCACGCACCCGAAGGAGGCGGTCAAGCTGGTGCAGTTCCTGTCGGAGGCCAAGCAGAGCATCGCCTTCGCCAAGGGCAACTCGCTCATCCCGATCTCCAAGCAGGCGCAGAGCGACCCGCAGTTCTCGCAGGGCGCGTGGAAGGCGTACCTGGCGGCCCAGCAGGACCCGAAGCAGGTGATCACGATCAGGCCCGTGGACTACCCGGGCTGGAGCCAGTTCGGCGTCGACTCCGACCGCGACGTCCAGGCGCTGCTCACCGGTAAGAAGACCGTCGCCGAGGTGCTCAAGTCGTGGGACGCCTTCTGGACGGACCAGGCCAAGAAGGTCTCGTGAGCGCACCACGCACCTTCACCGTCCGCCGGGCCAGGTTCATCGCGCTGTGCCTGCTGCCCGGCGCGGTGTTCGTGGCGCTGTTCACGTACTACCCGATGATCCGCGGCACGATGATCGCCTTCCAGCGCTACAACCTGTTCGACCTGACCTCGACCCCGTTCGTCGGCTTGGAGAACTTCCGGGCCGTGCTGGGCGAGGACCGGTTCTGGACGGCGCTGCGGAACACCGGCACGTGGGTGGTCGTGTCGCTGTTCTTCCAGTTCTTCCTGGGCTTCGGGCTGGCGCTGCTGCTGCGCAGGCACTTCCGGGGGCGCGGCCTCTACCAGGCGTGGGTGTTCTTCCCGTGGGCCATGTCGGGGTTCCTGATCGGGCTGCTGTGGCGGTGGATGTTCAACGGGCAGTTCGGCGTGATCAACGACCTGCTGCTCAAGACCGGGATCATCGACCAGCGCATCGGCTTCCTGGCCACGCCGGGGTGGGCGATGACGTCGGTGATCGTGGCCAACATCTGGTACGGCGTGACGTTCTTCGCCATCATGATCATGGCCGCGCTGCAGTCGGTCCCCAAGGAGCTCTACGAGGCGGCGGACGTGGACGGGGCCTCGCGGCTGCGCCAGTTCTGGCACGTGACGCTGCCGCACATCCGGCCCACGCTGGCGCTGATCGTCTTGCTGCGCATCATTTGGATCCTGAATTTTCCGGATCTCATCTATTCGATGACCGGCGGCGGCCCGGCCGGCAGCACCGACATCATCACCACCTTCCTCATCCAGCAGGTCATCGGCGGCGACTACGGCCGGGCGGGCGCGGTCGGCCTGCTCGTCCTCGGCCTGCTGCTGTCCTTCAGCGTTTTCTACCTCAACGCCACAAGATTCGAGAAGGCCAGATGAGACGACTCGCGACCACGGCCAAGGTCGTTGTGCTGGCCGCCTGGCTGCTGATCACCCTGTTCCCCCTCTACTGGATCGTCGTCACCTCGCTCAAGCCCAAGTCCGAGATCTTCTCGATGCCGCTCAGATACTGGCCGGGCAACGTGACGTTCGAACACTACGCAGACCTGTTCTCCTTCGCCGACTTCGGCGCGTACCTGCTGAACAGCCTCATGGTCTCGCTCGTCGCGGCCGGGGCGGTGACCGCGATCGGAGTGCTCGGCGGCTACACCCTCGCCCGTTTCGACTTCCCCGGCAGGGGAGCGGTGATGCTGGCGTTCCTGGTCACCCAGATGCTCCCGCTGTTCATCGCGCTCGGCCCGCTCTACCTGCTGATGTCCGACCTCGACCTGATCAACCGGCTCGCCGGGCTGATGCTGGTGTACGTCGCCATGCTGGTGCCGTTCTCGACGATCATCATGCGTGGCTTCTACGAGCGGGTGCCGGTCGCGCTGGAGGAGGCCGCCCAGGTGGACGGGGCGTCGCGGCTGGTCGCCATGGTGCGGGTGGTGATCCCGGTCATGCTGCCGGGCATCGCGGCGACGTTCATCTTTGCCTTTGTCCAGTGCTGGAACGAGCTGTTCCTGGCGATCACCTTTATCGACAGCGAGGACGCCAAAACGATCCCGGTGGCCATGAACTCCTTCATCACCCAGTACGACATCGACTGGGGCAGCATGGCCGCCGCCACCGTGGTGTCCGTGCTGCCCACGCTCGTGTTGTTCGCCGCCATCCGGCGCTACATCGTCGAAGGGCTGACGGCGGGCGCCGTCAAGGGCTGACCCCGGTAGCGGAGGTCGCGGAAGCGGGACTCGGCCCGGCCTCCGCTCCTGGCGATCTCCAGATGCATCCGATGATTGGCGGCCCGCCCGGAGAATTGCTCCTGCGCAGCGGAAACGTGTGCGGCGATCCATCTTCGCAGCTCAGCGCCGGATTAAGTATGAAGTAAGGTTTCCTGAAGGTTGACAACGGCCATCAAGATCTCTTGACGGCTGTGATTTCGTGTGTCATACAGGCGAAAGATCCGATCTCTTCCTGCGATATGGAGAGTCCTGATGACACCCCCCATCGAAGACCCGACCCGCCGAGCCGTGATCGGCTCCGCCGCCGGCGGCTTGGCGCTCGCTCTCGTTCCCGCTACCGCGGCCCCCGCCCATGCGGGGGCCGGCTGGCGCCTTCGGGAGCGCGTGCGCTGGCCGGAGTTCATGAAGGCCCAGGACCTGATCTGGGGAAGGATGCCCAAGTCCTGGCACGAAGGCCCGTTCCTCGGCGACGGGCTGCTCGGCAGCATGATCTACCAGGAGCCGGGCCAGAACAAGATCCGCTTCACCGTCCAGCACGGCCGCGTCCAGGACCACCGGCCCCAGTTCGGCAGTGGCTGGGGCACCTGCCGCTTACCCGTCGGCCACGTCACCCTCGATCCCGTCGGCACGATCACCGCCGTGGACTGGCGGCTCAGCTTGTGGGACGCGGAGGTCACCGGCACCGTCACGACGGACAAAGGCACGCTGGCCTTCTCGGCGTTCATCCACGACGAGATCCTGGTCGCCAGGGCCGAAGCCGATGGCGAGGAGCAGGTCCGGTGGACCTTCCACCCGGAGGCGGCGGTCAGCCCCCGCTCGGCCACCGAGGCGCCGCCGAGCGGTTACACCCCGAACCGGCCCTGGACCACCGCGACCACCGACGGCGTCGAGCAGGTGCTCCAGCCGCTCACCGGTGGCGGGCAGACCGCCACCGCCCACCGCGTCAAGGACGGGACGCTCCTGGTAGCCGTGGGCCACAGCTTCCCGTCCGCCACCGAGGCCCAGGAGACCGCGCTCGCCAAGATCCGGAACGCGCGGCCGTACGGGATCATGCGTAAGCGCCACCGGGACTGGTGGCACGACTTCTACGTCAAGAGCTTCGTCTCCCTGCCTGACCAGCGGCTGCAGAGCTTCTACTGGATCCAGCTCTACAAGGTGGCCTCGGCCGGCCGGGCGGGCGGCCCGGTCATGGCCACCAGCGGTCCCTGGCTGGAGTCCACCCCGTGGCCGGCGGTCTGGTGGAACCTCAACGTGCAGCTCGAATACTGGCTCATCCACGGTGCGAACCACCTGGAGCTCGACTCGCTCACCAGCACGCTCGACCAGAACCGCGAGCAGCTCGTCAACAACGTGCCCGCCGCCTACCGCGCCGACTCGGCGGGGGTGGGCCGCAGCTCCGACATGTTCTGCACCCGCGGCGTCGGCACGCCCGGCTCCGGCGCCGAGGTCGGCGACCTCACCTGGGCGCTGCACAACGTGTGGCTGACCTACCGGCACACCATGGACGACCGGCTGCTGCGCGACACGGTCTTCCCGCTGCTCAGGCGGGCGATCAACTACTACCTGCACTTCCTGACGCCCGGTGCGGACGGCAGACTGCACCTGCCCAGCACGCTGTCACCGGAATACCCGGTCACGCCGCCCCGGGACACCAACTACGACCTGGCGCTGATCAGGTGGGGCTGCCAGACGCTGCTGGAGTCCGCCGACCGGCTCGGCGTCGACGACCCGCTCGAGCCGAAGTGGCGGGAGGTGCTCGCCACGCTCGTGGACTACCCGGTCGACGCCAACGGCTTCATGATCGGCGCCGACACCCCGTACGCGCAGTCGCACCGCCACTACTCACACCTCCTCATGGTCTATCCCCTCTACCTGGTCAACTGGGACCAGCCCGAGCACCGGGAGCTGATCGAGAAGTCGGTCGTGCACTGGCAGGCCCTGCCGAGCGCGCACCGCGGCTACAGCTACACCGGCGCCGCCTCCCTCTACGCGATGATGGGCCGGGGCGACACCGCCCTGTCCTACCTCGACCGGTTCTTCGACCCGGCCAGCCGCTTCCCGTGCCGGCCCAACACCCACTACGCCGAGGCCGGGCCGGTGATCGAGACACCTCTGTCGGCCTCCCAATCGATCCACGACATGCTCTGCCAGAGCTGGGGCGGGATCGTCCGCGTCTTCCCTGCGGTGCCCGCTTCGTGGAGGGACGTCGCGCTCCACGACTTCAGGACGCAGGGGGCGTTCCTGGTCTCGGGGGTACGCCAGGACGGCCGCACCCGGTTCATCCGGATCCGAAGCCTGGCGGGGGCCCCGCTCAGGCTCAAGCACGGCCTCGACGGCCCGATCACGGCCGTGCTCGACGACGGCAGGCCGGCCCGGGTGAAGGACCTGGGGGAGGGCATCGTGGAGATCACGTTGGGCCGGGGCAGGGAGGTGCTCGTCCACACCGGCGCGCGGCCCGACCTGGCCATCGCCCCGGTGAAGATCGCCAAGCCGGGCGAGGCGTGGGGCCTGCCGCCGATCCCGCCGCCCGGCCGCACCACGCCGGTGGACCTGTCGGCGCACGTCGACAACGACGGCGTCTCCACCCACGAGACCATGACCGACGGGAACGCGGACGGGTCCGGCTACACCTACCCGGCAGAGGAGCTGCCGCCCGCCGGGCCGCTCACGCACGAGGGGCTGAGCTTCGTCTTCCCCGCCTACGGCGACGGCGTCAAGAACAACGTCACCGGCCAGGGGCAGACCATCGACGTGCCGCCCGGCGCGTACGCCAAGGTCCGCCTGCTCGGGGCCGGCACCTCGGGCAGCGTCAGCGCCGCGCTGGCCGCGACGTACGCCGACGGCTCCACCGCCCAGGTCCCGTTCGTCCTGCCCGACTGGGGCGGTCAGCCCGGCGCCGGGACGACCGAGGTGCTGCGGTGCACCCATCGGCACGGCCAGAACGGCGCGAACACGCTGCGCGTCGGCCTGTTCGAGACGCAGGCGGCGCTCGACCCCGCCAGGGAACTGCGCTCCCTCACCCTGCCCGCGCTCACCCGCCCCCAGCTTCACCTGTTCGCGCTCTCCCTGGAGGAACCCCGATGACTGGCATCTCCCGCCGCGCCTTCGTGGCCGGCACCGGAGCGGCCGCCGTGGCGGCGGGCGCAGGAGCGAGCGTGGCGGTCACCTCGCCTGTCGCATGGGCGGAGGCCGGATCGGGCGGAGACGCGCACGGCGGCATCCTGGCCGACGCCGCCATGGTGTGGCGGCGGCTGCCCGCCGGCTGGCAGGAAGGGCCGTTCCTGGGCAACGGGTTTCTCGGCGTGCACATTTACCAGAAGAGCGGCGAGGGCAACGTGCTGCGCTTCATGGTCAACCACTCCGTGGTGCAGGATCAGCGGGGGCAGTGGGAGGCGGCGATCGGCTACTCGCGGCTGCCCATCGGCTATCTCACGCTGACCTTCGCCGGGGCCGTCACGGCCGTGGACTGGCGGCTGGACCTGGAGCACGCCGAGCTGTCGGGCACGGTGACGACCACGCAGGGCGGCGTCCGGATCACCGCGCTCGTGCTCAACCAGCGCGACGTGCTGCTGGTGTCCCTGACGCCCAGCGCGGGGGAGGAGGCGGCGGCGTGGGGCTTCACGCCGCTGCCGTCCCACACGACCAGGACGATCCGCCGCCCGCCCGACTACACCGGAAATCCCGACCCGGTGGTCGCCGACGGGTACGTCGAGCAGCCCATGCACGCGGGCGGCGGCTACACCACCGCCTGGCGCGAGGCCCGCCAGGGCTCCCGGCGCCTGCTCGCCGCCACGATCGCCTACGGCTACCCGGCCTCGACCGGCGTCGAGGAGGCCGTGCGGACCGTTCGCCACGTGCTCGACGGCAACCCCGAGGCGCAGGTCGTGGCCCACCGGCTCTGGTGGCAGCGGTTCTACCGGCGCAGCCTGGTCTCGGTCCCCGACAAGAAGCTGCAACGCTTCTACTGGATCCAGCTGTACAAGATGGCCTCGGCCACCAGGGAGAACGCCCCTGTGGTGACCGAGTGGGGGCCGTGGTTCCCCGAGGTGGGCAACAGCTGGACGAACATCTGGTGGAACCTCAACGTCCAGGTCGCCTATCCGCTGATCAACGGCTCCAACCACCAGGAACTCGACGCCATCACCACGACCTTCCGGAAATATCACGAGAATCTCGAACTGAACGTCCGGCCCGAGTACCGCGACGGGCAGTCCTGGGCGCTGTGCCATCCGGGCGACCGCATGCTCCGGCCGGGACCACGCTACGTCGGCATCCCGGGCGTCAGCCCCAACGACCACACCGGCAACCTCACCTGGGCCATGCACAACGTCTGGCTCGCCTACCGGCACCACATGGACGCCGCAGTGCTCAAAGACGTCCTCCATCCGATCCTCACCCGGGCGATCAACTACTACGGCCGGTTCCTCGTCGAAGGCGCCGACGGCAAACTCCACCTGCCCGAGACCCGCTCACCCGAGTACGCCAACGCGTCCGACGCCACCTACGACCTGTCGCTGATCCGCTGGGGCTGCCGGACGCTCCTCGACACCGCCGAACGGCTCCGCGTCGACGACCCCCTCGAGCCCCGGTGGCGGGAGATCCTCGCGCGGCTCGTGCCGTACCACCGCAACGAGCAGGGCGTCATGATCGGGGCCAACGTGCCGCTCGCCGAGTCGCACCGGCACTACTCGCACCTGCTGTGGATCTACCCGCTGCGGGAGTCGCTCGACAGGCGGAGCTTCGAGCACTGGACGAGCATGCGCGAGCGGTGGCACGGCTACAGCTTCGCCGCGGCCTCCTCGATGGAGACGCTGTTCGGCAACCCTGAGGAGGCCCTGTCCTACCTGCGCTTCTTCATCGACGGCAACGTGGTCGACAACTGCGCGATCACGCCCAACACCATGTACAGGGAGGGCTCCAACTTCGCGATCGAAAGCCCGCTGGCCGCCGCGCAGTCGCTGCTCGACATGCTGATCCAGAGCCACGGCGGGGTGGTCGAGGTGTTCCCCGCGGTCTCGGCGACCTGGGCCGAGGCGTCGGTGGAGCGGCTTCGGGCTCAGGGGGCGTTCGTGGTGGACGCCGCGCGCAGCCGTGGGCGTACCGAATGGATCAGGGTCAGGAGCGAGGCAGGCGAGCCGCTCAAGCTCAAGCACGGCATCGAGGGGCCGATCGAGGTCCGTGACGAGCGCGGCAGGCGGCTGCCGTATCGGGGATCGGACCCGATCGAGATCCCGCTGCGCAGGGGCGCGACGGCCGTGATCGCCCGGCGCGGCGCTCGACCGTCGGAGCCCCGGGACGTACCGGCGAACGGGAGCGCTCCCCCCTGGGGCCTGCCGTAGCGACCGTTCGTCGTGCTGAACAGACCTTTCACCGCAGACCATAACCAACTAAGCGCCGGACGGAGGCGGCTCGGCGAACAACCCCGTTACGGGACTCCACGCAGGGTAGGTTGCGCCCTTACGTTGAGCGTGATCCGCATCACAGTGGAGGTCTCGTGACTACCAGAGAACATGACGCGTCTGTCTACGAACAAGTCCAGGAGAGCAATGAGTTCCAAGAGCTGAAAAGGCGTTTCCGCGCCTGGACGTTCCCCATGACCGTCGCGTTCTTCGCGTGGTACCTGCTCTACGTGGTGATGTCCGGGTGGGCGCGCGACTTCATGGCCATCAAGCTGCTCGGCGAGATCAACGTCGGGCTGATCTTCGGCCTGCTGCAGTTCGTGTCCACGTTCCTGATCGCGTGGGCGTACGCCAGGCACGCCGAGAAGGTGCTTGACCCGATCGCCGACAAGCTGCGTCACGAGGTTGAGGAGAAGACCCAGTGAGCTCGACCACCCTCGGGATGATCCTCTTCCTCACCTTCGTCGCCGGGACGCTGGGGATCACGTACTGGGCGAGCCGCCAGACCAAGACGGCCGCCGACTACTACGCGGGCGGCCGGTCGTTCACCGGAGTGCAGAACGGCCTGGCCATCGGCGGCGACTACATGTCGGCCGCCTCCTTCCTCGGCATCGCGGGCATCATCGCGCTGTCCGGCTACGACGGGTTCCTGTACTCGATCGGGTTCCTGGTGGCCTGGCTGGTGGCGTTGCTGCTGGTGGCCGAGCTCATGCGGAACTCCGGCAAGTTCACCATGGCCGACGTGCTGGCGTTCAGGATGAGCCCGCGCCCGGTCCGCACGGCCGCGGGCGTGTCCACGATCGTGGTCAGCATCTTCTACCTGCTGGCCCAGATGGTGGGCGCGGGCGCGCTGGTCGGCCTGCTGCTCGGCATCACCACCCCGGCGGGCAAGGCGTGGACGATCGTCGGCGTGGGCGCGCTGATGATCGTCTACGTGGTGTTCGGCGGCATGAAGGGCACGACCTGGGTCCAGATCGTCAAGGCCGTGCTGCTGATGAGCGGCGCCGCGCTGGTGACGGTGCTGGTGCTGGGCAAGTTCGGCTTCAACCTGTCGGCGCTGCTCGGCCAGGCCGCCGCCACCAGCGGTCCCAAGGGCAACCCTGACGCCTTCCTCAGCCCCGGCCTGAAGTACGGCACCGAGGCCCAGGGCCTGGCCGGCAAGATCGACCTCATCAGCCTCGGCCTCGCTTTGGTCCTCGGCACGGCGGGCCTGCCGCACATCCTCATCCGCTTCTACACCGTCCCCACCGCCAAGGAGGCCCGCAAGTCGGTCCTGTGGGGCATCGGCATCATCGGCACCTTCTACCTGCTGACGCTCGTCCTCGGCTTCGGTGCCGCCGCCCTCGTCGGCAAGACGGCGATCGTCGCGGGCGACAAGGCGGGCAACACCGCGGCCCCCATGCTGGCCCAGCGGGTCGGCGAGGAGATCTTCGGCCCGGTCGGCGGCACGATCCTGCTGGCGCTCATCGGTGCCGTGGCCTTCGCCACGATCCTGGCCGTGGTCGCCGGGCTCACGCTCGCCTCCTCCTCCAGCTTCGCCCACGACCTGTACGCGCACGTCTTCAAGCGCGGCCAGGTCACCGACCGACAGGAGGTCGTGGTGGCTCGGCTCTCCGCCCTGGTCATCGGCGCCGTCGCGATCGGCCTGGGCATCCTCGCCCAGGGCCAGAATGTGGCGTTCCTGGTGGCGCTGGCGTTCGCCGTGGCGGCCTCGGGCAACCTGCCGGCCATCCTCTACAGCCTATTCTGGAAGCGGTTCAACACGGCGGGCGCCGTCTCGGCGATCTACGGCGGTCTGGTCTCCGCCCTCGTTCTGGTCATCTTCTCGCCGGTGGTGTCCGGAGGGGAGACGGCGCTGTTCAAGACGGCCGACTTCGCCTGGTTCCCGCTGAGCAACCCGGGCATCATCTCGATCCCGCTGGGCTTCCTGTGCGGCTGGATCGGCACGGTCCTCAGCAAGGAGTACAACGCGGCCAAGTACGCCGAGATCGAGGTCCGCTCCCTGACCGGAGTGGGCGCGGAGAAGGCGACCCCGCACTGATCCTCCCACTGAGGCGCCTCCTGCCCTGAGGGCGCCTCCCCGTCGGAAACGCTCACATCCCCCGCCCGGGCGTCTTCCGCACCGAAAGGCCCGGCCTCTTTGGAGGCCGGGCCTTTTCGCGTGCCCGGGGAAGCCCCGTGTGGGAAGTATCTGGAAAGGGATTGTGGGCGTCCCACACCGGCCGCCGAAGTTAACGACACCGAAACGCTGTGAAATCTGTGGTTGACGGGGTTTCGGCGGCATGGGTACGTTCTCAGATGTGTGAACGTTGCCACACTGGCCTGGCGCCACGTGGCCTCATCGGCACGCCTGATGCTCCCCTTGATCAGTCGGAGGCCAAACCCCCATGAGATCCCCCCTCGTCCGTTGGTCCGTCTTGTCCGTGTCGCCGGCTCTGGTGCTCACTTCCTGTGCCAAGGGGACCGGCGGCGCGGCTCCGGTGCAGCCCTCCGGCATCGTCACGACTGGAAGCAGAGGATGAGCTTTCCCGGCGGATTCCTGTGGGGCGCGGGCACGTCCGCGTACCAGACGAGGGCCACCACGGCCGGGGTGAGTCGGTGTGGGCCCCGGTTCGGGCTGGTCCACGTCGACTACGCCACCGGCGTCCGCACGATCAAGGATTCCGGGCGCTATTACGCCAAGCTCATCGCCGGGGGCGGCACGGCCCCCGATCTCCCCAGGATCGAGGCATTCGGATAGACCATGCGCATCATCACCACCGACCAGGCGTACCACCTGGACAGCGGCCACTACCGGCTGACCGTCTCCCGTACCGATCCCAGCGCCGAGCTGGAGGGCTGGATGACGCTCAGCCTGATCGCCTCGGTCAACACCGCGGGCGGGCGGGACGAGACGTACGAGACCTTCCCGCCCGTGCTCGTCGAGCGCGAGGGCGTCGCGATCTTCGACTTCCCCCAGCGCACGACCGAGTGGGAGACCAAGACCGTCCGGCTGACCTGCGCCCCCGAGACGATCGCGCTGGAGGTGCGCGTCGAGGGCGACGGCGTGCTCGGCGACGTGACGCTGCTCGGCGGGCGGGCCGTGCTCAACACCCGCGCGGCGGGCACGTTCCGCAGCGGGGTGCACGCCCGCGGCGTCTTCAACCCCACTCCCACCCATCCCGTGCAGGTCGTCAGGCCGGTGTCCGCGCCGGTCGCGCTCACCGTGATCGGCGACGCCTCGCCGGGCCGGCTGCACGCGGTCTTCTCGCCGCCGCCGCTGGTCCTGGCCTTCACCAAGGAGGAGCCGGGCGGCGCCACCGCCGTGCCCGGCGGGCCGTGGCTCGGCGCCTCGGTACGCGCCGGGATCGCCGGCCTGACCTTCACCGAGCTCGGGTACGAGCCGCTCGACGGCGGGGCGCTGCTGCGCTTCGACTACGAGTGCCACACGGCGGTGCGCGGCGCGTGGACGTCGCCGGCCGTCGTGTTCCGCGCCGCCGCGTCCCCCTGGGAGGCGATCGCGCACCACCGGGACGACCTCGTCGCGCACGGCCTGGCGCCCGCCGGGCCCGTCCACGAGCGGCACGCGTGGTGGAGCGAGCCGATCTTCTGCGGCTGGGGCGCCCAGTGCGCCAGGGCGGACGGCCGCTCCCCGGTGGACCTGTCCAGGCAGGACCTCTACGACGAGTGGCTGTCCAGGCTCGAGGAGCACGGCGTCGTGCCGGGGACCGTCGTCATCGACGACCGGTGGCAGCTCACGTACGGCGACCTGGAACCCGACCCGGCGAAGTGGCCCGCATTACGAGAGTGGATCGCGGCCAGGCACGCGCGCGGGCAGCGCGTGCTGCTGTGGTGGCGGGCCTGGTCGCCGGACGGGCTGCCGGTCGAGGAGTGCGTGACCGACGCGGGCGGCCGGGCCGTGGCCGCCGACCCGTCGAACCCGGCCTACCGCCGCCGGATCCAGGAGATCATGGAGCGGCTGCTCGGCGACCTCGGAGCAGACGGATTCAAGATCGACTTCACGCAGTGGTTCCCCAGCGGGTCGCACCTGAAGACGTACGGCTCCACCTGGGGCCTGGCGCTCCTCCATGAACTGCTCGCCACCATGTACGACGCCGCCAAGCGCGTCAAACCGGACGCCCTCATGATCACCCATACCCCGCACCCCGCCTTCGGCGACGTCAGCGACATGATCAGGCTCAACGACGTGCTCGAACGCGACCCCTGCGACAACCCCGTCCCCGCCGTCGACCAGCTCCGCTTCCGGCACGCCGTCGCCGCCCACGCCATGCCGGGGCACCTCATCGACACCGACCAGTGGCCGATGCCCAGCAGGGCGGACTGGCTCGCCTACGCCGAGGCGCAACCCTCGCTCGGCGTCCCCGCGCTGTACTACGTGGAGTCCATCGACAACTCCGGCGAGCAGATCACCGGCGATGACCTCCGCCTCGTGGCGAAGTGGTGGCGGCGCTGAGGCAGGCCGAGGTCGTCGTGTACGGCGCCACGTCCGCTTGCCGCCGCCGGTCAGGTGCTGTCGCTGTAGCGGCGTTCAGCGGACCGGCCCCGCGGCCCGTTCCACAGCCGCGCGCACGAACGGCGGGATCACGCCGCGCAGGACGTTCGCCTCGTGCGCCTCGGCGCGGGCCAGCGCCTGCTCGGCGGCGGACGGGTGCGCGGCGGCTTCGAGCGGACCCGGCCGCGTGTCGCCCGTGAGCAGATCGAGGGCCGCCAGGCCGGCCGTGCCCATGTCCTTGGCGGCCGCCACCCAGCGGGCCAGCTCGCTCGCGATCGGTCCCGGCACGTCCGTGGGCAGCTCGGCCAGGTGGGTCAGCTCCGTGCGCAGCTCGTCAACGGATCGCCCCTCCAGGGCGGAGGCGCACAGGGCGGTCAGGGCCGGGCTCTGGTCGTCGCCGGGCGGCCAGGAGGAGCACGCCTCCACCAGCGGGAGCAGCTCGGCGGTGCCCGGCTGCAGGCGCACCGCGCGCTGGTGGGAGCGGGCCGGGTCGTACGCCGCCAGGTGCCAGGCGTAGTCGGCCACCGTCGTCAGCGCCAGCCGCGAGGCCGCCGCCTCCACCATCGGGTTGGCCGTGATCCCCTCCAGCGGAACGTCGCCGAGCTCCGTCGCCCGCCCGACCAGCGGCCCGAGGAACACCCGGGCGAAGTCGAAGTCGTTGACCGGGAAGTTGTCCCACAGGGCCACGCGATGCCCGTACGAGGCCGCGGCCGCCGTCATGTCGTACGCCGTGATCTCGCCGACTACCACGTCGGACCCGGTCCACCAGACGAGCACGTCCGGCGGCAGCTCCTCCGCCAGCCGGTCACGGTACGCCGTGCGCCCCGTCCCCGCGTAGTCCGTCGGCACCATGGTCAGCGGCCGTTCCGCACCGTGCGGGGCGAGGAACTCCTCGGCGAAGTCGCGGCAGACGGACGCGTGGGCGCTCGCGCTCGCGCCCTCCGCCGTGCCGAACGCCTCCCGGTCGGGCTCGTGCCGCAGCTCCGGCGGGATGTCGTCGAAGAGCAGCGCGAACTCCCGTACGCCTGCCTCCCACACCTGCTCGGCCTTCGCCCGCAGCGCGGCCCGCTCGGCCGGGTCGCTGTAGACCATCGACAGGCCGGGGCTCAGCGCGAACACGAACCTGACGTGCCGCGCCGCCGCCTCCGCGACCAGCTCGGCCAGCCTCGCCAGCTCCTCCTCCGGGTACGGCTCCCGCCAGCGCTCCCGGTGGAACGGGTCGTCCTTGGGCGCGTACACGTACGTGTTGAGCTTGTGCCTGCCGGAGAACCGCAGGTGCTCCATGCGGTCGGCGTGGGTCCACGGTGTGCCGTAGAAGCCCTCGATGGTGCTCCGCAGCGGCAGGTCGGGCCAGTCGCGCACGTCGGCTTCCGGCACGCACACCTGGTGCTCGGCGCACGGGGCGGCGGCCAGGGCGAGCAGCGTCTGCGCCCCGTAGAAGGCGCCCGCGGGATCGGCCCCGACGATCAGCACGCCGTCGCCGTCGGCGGTGAGCGTGTACCCCTCGGCAGGCAGCTCGGCGGCCTCGTCGACCCGCACCTCCACCACGACCGGAACTCCCGCCGGCCGGTCGTCCGTCCCCAGGGTGTCCGCCGGCCGGCCGTCCGTCCCAACGGCTGCGTTCGAGGCGCTCTCGGCTCGCCGAACGGCCGTGGCGTGCCCTGTGGAGGCGGGTGGCGCTTCCGGCGGGGCGGCGGACACGGACGCCGGTGAAGGGACGGCCGGCGCAGCCGGAGGGGCGGCGGGCGGCTGCGCGGCGGCAGGGAACCCGGGAACGGCACGGGGTTGCGCGGCGGTGAGGGCGGCGCGGAGGGCGGCTGTGGCAGTGCCGGTGGCGGTGCCGCCCTTGATCCGGCACCCGCTCAGATCAACATGCGATCGGCCGATGGTGGCCTTCTTCGGATGGGGAACGATCCAGGTCAGGGCATCCATTGTGGGAACGTTACCGGATAGAATCTTGCCTTGTGGTTAATGATGTAGCCGAAGTTTTGCCCGGGGTGTACCGAATCGAGGACACCTGCCATGTTTACGTTGTGGCGGCTCCCGCCCGGACGGGGGAGGAGCGCACCGGGATCGCGATCGACTTCGGTTCCGGCCGTGTGCTCGACCTCCTCGGCGAAATGGGGATCGACCGCGTCACCGACGTCCTTATGACGCATCACCACCGCGACCAGGCCCAGGGGCTGGCCAGGGCGGTCGAGGCGGGCATTGCGATCCATGTTCCGCCGGTCGAGCTCGATCTGTTCGAGAAGGTCGGCGAGATGTGGTCGGGGCGCCAGATCAGCAACGACTACGACCTGCGGGACGACAGGTTCTCGCTGCTCGACCCCGTGCCGGTGGCCGGCGTGGTGCCCGAATACCGGACGGCCACCTATGGAGGTGTCGACGTACGGGTGCTGCCCACCCCTGGCCACACCCCCGGCTCCGTCACGTACGTGGTGGGCGAGGTCGCGTTCACCGGCGACCTGATCTACGCGCCCGGCAAGGTGTGGTCGCTGGCCGCCACCCAGTGGTCGTACACCGAGAACGAGGGCCCGGCCATGGTCATCATGAGCTGCGAGCTCCTCCAGCGGGAGGAGCTCGCCGTCTTGCTGCCGTCGCACGGCGAGCCGATGACCGACCCCGCTGACGCGCTCCGGCAGCTCTCCAAGTCCATGCAGCGTTACGTCGACTTCCGCCGCCCTCACCCCTGGGACGTGAAGGGGCTGCTGGCCAACCCGTTCGTCGAGGTGACCTCCCACCTGCTGATGAACAGGAGCAGCCAGTCCCTCAGCTACGTCCTGCTGTCGGAGTCCGGCGCGGCCATGGTCTTCGACTTCGGCTACGACATGTCCACCGGTCTGGTGCACAACACCTCCCGCGCGGCCCGCCGCCCCTGGCTGGCCTCGCTGCCCGCGCTGCGTGAGCACTACGGCGTCACCAGCATCGAGGTCGCGCTGCCCACCCACTACCACGACGACCACGTGGCGGGCATGCCGCTGCTGCGCGACGTCGAGGGCACCGAGATCTGGGCGCCTTCCCACATCGCGCCGATCCTCGCCGCGCCGCTCCACCACGACCTGCCGTGTCAGTGGTTCGACCCCATCCCCGTCGACCGGGTGCTGGCGCTGGAGGAGACGGTGCGCTGGCGGGAGTACGAGATCACGGTGCACGACCTGCCGGGGCACACGCTGTTCGCGGCGGCGTACGAGTTCCAGGTGGACGGCCATCGCGTGCTGGTCACCGGCGACCAGCAGGACGGGATGGGCATTCCGAACGAACGCCAGGAGATCCTGAATTTTCAGTACAAGAACAGGTTCAGCATCGAGGACTACCGCAAGAGCGCCGCGCTCTACCGGCGGCTGCGCCCCGACGTGATGGTCAGCGGCCACTGGCGCCCCCGCTGGGTGGACGACGACCACCTGCACATGCTGACCGAGCGCGGCGAGGAGCTCGTCGCCCTGCACCACGACCTGCTCCCGCTGGACCACCTCGACCTGGGGGCCGACGGGGTGCTGTGCCGCCTGACCCCGTACTACTCGAGCGTCCCCGCGGGCGGCGAGTTCACGATGACGGCCACCGTGCGCAACCCGTTCCCCGACAAGGTCACGGCCACCATCGTGCCCGTCGTTCCCCCTGGCTGGGAGCGCGAACAGGGATCACTGACGCTAAGGCTCCCCGGTGGGGGCATGGAGCAGGTGCATCTCCGTCTCGGCGCCGGCGTCGTGCCGCGGCGCCGCGTTCGTCTCGCAGTCGACCTGACCATCGGCGACCTGCGCCTCGGACAGCATGCCGAGGCGCTGGTCGACGTGATCGCGGAAGGGATTCGATGACCATGGAGCGGCGCACCCCCCTCAGCCGTTCCAGGCGGCCCACGATCAAGGACGTCGCGGAGGCCGCCGGGGTCTCGCGTTCCACCGTCTCCCGCGCCCTGACCGGGCGCGGGTACGCGGCCAGCGACGTACGCGAGCGGGTCCTGCGCGCGGCCGCCGACCTCGGGTACGTGCCCGACGTGATGGCCCGCACGCTCAAGCAGCAGGTGAGCAGGTCCGTCGGGGTGCTGGTGAGCGACCTGCGCAACCCGTTCTACGCGGAGCTGGCGGCCGGGGCGAGCAGGGAGGCGCGCGAGCGCGGCTACACGATGGTGCTGGCCGACACGAGCCTGTCGGCCGAGGCGGAGAGCGAGGCGGCCGAGGCTCTCGTCGCGCTCAGGGTGGCCGGGGTGATCGTGACGCCGAACTCCCCGGCCGTGTCCACCTACCTGTTCTCGCATGACATCCCGGTCGTCGAGGTGGACCGGCAGTTCGCGCCCGGCTCGACCGACGGCGTCGTGGTCGGCAACCGCGTCGGCGCCCGTACGGCCACCGCGCACCTGGTCGCGCTGGGCCACCGCAGGATCGCGCTGTTCATCGACGAGACCGACTGGACCACCGGCTACGAGCGCTACCAGGGCTACCTGGAGGCGCTCGGGGCGGGCGACATCAAGGTGGATCCCGACCTGGTCGTCTCGTCGGGCTGGGACGTGGCCGACTCGCGCCGCCGGGCGCTCGACATGCTGCGCGGGCCCGACCGGCCGACCGCCGTCTTCGCCGCCAACAACGTGCTCGCCGAGGGCATCTGGCGGGCGATCCGCGAGCTGGGGCTGCGGGTGCCCGGTGACATCAGCCTCGTCGCCTTCGACGACGCGCCGTGGATGAGCATGGTCTCGCCCATGGTCACCGCGGTCTCGCAGGACACGTTCAACCTGGGCGCGACCGCCGTACGCAGGCTGGACGAGCGTATCGAGATGCCCGAGGCCGACTCGGTCACCACGGTGCTCAACGTGCACCTCGTATCCCGGGAATCCACGGCACCACCGCCCATGATCTGACAATTCGCCCATATCGTGCGTTGACCCGCGAGGAAAAGTCGCCCTAGGATCCCGTGTGGGAACGATGTCACAGCCCTTACGCGGCACTCGTTCCCGCTCGGAGGCCCAATGGAGCACGTTCTTCCCCCTGTTCTGTCGCTGGACATCGGCGGCACCAAGCTCGCCGCCGGCGTGGTCACGGGCGATGGCCTGATCCACGGCTGGCAGGTCACGCCCACCCGCAGGGAGGAGGGGCCGCGGCCGGTCCTGGCCAGGCTCTTCGACCTGGGCAGGAAGGCGATCGCCGAGGCCGGGCTGCCCGAGGTGGCCGCTGTCGGCATCTCCTGCGGAGGGCCGCTGGACACCGCGACCGGCGTGCTGGAGTGCCCGCCGCACCTGCCCGGCTGGATCGACGTCCCGGTGGGCGCGATGGCCGCGGAGGCGTTCGGCGTGCCGTCCGTGCTCGAGAACGATGCCACCGCCGCCGCGCTCGGCGAGTTCCGGTACGGCGCCGGCCGCGGCACCAGCACGATGCTCTACCTGACCATCTCGACGGGCGTCGGCGGCGGCTCCGTCATCGGCGGCCGCCTGCACCGCGGCGCGGCCGGCAACGGCGGCGAACTGGGGCACGTCATGGTGCGGCCAGGCGGGCGGAAGTGCTCGTGCGGCCGCCTGGGCTGCCTGGAGGCGTACGCGTCCGGGACCTCCATCGCCGAGCGCGCCCGCGAGGCGCTGGCCGCGGGCCGGCCCTCGGCCCTGTCCGCCGTCGAACTCCCGACGGCCGAGGACGTGTACCGCGCCGCCGAGTCCGGGGATCCGCTCGCGAGCGAGATCTGGGACGAGACCACATGGGCGCTGGGCAGCGCGATCACCGATCTGGTCAACGCGTTCGAGCCCGAGCTCGTCGTCCTGGGCGGTGGCGTCACCCGTTCAGGAGCCCGGCTCCTCGACCCCGTCGCCGCCGCCGTCGCCAGGGACGCCATGCCGCCCGCGGCCCGCAGCGCGCGCATCGAGCTCGCGCAGCTCGGGGCGGGCGTGTGCGTGGTGGGCGCCGGCGCCGTCGCACACGATCTTCTCGTCTCAGGAAGTCCACTCATGTCTGACCAGTCCGCCCTGCCCTCGCCCGCGTCCCGGCCAGACGGGCGCGCGGGGGAAACCGTCTCCCCTCGGGACACGAACGGGGAAGCGGTGCTGCCGTCGATGCTCGCCGAGCACGTCGAGGGTCACCTCGCCGCCGCGCGGGGCATGGCGGCGCTGCTGCCGGCCGTCGAGGCCACCGCGGACCTGTTCATCGAGGCGTTCGCCCGCGGCGGCACGCTCTACACGATGGGCAACGGCGGCAGCGCGGCCGACGCCCAGCACCTCACCGGCGAGCTGATCGGCCACTACAAGCGCGACCGCCGCCCGCTGCCCACGGTGACGCTCACGACCGACGCCACGGTCATGACGTGCATCGCCAACGACTACTCCTACGCGGACGTCTTCGCCCGGCAGGTCCAGGCGCTGGCTCGCCCGGGCGACGTCGTGGCCGCCTTCACCACCAGCGGCGACTCGCCCAACGTGGTCAGCGCCCTCAAGACCGCGCAGAGCAATGGCGCGGTGACGGTACTGTTCGGCGGCGGCGACGGAGGGGCCGCCGCCAAGCACGCCGACCACGTCCTCCTCGCCCCTTCTTCAGAGACGCCGCGCATCCAGGAGATCCACACACTGATGCTGCACATGATCAGCGAGAAGGTCGACGCATGGGCGGCCGCATGAACAAGCGCCCCGCCCCCATGGCCAACGCCCCCTCCGGCAGCCAGCCGCACGGCCTCCCGCGCACCGCCCGCCCGGCGGCGACCCCCGGCCGCACCCTGCACATGATCGGCAACGCGCACCTCGACCCGGTGTGGCTGTGGCCCTGGCAGGAGGGCTACCAGGAGGCCCGCGCGACGTTCTGGTCGGCGATCCACCGCATGGACGAATACCCCGATTTCATCTTCACCTGCGACCAGGTCGTGCTGCTGTCCTGGGTGGAGGAGTCGGACCCGGAGCTGTTCGCCAGGATCCAGGAGAAGGTCGCCGAGGGCCGCTGGGTCATGGCCGGCGGCTGGTGGGTGGAGCCCGACTGCAACATGCCGTCCGGGGAGTCGTTCGTCCGGCAGGGCCTGTACGGCCAGCGCTACCTGAAGGAGAAGTTCGGGGTCACGGCGTCGGTCGGCATGAACGTCGACCCGTTCGGCCACAACGCCATGCTGCCCGCGATCCTGCGCGGCCAGGGCATGGACTCCTACTGCTTCCTGCGCCCGGGACCGCACGAGAGCGAGCTGCCCGGCACGATGTTCTGGTGGGAGAGCCCGGACGGCAGCCGCGTGCTGGCGTACCGGATCCCGTTCGAGTACTGCAGCCCGCCCGGCGAGGTCGCCGGGCAGACGGAGAAGGCGCTCGGCCAGCTCGACCGCTCGCTGGGCGACCTGATGATCTTCTACGGGGTGGGCAACCACGGCGGCGGCCCCACCAGGGCCAACATCGAGTCCATCCACCGCTACGACCGGATGGGCACCTTCGGCGAGCTGACGATGTCCTCGCCGCGCCGCTACTTCGACGAGATGGCCAAGCGCCTGGGCGAGCAGGGCCTGGCCGAGCTGCCGGTATGGCGCGACGACCTGCAGCACCACGCGGCCGGCTGCTACTCCTCGCACTCCGGCGTCAAGGCGTGGCAGCGCCGGGCGCAGGCGGCGGTGCTGTCGGCCGAGCGGTGGGCCGCGATCGCCGGCCACGACGTCCGCGTGGACCTTGAGCGCGCGTGGAAGCAGGTGCTGTTCAACCAGTTCCACGACGTACTCCCGGGCTCGGCCATCGAGCCCGCCTACGACGACGCCCGCGACCAGCTCGGCGAGGCGGTCGCGATCTCCAAGCGGATCATCACCAGGGCGCACAACGTGATCGCCCGCGACATCCGCATCCCGGAGGAGGCCGGCACCCAGCCGGTGGTCGTCTTCAACCCGCACCCGTGGCCGGTCACGACCCGGGTCGAGATGCAGTACGGCCTCGCGCCCACCGGCGTGCACGTCGTGGACGCCGACGGCGCGGACGTGCCCTGCCAGCGCACCCAGCCGGTCGCCACCACCGACGACAAGGGCCGCGGCGCCACCGTCTTCCAGGCGGAGCTGCCCCCGCTCGGCTACCGCCTCTACCGGCTGCGCCAGGGCGCCCCGATGGCGACGACCGGCCTGTCCGCCTCCGAGCACCACATCGAGAACGACGTGCTCCGCCTGGAGCTCGACCCCGCCACCGGCTGGCTGTCGAGCCTGCTCGACAAGCGCACCGGCGTGGACCTGGTGGCCGGGGCGGCCGGCGAGCACACGGTGATCTGCGAGGACCCCACCGACACCTGGGGACACCGCGTCCTGTCCTACGACTGGCCGGGCGAGGCCATGGCGACCACGAACATCGTCCTGCGCGAGCGGGGCCCGCTGCGCGCCCGCATCCGCGTCGAGCGCGAGTGGGGCCGCTCCACGATGGCCGAGGAGTTCATCCTGGGTGCCGGGGGCGACGACGCGGTCGAGGTGCGGGTCACGCTCGACTGGCGCGAGCAGGCCCACCTGATGAAGCTGCGGTTCCCGGTCGCCGTGGACGGGCCGGCGGCCACGTACGAGATCCCGTTCGGGCACCTGGTCAGGCCGATCGACGGGGCCGAGGAGCCGGCGCAGTCGTGGGTGGACCTGTCGGGCGCCGTGGACGGCCGGCGCGCCGGGCTGGCCGTGGTCAACAACGCCAAGCACGGCTACGACGTCGCTCCGCAGTCGCCCGGCCGCAGCCCCAGCATCGGCATCACCGCCGTGCGCAGCCCCGTCTACGCCTGGCACGACCCCCGGCTGCTGGACCCCGAGGGCTACTACTCCTACCAGGACCAGGGGACGCAGCGGTTCACGTACCTGCTGGTGCCGCACGCGGGCGACTGGCGGACCGCCGGGCTGACGCGGCGGGCCGCGGTGCTCGGCTCGCCGATGCGCGCGATGCTCGAGAGCTTCCACGACGGCGCGCTGCCGAGCGCGGCCGGCTATCTGGACGACGGCGGCGGCCAGGTCATGGTGACCGCGGTGAAGCAGCACGAGGACGCGCCGCGCGACCTCGTCGTCCGCGCCGTCGAGATCACGGGGCGGGCCGCGGTGGCCACCCTCGGCATCCCGCTGGCCGGGGTCAGGCTGACGGCGGATTTCGGGCCGAGCCAGATCCGTACGTTCCGGATCCCCCTGGACGATCCGTTCTCCGCGGTCGAGACGGACCTCGTCGAGCTGGGCACCCGCAAGGGCGCGTTCACGGTGGAAGCGTGGTGATCCCCGACCCCGACGGGGGAGAGGTGGTCGTCGAGGCGCCGGAGCCGTTCACCGTCGAGGGAGAGTGGGGCGAGCGGCTGCCGACCGGGCGCCGCGAGCTGCGCCTGATCGTCCGCTACGACGGGGCGGCGCCCGCCGCCCGCACCGTGCGCGTCAGCAGGTCCGTGCCCGCCGCCCACCCGTGGTGGCTGATCCCCGGCCTCTTCTACGGCGAGAACCGGCCCGCGGCCTGCGAGCGGGTGTTCCCCCGCTTCGAGGCGGGCGCCGACCGGCCCGAGGAGATGGTCTCGTCCCGGTGGGGCTTCCGGGCGGACCGGGCGGCGACCCCGGCCGTCATGGTCTGGGGGGACACCGGCGGCGCCGCGCTGATCGCGGACGAGGAGTCCGCCCTGGGGACGACCGGGCTGGCGTTCGAGCACTCTGAGCACGGGGGCGGGCGGGCCACGATCTCGCTGCTGTTCCCGTACCGGGAGTATCCGATCACCTACTACGGCTCGGCGTTGCCGCTGCCCGCCGAGGCCGGCACGCACGTCTGGCGGCCCGGCGAGTCACACGTGATCACCGTGGCGACGTGCCGGCTGCCCGCCGACCGGCACGCGTACGCGCCGCTGCTGCGCGAGGACCGCGAGCTGCGCCTGGCCACCGCCCCCATCGAGCCGTGGGAGGGCGTCGAGCCGGCGGCCGACATCGCCGCCGAGGGGCTGTACCGCTGGCACTACGACCCGGACCCGGGCGTGCTGCTGGAGACGGTGGGGTTCGACCGGGAGGTGAGCGGTGGCGACGGCGAGCGGGTGGACCGGCAGGCCATGCACGTCGGCTGGGTGAGCGGCATCCCGTGGGCGGCGGCGCTCCTGGAGCACGGGCTGCGGAGGGGACGGCCCGAGCACGTCGCCGCCGCCACACGGGTCATCGGCTTCATCTGCGCGAACCTGTCGCCGTCCGGCACGTTCTGGGGCACCTGGTATCGCAGGTCCGGCTGGTCGCAGAGCTGGACCCCGATCAAGGACGCGCTGCACGCGCGCACGCTGGGCGAGGCCACGCTGTTCCTGGTACGCGCGCTGCGGCTGCGGCCCGATCCCGAGTGGCTGGCCGCCGCCCGCTCCAATCTGGACGCGATGGTCGCCCGCCAGCGGCCCGACGGCAACCTCGGCACGCTGCACCACGCCGCCACCGGAGAGGTCCTGTCCTGGTCGGGAGCCTCCGGCCTGACCTGGGCGGCGGCCCTGGCAGAGACCGGAGACCCCGGCTACCTCCGGGCCGCCGAGCGGGCGGGGGAGTACTACGCCTCGTTCGTCGACGACGAGTTCATCTACGGCGCCCCGGAGGACGTGGACCTCGCCCCGACGTCGGAGGACGGCTACGCGGCGGTGATCGCGTACATGGCGCTGCACCGCCGCACGGGCGAGCGCCGCTGGCTCGACCTGGCCCGCCGCGCCGCCGACTGGATGCTCACCTTCCGCTATTCCTACAACGTCCGCTTCGGGCCCCGCACCCCCCTCGGCGTGTACGGCTTCGCCACCCGGGGCTCCGACCAGGCGTCCCCGTCGAACCAGCACGTCCACGCGTACGGGCTGGTGTGCACGGCGGAGCTGATCGAGCTGTCGGAGGCCCTGGGCGATCCTTACTACGCGGAGCGGGCGCACGAGACCCTGGCGTGCTTCCGCCAGCTCCTCCCGGCCGCCGACGGTGACGTCAACGCCTACCGCGGCATGATCACCGAACGCTACTACCAGACGGACTGCTTCCAGCCGAAGGGCATGTACCTGACGCTGTCGCACGCCTGGAGCGCCGGGGTGCTGCTGCTGGCCTGCGAGCAGGTGCTCGCCCGCGGCCGGGTCGCCGTGCCCGCCGATCAGGACTCCAGGTAGCGCAGGACGGTGATGCGACGGTACTGACGGCTTACCTTCAACGGTAGCGTTGAACCTTCGCAGTAAGCTTTTGCTCGATGTTCGGCCCTCTCACGACGTCAGACCTTCAATACGGTGATGAGCTCCATGTCTCCCGGTGAGCGCTTGCGGCCAGTGGACCTCGCGCGCGAACACGGCCTGTCCACGCAGGCGATCAGGAACTACGAGCAGGCCGGCATCCTCCCGTCCGCTGGCCGCACCCCCCACGGCTACCGCACCTACACCTCACTCCACGCGCAGGCCCTCCGCGCGTTCATCGCCCTGGTGCCCGGCCACGGCCATCAGACGGCCACGTCGATCATGCAGGCGGTGAACCGGGATGCGGTCGAGGAGGCTCTGCGGCTCATCGACGAAAGCCACGCCCAGCTCCTCGACGACCGCCGGACCCTCCTGGCCGTGGAGCGAGCGCTCCGCGACCTGGAACCCTCGGCGGTGCCCGGCCCTTCCGAGCCCGGAGTCACTTTCATCGGGCCGCTGGCCGGGAAACTCGGGATCCGGCCGGCGACGCTGCGCAAGTGGGAGCACGCCGGTCTCGTCCAGCCGCGCCGCGATCCGCAGACCGGTTACCGGGTCTACACCGCGGCCGACGTACGGGACGCCCAGCTCGCGCACCAGCTGAGACGGGGCGGCTACCTGCTGGAGCAGATCGCACCGCTGCTCGCGCAGGTACGGGCCGCGGGCGGGCTGGCACCCCTGGCGACCGCCCTGCGCGACTGGCACGGCAGGCTGTCCGCCCGCGGGCGCGCCATGCTGACCGGTGCCGCCGAGCTGGACGCGTACCTGAGCCGGCGCTCGGCCTGACGGCCCCTAACTTGTCATGGCATGCCTCGACAATCTCGGAAATGCCAGGTGGAGCCGTCGGCGGGCCTCTAGTCTGCGGGAGTGCCTGATTCGCTCACCTTCACGAACCTCCTCGACGACGCCGCGCTGCTCTCGCTCGAACACCAGCTGCACCTCGAGGAAGTCCTCGCCGACCACAGCTGGAACGCCGACCTGCAGGAGCAGCGCTTCGAGTTCACCGGCAGCCGTACGATCACCTGCACTCGCTTCCACCTGCTCGGCAGCGCCGCGCCCGGCCCGCGGTCGTGGCTGTGGGCGTGGGCGAACCCGTCCGGATTCCCGGACTCGCTGGTGGCGGCGTCCGCGACGTTGCGGGACTTCGGGCAGCGGCACGGCATCGCCGAACTCGGCTCCCCGGAGGTCCCGTTCGACGCGTTGCCCGGTTCTCCCGCCGAGCCGCACCTCGCCGCCGGGCTCCTCACCGAGGCCGCCAAGGCCGTGACCGGCCACTGGACCTCCTACAACGGCGACGCAGGCGGAGGCACCCGCGTCGCGTTCCTCGTGGAGCACCCGGAGTTCCGGCTGCCGCCGCCTGAGCCGACCCGCGTCATGCGCGTCATCCAGCAGGCGATCGCCGGACTGTCGCTGAGGGACCACCGGCGCGCTCTGCACAGCTATGCCGTGAAACGGCAGCTTGGCGCGGAGTTCGGTCCTGACCACGCGACGCTCTCGCTCACGGGGCCGGGCCTCGAAGCGGCCGTCGACTTCGACGCGTCCGGCCGCGTCGCCGGCATCAAGGCCACCCTGTCGTCACCGCACGGCACCTAGCGTCGTGTCACCGGGGCGGGTGTGCTGGGACGACGGCGCAGCAGCCGTACCGCCAGGAGGGTGAGCCAGGCCCAGCCGATGGTCACCGCGAGCCGCTGGACGAGCCCGCCGTAGGCGACCAGCGACGGGTTCTGGCCGAACGCCATCGACGCCAGCACGTCCGCGAGCACGAACCCCGTCGCGCTGACAGCCGAGTACACGACCCACCCGACCTCCCGCGTCCGCGCGAACCGCACGGCGAACACCACGCACGCTATGGGGATGGCCACGAAGCCGGGCAGCGAGAGAAGATCGTGCAGCTCGGCGGACAGGCTGCTGTACTCCACCAGCAGGTCAGGGGTTCCCGGCGGATACCCGCTCACCGGATCGGTGGTGAACAGACCCGCGCCGACCAACATGGCCCCCCAGACCCCCACCAGGATGGGACCCCAGAGCGAGCCCCTGATCGTCGAGTGGGGGCGCCCGGCCGATGCTTTGAGCGCCCGCCGCAGTCCGACGGCGAAGGCGAGCGTCAGCACGCCCGTGAGGATGAAGTTGGCGGTCTGGACCCAGCCGTACTCGCCGAGCGCGAGGGAGCTGACCGGGTGGCGCAGCGGGTCATAGTGGGCGCGCGTGGCGCCCTGGATGAGGAACGCGACGACGAACAGCGGGCCCGCGATCGCCCCGCACAGCAGCAAACGTCTCGTCGTCCTGCCGTTGGACTCTGCCCCTGGCTGCCCGTGTCCGGGGTCGGGACCGGGAGATGTGATGGTTCTCATGGCTGTCAGGCTAGATTGACAGTCGCAGCGCTGTCAATCTAGCCTGACAACACTGAGCGCCTCGGGGAATCAGCTGCCGACGGGCTCCGCCCGTAGTTCGGCCGAGTGTTTGACCAGAGCGATCAGCACTTCACGGCTCGAATCCCGTTTCCGGGCGTCGCACAAGATGATGGGGATCGACGGGTCGAGCTGGAGCGCCAGCCGTACCTCGTCCAGATTGAACGTCGGCGCGTCCTCGAAGCAGTTCACCGCCACCACGAACGGCGTTCCCCGCCGCTCGAAGTAGTCGACCGACGGGAAGCAGTCCGCCAGGCGCCGGGTGTCCGCCAGGATGACGGCGCCGAGCGAGCCCTCCGCCAGTTCGTCCCACACGAACCAGAATCGCTCCTGCCCGGGCGTACCGAACAGGTACAGGACATAGTCGGTGCCCAGGGTGATCCGGCCGAAGTCCATCGCCACGGTGGTGGTCCGTTTGGCCTCCACCGACGTGAGGTCGTCCACGCCGATCCCGCGGTCGGTGAGGATCTCCTCGGTCCGCAGCGGCCGGGTCTCGGAGACCGCCCCCACCATCGTCGTCTTGCCCGCGCCGAAGCCGCCGGCGACCAGGATCTTGATCGCCGTCGGCAGGCGGGGGCGATCAGAGCGAGCGAAGACCATCGAGCACCGCCCTGTACATCTTCATGTCGTGCATGTCCACCTCGGATTGTGGTTCCTGGGCAGAGACGAGTTCGCGGTCGAACAGATCACCGAGTAGCACGCGGATAGTACCTGCCGGAAGGTCCAGATGCGCGGCGATCTCGGCGACGGATTTAGGTTCACGGCAAATTTGGAGGATTCGGAGGTGCTCGGGGTCCAGTCCGGCGTCCGGGCCCGGTGGCGGACCCACCGCCAGGGCCATGGAGATCAGGTCGAATCTGCCGTGCGCGGGCTGGGTCCGCCCGCGCGTGACGACGTAGGGCCGGACGATCTCCGGATCGACCCAGTGCTCGTCCGTCGGGCCGTCCGTGCCTGTCACCGGTCGCTCCTGGCGACGGCCTCGGCGCTGCGGGCGCCCGAGGTGAGGTACTGGCCCACCCGGGCGACCATCATCGCCATCTCGTACGCGATCAGCCCGATGTCGGCGTGCTGGGCGCACAGCACGGCCAGGCAGGCCCGCTCGCCCGCCGCGGTCACGATGAGGAACTGGCGCTTCCACTCCACGACCGTCTGCCGCACCGCGCCGCCGGCGATGTGCTCCGAGACGCCCCTGGCCAGGCTCTGCAGCCCGGAGGCCACGGCGGACAGGTGCTCGCCGTCGGTCCGCTGCAACCCCGCGGACGAGGCCATCAGCAGACCGTCGGAGGACAGCACGATGGCGTGCTCGGCCTCCTTGACGCGGCCGACGAGGTCGTCGAGCAGCCAGTTCAGGTCAGTGCCAGGGGTGGGGGTCATGATGCCTCGTCTCCCGACTGCTCATCCAGCATCTTGGCCGCTTCCGTGCGGCCAAGGCGGGTGCCTGACTGCAGAGATCCCATCCTCGCGCGGATCTCCTCCGGCGAGCGCTCGTCATCGTCCTCCTCGAAGTCTGGCTGCGTGGGCGTGTCGTCCCGCAACGCCGGCGCAAGGTTGGCCTGGGGCACGCGCAGCGGCAGCCCTGACGGCGTGAACTCGGCCACGGGCTGCTGCTCCGTTTCCGCCGGCGGTTCTGGCTCCGGTTCGGGTTCTGGTACCGGTTCCGGGAGGGGCGCGGCCACGGGGGCGGGCGCCGGGCGCGCGGACTTGAGCGCGCGCACGTTCTCCCCGGTGGCGGGGCGCGCCACCGTGGCCATGGCCGTCGGCCTGCGCGGCAGCCGCTCCCTGCTCCCGCCGCCCTGCGGCTCCGCCGGCGTGGGGGAGAGCTGGACGAGCTCCTGCGGCAGCAGCACCACGACCGTCGTCCCGCCGTACGGCGACGCCTTGAGCACCACCTGGATGTCGTGGCGCCTGGCCAGCTGGCTGACCACGTAGAGGCCCAGCCGGGCGGTGCCCGTGATGCGGAACTCGGGCGGGTCCGCGATGCGCGCGTTCGCGGCGTCCAGGTCCTCGGGCTTCATGCCCAGGCCCCGGTCCTCGATCTCGATCACGTACCCGTTGGCCACGAGCTGGCCGCTGACCTGCACGTTCGTGTACGGCGGCGAGAACGACACGGCGTTCTCGATCAGCTCGGCCAGCAGGTGGATGACGTCGCCCACGGCCCGGCCGACGAGCACGACGTCGCCCATCGGCATGAGGGTGACGCGGGTGTAGTCCTCGACCTCGGCCAGCGCGCCGCGTACGACGTCGACCATGGGGACCGAGCGCCGCCACGTACGGGCCGGGGAGGAGCCGGACAGCACGATGAGGTTCTCCGCGTTGCGCCGCATGCGGATGGCCAGGTGGTCGATCCGGAAGAGCTCCTTCAGCTCCTCGGGGTCGGTCTCGCGGCGCTCCATCACGTCGAGCACGGTGAGCTGCCGGTGCACCAGGCCCTGCGTCCGGCGGGCCAGGCTGAGCAGGATGTCGCGGATGCTGCGGCGCAGCTCCGCCTGCTCGGCGGCCACCTTGATCGCGGTGCGCTGGACGGTGTTGAACGCCTGGCCCACCTGGCCGATCTCGTCGTCGCCGAACTGCAGCGGCGGCGCCTCGGCGGCCACGTCGACCTCCTCGCCCCGGCCGATCCTGTCGACCACGTCCGGCAAGCGGTTGTCGGACAGCTCGTGCGCCGCGTCGCGGAGCTTCTGCAACTGGGCGAAGAGGGCGCGGGCCGTGGTGATGGAGAGGACGATCGAGGCGATGACCGCGATGAGGCCGAGGCCGGCCGCCAGGAGCAGCCGTACGACCACGTTGACGGCGACGGGCACGGCCCTGTCCACCAGGCGGTCTCCGGCGCCGAGCACCAGGTTGTTGATGTCGGCGAGGGCGCGGTCGACTGTCGCCTTCCACTCGTCGGCGCCGATCGGCAGGCTTCCTGCCCTCAGGTCCTGCTCGGAGATCAGCGTCTCCAGCCTTTGGAGCTGGGCGAACGACTGGCCGTTGACGAGCCTGTCGTAGTTGGCCTTCTCCGAGGCCGGGAGCTCGCCCCCGGCCTGCTCGGCGAGGAGGCGCCAAGCTCCCACGGTCTGGGTGAACCGCGCGTGCTCCGCGGGAGACATCCGCCCCTCGACGAGGGCGCCGGCGAGCAGGGCGTCTTCCCTGGCGAGGACCTCTCGCGCCTGGCTCAGGGCGAGGAGGGTGCGGATGTCCTTCGCGAGGGTCTTGTCGTCGAGCGTCGCCAGCGAACCGTAGAGGCCGTAGATGGAGTCGATGACGTCACCGTAGGCGGCCGTCGCCTGGATCCGGTTGACCTGGGCCGCGTCGACGCCCTGCCGGGTCTTCTTGACGGTGTCGAGCTGCCGGAACACGTCGCCGAGCCGCCTGATCGCCTCGTCGTCCATCGCCCAGCCGACGATGCCCGCGCTCGCCGCCTCCCTGAACTCGGCCAGCACGCGGTCGGTCTGCCTGCGCTGGTTCTCGAGATCCTTGCGGGACCGGGCCGTCGCGTTGCTCAGCTTGACGACCGAGACCCGGCGCTCGCGCTGCAGTTCGACGAGCAGGGGCTCGCTCGGTGAGACTATGCTGGTGTCGAGCTGGGAGACCCACAGCAGGTTGACACCTTCACGAAGGGTGACCCATGCGGCGAAGGCCCACAGCGCCGCGAGTGAGAGCAGCAGAGCCGTGACTTTGGTCCGCAGGCGTGTGTTGCGGAAGCCCATTGAACCCACCCTGTGAAAGTGATTCTGTGTGCGGACCACCAGGACATGCAGTTGCATACCGGCGCTGTCGATCAAGGAACCTTAGCGCACACGCAAAGCGTCTCTCAAGTAACATTAATCACTTTGACTACAAATATCCCTTTTTTGACACAATTAGTAAAAAAAGTTGTCAGTAGATATCCTTCCTTGCTTGGCGATGTCAGTAGATATCCTTCCTAAGTGAGCGACGCGGACCCCTCCGGGTACTTCAGCATCAGGAATGACGTCGTGGATCGCCTGCTTCAGGGGGCGCATCGGCTGGCGGGCGTGCCCGAGGAGCATCGGAGCGCCGTGCTCAGGGCCGCGGCCGAAGCCGTGTCCGATGCGGCCGAGCTCTTACGTCCCTATACCGGCCTGTTCGCCGACGGTGACAGCGCCGCCAGCCGGTTGTCCTTCAGCTGCTTGTCGGCCGCGGCGACGTTCCCGCACGCGCCGCCGGATCAGATCGCCGATCTCGGGGCGCTGACCGCGATCCTGTTCGGCATCGACGACATCGCCGACGACATCGCGGGCCAGTGGTCGCATCGCGACGTCGCCGCCTTTTTCGCGAGGCTTCGCGCCATGGTTTCCGGGGCGCCGCCCCAGACGTCCACGGCGCCGGCCGACGCCGCAGATCCTATGGGACAGGCCCTGCACGCCTGGCAGGGGTGGTGCGACCGGTTTCACGCGCATCCCGGCGCCGCTACGCACGTGCCGACCCTGGTGGAACGGCTCGAGCTCGCCGGCGCCGCCATGGCCCGCGAGCGCGTGTGGGCGGCGGGCAGCGAGCCCTGGCCGGCGTACGACGACTATCTGGCCAACGGCCGCATCACCATCCTCTACCCCACCTGGTGGGCGGCTGCCCTGGCGATCTGCGGTCCCGCTCCCGCCGACGCCGCGCACTGGGGATCGATCGCGCCTGCCACCGCCTTCGGCGCGGCTTGCATGCGGCTCGCCAACGACATCAGGACGTTCGAACGGGAGAGGGGCGAGGGCAAGCCGAACTCCGTCCTCATCCTGGAGCGTTCGGGGATGACCGTGGAGGCGGCGGTCGAACGGGTCTCCACGCACATCGCCGAGCTCAACGGGGCCTTCGCCGCCGCGCTCGCGGAGCTGCCCCCCGAGCTGGCGGACGTCGCGGAGGGACAGCGCAGGAGCGTGGCGTTCAACGGCGCCTGGTACATGGCCAGGGACACGCACGCGTACACCGTTCAGGACCTGGTCAGGGACGCGGACGCGCACGGCGTCTAGGGAGCCGCCCCGTCCCGCGCCCGCTCGGCCAGGTGTGCCGCGGCGATGACCGCGGCGCGGGTCACGGCGAGCGGCACGTACAAGTCCTTGTCGTGCCAGAGCGGGGGATGCTCCGTTCCGGCAGAGCGTGTCAGGTACGCCTGTCCCTCGTCCGCGGCGAGCACGCATCGCGGGTCCATCCGGCTCCTGGTCAGCAACAGGGTCTGCATTCCGTACGCGGTCTCCTCGGCGGTGCCCTCCCAGCGGCCCCATGAGCCGTCCGGCCGCTGGGTGCCCAGCACCCACTCGACAGCCGCGCGCACCGACCCGGCCGAGGCGTCCCCGCCGAACGCGTCGAGCGCCAGGGCGCAGGCGACGGTGGCGTAGTAGGGGGAGGCGTGCCACCTGTCGGTCCAACTCCCGTCCGGCTGCTGACGGTCGGCGATCCAGGCGGCCAGGCCGGAGATGGTCTCCACGTAGCGGGGCGCGGCGGCGGGCCGACGGGCCACGTACTCGCCGAAGGCGTCCAGCACGTGGGCGTTGACGCTGACCGAGACTCCCTGCTCGCCGGGCCAGGTGGAGAAGTGGGTGCCGGAGCGGAAGCGCCACAGGCTGTCCGGCTCGTACGGCGCCCCGAGCAGCGCCAGCGCGTACAGCGCCACCGAGGTCGTGTCGGCGTCGGCGGGCAGCCCCGGCCCCGCGGCCGTCCCGTCGGGCCCGATCGCCGCCCTGAGGTCCGCCACCATCTCCGGCGGCGCCTCGACGGGCACACCCGCGCGGGTCAGCCAGCTCAGCACCCAGCCCCGCTCGAACACGGTGATGGGCAACCCGACGGGCACCGGGCCGCCGTGGCGCCGGACGACCGCCTCCAGGTGATCGCGGGCCCGCCCGTCCGCGTCATGGCCCTCCGGGCCTCCCAGCCAGGCGGCGGTGGCCGCGGGGGACGCCCCGATGGTCCCGATGGCCGTCGGCCGGACCCCGCGCGCCCCGCCGGCCTCGTCGCCCGCGATCTCCAGAGCGTGGAGCAGCTTCTCCGGGATCTCCGCCCCTGAACTGATCCACGACCTGACCAGGTGGAGAGTGTCGTGGCTCATTCCCTCCGGCAGCGGCAGCGGCGCGTGGCCCGCCAGGTCCTCGACGTGCCGGTTGATGAGGGCCACGAGCGAGGGCACGATGTGCTCGATCGCCGGCGTGTCCGGCAGCTCCAGCCGCTCGCCCAGCCAGGTGGCGAGCACGCGCAGGCCCCGCTCCGCCGCCTGGGCGAGGCACTCGCGATCCACGCCCAGGTCCCCGCGCGCCAGTGCGGAGAGGAGCGCCTCGGTGGCGCTCAAGGTCGGCACCAGGCCGTACCCGTCCGGCGCGCCCCACGCTCCGTCCTGACGCTGGGTTCCGGTCAGGTAGTCGATCCGTTCCCGATGGCCGGTCAGCCAGGGGGCCAGCGTGACCATCCGGCCCGTCTCGTAGACCGACGGCGACACCTGCCCCCATGGCCTGAGCATCAGGCTGGCGATCAGTTCGCCCGCGACCGAAGAGGTGTTCGCCATCTCGCCGGCGGCGACGCTCCCGGGGCTCACGTCGGCCGGTTCCGCTCGATCGGCATCAGTCGTAACAGGAGCTGCTGTTTCGGCCGCGCTGACGCTCCCGGCACCGGGATGAGCCTCTGGGGGTTGGTCAGCACCAGCCGGTACCTGCTCAGCAGGCCGGCGACCACCAGCGGGGCCTCGACGTTGAACAGGTTCTGGCCGAGGCAGGAGTGCGGGCCCGCGCCGAAGGGGAAGTACGCGTAGCGATGCCTGCGGGTGCTCTCGCCGGCCCAGCGATCCGGGTCGAACTCCAGCGGCCGATCCCAGAATTCCGGCAGGCGGTGGGTGGTGTACGGGCTGATCAGCACCTGCGAGCCGCTCTTGATCCGGACGCCGCCGATCTCCGTGTCCGCGACCGCCTGCCGGGGGATGATCCAGCCTGCCGGATACAGGCGTAACAGTTCCTGCAGGACCATGTGGAGGTACGGGAGCCGCGTCGCGTGCTCCGGCCGTACCGGGCCATCGCCAACGACGCGGTCGATCTCCTCATGGAGCCGGGCGCTCACGGCGGGATACTCGTGGAGCACGGCCCACAGCCAGGTCAGCGACATCGCCGTGGTCTCCGTGGACGTGGCGTACATGCTCACCAGGTCGTCGCGGACCTGCCGCAGGTCCCCCTTGCCGTCCTGGCCGGTCCTGGACGTGAGCACCGCCGAGATCAGGTCCATCTTCCCGATGCCGGCGCCCTCGCGGCGCGCCTGCTCGATCAGGGGATAGACGATCTCGTCGATGTTCTTCATGGCGCGCAGGAAGGCGCGGTCACCGGGGACCTTGACGGAGTACGGCACGAAGGGGAACAGCAGCCGGAAGCCGATCGTCGTGGCGCAGGTGGCGAACTCGGGCGCCAGTCGCTCGGCGGTGTCGCGTGAGATCCGGCCGCCGAACAGGACCTTGACGACGGCCTGGTTGACGATCGCCGTCATCTGGCCGGCGCCGTCGATCGGCCGGCCCGCCCGCGCGTGGTCGTCGAGCTCGAGGATGCGCTCGGCGATGGCGTCGGCCATGTCCTCGGCCAGGGAGGCCATGTACCTCGCGGTGAAGAGCGGCTGGAGGATCTTCCTGGTGGACGCCCAGTCCTCGCCCTCGCGCAGGATGCCCTGGCCGGTCAGGCGGCGCACCGGCCGCCAGAACATGCCCTCGCGCAGAAAGTTGGACCACTCCGTTTTGAGTACCTGCTGGACGTGGTCGGGGTGCGAGACCAGATAGGGACGGAAGGGGCCGAGATTGAGCCGGACGATGCGACCTCCGGCCTCGGCGCCCATTCTGGCCAGCTCGGTGACCGGATCCTTGACCAGCCTCGGGATGGTCTTGTGGAACGGGAGGACTTTCGGGCTGGTCACGGAGGTATCCGAGGCAGGCGGCATGACGGCGATCCCCGATCCGGATGCGATATGCAGATAAAGTCCTCTATGCGATATTTATCACCTTTTGGGTTGTTGTCGCATAAAAGTCGATAAATGATCACGATTGGGAGATACGGCGGTATTGCCCTCTTGTCACCTTGCCCTGGTCCGCCCGGTGTGGAGCGGGTGGCGTGGGGGCGTCTGATCGCCACGTGCGTCTCCCGCTGTGCCTGCGGTGCCTTGTGTCACATCACGGACATTTCCTGACATATGTCAATCTATGGGTGGATTATCACATGTTCCCGCATGTAGATTCAAGATCGTACCGGGGTAGGAGTGCCAGTTGAATCTTAGCCATCAGGCCGCCGGCCCGCTGGGCAGTGGGGCCGTTGCCCGCTGCCAGGGGCTACTCGAGCCGGCTCTTCGCGAGGCGGTCTCGATGCTGCACCCGTGGGGCGCCACCATGGCCGGGTTCGCGCTGGGGTGGTCGGACGCGGACGGCAGGCCGTACGACGGCGACGGCGGCAAGGGCGTGCGGCCGGCCATCGCCATGCTCAGCGCCGAGGCCGTCGGCGCCGCGGCGGAGTCGGCGCTGCCGGGGGCGGTGGCGGTGGAGCTGGTGCACGCGTTCTCGCTGGCGCACGACGACATCATCGACAACGACGAGCGGCGCAGGCATCGGGACGCGCTCTGGAAGGCGTACGGCGTGGGGCCGGCGCTGCTGGCCGGCGACGCGCTCCTCGCCCTGGCCGTCGGCCAGCTCGCCGGGCGGCCGGAGGCGATGACGTACCTGTCGGCGGCCCTGATCGACCTCGTCCAGGGGCAGACCGCCGACATGGCCTTCGAGAACCGCCCATGGGCCGGTCCCAACGAGGTCACCGTCGCCGAGTACACCGAGATGGCCGCGGGCAAGACGGGCGGGCTGCTGGGCGCCGCCGCGGCGACGGGCGTGGCTCTAGGGGGCGCGCCCGAGCTGGCGGACCGCATGTGGCAGATGGGCCGCGACCTCGGCGTGGCCTTCCAGATCGTGGACGACGTGCTCGGCATCTGGGGTGATCCCCGTATCACCGGCAAACCCGTACACAGTGATCTGCGGCGCGACAAGAAGACGTTTCCCGTGCTCGCGGCCCTCGCCGCAGGCGGTGCGGCCGCGCACGAGCTGTCCGTCATCCTCGCCTCGGGCTCGACGGACGAGGAGTCGCTGCGGCGGGCCGCCCGCCTCGTGGAGGAGGCCGGCGGCCGCACCGAGGCCCGGGCGCTGGCGGACCGGTACGTGTCGTCGGCGCTCGAGGTCCTGGACGACTGTCTGCCGAACGCGGCCGACCTGCGTGCCTTGTGCGACGGCCTGGTGGATCGCGTCCGCTGACACCCACGCCTGCCTGGCACGCCGGGCAGGCCGGCGTGGTCAGGGGCGGGAGGCCTCGTCCAGGAGGGTGAGTTCTTCGGTGCTCAGCGCCAGCTCCGCGGCCGTCATCAGCGCCTGGAGCTGGCCGACGTTGCGGGCGCTGGCGATCGGCGCCGCGACCGTCGGCTGCGCGAGGAGCCAGGCCAGCGCCACGGAGGCCGGTTCGACGCCGCGCTCGCCCGCCACCTTGGTCAGTGCCTCCAGCGTCCTGAGCCCGCGCTCGGTCGCCAGGTATTCGGCGGCCTTGCCCGCCCGCGGGCTGTCGACGGTCACGCCGGGCGCGTACTTGCCCGTCAGGAAGCCGCGCGCCAGCCCGAAGTACGGCGTGCTGGCCAGCCCCTCCTCGGCCACCACGTCCCGCAGCTCGCCCTCGTAACCGCGTTCGACCAGGTTGTACGCCTGCTGCAGCGCGACATACCTGGTCAGTCCCTCGTCGTCGGAGATCTTGAGTGCCTCCGCCAGCCGGGCCGCGCCGTAGTTGGACGCGCCGGCGTACCGGATCTTGCCCTCGCGGACCAGCGCGTCGAACGCGGCCAGCGACTCCACGATCGGCGTGTCGTGGTCGTCCACGTGCGCCCAGTAGAGGTCGATGTAGTCGGTACGCAGCCGCCGCAGCGAGTCCTCGACCGCCGTGCGGATGGTCGCCGGAGCCAGGCCCTCCAGCCCCTCCAGCATGCCGACCTTGGTGGCGAGGACGAGCGAGTCGCGGTTGCGCCGGTCCTCCATCCACTCCCCGATGATCATCTCGGAGGTGGACTCGCCGGTCGCCCAGTACGGGTACACGTCGGCGGTGTCGATGAAGTTGCCGCCGCCCTCGACGTATGCGTCCAGGATCGCGAACGACGTCTCCTTGTCCGCCGTCCAGCCGAAGACATTGGTGCCGAGCGATATCGGGAAAACGGACAGGCCCGTGGCCCCTATTGATCTCATCCCGCTATTATCCGCGCAGCCAACAAGGAGGCACGATGGCGCCCCGCTTACGCGGCTGCCTGGTCGGCGCGGTGGTCGCCGGCGGCCTGTTCCTGCTGGGCGTGGCGGTGCTGCGATCCGGCGGGGAACAGCCCGGGCCGAAACCGCCTCCCTCCGCGACCGGAACCCCGCCGGCGCGGGTGCTGGAGGAGCGGCAGCTCGACGAGCGCAGGATGGAGCTCACGATCAGGTCGCCGGCACTGGGCGACGCCACCACGAAGGTACGCCTGCTGCTGCCGCACCGCTGGGAGTCACGCCGCGACTGGCCGACACTGTGGCTGCTGCACGGCGGGCTCGACGACCACACCTCCTGGACCGCCAAGACCGACGTCAACGCGCTCACCCGCGACACCGGCGTGCTGGTCGTGATGCCCGACGGCGGTAAATGCGGCAGCTACTCCGACTGGTGGAACGGCGGCGACGGCGGCTCACCACGCTGGGAGACCTACCACCTGCGGGAGCTGCTGCCCCTGCTCGAATCACGCTACCGGGCCGGCGGGCAGCGGGCGGTCGCCGGCTACTCGATGGGCGGCCAGGGCGCCATGCTGTACGCGTCCAAGGGCTACTTCAAGGCGGCCGCCTCGTTCAGCGGTGCCGTGCACATCCTCGCCCCCGGCGTGCCGCAGGCCGTGATGGCGGGCACCACGATCGGCTGCCTGGGCACCGACTGGAAGCGCATCTGGGGCGACCCGGAGGCGCAGCGCTCCATCTGGCGGGCGCACAATCCCTACGACCGGGCGGACAAGCTCAAAGGCGTCGAGCTGTACGTGGCCGCGGGGGAGGGAGACCTGGTGGAGGACCTGGCGAACCGGGCGGCCAGGTCGTTCGCCGGGCGGCTGGACGAGCTGGGCATCCCGGTGCGCACCCACTTCTACCGCGGCGGCCACAACCACGCCTCCTGGCAGAAGGAGCTGCACCGGGCCTACCCCATGCTCATGGCCGCCATCGGCGCCCGCTGACGGCCCACGCTCGAACTCCGCGCACTGATGAGCGGACCGGACCGAGTCGGGCGGTCGGTGACGGGCCCGGGAGCGGGCCGCGTCCGTTGATCGGTGATGGGCCGAGATCCGGCCGATCACGCCGCTCAGCGCTGGGTGGCGCCGGACAGGCCGAGGTCGCGCGGCATCAGGAGCCACACCACCAGCGTGCCGGTCAGCATCAGCACCGCGCCCGCCCCGCTGGTCAGCGTCAGCGAGTCGGTGAACGCCGCCGTCGCCCGCTCGGCCAGCCCCGCGCCCGCCGCGCCCAGCTCCCTGGCCACGCCGATGGCCCCGCCCAGCGACTCCCGCGCGACGCCGGCCGCCGGCCCGGCGTAGTCGAGCGCGCCGCGGTAGACGGCGGCCGCGACGCTGCCCAGGACGGCCACGCCGAGCGCCCCGCCGAGGTCGTAGCTGGTCTCCTCGATGGCCGCGGCGCTGCCCGACTCCGCGGCGGGCGTACCTGACATGATCATCGCGGAGGCGATGGCCAGCGCGCCGTTCCCGATGCCGATCAGCGTCAGCGTGCCCGCCACCGGCCAGTAGTCCAGCGGGGCCGGTGCCAGGAAGAGCAGCAGGAAGCCCACGCCCATCACCGCCAGCCCGCCCGCCAGCACCCTGCGCGCGCCGATCCTCGCCGCCAGGACCGGGGCCAGCGGCGAGGCCACGAGCGCGGCCAGCGCGGCGGGCAGCAGCCGCACACCGGTCTCCAGCGGCGAGTACCCCTGCACGAGCTGCATCCACTGCGCGAGGAGCAGCAGCACCGCCCCCATCGCGATCGACGTGGTCAGCGCCGTCGTCACCCCGGCGGAGAAGGGGCCGCTGCGGAACAGCCTGAGCTCCAGCAGCGGATCCGGCCTGCGCAGGCACCGCATGGCGAACCAGCCCAGCGTCACCGCCGCGACCACGGTCGCCACCAGGGCGCTCGCCGAGGCCGGGCCGTACTTGCCGAAGCTCTTGATCGCGTACACCAGCGCCACCATGCCCGCCATCGACAGCGCCGTGGCGAGCACGTCCCATCGGCCGGGGCTGGGATTCCTGGACTCGGGCAGCAGTAAGAGGCCGGCGCCGATCGCCACCGCCATGACCGGCACGTTCAGCAGGAACGCCGCGTGCCAGCTGAGATGCTCCAGCACGAGCCCGGCCAGGATCGGCCCCAGCGCGGCGCCCACCGCGGCCATCGCCGACCACGCGCCCAGCGCCCTGGCGCGCTCGCCCGGATCGGTGAACAGGTTACGGATCATGGACAGCGTGGACGGCATGATCATCGCGCCGCCGACGCCGAGCAGCGTCCGTACCGCGATCACCTCCAGCGGGCTGTCCGCGAGCAGCACCGCCAGCGAGGCCAGCCCGAACACCGCGAACCCGGTCACCAGCATCCGCTTGCGCCCCCACCGGTCGCCCAGCGCGCTCACCGTGACCAGGAGCCCCGCCAGCACCAGTCCGTACGCGTCCACGATCCACAGCAGCTCGATGGAGCTGGGCCGCAGGTCCGCCGAGATGGCCGGCAGCGCGACGTTGAGCACGGTCATGTCCATGACCACGAGCAGCACGCTGGCCGACAGCACGGCCAGGCCGGCCCAGCGCCGCTTCGACGAGACCGGTGGCGTGGTGATCGTCATGACTCCCTCCGGGGTGCGACGCCGTACAGGAAGGTGTCGAGCAGCAGGCGGGGAACCTCGCGGCGGGCGATGTCCCCGCGGCGCAGGCCATTCCGTACGGCCACCAGCAGCCCGTACATGACGTGGCCGACCCAGATGGTGGGCAGGCCGGGGCTCAGCAGGCCCGCGCGCTGGGCGGCGGCGTAGAACGCCAGCTCGCGCTCTTCCAGCTCGTCCACGCGGCGCATCAGCTCGGGGTGGACCGCCAGAATGTCGTCGGTCAGGCCGAAGCCGTACTCGTCGGCGACCTCGATCAGGCCGGCGAGCAGCGCGTTCATGGCTTTTACCAGCACTTCGCGGTCCCCGGAGGCGGTCGCGGCCTCCAGACCGGCGCTCAGCTGGACCTGCTCCCACCGGTCATGGGCTTGGTGCCCCAGGGCCAGCATCAGCTCGTCCCGGCTGCTGAAGTGCCGGTGCAGCGTGGCCCTGCTGATCCCGGCCGCCTCGGCGAGCTGCGCCATGGAGGCGGTGGGGTTCTCGTTGAGGTGCTGGATCGCCGCCGTCATGATCTGCTGTCGGCTCATCGCCATCAGACACCGCCGTATCGTTTGAAACATGTTTGTCTCACATGCTACATCATTGCCTCACACAGGGCCATGGGGGATCCCTTCCTCAGAGGCGTGGCGCAGACGACTTCTCGCCTTCCCGGCATGGCCATGGAGCCGCAGGTGGCGCTATGGTTCTGCTGTGGTGATGGGTGACGTGCGCACGCGCATCCTGGACGCGGCAGAGGAGCTGTTCGCGGGCTCCGGCTTTGAGGCCACCCCGACTGCGGTCATCGCCAAGCTCGCGAAAGTGCCCAAAGGGCTGATCTTCGACTACTTTCCGCACAAGGTCGACGTACTGGTCGCTCTGGTCAACGAGCGTACGCACATCGAAGAGGCGCGCGAGATCGACGCCGTGCCAGGCGACCCGGCGGGCACGCTGGCCAGGCTGGCACGCGGGCTGCCGCTGCGGGCCTCACCGGCGATGCGGCGCATCCTGTTCCGCGAGGCCGACACGCACGGCTCCGTCAAGGAACGGCTCGGGCGCCTCAACGGCGAGCTGATCAGGCGCGCCAGGTTCGCGCTGGAGCTGGCGCAGCCCGGCGCGCGCGGGGACGCGGCCAGGCTGGAGGTGGCGGCGGCCATGTTCGCCGCCGTCCTGCTCTACCAGGAAAACCTCTGGCAGCTAACCGGCCACCAGATCGATCCCGACGCCGTCGCGGAACTCATCGCCCACTCGCTCGTCTAGCAGCTCGTCCAGTGCCGCACGCAGGTGGCCGAGCAGGCCCCACACGTCGTCCATGCGCTCGGGGCAGGCGACGATGCCGAAGTCGAGCATGCCGTCGTACGAGAAGCAGGTGATGTTCAGTCCGCCGCTCATGTCGGTCAGGACGGACATCGGATAGTACGACAGCACCCGCCCGCCGCACAGGTACAGCGGGAACTGCGGGCCCGGCACATTGCTGATGATCAGGTTGATCGGCGGGAACGCCATGCCCGCCAGCCGGAAGATCGCCGGCGTGGCCAGGCTGGTGACCGGGGCGGGCAGCACCGAGCACAGCTCGCTCAGCCAGGTCGCCGGGGCCAGCGCGAAACGCCGCTTGGCCCGGCCCATGGTCGCGCCGACCGCCTGCAGGCGCTCCAGGGGGTCGGGGATGTTCGTGGGCATCGGGGCGACCATGACGGAGATCTGGTTGCCGACCAGGTCCTTGGCCCCGGCCGTACGGACCGCCACGGGAACGGCGACGATCAGCGGCTCCTCCGGCAACGCGTCCCGTTCGCCCAGCCACGAGCGCAGGGCCGACGTGCACAGGGTCATGACCACGTCGTTGACGCTCATGCCGTTGGCCTTGGCGACCTTCTTGACGTCCTTGAGCGACAGCGAGCCGAAGGAGAGCTCGCGGCGGGCGCTGATGGGGCCGTTGAACGGGGTGCGGGGGACGGCGAGGCTCGGCAGCTCGGGCCGGTTCGGCCGGTCGCGAACGACCAGCCGCGCGGCCTTGGCGATCAGCTTCGCGCCGGGCATGCGCGCCGCCAGGGGAATGGCGTCCAGGTCCCCCGCCGCCCTGACGACCGACTTCACGGCCCGCACGGGGTGGGTCGCCGAATGCACGGCGGCCCCGGCCAGCATGCCGATCAGCCCAGGAGCGTCCTCCTGGTCGCCGCCGGCCGGCTGGATACGACCGCCGTCGGGCAATGCCGCCGTGCGGTCGCCGTGCATGGTGCCGTCGCCTTGGCTGGTGCGGTCGCTGTGCATGGTGCCGTTGCCCTGGCGGGTGCGGTCGCCGTTGGCGGTGCTGCCGTCTTGCCCGTTCTGCTTGGCCCGGTCGTCGCGGACGGAGACGTGCTCGCGTTCGCCGTCCGCCGGGAGGGTGAGGTGCAACTGCGTGCTGCGACCGCCGTTCGCGGGCAGGCCACGTGCGCCTCGCTTGCCGTTCGCCGAGCCCGTGGTGCGGTCGCCGATCGCGGAGCCGGTGACCTGCGTGGCGCCCGCAGCGGCGGTGGTCTCGTGGCCGTTCGCCGAACCCGTGCTGTGATGGCCGTTGGCGTCGCCGCGCTGGTCCGTGGTGCGGAGTCTGCGTCGCGTCAGGTGGCCGTCCGGGGTGAGGTCGAGCAGGGTGGCCAGGGTCTCCGCGCCGGAGATGCCGTCGATCGCGGCGTGGTGCACCTTCGTGTAGACGGCCACCCTCCCGTCCGGCAGCCCGTTGATCAGGTGCATCTCCCACAGCGGGTGCGCCCGGTCGAGCCGGCGGGCGTGGATCTCCGCCACGGCCTCGGAGAGCTGCCAGTCGTGCCCGGGCGCGGGCAGTGTCAGCTCGAACAGATGGTTGCCGATGTCGAAGTCCGGATCGGGCGCCCAGTAGGGATGGTCCAGCCCTAGCGGCACCTCCGCCAGCCGCAGGCTGAGCGCGGGGGACAGGTGCAGCCGGTCGAGCAGCAGCTCCGCGAGCGAGCCCGGGGTGAGCGAGCCATCCGCCGAGTCGATGATCGCCAGCCCGGCCACGTGTGCGGCGGTGGTCGCCGTCTCGACATTGAGGAACTGGGCGTCGAGTGCGGTCAACTGGCGCATCTGCTCTCCTTTTACCGTCGTGTGCGCAGCCTCACACAGGGGGATTTCCAGAAGGTTTCCGCGAGAGTCTTTCAGATGAATTCAGCGGTGCCGTACATGGGTAAAGGAAATCACCAGCTCAGCCGCGATCGGTGACAATTGCCTATCCGATGACAACGTGAATGGGATGTTGCACGACCGCGTCGAAGTGATAGCCGGACGGATGCCGTGGAGTGGTCAGCGGCTGCGTGGCGCCGGTCTCGTCGGTCGCCCTGGCCATGAGCACGTGCCTCCCCGTGTGGCGGGGGGCCCATGCAATGTGCCATGGCAACCAGGCCGCGACCAGGTGATGTCCGTGGTGCTCGGCCTCGCGCCAGCCGAGCCCGCCGTCGAAGCTGACCTCCACCCGGACGATCCTGCCCCGCCCCGACCAGGACCGCCCGTGCAGGATGTGCGGCCCGGCGAGGGGCAGGCGGGCATTCCATGGGAGCTCGAAAGCGCTCTTCACCGGTTGCGTCGTGACGTTCGCGTAAAAGACCGTGTTCCAGGGCGTGAAGAGCTTCGTTGTTGAAACTTCTATATCGCCGAGCCATTTGATCGAGGCTATTCCCACCCATCTCGGCACCACCAGGCGCACCGGAAATCCATGGTCCGGAGGCAGCGGTTCGCCATTCATCTCGTAGGCTACGAGCACGTCGTCCATGGCTTTCTCGATCGGCAGCGGCCTGCGTACGTGCCCGTAGTCCTCGAACGGCGCGTCCAGGCCGGAAGGCAGCACGTCCACCGCCTCGGGCCGCACTCCCACCTCCTTGAGCAGATGTTTCAGCGGCACGCCACGCCACCGGGCGACTCCGATCGCCCCCAGGCCCCACTGCGTCCCGGGGGCGGCGTCGTCCTGCTGCGTCCCGTAGAACCGCCGGCCGTTTCCCGCGCATTCGATCGCCACGTCGTACGTCCGCGACGGCATCGCCCGGAGCTCGTCGTAGCCGAACTCGCGCGGGCATCGGATCCCTGCGCCGTGCAGCCGCAGCCGCCAGGTGGTGACGTCGATGAGCGGGGTGGAGGTGTGGTTCCGCACGAAGAACCGGTCGGTCGGGGTGTGATACCCCTGCCCCGACATGGCCTCCCACCGCATCTCGGCGCTCCCGCCATGCACCCTGAACAGGTGGCCGGGCAGCGGCTTCACGATCGTCGCCACGGCTTGATTCACCGTTCCCACCTCCGTAATACCTATTCCCTACCTGTAAAGCATCTAATCTCCTCTCTTCCTTCCTTCATGTCCATCTTCCCCAGACCCGGGTCGCCCTGTCGGAGCACGTCAGGAACGTTTCCACTGCCTTGTGACCTCGTCATGTGCCCGCCCCGGCCGCTCATCTCATGGGGAAGTCGGGGCGGGCCTACGGTGCGCCAAAGAATGGGCAAAATACGCCTATTTGGTGTGTTAAATCCGAATTTGGGAGCAGGATTGGGCCAATACATGTTCCGTCGAATGGGGGTCCGCTCGTGGGAGCAGCAACCCGCGTCTTCGCCGGCCGAACCCACCGCCGGTCGCGAGCACTGGGTGCAGCTCAAGAGTGGCGACTACAAGGACTTGTGGGTCTGGCGCACCTGGCTCCAGCCGTGGAGCGGGTGATCCCATGACCGGCCTGAAACCCTTCCCGCTGGGTCCCTTATTACGTGGTCCCTTATTACGCGGTCTCCCATTCGTGGCAGAACGCGGTTCGGAAGGCGCGGCCCCAAGCGTGGGTCGCGCCTTCCGAGCACGAGAGGGGTCGGACGAGGCGCCGGGCGGGCGGCAGCGTCAGCGGCCCAGGAAGGCCAGGAGACGGTCCAGCGGCCAGGTGTTGATGATGTCGTCCGTCGTCAACCACGCCCGCTGCGCGATCCCGATCCCGAACCGCTGGTTCGCCAGGTGCGGGATCGCGTGCGAGTCGCTGTCGATCGAGAACTTCACGCCGTGATGCTTGGCCAGCCGCACCAGATCCGACGGCAGGTCCGACCGGTCGGGGAATGAGTCGATCTCCATCGCGGTGCCCGTCTGGGCGGCCGTCCGGAAGATCGCGTCCCAGTCCGCGTCCACCGCCGGGCGCTTGCCGATCTTGCGGGTGGTCGGGTGGCCGATGATGTCGACGTACGGGTTCTCGCAGGCGGCGATGAAGCGGCGCGTCATCTCGTCCCGCGACATCCCGAAATGGGAGTGCACCGAGGCCACGCACACGTCGAACTCCCGCAGGATCTCCCCGGGCCAGTCCACCGACCCGTCGGGGGCGATGTTGAGCTCGGTGCCGTGCAGGAGCCGCATGCCGGGATATTTCTCTTGGAGCCGAGCCACCTGCCCCCGCTGCTCCAGCGCCTTGTCCAGCGTCATCCGCTGCATCGCCAGGTCCGGCGCGTGGTCGGTGACCGCGTAGTAGGCGTAGCCGCGGGTGTGGCCGGCCGCCACCATGTCCTCTAACGTGGCGATGCCGTCCGTCAGGTCTGTGTGCGTGTGCAGGTCGCCCTTGAGGTCGGACAGCTCCACGAGCGCGGGCAACTCGCCCCGCAGCGCCGCCTTGACCTCGCCGCCGTCCTCCCGCATCGGCGGCGGCACGAACTGCATGCCGAGCGCGGCGTAGATGTCCTCCTCCGACTCGGCGGCGATCACCCGCTCACCCTCGAACAGCCCGTATTCGGAGAGCTTCCAGCCCTTCTTCACCGCCATCTCCCTGATGGCGACGTTGTGCTCCTTGGAGCCGGTGAAATATTGCATGGCCGCGCCCCAGGAGCCGGCAGGGACCACGCGCAGGTCCACCTGGATGCCGGATGTGGTGCGGATCGAGGTCTTCTTGTCGCCCGCCGCGATCACCTCGGCGACGTAGGGCCGGCCGCGGAAGTCCGCCATGATCGACTCGGGCGCGACCGCGAGGATGTCGATGTCGCCGATCGTGTCCTTCATCCGCCGCAGCGATCCCGCGTACGCGATCCGCTCGGCCGTCAGCGAGGCCATCACCTGCTCGGCGAGGGACATGGCGACGCCGATGTGCACGCGGCGGCCGGACTGCTCGAGCTGCTCGATGCCCTTGAGCAGGTTGGCCAGGGTCTTGGGGCCGAGGCCCTTGACGCCGTCGAGGCGGCCGGAGGTGATCGCCTCGCTCAGGGCCGCGGTGGAGTCGATGCCGAAGTCCTCGAACAGCATGATCGCCGTCTTGGGGCCCAGGGTCGGCACCCGCGTCAGCCTGCGCACGCCGTCGGGAACCCGCCCCCGCAGGTCGTCGAGCTGCCGGAAGCTGCCGCGCTGCAGGAACTCCTCCATCTTCTTGGCGATCGCCTCGCCGACGCCGGGGACGCTGCGCACGTCGACGACCGAGATGTCCTCCGGGAATCCGGCGATCGCCTTGGCCGCCTTCTGGTAGCTCCGCACCCGGAAGGCGTCGCCGCCGCAGAGCGCGAACAGCTCCGCGTATTCCTGCAGCGCCGACGCCGCCTCCTCATTTGCCCGCATGCCAATACCTTAGGGGCTGGCCCCGACAATCCGAGATGGTCAGAACCGCACCTCGCGCGGCCGGTACGGCTCCTGCAGGAACGTCAGCTCCTCCGGCGAAAGCGACACGTCCACGGCGGCCACCGCGTCGTCGACGTGCCCGTCCTTCGTGGCCCCGACGATCGGCGCGGTGACGGCCGGCTGGTGCAGCAGCCAGGCCAGCGCGACCTGGGCGGCGGGCAGCCCGCGCTCGGCGGCCACCTGCGCCACCCGGTCGAGGACGAGCTTGTCGTTCTCCGGGTCGTACAGGGAGTCGATGCGCGTGTCCGACCCCGTCCTGGCCGTCGTGGCCGCCGAGCCCGCCCTCGCCAGCACGCCGCGGGCGAGCGGACTCCACGGGATCACGCCCACGCCCTGGTCGAGGCAGAGCGGGAGCATCTCGCGCTCCTCCTCCCGGTAGAGCAGGTTGTAGTGGTCCTGCATCGAGACGAACTTCGTCCACCCGTTGCGCTCGGCCACCTGCTGCGCCTTCGCGAACTGCCAGGCCCACATGCTGGACGCGCCGAGGTAGCGGGCCTTGCCCGCCCTGACCACGTCGTGCAGCGCCTCCATGGTCTCCTCGATGGGCGTCTCGTCGTCCCACCGGTGGATCTGGTAGAGGTCCACGTAGTCGGTGCCGAGCCGGTCGAGCGAGGCGTCGATGGAGGACAGGATGTGCTTGCGCGAGAGGCCGCGGTCGTTGGCGCCGCCGCCCATCGGGAAATAGACCTTCGTGGCCAGCACGTAGTCCTCGCGCCGGCTGAAGATCCCGCGCAGCACGTTCCCGGTCACGACCTCGCTCTCGCCGTGGCTGTAGACGTCGGCGGTGTCGAAGAACGTCACGCCCGCGTCGGCGGCTCTGCGGATGATGGGCTCGGCCTGGTCCTGCCGCAGCGCCCACTCCTGCCGAGCCGGATCGCCGTAGCTCATCATGCCCAGGCATACCCGCGAGACCTTCAAGCCCGTGTCACCAAGTCGCATGTAATCCATGCAGATCACCATAAAGGCGAACGCACAGGTTACCCGCCGTGGCCCCTTCCTCCCGGTCGACGGAACGACTTCACCGAAGGCGTCCTCAGGACGTTCAGTGTGACGAACGAGGAGTGATCATCGTGACGCCCGGCACCGAGCCGATCGAGGCCAGCGCCTTGCCAGCGTCGGCGAGCCCGATCGTGCGGGTGACGAGCTGGTCGGGGTGCAGGATCCCGGCCCTGATCATCTCCAGCATCGGCGCGTATGCGTGGGCGGCCATGCCGTGGCTGCCGAGCAGCCGCAGCTCGTAGCCGATCACCCGGTCCATCGGCACCGGCGTCGGCCCGCCGGGCAGCAGCCCCACCTGGACGTGCCGGCCCTTGCGGCGCAGGCTCTCGATCGAGGCGGCGCACGTCTGGGGGCTGCCCAGCGCGTCGACGGACACGTGCGCGCCGCCCCTGGTCAGCTCCCTGACCTGGGCCGCCGCGTCGCCGGCCGAGCCGTTCACGAAGTGCGTGGCACCCGCCACCTCGGCCAGGTGCAGCGCGTCGCTGCTGATGTCGACGGCCACCACGCGCGCCCCGGCCGCCGTCGCGATCATCACGGCGGACAGTCCCACGCCGCCGCAGCCGTGCACCGCCACCCACTCGCCCGGCCGCACCGCGCCCACCTGCGCCACGGCGCGGAACGCGGTCGCGAAGCGGCAGCCCAGCCCGGCCGCCGTGATGTAGGCCATGTCCTCAGGGACCGCGATCAGGTTGACGTCGGCGTGGTCGATGGCGACGTACTCGGCGAAGGAGCCCCAGTGGGTGAAGCCCGGCTGGGTCTGCCGCTCGCACACCTGCTGGTCGCCGGTGGCGCAGGACGCGCAGGAGCCGCACGCGCAGACGAACGGCACGGTCACCCGCGCTCCCGGCCGCCAGCCGCGCACGTCGGAGCCGGTGGCCTCGACCACGCCCGCCAGCTCGTGACCCGGCACGTGGGGCAGCGCCTTGATGTCGGGGTCGTGGCCCTGCCAGCCGTGCCAGTCGGAGCGGCACAGCCCCGTCGCCTCGACTCTGATCACCGCTCCGTGCGGGGCCGGGGCAGGGTCGGGCAGCTCTCGCACGTCGAGCTCGCCGCCGAAGATATCAAATGCAACCGCTCGCATCTCATAAGCCTAGCTTTAGAGTCGGTTGCCGCAGGTCGCGCAAGGCCTTTGGGGACGTGAACCGGGTTCGGCATCACCACCGCCCACGGCACGGTCCACAGCATCAACCACCGTCACGTCAGTTGCCGCAGCTCGCGCAAGGCCTGGTGGGAGGGGGATCCGGGTTCGGTGGTGTAGAGGACGAGGCGGAGGTCGTCGCGGTCGGGCACCGGCATGACCTGGCAGATCGCGTCGATGGTGCCGACGAGCGGGTGGGTGATCCGCTTGCGCTGCTCCCTGCGGATCTCGACCTCGTGCCTGGCCCACAGTTCGGCGAAGTGGGTGCTGAGCGCCAGCATCTCCGCGACCAGCGCCCGGAGCTTGCGATCCTCGGGGTAGCGGCCGAGGGCGGCGCGTAGGTCGGCGACCGAGGCGCGGGCGAAGCGGCCCTTCTCCTCGTGGTCGAGGTGCTCGGCGATGTCGGGCGACATGAAGACCCAGCGGATGACGTTCCGCTGCTCGACCGGGCAGGCGTCGAGGTCGCCCATGAGCGCGCTGGCCACGGGGTTCCAGGCGAGGATGTCGTACCTGGCATTGAGGACGTAGGCGGGCACCTCCTCCAGGAACGCGAGCAGGTGCAGGATGCTGCCGGGCACGTCCTCCCTGATCGTGGGTGTCTCCAGGGCCTGCCCGGCCAGGTGGAACAGGTAGGCGCGCTCGTCCTGGGTCAGCATCAGCGCCCGGGCCAGCGCGTTGAGCACCTGCCGCGACGGGTGCGGGCCCCGGCCCTGCTCCAGCCGGATGTAGTAGTCGATCGACATGCCCGCCAGCTGCGCGACCTCCTGCCTGCGCAGGCCGGGCGTGCGGCGGCGCTCGCCGCTGGGCAGCCCCACCTCGGCCGGGGTGACGCGGGCGCGCCTGCTGCGGAGGAATTCGGCGAGTTGGTCGCGGTTCATGCCTCCATCTTCGGCGACGATCGGCCGGTTGTGGGTGGTACCGCCGATCCCAGCCTTGGCAGGTCTCTCCCGCGCCCCCTCCGGCCTGCGCGAACGTTGAACCATGACAAAGATCGCCCTCATCACGGGTGCAAACAAGGGAATCGGCTACGAGATCGCGCGGCTGCTCGCCGAGCAGGGCGTCACCGCGATCGTGGGGGCGCGGGACGAGGAGCGCGGGCGGGCGGCCGGCGAGCGGCTCGGGCAGCCGTACGTGCGGATCGACGTGACCGACGAGGACAGCGTCGCCGCCGCCGCGAAGTGGATCGAGCAGGAGTACGGCACGCTGGACATCCTGGTCAACAACGCCGGGATCGCCGGCGACCTGGCCCAGGCCACACCCAGCGGCACCCCGGCGCGGGCGCTCAGGGAGGTCTACGAGACGAACGTGTTCGGCGTCGTCACCGTGACCAACGCCATGCTGCCGCTGCTGCGCACCTCGCCGGCCGGCCGGATCGTGAACATGTCGAGCGAGCTGGGCTCGCTGACCATGGCGTCGGACCCGGGCAGCCCCTTCGGGGACGCCAACTTCATCGCGTACAACTCCTCCAAGAGCGCGCTCAACATGATCACCGTCTCCTACGCCAAGGAGCTGCGGGACACCGTGATCAAGGTGAACGCCGCCAACCCCGGCTACTGCGCCACCGACCTCAACGGTCACTCCGGGTTCCGCACCGCCGAGCAGGGCGCGGCGATCGCCGCGCGGCTGGCCACGCTGGACGAGGACGGCCCGACCGGCGCATATCTGCAGGATGACGGCGTGCTCCCCTGGTGATGTGTCAAAGCTCGCAAAGCGGACAGAGGGGGGTGATGGGACGAGATCTCGACAAGGAGCGGTTCACTGAGGCGGAGTACGCCCGCTTCGGAGAACGCATCCAGGAGCAGCTCGGCGTCCTGCGCGAGCTGCTCGCAACCCCCGGCTTCGGACAGGGTCCGGCCACGATCGGGGCGGAGCTTGAGCTGTTCCTCATCGACGAGCGCGGCCGGCCGCTGCCGAACAACAGCCAGGTGCTGGAGGCCCTCGGCGACTCCCGCGTGGTGCTGGAGCTGGGCCGCTACAACGTCGAGGTGAACCTGACGCCGACGCCGCTGGCGGGCAGGCCCTTCGAGCTGCTGAGCGCCGAGGTCCAGGAGACGATCACGAAGGTGGACGACGCGGTCGAGGGCGGGGGCGCGCTGCCCATCGGCATCCTGCCCACCCTCGACACCGAGGATTTCACGGTGGGCGCGATGAGCGACCAGAACCGCTACCGGGCCCTGAGCCGGGGCGTCAGGCGGCTGCGGCTGGAGCCGTTCCTGGTCAAGATCGACGATCTGGAGCTGGCCGTGGAGGACGTGATCCTCGAGAGTGCCAACACTTCATGGCAGGTGCACATTCGCACGCCCCCCGAGCGGTTCGCCCGGCTGTTCAACGCCGCTCAGCTGGCCATCGGGCCGGTGCTGGCGGCGTGCGGGAACTCGCCGTTCTTCGTGGGCAGGCAGCTGTGGGAGGAGACCCGGATCGCCCTGATGGAGGAGGCCGCCGACGACCGGGACGTGGCGCGGCTCGGGCGCAGGGACGGGCGGGTCACGTTCGGCTCGGACTGGGTGCGCGAGGGGGCGCACGAGCTGTTCGAGCGGTATGTGCGCGACTACGAGCCGATCGTGCCCGACCTGCACGAGGACGCCGAGCCGCGCGAGGTGCCCGAGCTGAGGCTGCACCAGGGCACGATCTGGCAGTGGAACCGGCCCGTCTACGACCCGGCCGAGGGCGGCCACCTGCGGATCGAGATGCGGGCGCTGCCGGCCGGGCCCTCGTGCGCGGACATGGCCGCGAACACGGCGTTCCTGCTGGGGCTGGCGCTGTCGCAGGCCGAGCGGGACCTGACCGGCTACCGGTTCGCGGAGGCGTACCAGAACTTCTACCGGGCCGCCATGCACGGGCTGGACGCCAAGCTGTCCTGGCCCGGCAGGGCCGGCGAGTTCGAGGCCGCGGACCTGGTGCTCGGGCTGCTGCCCGAGGCGCGGGAGGGGCTGCTCGGCGCCGGGGTGGTGCCGAGCGACGCCGATCGCGCGCTGGGCGTCATCGAGCAGCGGACCCGGCTGCGCCGTACGGGATCGGTGTGGCAGCGGGAGGCGCTGGCGCGGTTCGGCGGCGACCGGGAGCGGCTCGTACGGCGCTACCGCGAGCTGGCGCTGTCGGGACTTCCCGTGCATTTGTGGCGCTGATCGCAACCTTTCCGGTCCCTGTACCGTCACACTGGGTAAAGGGACCGGAAAGGTGAGGGAGATATGGCGGCAACGGGGATGGCTTCCACCGACAAGGCGCCTTTCGCCATGAAAAGGGCGACGGGTGATCTGGCCGAGGGGGCGGCCAAGCTCGCGGGGGAGATCGGCAGCACCGGCGTCGAAGCGCTGCTGGCGCAGGCCAACAGGACCGCCGTCCGCAAGGGGGCCTCCGGTGCGCTCGGCTCGATGCAGCCCAGGCCCGCCGAGTGGTACGCCTTCGACGCCGCGGACCAGGACACCGCCGACTGGTATCCCCAGGGCCTGACCTGCGGCGAGGAGTCCGCCTCCATCGGGGTGCCGGTGTTCGTGGCCAGCTGGTACTTCAGGCCGCAGGCAGGCGAGAGGGGGATCAGGGTGTCGTTCCTGAGCCCGCGCACGCTGAAGTACCAGCACGCGCTGCTGGTGGCGGCCAAGCCGGACGGCTCGTACGGGCCGATCAACATCCACGCGGGCGGCGTCGCGATCGACGGCGACCTGCTCTACGTCGCCGACACCGCCAGAGGGCTGCGCGTCTTCGACCTGAGCAACCTGCTCGACCTGCGGACCGCCCAGAACGACCTGGGCGACGGCAAGCGGATCGGGCGGCACGACGGGAAGTTCCACGCGTTCGGCTACCGCTACATCGTCCCGCAGACCGACTTCTGGCGGATCGAGCGGCCCGGGCCGCACTTCTCGTTCGTGTCGATCGACCGCAGCGCGGCCACGCCCCGGCTGATCACGGGCGAGTACCGGGAGAACGACCCCGGCGGCTGGGTGGCGCACTGGGACCTCGGCTTCGCCGGCGGCGAGCCCAGCGAGGCCTTCGTGATGGGGCACCCCAAGATCCAGGGGGCGACCTCGCACGGCGGCAAGTGGTACCTGAGCCAGGCCGCGAACTCCACCACCAACGGCAAGCTGCTGGTCTACAGCGACGGCAAGCCGCAGACCAGGCCGTTCCCGATCGGGCCCGAGGACCTGACCGTGCAGGGCGGCAGGCTGTGGAGCGTCACCGAGTTCAGGAACAGGCGCGTGATCTTCGGCGTCGGTCTTTGAGATGCCGGTCGAGCAGTTCGCGGTAGCGGCCCTCAGGCCGGGGAGCGAGGGACCGTGTGCCGGAACGCGGCCCGGTCGGCGGGCCACGTATATGGAACACTCCCCAGTATGGGGCGTTATCTCATCGAACCTTTCGACCGCAGCGACCGCTACGCCACCGAGCGCTACCAGGGCGCGGCCGGGCGCAACTGGTGGACCTGCGATCCCACGCTGCGCCTGCTCATGCGGCGCCACCTGGGCGACGGCTTCGCCTGGGCGGAGCCGCACCTCGACAGGCTCGGCGCGCTCATGGGCGGGCTCGTGGCCGAGTGCGCCGAGGAGACCGACCGCAACCCGCCGCGGCTGGAGAAGTACGACAAGTGGGGCAGGGACGTCAGCGAAGTCGTCATGCCGCCGTCGTTCCAGACCGCCAGGCGGGCGCTCATGGACGACAACTTCACCTCGCCGTCGTTCGCCGGGCAGGCCCGCGCGAACGGGGCCAACCCGGATGCGCTCGCCGCGGCGTGGACGTACCTGCTCGACCAGGCCGACATCGGGATGGGCTGCGCGCTCGGCACGGGCGGCGACATGGTGGTCCAGCTGGCCGAGAAGCACGCGCCGCAGGACGTACGCGATCGGGTGCGGGAGATCTTCGCCAACGGCTTCTACTCCGGCGAGGCCGCTCAGATGTTCACCGAGCGGACGGGCGGCTCCGACCTGGCGGCCCTGGAGGCCGCGGCCGTCCCGGCCGGCGAGGATTCGTGGCTTCTGTCGGGGTTCAAGTGGTTCGCCTCCAACGCCAACGGGTCGGCGTTCGTGGTGCTCGCCCGGCTGCCCGAGGGGGCGGTGGCGCCGTTCCTGGTGCTGTGGGAGCGGCGCGACGGCACCCGCAACGGCGTGCGGATCAGGCGGCTCAAGGACAAGCTCGGCACCAGGTCCGTGGCCTCCGGTGAGGTCGAGTTCGCCGACGCGGAGGCGTTCCTGCTGGCCGGGCCGGGGTCCGGCGCCGGGCTCGGGACGATGATGAAGCTCACCAACGCCTCCAGGCTCGGCGTGGCCATGATGGGCGTCGGCGTGGCCAGGCGCGCGCTGGTCGAGTCGATCTGCTACGCCCGCGCCCGCGAGGCCTTCGGCCGCCCGCTCATCGACCAGCCGCTGATGCGCCGCAAGCTGGCCGAGCTGATCGTCGAGGTCGAGGCCGCGCAGGCGCTCGTCTTCGACGCCCAGGTCGGCCCCCGGCTGCGGCTCGCGCCCGCCCTGATCAAGCTGCGCGCGGCCCGGCTCGGCGTCACCGCGGCCAGCGACGCGATCGAGGTGCACGGCGGCAACGGCTACATCGAGCAGTGGCCGGTGGCCAGGCTCCTGCGCGACGCCCAGGTCAACCCGATTTGGGAGGGCGGCGACAACATCCTCTGCCTGGACGTGCGGCGGGCCATGGTCAAGGAGCAGGCACACCTGCCCTTCCTCGACCGCCTGCGCGCCGCGGCCACCTCCGGCCTGGTCCAGGCCCGCATCGACGACCTGGCCAAGGCGATCTCGGCGTGGGCGGCGCTGGAGCCCGTGGTGGCGGAGGCGCGGCTCTACCCGCTGGCGCAGTTCATGGCCGACGTGTACGCCGCGGCGCTGCTGGAAGAGCAGGCCACCTGGGGGCTCGACGACGGGCGCAAGGCGGTCGTCGCCCGCCTGTACGCCGAGACGCACCTGGCCGATCAGGGGCCGCTGCGCGGGATCGACCGTGCGGGGGAGGAGCTGGAGTCCTTCGACGTTCTCCTGGAGGGAGCCGTCGCCCTTTGATCGTGATCTCTATACTGTGCCGCCATGATCCAGTGACCGGGCAGCAGCACGTGCGCGGGGACCTGCGCACTTACAAGATCCACCTCGGCTCGGGCAACATCCTGATGACGCCGGGCGACCGGTACTTGTGCATCGTGCCCAAGCAGGCGTCCGGGTCCGGCGCCGATCAGGTGTTCCTGCCGTTCGAGGGCGATCAGGTGCCGGCGGTCATCCTCAGCAAGGCGATGCTGCCGGCCAGGGACACCACGATCACCGATCCGAGCATCATCGCTCAGATTCGTGAATGATCTGACGGGTGATGGACGAGTCAGTGATCGCGGTGTCGGCGGCCAGGAGAAACGCCTTCGACAGGATGATCGACAGCATGCCGCCGTCCTCGTCGAACGGCAGGAAGACCTGGTCGCCGGAGCCGCGCGGGACGATGCACAGGTAGGCGTCGTTGGGCTCCATGAGGATGTTGCTCGAGCCGAGGTGGATCTTGTACGTGCGCAGATCGCCTCGGACGCGCAGGAAGCGGTCGGTGAGCTCGGCCCGGCCGGCGATGGCCAGGCGGGGGAGCAGCCTGGTGAGGACGTCGCGGCGGATCCGGGCGGTCTCGTTCAGGTCGCCGAAGCCGTATGACTGCCAGTATTCGCCATGGCCCTGCGGGTCCAGGCCGGTGGAGGTGACGCCGACGGCCAGATCGGCGTCGCGTAGCGCCTCCGACAGAGTCAGCGGCGGCACCTCGGCCAGCGGGAGCCGGGCGCCCTCGGCGGTGAAGTGGATGTCGCCGCTGACGCAGACGGAGACGGTGCCGAAATTGTCCCGTTCGCCGGATTCCCAGTCGAGATGGAAGTCCCAGTGGGCGGTGAGACCGTGAGGGCACTCCTTGGTGGCTGCGGCCTGGTCGGAGCCGTATTCCCAGCCCCAGTGGCCCAGCGTCATCCCGGTCCAGCCGCGGCCCGTCAGCAGCGCCTTGGCCTGGCCGTACCGCAACAGGTGGCCGGTGAAGCGGCGCGAGTGGTCGCGGGTCTCCTCCTCCGCCGGGGTGAGCAGGTAGACCTCGCGGAAGGCCTGCTTGAACGGCTGGCGCAGGCCGATCTCCATCAGGTGGTCGCGCCAGGCGCGGACCTCGTCCACGGAGTGCGAGATCGGATGCCAGAGGTGGACGGGGGTGTCCGCGCGTGGCTGGATGCGGCGGCCGGCCGGGTCGGTCAGCTCCCACGCGCCGTCGACCTGGACCGGGAGCCCGGCGGGACCCTGCAGGGTCTCCCAGATCAAAGCGCGTGCGAAGGAGCCGGTGACCGGGTGGTCGAGGTAGAACTCGCACACCTCGTGCCAGCGCCAGATCCGCTCGGTGGCCAAGGCGCGCTCGACCCGGAACCGTTCGGCGGGCAGCGCCTTCTTCAGCTCCTTGGCGGTCGCCTTGAGCTCGGCCAGCAGCTCCTTGTGCTCCTCGCGGACGACCTTGGGGATGGTCTTGCGCGTGCCGTAGGAGACCGTGCCGTCCAGGGACAGCCGCAGGCCGTGCTCGGTGCGAGCGCCGTCGGGGCCCAGGCCGAAGGTGGGTACGGTCCGCTCCAGCAACTGCTCGGGTGACAGCCCGGTCTGCAGGGCCACCGCGTCGAGCGTCTTGGCCACTGCCGCGAGGATGGGCTTCTTGCGAACCTTCGCCTGGACGCGGGCCAGCTGGGCGACCACCTCAAGGCCGCCGCGCCGGGCCAGCGCGCCGATCGCGGCGTTGGCCACGAGCTCGCTGCGGGCGTTGGCACCGGATCCGCCGATGCCGGTGCCGGCCGCCACGGCGACGTCGCCCAGCAATCCCGCGACCCACGGCTCGTCGATGAGGTCGCAGGTCCAGATCATGCCGCGCAGCAGGACGGCCGTGCGCTCATGCAGATAGGTGACGACCGTCCACTCGTAGTTGTCGTGACGACGTCGCTCGACCTTCTCCCGGTAAGGGGCGATCCGGCCGAGCACCTCCCTGACCAGAGCTGCGGCCTCGGGTGTGAGCAGCGCAGTCGCCTGTTTCAGCCACTTGGCCGAGGGCTTGGCGGACACGGCCGTGGTCCAGTGAGTCAGGATCGCGAGCGTGGAAGGGGCGGCGAGGCGCTCGCCGTACTGCTCATGGATCAGCGCGGCGAAGTCGTCGTGGACGGGAATGAGCGAGCGGACCGCGCCAGTGGGGTCCGCGGTGGGGTGCTCGGCCAGCAGGCCGTCCAGGACCCGCTTGGTCGTCCACTTGGCGGCGTACTCGTTTCCCTGGAGATCGCGGTGGACTTCACGTATGTGTTCGAGCAAGGGCTCGCGCTCGGCCGGTGAGAGCCGCTTGGCGGCGGCCAGCGGAATGCGGTACAGCTCCTCGAAGTATTGGGCGCGGTCGGGCGGGGTGAGTGCGGTACGCCAGAGCAGGTCCAGTTGCGGGCCCGTCCAGCCGAGCTTGCGGCGTGCGATGGCCGTGGGCATGGTTTCCAGGCCCCAGCAGTATTCCACGACGCTGTCCACCTTGCTCCACACCATGCGCACGCGCATCTGTGTCCACAGCGCCATGGCCCGCCACTGGACGTCGCCCCATTCCCGGGCGAGTTTCCCCATCGGGGTGTCGGCGAATGCGGGATACGGCCATGAGAACCTTCCGGGCTCGTAGACCGCGTCCAACTGGGCGAACACGTCCAGTGCCGCCGGATCCAGCTCGTCGAGCCAGGCGCGGTGCTCGTCGGGAAGCGCGTTGAGGACGCCCACATCAGCCTCCGACCAAGGGGACGAGCTTGACGAAGGACAGCACCGGGTCGGTGGTGAGGTGGATCTGGGTGTCCAGGTCCTCGATCTGCCGGTCCCCGATCAGCAGCAGGAAGCCGTTGCGGGCGAACGCGGCCTCGGCGGCGTCGGCCTGCTTCTCCCAGTCCAGTCTGCGGGCGGTGCGCATCCGGTAGCCGTTCAGCTCGGACTCGGCGTCCGTGGGCTTGACCAGGCCGCGGAAGTGCTGGGACGGCGCGGCGTTGTAGCGGGCCACCTCCTCGCGGACGCGGAGTCGTACGAGCTCGCGGGCCGAGATCCGCTCGGGCAGGTCCGGGAGGGAGAATTCAGCTAATGCCCGGCCGGTCGCCGTCTCATCGCGAAAAACCACTAATGCCATCGAGTGCCCTGTCCTTTGAAATGTCTGACGATGGCGCCATCTATAGCAGCGTCGAACGACAAAACGTCGGCTGTTCCCGGCGTACAGCCCTCATGATCGACGATGCCGCCTGCTGGACGGTGATCCAGCCGGTGACCGGCGCCCCTGACCGCAGAAGATGACAGCTGAGAGGTGAACTGAAGTGATCAGGGAAGTCAGCGGGAACTTGCTGAGTGCTGCTCCTTCTTCGCCTTCACCCTCACCATCGCCGGTCGAACGCGCCCGTGCCGGCGAGCTGCGCCACCCGGCCAGATCGGCGACCGGTAGGGTGCCGGTCAGCCGCCGACGGCACAGGCGTCTCCGTTGAGGGAGAACCGGCTCGGCAGGGACGCGTCACCCGTGTGACTGGCCAGGTAGCCCATGGTGACGCTGCGGCCGGGGGCGATGGAGCCGTTGTGCGTGGCGTTGACCGCGGTGACGATGTCACCGGCCTGGGTGAGGTTGGTGTTCCAGTCCGAGGTGATGGCCTGGCCCCGGGCCAGGGGGAAGGTCAGTGTCCAGCCGTTGATGGATGTGGTGCCGGTGTTGGTGATGGTGAGATCGACGGTCATGCCGCCGCCCCAGGTCCGCGTGGTGTGCTGGATCCGGCAGGTCGGCTCGGCCCGCTCGAACGACACGCGGTGCAGCCCGCCGGGAAGGTCGTTGACGACGTAGAGCTCGCCCTCCGGGGTGCTGCCGAACGCGGTGACCTGCGTGGGCATTTCGCCGATCTCGGCCTGGGAGTAGCCGCCCCCGCCGTCCTCGCGCAGCGCCCATATGGTGGAGGAGCAGTAGTCGGTGGCGATGTAGGTGCCCCCGACCAGGTCGGCGAACTCCTCACCGCGATACACCTTTCCACCGATGACCGCGCAGCCGCCGGTGTGCGGTGAGTAGGTGAAGATCGGCTCGGTGTACTCGGCGTCGGACCGGCACTGGGTCTGGTCGAACACCTCCAGCCCCTCGTAGCAGGACCAGCCGAGATTCGCGCCTGCCTGCTGCCCGGCCTTGACGTGGTCGATCTCCTCCCACCTGCCCTGGCCGACGTCGCCGATCCACATCGAGCCGTCCGCGTGGTCGATGGAGAAGCGCCAGGGGTTGCGCACGCCGTACATCCATACCTCTTCCCGCGCACCCTCGACGCCGACGAACGGGTTGTCCTCGGGAACGCAGTAGGCCAGGTCGCCGCAGCTCCGGTTCACGTCGACGCGCAGGATCTTGCCCAGCAGGGTGTCCAGGCGCTGCCCGGCGTCGAAGGGGTCTCCGGCGCCGCCGCCGTCGCCGATGCTCCAGTACAGGTAGCCGTCGGTGCCGAAGGCGAGCTGGCCGCCGTTGTGGTTGCTGTACTCGGCGTGCTCCTGGGAGAGCAGCGGCTCAAGGCTCGCGTCGTCCAGCCTGTATCGGGCCAAAGTCACCGCGCCGTCCGGCAGCGCGGTGTACGCCAGGTACAGGTCCTGGCTCTCGGCGAAGTCGGGCGCGAGGGCGATGCTGAGCAGTCCCCGCTCGTTGCCGGACTCGTCCACCGACGCCGTGATGTCGATGATCGGGGTCTGTCCGAGACCGGTGTCCGGGTGGTAGACACGTACGGTGCCGCGCTTCTCGGTGATGAACAGCCTGTTCGTCCCGTCGTCGGGTGCGGCGATGGCGGTGGGGCGTCGCAACCCGAAGGCGACCTGGGTGGCGGTCGCGTTGATCTCTTCCAGCGGCACTCCGGAGACCTCCGGTCGCCGCGCGCCGCTGTCCGCGACCGACGAAGACGCGGCCAGGACGGATGAGGATGTCACCGCGGCGGCCGGTGGAGTGAGTGCGGTCACGGGGGCGAGCAGTGGCAGGGACAAGGCGAGCAACGCGGGGGCTGCCCAGCGTTTTCCTGGCATGTCGGCTCCAGAGGCGGGGCTTCGTCGGGGTCCGGAGGACAGAGGTTCCCCGGGACCGGAGCGCGTCCGGGCTCGCAACACGCCCGGCCCGGTCGCATCCCGCCCCTAAGCGAGCGGAGTACGACGCCGACCAGACAGGTTCCGTACTCTGACGTGCCCGACCGGACGGTATCGGCTCCCCGCCGTCACAACCAGGCCCGCAACCGCGACTTCCGTCCTGGGAGGCGACACCAGGCCGTTGTGGTCACTTTCTTCCCCTCTGACCAGGGGCGATACGAGAGCCCTCCCGCAAGGCCCGCCACCGGCCCATGAAACGTACATCGCCACGGACCCGGCTGGCCGAGCACCCGTGTCCGATCGGAGGGGGCATGCCAAGCTCCACTCACCTTGCCGGCGGCTTCGCGGCCGTGTGGAGCGAGGGACTTACCCAGATCGGCGATGGGGACTGCTGGAACTTCGCCATCGCCTTGCGCACCCCCGCTTTGACCGGCTTGTCCAGGACGTCGTAGCTCTCCCAGAAGCTGTTGGCGAAGGCGAGGTGCGGAACGAGAGCTTCCCGAAAGCGCTGGAGAAGATCTGCCAATTATCGGGGTCTGGTGCATTTGCTGGGGAGCGGTCACGGTCGGTGATCTCGACTCAGTTCAGCAGTGCCATCTTTCTGAGGAGGTCGTAGTTGGCGCGGCCGAACATGAGCCGTTTCAAGAATTTGATCTTGCATACTTTGCCCTCGACAGCGCCTGAGCTGTAAGGGAGCGTGAGTCCGTTCAGGACGGCGGCGTGGTCGCGTTCGAGGCCGTTGGCGAAGGAATGCAGGTGGGGCAGGTCGTCAGCCCGGACGGCGTCGATCCAAGCGTCGAGGCG
>NZ_VCJS01000526.1 GCF_005893125.1 Nonomuraea basaltis | reverse complement strand
GGTTGCTGTTTGTTGTTTGAGATTTGCATAGTGGACGCGAGCATCTTTGTGGCCAAGTTTTTTAGGGCACACGGTGGATGCCTTGGCATCAGGAGCCGATGAAGGACGTGGGAGGCTGCGTTAAGCCTCGGGGAGTCGCCAACCAGACGTTGATCCGGGGATGTCCGAATGGGGAAACCTAGCACCAGTCATGTGGTGTTGCCTCCGCCTGAATGTATAGGGCGGTTGGTGGTAACGCGGGGAAGTGAAACATCTCAGTACCCGTAGGAAGAGAAAACAAGAGTGATTCCGTGAGTAGTGGTGAGCGAAAGCGGATGAGGCTAAACCGGGCGTGTGTGATAGCCGGCAGGCGTTGCATGTCCGGGGTCGTGGGACCCTCTGGTGGTTTCTGCCGATGCTTCGGACAGTGATAAACCTTTGAGGTAGTTGAAAGCTCTGGGAAGGGCTGCCGTAGACCGTGAGAGCCGGGTAGACGAAATCTTGAGGGCTTCTTGAGGGGATCCCAAGTAGCACGGGGCCCGAGAAATCCTGTGTGAATCTGCCAGGACCACCTGGTAAGCCTAAATACTCCCTGATGACCGATAGTGCACGAGTACCGTGAGGGAAAGGTGAAAAGTGCCCCGGTGAGGGGTTGTGAAATAGTACCTGAAACCGTGTGCCTACAAGCCGTAGGAGCTTAAGCGGGGTTCGCCCTGCTTGTGATGTGACTGCGTGCCTTTTGAAGAATGAGCCTGCGAGTTATGGTGTGTGGCGAGGTTAACCCGTGTGGGGGAGCCGTAGCGAAAGCGAGTCTGAATAGGGCGTTTGAGTCGCATGCTGTAGACCCGAAGCGGAGTGATCTACGCATGGGCAGGTTGAAGCTCAGGTAAGACTGGGTGGAGGACCGAACCCACCAGGGTTGAAAACCTGGGGGATGACCTGTGTGTAGGGGTGAAAGGCCAATCAAACTCCGTGATAGCTGGTTCTCCCCGAAATGCATTTAGGTGCAGCGTCACGTGTTTCTTGCCGGAGGTAGAGCACTGGATGGCTAATGGGCCCGACAAGGTTACTGACGTCAGCCAAACTCCGAATGCCGGTAAGTGAGAGCGTGGCAGTGAGACTGCGGGCGATAAGGTTCGTAGTCGAGAGGGAAACAGCCCAGATCACCGACTAAGGCCCCTAAGCGTGTGCTAAGTGGGAAAGGATGTGGAGTCGCAGAGACAACCAGGAGGTTGGCTTAGAAGCAGCCACCCTTGAAAGAGTGCGTAATAGCTCACTGGTCAAGTGATTCCGCGCCGACAATGTAGCGGGGCTCAAGTACACCGCCGAAGTCGTGGCATTCAGTCTTGTACTGGATGGGTAGGGGAGCGTCGTGCAGCCGGTGAAGCAGCAGAGTGATCTAGTTGTGGAGGCTGTGCGAGTGAGAATGCAGGCATGAGTAGCGAATCGAGGGTGAGAAACCCTCGCGCCGAATGACCAAGGGTTCCTGGGGCAGGCTAATCCGCCCAGGGTAAGTCGGGACCTAAGGCGAGGCCGACAGGCGTAGTCGATGGACAACGGGTTGATATTCCCGTACCCGCTTCAATGCGCCCATATCGAACCTCGTGATGCTAAGAGTCCTTAAGTCCTCTGATGTCCTTCGGGACTAGGGGTGAGGC
>NZ_VCJS01000525.1 GCF_005893125.1 Nonomuraea basaltis | reverse complement strand
ATAACCATCGTGTTCTTATAACACCCGTGTTCGCCGGAACCCCCACCGGCCCGCGGCTCAAGGCACGCTCCGGCGCTGAAACGCCTCCCCGCCCGGCATCCCCCGCCCCCTGAAGGGAGCGGTCCCCTGCCTTCGACCTGATGGGCAGGACGGCGGACCGGCTGCTGCTCGAACGCATAGAGGGCCGCACGGCGGCGGTGCGCTTCTCGGTCACGCCGACCCTGGTGCCCCGCCGCTCGACGGCCCCCTGGCGCTGAAGTGACACGGTCGGATACCCGTGGCGGGGTCAGCCTGTGGCGCCGGGGTCAGAGGTCGACGACCTCGTCCGCCGGTGGCGCCCGTTATGGTGTCAGCTGGTGTTGCTGTGCGCGCACCACTCCACCAGGAGCACCGTGGCGTCGTCCTGGAGCCAGCCGCGCTGGTGGTCGAGGATGGTGTTGATCAACCGGCGCAGCGTCTCCGGGGCCGGCACGCCGTCGGCCTCGCGCCGGATGACGAAGTCGATGAAGCGCTCCAGCCCGAACAGCTCCCCCTGAGGGTCCTGGGCCTCGATGACGCCGTCGGTGTAGAGCAGCAGCCGGTCCCCCGGTTCGAGCTGGTAGCGGCCGAGCTCCGTGGGCAGGCCGAGCTGGAGCCCCATCGGGGTGCCGAACGCGCCGTCCAGGGTGGCGACGGGCTGGCCACGGCGCAGCACCACCGGCGGGGGATGCCCCCGATTGGCCCAGATCAGCCAACCGGTACGGGTGTCCAGATCCGCCAGGATGCCGGTGGCGAACCGGGTGGTGGCGAATTGGTCGGCGATCGCCTCGTCGACGGCGTCGCTGGCCGCCAGGACGTCGGCGCCCTCACGACGATACTTGCGGCAGCAGCCCATGGCGATGGTGGCGGTGAGCCCGGCCGAGGTGTCGTGGCCCATGGCGTCGAAGATGGCCAGCCGGAGCACGTCGCCGTTGAGCGCGAAGTCGTAGGCGTCCCCGCCCACCTCGTAGGCCGGCTCCAGCGCGGCGCTGACCACGACCCGGTCGTTGGAGAAGGTCGCGCCGGGCATCAGGTTCCACAGCACCTCGGCGGACAGGGCCATCGGCCGGGTGCGCACGAGCTGCGCGTACACGTCGCTGAAGCCGCGCTTGCTCTCCACGAGCAGGGACACCAGGGCGGCCAGCCGGCTCACCCGCGCCAGGACGGTCTCGTCCGCGTGGGGGACGATCACGCCGAGGACGCCGATCCGATCGGTGCCGTCCAGCAGCGGCACCCACAGCCGCCGCGGCCCCTCCCCCGCGAACGGCTCGACGGTCTCGCCCGTGGGGGTGGCGGTGCGGGCGTGGACCGGCTCCACACCGCGGAAGGCCAGGCCGGCGACGGTGGTGTCGATCGAGATCCGCTCCAGCGGGTTCCCGGCCTCGTCGCGCTGGCCGGGCAGCGGTACGAGAAACTGCTGCTGCAGGTCGGCCACGTACAGCATCGCGTGCGCGAGCCCCGCGCGCCCGGCGTGCTCGTTGACCAGGAAGGGCAGATCCTCCAGCGAGGCCAGGTGATTGGCGCGCAGCAGGTCGCCGAGCATGTCCTCGGCCTCGCCCGGCGGAAGACGACCCGCCGTCTCGGCGCCCTCGCCCCGTGGCGGGCCGCCCGGCATCTCCCCGCCCTCGCCC
>NZ_VCJS01000524.1 GCF_005893125.1 Nonomuraea basaltis | reverse complement strand
CCATCCCCCACTCCCACCCCTACCAGCACGCCCTCGACCCTCAGCCTTGTTGACGCAGCCAAAGCTGAGGCTAAGAAGCACAGCAAGCCGGTTGAGATTCCCAGCCTGCACACCGAGAACATGACCACTGTGGCCAACCCGGACGGCAAGACCGTGGGCACCTACGTCTATCCGGCCCCGGTTCGCTTCAAGGACGGCACGGGAAACTGGCAGGCGATCGACGCGACCCTCGTCCAGGACGGTGGTGTCATCAAGCCGAAGGCGCTCAAGGATGAGGTGAAACTGTCCGCCGGAGGCGACACCGGCCTGCTGAGCGTCAAGACCCCCACGGGGCTGGCACAGGTCGCATCCGTGGCCAAATTGCCGGCCCCAGCCCTGTCGCGCAACACGGCAAAATACGCCGATGCCTACGGTGAGGGCATCGACCTGGTGCTAGAGGTCACGGCGACTGGCATCCGGCAGAAGATCATCATCAGACAGCGGCCCACCAAGCAGCTAACGTTACGCGTGCCAGTCGATCCGGGCGCCGGGCTGACATACCGCAGCAAATCCGGCCGAGCAGAGGTACTCGACGACGGTAAGAAGGTCGCCGATATCACCCCAGCCCAAATGCTGGACGCAACAGCAACCGAATCGGTCACAGCCGGCAAGATCAGCAGCGTCGACACCGCACTTGACGGGAATAGCCTCGTCTACGAACCGGACGCCGCGTTCCTGGCGGATCCGGCGACGACGTATCCGGTCACGCTGCTGGGTGACCCCACCCCGTGGTACGGGGCGGGATTCCCGGTGGACACGTTCGTCAGCAACGACTCGCGATTCACGGTAGGCACCGGCCAGCAGTACATGGACGCTCTTCTCGCTGGCCGAAACAACTTCGATGGGGAGACGGGGAGTACCTACTACATCTACCGCTCTTACCTGAAGTACGACCTGTCTAATGCCCCTTGGTATGGCCAGCCGATCCTGAACGCCGATGTGCGGCCGTGGAACTACATCACCACGCACTGCGGCGGCCCAGACCAAACGCCCAAGATGGCGGTGCGGCGGGTCACCAGCAACTGGACGCTTGACGGCTCCAGTTCAGTGAACCTGCGCTGGGACCGGCAGCCGTCTGTCACCATCGACGACGAATCGGTTAAGGGCGGCGGCGTGGGCCGCATCAGGAAGGCCGGCGGCACCTACGTCAACTGCTCGGCGCCCTCGCAGGAGCTGTACTACACGATCGAGGACATCGTCCGGGCCTGGGCTGGCGGCGCCCCCAATTACGGCCTGCAGATCGCGGCCTACGGCGACAGCAGCGGCACCTCGAACTTCCGTGAATTCCTCAGCAGCCAATGGGCCGGGGTCGATGGTCGCGGCCCCGTGCTGTTCGTCTTGTATGAAGCGCCGTCCCCCAAGCAGGCCAAGGGGATGTTCCTGCCGTACGTCGAGGAGCCCACGGTCGGGGACGACCGCGACAACGACTTCTCCTCCGGCTCCTACCCAGAGGCGTCCTCGATCGACGAGGCCGCGGCGCTGCTGCAGCGGGAGAACTCCCCCGACTACATGATGGAGGACTCGGCAGTCGGCGTGGACGTCCCCGACGACATGACTCCTGAGGAGTTCATGTCCTCCGTCGAGGCCACCCACCCGATCGATCCTCCGCCCACCCC
>NZ_VCJS01000523.1 GCF_005893125.1 Nonomuraea basaltis | reverse complement strand
CGCTCAACCTGGATCAGAACAGGAAGCATGCCTTCCACCAGCACCTGAGCACTCTCCGGGCCTCCGTGCGGGCCTGCGCCCGTGAACTTCCCATGACCTGCTCAGTTGCCCTCAACCCCGCGTTCCGCAGTTCGTGGGCACACGCGATCAGTTGGTGGGATGATTCTGCAGGTAGAAGCCTCGCCCGAAGCCGTGCGGGTGCGGAAGACCGAGCGGCGCCTGGCCGCCGCCTTGGCAGTTGCCGGACGCAGCGCCTCGGGGCGCATCACGATGCCCTTGCCGTCCACCGACAACACCAGCAGCACCTCGGCGGAGGCCGGGGCGGGGATCTTGTGCCCGTAGAAGGCTTCGACGTCCCGCGCCGCGGCCACCACCAACTGCTCGATCTGCCGCTTGCCGATCACCGGCCCGCACCGGGCCTCGATCGCCGCCTTGGCGGCATCGAACGAGCCGTGCACCGCCTCGGCCACCGCCAGCTTCGCCAGCCCGTGGCTGTGCCGCCCCGCCCGCAACGACAACGCCGCGTCCGCGGGATAGGCGTTGCGGACGTTCAGGGCGCGCCAGGCGCATCGGGTAAGGCTCACCGTCCCGACCACCGTGGCCAGCAGACGGTGATGACCCATCTCCACCCGCCGTCGTAGCACGCCGTCGGCCCCGGCCACCCCCAGAGCCACCCCGTCATGGCGGGCGTCATGGCGGGCGCTGTGCACATGCTGCCGCTCGCGCAGCGCCCGCAGAACAAGGTGTGTCGTACGGTGCCTCCACAGGGCTCTTCCTTCGTCCAGGGGCGATTTGGTTGGCACCTTCGAACCTGACGGCGGAAGAGCCCCGCCACAATCACCTGCCCGGTGACGAGGCAGGTGACGGGGCGACGCCATCCCGTACCCCCCCGTCGGCCTACCCGTCGGCCTGCCTGGCCACCTCACGGGCCACCGGTTCGGTCACCGTGAACAGCCCTGGTCCCTCTTCACGCGCCCACCCGCGTTCCACCAGCCGCTTGAGCTTGGACCGCAGCCCTTCCCGCTTGGCGGCCTCATCCGGCAGCCCCAATCGCCACCGCGATCTGCCCGGCCCGCATCGCCTGCCCGGCATCGACCATGATCTCCACCGCGTCCCGGTACGCGCGTGGCAACACCGTCGCCTTCATGCCCGGCTGCCACGGCGGCACCGTCACCACACCAAGCGCCGACGGCCGCACCTGCACCGAAGCGGCCGCATCGGCCGCGTCGACGGCCTCGACGTCGCCTGCGGGCTCTTGGACAGCTTGGGCCGCCTCGCCCAAGATCTCCTCCACGGTCTCCCGCGTGATCACCAGCCGTGACAACCGGTCCTGCTCGGCCTCCAGTCGTGACTCCAACCCGGCGATCTGCTCCCTGATCTCCTCGATCCGCTGCCGGACCATAGCCTCCCGCCGCGCCAACTCCTCCATCAACGAACCCACCGTCACCACCGCCTCACACGCCTGCACCCACGGTAGAGGGCGGTTCCCCGATCAAAAGTCACGACCACAAAAGACCAGCTCAGGTACTCACTGAGGACGACGGTCGGGTAGCCCCGGGGAATCGCACCCCGGGGCTCCCACAGAACCGTGCGTAACGATCTCTCGTTACACGGCTCTTGTCGTCCTGGTCACCAGACGGCGGGGACCCAGTTGACCCAGCGCCAATGG
>NZ_VCJS01000522.1 GCF_005893125.1 Nonomuraea basaltis | reverse complement strand
AAAGGCCCCCATCTCCCCGTCCGAGCCCCCTTTGATCATGTACGGCACTCGGGGCGTCGGCACGCTCTGGCAACCGGAGCCCCGTCACTCCCCAGGAGTGCTCACCGACCTTCTGGGCGCCACCCGGGCAGGGCTGCTCACCATGCTTGAGACCCCCGCCTCATCGACCGAACTCTCCGGCCGCCTGGGCGTCACCCCCTCGGCCGTCAACCAGCACCTCCGCACCCTCCGCGCCGCCGGCCTCCTCGCCAGCGCCCGCCACGGCCGCTCGGTCCTCTATCTGCGCTCGGAACTCGGCGACGCCCTCGTCGCCGGATCAGGACTTCGGGCCGTCGGTGTCGACCGCGAAGCGGAGGACGCTGCCCACCCCGGTCCCGATCAGTTCGGACAGGAGGCCTGAGACGGTGGTGCGGTCGGTGCCGTTGATGGAGACCGTGCGCAGCTCGGCCGACTTGGGGAGCTCTCTCAAGCCCCCTACGCTGGCGAGACGTCAAACCCCGATCAACTTCGAGGAGCCCTTATGACTGTCTATGAACGACCCAAAGACGCGGTGAGCGTGTCGACCGATTTCGGCGTGGTCGACCTGGCGCCGGATCCCAATCGCCGGATTCTGGGTGCTGTTATTCGACTATTTTCCGCAGTCCTATGTGGACCTTGCTGACCCACGTCATCTGAGATTCAAGTATGTTCAGTGGCTCGCGTCGATCGCAGACTGTGTCGCGGACCCTGGTGCGCCGATCAGGGCGCTGCACCTGGGTGGCGGAGGTCTCACGCTCCCGCGGTACGTGGCCGCCACCCGGCCGGGGTCGGCTCAGCTGGTCGTCGATCGGGACGCCGTGCTGATGGAGGCGGTCAGGAGAGTGTTGCCGTTGCCGTCTGATTCCGCGATAGAAATCCGTATCGCGGACGCGCGGGACGCGATGCGGTCTTCGCGTCCGCGAGCCTACGATCTCATCGTCACGGACGTGTTGACCCGGACTGGGGTACCCGCGCGGCTTACGAGTCTGGAGTTCGCCACCGCGGCGGCAGGGGTACTGAATCAGGGTGGGCAGTACGCGCTGAATATCCTGGATTCGGTACCCTTCGATTTCGCGCGTCGTCAGGTTGCGACATTACGTGCGGCGTTCGGCGATGTGTGCCTGTTCTGTGAGCCGGATGTGCTGCACGGCGACCGGATCGGAAATCTCTTACTCGTGGGCGCGAACGGCGGCCTGCCAACGCGGGCGCTGGCCGAGTGGGCGGAGCGTGCGTCCGCTCCCGTGCGACTGCTCAGTGGTGGCGAGTTGGATCGCTTCGTCGGTGACGCCCAGCCGGTGGCCGACGCGGACGCAGTCGATTCGCCACCAGCGGTACCTATTTAGGTCCGCCTGTCATCTCGGGGGGCAAGACTCAGGCGTGCCCTCGACTGGTTCTGACCGCTCAGGGACCGATCACGCACGCAGAACGGTGACGCGGCGGCCGGAGGGCGTAATCGCCTGCTCGAAGCACGCGGCGATCGTCGGCATGGTCTTCTAACTAATAACCCTTGAGTTCCACTGGGCTTCTTTGGCCTCTCTAGCCCCAGGACCTGGGCGTTTCTGCTGGTGCTCCGGCTTCTGTGGACGTTGACGAGATTTCGGGGATTCTGAAGGTCTATCGTCCTGGTCGTTCGTCTTGCTGTGAGGGTGAAGGCGAGGTGGCCGGAGTTGGCGCTGGCGGTGGTG
>NZ_VCJS01000521.1 GCF_005893125.1 Nonomuraea basaltis | reverse complement strand
CTAGAAGATCACTGAAGATCTTGTGATGACCGCTGTGTTTCTGGGGGTGGATCGGCCGCGGGCTGTCTAGGCCGGGCTGGGGTCGAGTGTCCAGATGCCGCCGGTGTGGGTGAGTCCGAGGTTGATCAGGGTTCGGAGGTTGAGGGCTGCGGCGCGGGTGTGGAGCCAGGCGTTGTTCTTGATGGTGCCGATGTAGCGTAATCGCCGGTTGCCGCGGGCGACGATCCAGGCGACGGCGCGTTCGACCGGTGGTCGCCAGCGGCGGTAGTCGGCCTGCCAGTCCGGATCGGTGGCGGCCTGGCGGCGGGCGGCGGCCTGCAGGTCATGCTGGGGGCGGATCTGCACGATGCGGCCGTTCTTGGCGGTGGTGCACCGCTGCCGCAGCGGGCAGCCGTCGCAGGCTTTGCCGAAGATGGCGCGTTTCTTGTCGGTGTTGCCGGACAAGCAGGTGGTGTGTCCGGCCGGGCAGGTGACGACACCGGCGGCGGTGTCGATGGTGAAGTCGTCCAGGTCGAACCCGCCGGGGACGGCTGGCCGCAGCGGTGCGGGCTTGATCACCACGCGGTGCCCGGCCCGGGTCAGCGCCTGCCGGCAGGCGCCACCGGAGTAGGCCGCGTCGGCGAAGACCTCGACCGGAGCGCTCTCGCCAGACAGGAGTTCGCCGGCCAGGGCGCCTTCGTGATGGGCGGCGCCGGAGCCGGGCCGCAACGCGACCGCGGTGAACAATCCGGTCTCGGGTTCGATGGCGAGATGGGCTTTGAAGCCGTCTTGGCGGTGCGTGCGGGTCTTGTGCACATGCCGGGACTCGGGATCGACGGTGGAGACCATCCGATCGGGGGCGGTGCGCTGGGCGATGCGCCAGCGCCCGTCACGGCCGTCGGAGTCGTCGGCCGGTTCCACGTCTTGGCCGGCGACCAGGGCCAAGATGCCCACCGCGTTCGCGGCTTTGTCCCCCAGAGCCTGCTCCGGCAGAGCGGCCAGCAACCGGATGGCGTCGGTGACCAGGGCGTCCACCAGCACGGCCCGGGCGTGGGCGTCGTTCCAGGCGATGCGGGGCTTGCCCGGATCGGCGTAGTCGTGGGCGGTGCAGCAGCCGGCCGCGGCCTGCGCCGCGCCCGGCACCTCGCGGATCACCCGGCGGATCGCGGCGATCAGCTGAGTCACGGTGTCCTGGGTGGCCACCGCGTCATCCAGCACCGTGGAATCCAGCGCCCGCCGTTGCCTGCCCTTCAACGCACCGGTCTCGGCGACCACCTCGCGGACCGCCTCGAAGATCCGATCCGGCCGGCTGGAGCGGGCCAGCCGGCGCCGGAAGTAGGTCAGCAGCGACGGATCGAAAGCCGTGTCCAGCAGTCCCAGCCCACAGGCTGCCTTCCAGCGCAGGTCACACCGCAACTCCTGGACGGCGTCGAAGTCCGACAACCCGTACAGCGTCTGCAACACCATCGCGGCCGCCAGCACCTGCGGGGGCATGCTCGGCCGCCCGTTCGCGGACGGATACATGTCCGCGAACATCGCAGCGGGAAACACCTCCTGGCGATGCTCGGCCAGGAACGCGAACACGCTTCCCGCCGGGATCAGCTCACGGCAGGTCTGCCACACATCCGGGCCGACCAGTTCCCCACTCCATTCGCCCTGCATATCGACGAGTCTGACCCCTCGTCCACAGCACGACTAGAGCCCAACATCTTCAGTGATCTTCTAGG
>NZ_VCJS01000520.1 GCF_005893125.1 Nonomuraea basaltis | reverse complement strand
CCTTGGCTATTCATAGGCCTTGAGGAGATCCGAGACGAAATGACCCGATAGACAACGAAGAGTGCCCCTGATCTGGAAGATTACGGATTGTCGAGATCAACAACCTTCCAGAGCGAGGAGCACTCTTCGCGTGCAGATTACCCCCAAATGGATGAGAGGGCTGGCGGTCCAGATCGCCGGTCATGGCGTGATCTCTCGCGTCGGCACGGCGGGCCTGCGGATGCTGGCGTTCAAGAGCGGTCTGACCGGCCTGCTGTCGGGCGCGCTGCGAGTACCGCGCCGTCAGGTGGTCCACGATCGCGGACAGGTACTCACCGACCTGGCGACGATGATCGCCGATGGTGGGACCGCGATCGGTCACATCCGCACCCTGCGCGACCGGGCCGAGTTGTTCGGACCGGTCGCCTCGGCCCCCACCGCCTGGCGAGCGCTACAGGAGCTGACCGCCCGGCGCTTGGACAAGGTCGCCGTTGCCCGCGCCAAAGCCCGCCGCCGGATCTGGGAACTGATCGCCGCCCGGCACGGCGGCATCCCGGCCTCACGAACTTGCTATGGCGACCTGGGGGAATGGATGGTGATCCGGCTCGATGCCACCATTCAGGTCTGCCACAGCGACAAGGAATCGGCGGCCGGGACGTTCAAGGGGACCTACGGGATGTTCCCGCTGACGGCCTGGCTGGACAACACTGGTGAGTGCCTGGCGGTCAAACTCCGTCCGGGCAACGCCGGGGCCAACACGATCTGCGACCACATCGACGTGCTGGCCGCGGCGATCGCGCAGATCCCGCCGGCCTACCGGCGGCGCGTCCTGGTCACCGTCGACGGCGCCGGGGCCACGATCGAGTTACTGGAGTTCATCACCACGCTCAACACCCGCAGCCGCCAGGTGCACTACTCGGTCGGCTTTGACCTGGACGAGCGGGCCAAGACGGCGATCGCCGCCCTGCCCGAAGACGGGTGGGTATGCGTGCTGGACGACGAAGGCCACGCCCGCCCGGCCGAGCAGGCCGGGACGGCTGAGCTCACCGGGCTGCTGCGGCACTCGGCAGGCGGTGACCGGTTGAAGAACTGGCCGGCCGGCATGCGCGTGCTAGTCCGGCGGGAGAAACCGGGCTCAGGGGCCAAGCTGTCGGATTTCGAGAAAGCGCGTGGCTGGCGGTACCAGGTGATCGCCACCAACACCTCCGCCGAGGTGTTGCCGGTGCAGCGGGGTGAGTCGCGTCATCGGGTTCACGCCCGGGTGGAGGACTTCATCCGCTGTGGCAAGGACACCGGGCTGGCCCGCCTGCCGTCGTGGTCGTTCGCCCTCAACCAGGCTTGGTGCATCGCCGCCGCGATCGGCTGTGACCTGCTGGCCTGGTTTCGGCTGCTGTGCTGTGACGGGGAGATGGCCGCTGCCGAGCCGGGAACCTTGCGGTATGCGCTGCTGCACACCAGTGCTCGTCTGGTGCGTGGTCAGCGACGACGCACCATCAAGATCCCCCGGACCTGGCCCTGGGCCGGGCAACTCCATCGGGCCATCGGCGCCGTCTTGACGATGCCCGCCCCGACCTGACCTCGGCACCGATATCCCTCCGGTCAGGAAGGACGGTCTTCTCCGGCTCGTGGAACCGGCACCATCGGCGTGACCGCCGACGCGGGTGCCTGCCCGAAACCGCAGATGAAGATCAATAAATCACTCAGCCATCACGCTCGGCGAAGCCACCAGAACGCGTGAACTATCGAGG
>NZ_VCJS01000518.1 GCF_005893125.1 Nonomuraea basaltis | reverse complement strand
CCATTGGCGCTGGGTCAACTGGGTCCCCGCCGTCTGGTGACCAGGACGACAAGAGCCGTGTAACGAGAGATCGTTACGCACGGTTCTGTGGGAGCCCCGGGGTGCGATTCCCCGGGGCTACCCGACCTTCGTCCTCAGGGAGCCTCCAAGCCCGCCGCCGGCCTCGCTATACTCCGGCGATATGGCCGATCTGCTCTTCGACGCCGTCGAGCGAGCACAGCTCAGCGACCTGTTCGACGAGCTGGGTCCCGAGGCGCCGACTCTCCTCGAGCAGTGGACGGCCCGCGATCTCGCCGCGCACCTCGTCCTCCGCGAGCGCGACTACCTCGCTGGCCCTGGGCTTGTCCTGCCCGGTGTGTGGGGCCGCTTCGCTGAACGACGAAGAAGAGCGCTCGCGCTGAGGGACTTTGCAGGGCTCATTGCGACGATCCGATCGGGACCGCCGCCAGGCTTCTTCCGCATCGGATGGGTGCGCCGGATCCCGAACCTTATCGAGTTCTTCGTCCACCACGAGGACGTACGCAGAGCCAACGGTCGTGGTCCGCGAACCAACGAGCATGCAATGGACGAGGCCCTTTGGCGCAACGTCAGTCGCGCGCCCTGGTTCCTCGCGCGGCGACTGCGCGGCGCAGGTCTCGAGCTTCAGTGGGCGGGGGCCGCTAGTACTACAACCTGATTTCGTGAGCTTCTGTCTGTAGTGTGTGGGTGGTGGTGACTGCTGATGATCTGCAGGTGTGGGTGTCGGGGTTGGATGCGCTGTTTGCGCGGGTGGCGGGCCGCTTTGGAAGGGTGGAGCCTCGCCGTCAAGCGCGGGCGTATGTGACGGGGCTGCTTGCGCCGGTGGAGCGGAAGAACGGTTGGCAACTGGCGGAGGCCGCTGGTGACGACGGGCCTGCTCGGATGCAGCGGCTGCTGAATCAGGCCAGGTGGGACGCCCGTGGTGTGCGGGAAGACCTGCGGGCTTATGTGGTCGAGAACCTCGGTCACCGAGACGCGGTGCTGATCGTGGATGAGACGGGGTTCCTCAAGAAGGGCACCTAATGCCGAGATCGGCATTAGGTGCCTTATGACGAGCACGCCGTAATGCCGATGACGGGGGCTGGAGCTGGGGAAACATCACCTGTTCGCGGCGTTGTGTTGTGGCTGTCAGAGCTGGTCGAGGAAGGCCAGGAGGGTGTCTGGGGCCTGGTAGCGGTCGGGAGTGGTGCTCGGCGGGGTGGTTCGAGCGAGGGCTTTCTCTTTGAGGGCCATGTCGGCGTGTAGGTAGATGCGGGTGGTGGTCGGGCTCTCGTGCCCGAGCCAGAGTGCGATGACGGTGATGTCGACGCCGGCGTGGAGGAGTTCCATCGCGGCGGTGTGCCGCAGAGTGTGGGGTGTGAGTGTCTTTCCCTGAAGAGATGGGCAGTCTTCGGCCGCGGTGCGGGCGTGTTTCTTGATCAGATGTTCGACAGCGTCGTGTGACAGCGCTCCACCAGGCCGGGTGCAAAACAGTGGGTCGGTGTCGGCTCCCGGTCGGCGGTCGTCGAGCCAGCCGGACAGGACCTGCTTGGTGTGGGTGGTGAGCGGGGTGCATCGGTCTTTGCGGCCCTTGCCGCGGCAGTAGACGTGTGCTGCGGCGCCCAGGTGGACGGCGCCGATGGACAGGCCTGACAATCCCCTCGAACCGTTGAGACTCGGATAGATCATTTTCGGCTTTTAGGATCTTGCTCGGTTGTCGCCTCACGCGCCGCGCGCTCGCCGGGTCAGGCCTGGGCCTGACCGCTGTCGCTGAGCC
>NZ_VCJS01000517.1 GCF_005893125.1 Nonomuraea basaltis | reverse complement strand
GTTGTCGGGGTGGGACATCCGTCCGGCGTGCATGAGCTGGATGACGATGCGTCCGTCGACGCCGTGCACGGCGTCGGTGATCTTGCGCCACCCGGCGATGTGCTCCTCGGAGTAGATGCCGGGGGTGAGCAGGTAGCCCTGCCCGTCGGCGTTGGGCTGGGTGCCCTCGGTGATGATGAGGGCGTGGGAGGCGCGCGGGGAGGACGCCGAGCGCGTCGGTCTTCCCCCACTCCGGAGGACGCATCGGTCGTGTGTAGCAGCGGCCGTGCCGTTGTCATAAAGGGACTCCCGCACCCGGAGTCGGAGCGGTGGTCAGCCGCGGTAGCGATCGGCCGGGACCCGCTGCGACAGGTTCGGGACGAGCGTCTGACGCGCCTTCTCGAACGACTCCCAGTCGCTGATCTCCGGCAGTGACGGGATGGTGACGGGCTCCCCGGCGTCGAGGCCGGCGAGCGCCGCGTCGACGGCGTCGTCCGCGCTCATGATCCACTCGTCGGGAAACGCCGCGAGGTCGAGGCCGGAGCCGTCCCAGAACTCCGTGCGGACAGCGCCCGGCAGCACGGCCTGCACCGTGACGGGGCTCTCGGCGAGTTCCTGCTGCAGGGCCTGGGTGAACGTCAGCACGTAGCTCTTGGTGCCGCTGTAGACGGCGCTGACGGGCAGGATGTTGAGAGCCAGGGCAGAGGAGATGTTCACCACGGTGCCGCGCCCGCGGGCCGTCAGGCCCGGCAGGACCGCGGTGGTCAGCCTGGTCAGCGATGTCACGTTGAGGTTGATCAGTGCCTCGGAGGCCGCAGCGTCGGAGGTTGCCAGCGGGGTGAACAGCGCCCCGCCGGCGTTGTTGATCAATACCTCGATGCTCTCGTCGGTCCGCAGACGCTCCTCGACCACGGAGATCTGCGCCGCATCGGTGAGGTCGGCGGTGACGACGTCCACTGCGCGGCCCGTGCGGCTGCGGATGTCCGACGCCAGTGTTTCCAGTCGCGCAGTGTTCCGGGCCGCCAGGATCAGGTCGTAGCCCCGGTCGGCAAGCCGCTGCGCGTAGGCGGTACCCAGGCCGGCGGACGCGCCGGTGACGACGGCGCTCTTGTTCTGCGTGGTCATGGGGGTGGATCTCATTTCTGGTCTGGCGGATGAGTGGGGGGCCAAAGCGTCGGCCTCGCTTTAGATTACGATAGATATCTAAAGCCGTCCAGTCAACGGTCCCCCCGATGCCGTCAGTCACCGCCCGCGGTCGGAGACTGCTCCACGTGCACGCGGGCTATAGGGTCGGCGGCCGTTCAGGTTCGAATGGAGACTCCTCGGGCGCAGGGTCGCCGTGGACGGTTTCGTGTACTGCCCTCACGACGAGCGCGCGGGCACGGCGAACGACGCCCCTGCGGAGACCTGCACGCTGCACACACGCCGAGCACGACGCGAGCCGCCTCCAACCGGCGTCGGATCACCCCAGGCCGCTTGGGGCGAGCAGCGCGGTCTCCCGCTCGGCAGCCCCTCGGCTTGCCGCGCATAGGCTCAGGCGCCCAGGGACGGGACCCACTTGTCGCCAAAGGGGTCGGCAACAGTTGTTCTTTGAGTGTGCGTAAGTGTGCACGAAATGACAGGAGCTGATGCCGGAGTGTGCGCCGTGAACCTCACGGTTGGTAGAGACCGCAGGGTGCGCCGGCAACCGTGACGCCACGGCCGCATGGGCCATAAGGGCTTTCGTATCGCTCAAACGTTCTACCCAACGGTGGCAAATTTCGGTAGTCTATTCGTCACCTTCGGTAATGACGTGGGGGGTCATGCAGGCGTACCGGTGTGCTCGCGATCGCCATCCAGCGATCTCTTCGCCTGCCTGCCGCTCGGCCAA
>NZ_VCJS01000051.1 GCF_005893125.1 Nonomuraea basaltis | reverse complement strand
GGGCGGGCCTGCGGGATACGCGGATGGCGGGCGCTCAACCTCACCACCCGCGTGTGCCGCTTACTTGGCCTCGTCGTCCAGGAACTTCTGGAACGCCGCGTTGGCCGTGTCAGCGGCCGCCGCGGCGTCCTTGCCGGTGATCGCGTCAACGATCGGCTGGCCGACGATCTCGCGGGCCTCGGCGACCTTCACGACCAGCGGCCGGTCATGACCCACCCCGGCCTTGGTGCTGGCCGCGATCGCCTCCGCCAGGTCCTTCGGGAAGGTCGAGGTGCCCTCCGGATTGGCCCAGACGGAGCTACGGGCGCCCGGCACGCCGGACTTCTGCTGGGTGAGCGTCTGCTCCTTGCTGGTGGCCCACTCGATGAACTTCCAGGCGTTGCCCGTGTTCTCAGAGCTGGAGTTGACGCCCAGTGCCCACGACGGGATGTTGTACGGCTTCGAACCGCTCGGGCCGGCCGGGAACGGCGCGAATCCGACCTCGTCCGAGATCTTGGATTTGGCCGGGTCGGTGGCGTTCTTGTAGAGCGAGTTCGCCTCGGTGTAGAAGGCGGCCTTCCCCTGGGTGAAGATGGCCATCGCCTCGGGCCAGCCCATGTCGGTGCTGACGTTCGCCGGGCCGGAGTCCTTGATCAGCCCACCATAGTAGGCGTACGCCTGCTTGGCCGCGTCGCTGTTGACCGCAGCCTTGCCGCTGCTGTCGACGAAGTCGCCGCCGAAGCTGTAAAGGAAGCTGGAGAACTGGGTGACCGCCGCCGACTTGCCGGTACGGGCGATGAAGCCGGCGACGTCCGGCTCGGCCGCCTTGATCTTGGCGGCGGCGGCCTTCAACTCATCGAGGGTCTTCGGCGGTGCGCTCAGGCCGGCCTTGGCGAGCAGGTCCTTGCGGTAGTAGAGGACCTCCTGCTCGGTGATGATCGGGACACCGACCGGCTTGTCCTCGTACGTGGTGGCCTCCACTGGGCCGGCCTGGAAGTCGCTGAAGTCCCAGGTCGTGGATTTCACCTGGGCCGACAGGTCGGCCAGGTACTTGTTCTTGGCGAAGAGCCTTCCCTCCTGCAGAGGGCGGTACATCATCACGTCAATGTCGGACGAGCCGGCGTTCAGCTTGACGTTGTACTGGTCGGAGAGCTGGTCCTCGCCGAGCTGAGTGATCTCGACCTGGAGCCCGGTCTGCTTCTCGAACTCGGGCAGTGCCTGCTTGATGTTCTCGGTCCACACGTGGTTGGCCAGCGTGACCCGGACCGTCGTGGACGCACCGCCGTCGCCGCCACCGCCACAGGCGGACAGGCCCATGGCGACAACCACGGCCAGAGATGTACCGGATATCGATGGACGTCGCATGTCATCTCGCCTTTCTGTCATGGCCGCCGCCCCCCGGAAGAGCGCCACGCTCTCGTAACATCTGCTTAATGCTGGGATGTTAGGAGAAAAAAGCTGACTTATTCAAGGATTAGCCTTCAACTGATATGCTTTGTGCTGTGAACCAGTCCTCCCTAGGGGGCCCACCCACACGGCAGGCCCCTGCCGAGGCTGGGCTGCACGCACGCGTCCTCGACCACCTCGGCACCGCCATCTCCAGCGGCGACGTGGCCGCCGGTTCCGTCCTGAGCATCGAAGACCTGGTCGACCGCTACCAGGTCTCCCGCTCGGTGATCCGCGAGGTGCTGCGGGTGCTCGCATCGATGGGACTCATCGAGACCCGGCGCCGGGTCGGGATCATGATCCAGCCCGCCGAGGCGTGGAGCGTCTTCGATCCGCAGGTGATCCGCTGGCGGCTCGCCTCGGACGGGCGGATGGCGCAGATGCGCTCGATCACCGAGCTGCGGACCGCGATCGAGCCGCATGCCGCCTGGTTGGCCGCCGAGCGGATCGGCGACGACGAGGCGAGCGAGTTGGTCGGGCTCGCGGCCAAGATGTGGGCCGCTGGGAAGGCCGGTGACGAGGCGCGCTTCCTCAACCTGGACATCGACTTTCACCGGCGGGTGCTGGCCGCCTCCGGCAACGAGATGTTCGCGAAACTGCAACTGATCGTCGCCGAGGTGCTTGCCGGCCGTCACCACTACCACCTGATGCCTCACTACCCGGACGAGCAGGCGTTGCAGCTGCACACCGACGTGGCTCAGGCGATCCAGCGGCGCGACGGCGAGCGGGCACGGGAGGCCATGGTGGGGATCATGGAGCAGGGCTTTGCCGAGATGAAGTCGATGTGGGAGCGGATCGCCGAGCCAGGCGGTGCGTGACCCGCGCCTGCCGGCCACCTCCTGCTGGAGGCCGCCCGGCTGCGCTTCGCCCGTGAGGGCTTCGACGCCACCAGCGTCCGCGACATCGCGAAGGACTCGGGCGTGGACGCCACCCTGATCTTCCGCTACTTCGGCTCCAAGAAACGGCTCTTCGACGAGGCGACCGCCGACATCCCGATCGACCTGCTCGACGGCCCCCAGGAGGAGCTGGTCGCCCGCATGCTCGGCTCGGTCGTCTTCCACGACTGGCGCTGGCCGAGGCCGAGCCCGCCGGCCTGGCGCCGTACGTCGAGAGCGTGGCCTCGGCTCTGCTCGGCCGCCCGATGAGAGGCATCTCAGAACAGTGATTCCAGCGGCACCTGCCGCACCCCGGTCAGAGTCGGCGACCTCGCTGCCCCGGAAGGCGAGACCTTTCGTTCCGTTGTTCCTCTACCGCAGAAATGGCGCATCCCGCAGCAGCAGAGCCGCCTGCACCCGGTTCGTGCAGTTCAGTTTGGCGAGGATGCGGCTGACGTAGGTCTTGACGCTGGCCTCGGTCATGTGAACGCGCCGAGCGACCTCGGCGTTGGACAGGCCCTGTGCCACCAGGGCGAGGATGTCGGCTTCGCGTGGGGTGAGGGCGGCCAGCCGGCGGGCGGCGTCGCGCCCGCGCTCGTCGCCCGGCGCCGCCATGTCGAGCACCTGGCGCGCCACGGCCGGCGACAGGTACGCCTGCCCGGCGTGAGCGGCCCGGACCGCGCGAATCAGCTCGTCAGGGGTGCACGTCTTCAGGACGAACCCGGACACGCCTCGCCGCACCGCTCTGCGTACGTTGTCCTCATCGCCGAAAGCGGTGAGCAGCACCACCCGCGGCCCCGCCAGCTCGGCCGCCGCAGCCAGGCCGTCCATCACCGGCATCGAGATGTCCAGGAGCGCGACATCGACCTGGTGCCGGCGGGCGGCCTGCACCGCCTCGCGTCCGTCGCGCGCGACGGCCACCACCTCGATGTCCCCGGCCGACTCCAGGACGGTGCGGATGCCGGTGGTGATGAGGGGCTCGTCGTCGGCGATCAAGGTCTTGATCACGTGGCGGCCCCGGCGAGAACCGGCACCAGCGGGAGCATCGCGACGAGCCGGAACTCGCGCGGTCCCGGGTGGACCTGAAGCAGGCCCCCAGCCGCGGTGACGCGTTGGGTCAGCCCGTGCAGGCCACTGCCGCCGCCGGAGGAGGAGGCGCGGCGGGGCATCGGGTTCGCCACCGAGACCAGGAGAGCGTCGGGCTGCCAGTCGAGTGACACGGTGATCGGCGTGCCGGACGTGTGCTTGACCGCGTTGGTCACCCCTTCCTGGACGACCCGGAAGGCGGCGTGGGACGCCTTCGGGTCGATGAGCGGGACGGCCTCGCCGGACGTCTCGATCATCACCGTGGCACCCGCGGCCCGGGACCGTGCGACGAGGCCGTCGATGTCGTCCAGGCCGGGGGCGTCATGGCTGCTCAGCGCGTTGACCACCTCGTGCAGTTCGGCCGCGGCGGCACGGGCGGTGTCCGCCAGGCCGCCCACCGCCCGCTGCTGGTCGGGGGGCAACGGGCTCACCTCCAGCGCGGCAGCCTGCACGGACACCAGGCTGAGCAGGTGACCGAGCGAGTCATGCATGTCCTGGGCGATGCGCAGTCGCTCGCGTAGCCGCTCCTGCTCGGCGATGAGGGCACTTTCCCGGCGCAGGTGCTCGCGCTGCTGGGCCACGTACCGGCCGGCGAGCAGCGGCAGCGCGGTCAGGATGACGACGCGCGCCAGGCTGATCAACGGTTCCTGACCGCCGGGGGACCGTTGCACGACCAGCAGGAGAACGCACACGTACGCGCTCAGGGCACATGCCGCCACCACGACATCTCTGCGTGCGGAGATGCGGTGCCCGGCCTGAAAACCGGTGCAGGCCAGCAGTGCCAGCGCCCCGCCGGTGAGCACCGCGAGCACCAGCGCCGCGAGGACGGCCGCGAACTGCAGACGATTCATCGCCACCATGGTGAGCGCAACGGCCACGGCGCACGCAGCGAGCGTCCAGCCCTCCGTCCCGTCCAACCACAGCAGCGCCGTATCCGCGACCACGACCGCGGCGATAAGCGCCCTGGACATACGCCTCACCATACTCACTGCACCTCGTGGCACTCATGGTCAACTTTAGTGAACAGCCATCGATGACTTTCGGGGGCAGATCCCGGCCATCCGCGGCACTTAGCGTTCTGCGCATGGTCAAGACACTCCTGGCGCTGGCCGTCCTCACGACACCGGTCAGCGCCCCGACGCCGCAGCCGTCCCTCCAGTGGAGCGCTTGCCCCATCGCGGGTGCGCCCGAGCTCCAGTGCGCGGACCTGCCCGTCGCCCTGTCGCCCAAGAGCGACCGCAAGATCACCCTGAAGCTGGCGCGCCTGCCCTCCACCGGCACCAAGAAGGGATCCGTACTGGTCAACTTCGGCGGCCCCCAGGGGTACCAGATCGCCTCGCTGGGCTCACGCACCCAGATCTTCGACAAGATCCGTACGTCAATGGACGTCCTGACCTGGGACCCGCGAGGCTATCCCGGGCTCAGCGGCGCGGTGCTGCAGTGCGACTGGGGCTTTGTGCGCACCCCGGCGTTCCCTGCCGACCAGGCCGGCTTCGACCAACTCGCCGCGGCGAACAAGGCCAGGGGCGACAAGTGCCGCGACACCGATCCGGAGCTCTTCGACCATATGGACTCGGCCGCCGACGCCCGGGACGCCGACGCCATCCGCAAAGCGCTCGGCGAGGACAAGATGAACTTCCTCGGTCTGTCGTACGGCGCAACGATCGCACAGTCCTACGCCCGCCTGTTCCCTTTCCTCGTGCGCACGATGTACATCGACGGCACCAGAAACCACAGTCTCCGCAACTGGGAACGGGAACTTGACACCGTGGCCCGCGAGACCGAGCGATTCATGGACCGGTTCTTCGCCTGGGCGCCCGCCGGGATGGAAAAGCGCTGGCGGGCGCTGATCGCCAAGGCCAACCATGAGCCGATCCCCGCCCCGAAAGCCGACGCCCGCTTCGACGGCACGCAGTTGCAGGCGATCGCGTTCCTCAAGCTCCGGCCCGGCCCCGCAAGCTGGGGCGACTTCGTGGCGGCCATCACGGCGGCCGAGGCCGGCGACGCTTCGGGCTTCGCGCTGTCGAGCCGCCAGCCCTACCCCGGCGTCCCGGGCGGCGGGTACAAGGAGTGCCTGGACCTCCCGCGCCCCGCCAACCATCGGGACGTCGCGCGCACGGTCAAGCGGTTGCGCGCCATCGCCCCCAACACCGGCGCCTCCTTCGCCCTCGCCTGGCACCTGCCACTCACCTGCGCCGGCTGGCCGACCCCGGTGACCAACCCGCCCACGCCGATGCCCCGTACGCTGCCACCGTTCCTGGGCGCGGGCACCTGGCAGGACTACGACTCCACCCGCCGGGTGGTCGAGCAGATCCCCGGCAGCCGCACCATCGAACATGACGGCCCCGGCCACAACCTCTTCGGCGCGATGGCCAACCCCTGCGTCATCGACCACGTCAGCACATACATCACCGAGCGACGGCTGCCGCCCCGGGGAGCCACGTGTCCTTGATCAGGCGAGAAGGGAGCCGCCGCGGGAAACGCTGGTGGATCGCGGGCGCCGTCACCGTGGTCCTCCTCACCGCCGCCGCGGCGCTGACAGCGATCGCCTTCCCGTCCGTCGCGGCCATCACCTGCCCCGGCTGTTACGGCCTGGAGCGGCTCCAGCCCGGCCTGTACGCCGAACCCGGCCTGCCGCAACACCAACGCCGGCACGTGACCGAGGCCGTCGAGCAGGCCAACAAGCGGGTACGTGACTACTTCGGAGGACGGAGAAGATCCCCGGACATCCTTGTGTGCCTGTCCGAGGACTGCTACCGCAGGATCGGCGGCGGCCGCGAACGCGGCATCGCCGTACTGAACCGATCGGTGATGCTGTCGCCGCGCGGCGTCGATCCCGTGATCGCCTCGCACGAACTGACCCACGTGGAACTCCGCGCCCGCCTCGATGGTGCCGAAGTCCCGCAGTGGTTCGACGAAGGCCTTGCCGTCCTGGTCAGCGACGATCCTCGCTACCTCGTCCCGACCGGCGACCGCTGCCTGCTCGACTCCCGCCGGCCCCTCCCGGCCACGCTCGACGACTGGCTGCGCGCGGCATCAGCGGATCCTCAGCTGTACGCCGAAGCCGCCTGCAAGGTGAGTCGTTGGGCAGGAACGAACGGTGGGAAAGAGGCCGTACGAACCCTCATCGAACGGCTGTCAACAGGACAGGCCTTCCCACACACCAGGATCGCCAGTCATCAGTGACCTCGACCGGTGACGAATGATCTCAGAGGGCCTGCCGGCAGGCCTCGGCAATGGCTTGCGGATCCCAGTAGAAGGGACGACATTCCAGCATTCGCCCGCCCCGCACGGTGATCAGCTGCACGATCAGGGTGTCGACTTGCTTGCCGGTGGCACGGCCCCGGAAACGCACTCTGTTCCGCACGACAACAGTGTCCCCGTCACCCCAATGCTCTTGTTCCAAGAACTCCATCGACTCCCAGAGGTCACCGAAAACGGCCAGAAACCGCTTCATCCCATCATGTCCACGCCAGGTCCCGGTGCCGGTGAACGGCAATCCTGGCGCCTGGTAGAGGACCACATCCGGGTCCAGAAGAGCAGCAACGGACTTGTAGTCGGCCTTACCGAACCCTCCCTCGGCCACGTACGCGGCTTCGGCCGCATAGAACTTCTCCATCACCGTCCAGGCGCTCGACGGCTCCCCGCCCGCCTGGATCTCTGACGTCTTCGCCGTGTTCATGACATGAGCATCCTCGGCATGCCAGGTCGCCCACTGGCACAAATCGGACCTCTTACCTGGCCCCGTCCCACGGCCGCGCAGGCCAAAGCTGGTGGCGTCCCCGGTCGTCAACTTCGGGTTGACGATAGGGGATCGTCAACCTATGGTTGACGCATGGACAGTACGGTACGTCTCGACGACCTGATCACCGTGATCAAGACCCGGCACCCCGACGGCGACCCCCTGGGCGAGCTGTCGGAGGCGGTGACCCTGGGTGAGCACATCGGCGAAGTGGCCGACCACCTGATCGGCCACTTCGTCGACCAGGCGAGGCGCTCCGGCGCCTCCTGGACCGACATCGGGCGCAGCATGGGCGTCAGCAAGCAGGCCGCGCAGAAGCGGTTCGTGCCCAAGGACGGCGGCTCCGGCTTGGCCGCCGACATACGCACCTACTCCCGCTTCACCGACCGGGCCCGCAGCGTCGTCGTGAAGGCGCAGGAGGAGGCACGGGCAACGGGCCACGACCACATCGAGCCCGGCCACCTGGTGCTCGGCCTGCTACGCGAGCCCGAGGCGCTGGCGGCCGCGACCATGGTGGCACTCGGCGCGTCACTCGACTCGGTCAAGGACGCCGTCACGGCCGTGCTCGGGCCGGGCGGCGGGAACCCGCCGCAGATGATCACGCCGTTCTCCGCGCAGGGCAAGAAGGCGCTGGATCTGACGCTGCGCGAGGGGCTGCGGCTGGGTCACGACTTCGTGGGCACCGAGCACATCCTGCTCGGCGTCCTGTCGCTGGAGGAGGGGCCCCTGGTGCGTGCGCTGGCGGATCTCGGCGTGACCAAGGAACCGGCCGAGCGCGAGATCGCACGGGCGATCAAGGAGATCAAGCAAGCCAGGGAATGATCTCCTTGATCGGGACAGAACAGGGCCGGCGTAACTGCCGGTGGCCATCGGCAGGAAGGACGCCACCGTCTCAGGGCCGAGCCCCAGAGAAGCCGACCTCGCCCAGCCCGACGCCCGCTAGGAGGGGGTAGAAGCTCATCGTGGACAGCCGCTCGGTCGGGAGGCCGGTGTCGGTGCGCCTGCTGCGGTAGATGCCGCTCGGCTCGTCCTGCAACGACTCCATGGCCGCGATCACAGCCGTGTGCCTCTCGCGCAGCTCCGCCGCGGCCTGGCGGTCACCGCGGACGTCCGCCAGGTCTGCGAGCGCCTCGCAGTCGGCCGCAGCCGGCACGACGGAGAAGCCCGTCGTGCCGGGTGTCGAGCACGTCCAGCGGCTCGTTGATCGGCTGCCCACCACAAATGCCCCCGTTCTGAACGCGGCCAGGATCGACACGGCGCCAGCTTCTGGAACGGGCAGTCGACGGGCCGACCATAGTGAGCCGAACCCTACGAGCGGGCCCGGCGTGGCAAGGTCAGTCGACCGTGTAGCGAAGTGGGGTGGCCGGGTCGGAGATGAAGTGCAGCCCCTTGTCGGCCAGGCGCTTTTCCAGCTCGGCGGTGCTTTGGACGGCTGTCTCGGGCAGGAGGTAGTACTCCTCCAAGATGACTCGGGCGGTGTCGTTGTCGCTGACCGCGCAGTCCCAGATCACCTGCTCGCCGTCGGTGGTGATGTCGAAGGCGAAGAACGCGCAGCAAGCCTTTTCGCGTGCGGCCAGATCCCGTACCTGCTCTTCGACGCCGGGCTCGGCGCGCAGCCGGAAGCGAATGCCCTCGGCGGTCTTTTCGCGGCCGACGAGGTGCCGGCCGAACAGGCGCTGGTATTCGTCCAGGCGCTGCTGGGCGGTGTCGGGGGCGGTGGCCATGTCGCAGACGATCGGGGTGGAAGAGGGTGGGATGTCCACGGTGGGCTCCTTCTCGGGGTGGCTTGTCGGCGCTCTTGCAGCGCCATCACTCAAACCGTAGAGTCTGGACTTGAGTCCAGAGTCAAGAGGTGAAGCCGCGTGAAAATCGGACAGGTCGCGCAGGAAGCCGGAGTGAGCGTGGACACGGTCCGCTTCTACGAGCGGCGCGGCATACTGCCCGCTGCCGAGCGCAGGCCTTCGGGGTATCGCATCTTCACCGCCGCGGCGGTGGAGCGCATCCGGATGGCCAAGGCCCTGCAAGAGCTGGGCTTCACCCTGGATGAGGTCGTCGACGCTCTGATCGCCCATGATCAGGGCGGTGCCACCTGCGACAGCGAGCGGTGGCGACTGGAGGCCGTGGTGGACCGGGTCGACGCCAAGATCGCCGAACTGACCAGGGCCCGGCAGGCCGCCGTGGAGAGCTTGCAGGATTGCCAGACCGGTCGATGCCGGCTCACGCTGGGTCGCCCGGCGACGGATTCACCTTCTGTGCCACCTGACTGGCCCCGCCACGTCAGGTGATCAACTGAACGCAGGTCCAGAACCAGCCTCCGGTGCGACGCCTCGGCTATCCCCACTGATCGAGACGGCTATCTTCACGACATACCGACTCCGTGTGATCGTTGCCGCATATTCGCAACAACGTGCCCTTTGCCCTCATGGCTGGCATTGAGGCGGAGGGCGGGCCGCCAGAAGATCACCCATCTGGATGTAGTCACCATCTTGCTATGACATGTCCATATGGCGCTATCATCGCAATATGGCGATTGATAGTGATAGTGGCCCCTGCGTGAGTGCCGACATCGCCGCCGGGATCCCTCCGGCGGCGGCGCTGTTCCACTCACTGGCAGATGAGAACCGTATGCGTATCGTGCAGCGCCTGGCACGCGGCGAGGCACGGGTGGTGGACCTGACCGCCGAATTCGGGCTCGCCCAGTCGACGGTGTCCAAGCACCTGGCATGCTTGCGCGACTGCGGCCTCGTCGACTACCGGGCAGAGGGCCGCCAATCGTTCTACTCGCTGACCCGCCCTGAGCTGATGGACCTGCTCGCCTCCGCCGAGCAATTGCTGGCCGCCACGGGTCATGCCGTCACGCTGTGCCCCACCTACGGTCGGGAGGCGCTCGCAGCGGAGGAGGCGGTGTCATGACCGCGATGAACCTGCCTGGCCTCGGCTCCTCCCCGGCCCGGCGCGCGCTGCTGCAGCGCCGCATCCGGCTCCTGGTGGCCGCCACCATCACCTACAACGTGATCGAAGCGGCGGTCGCCATCACCGCCGGCACCATCGCCTCCTCCGCCGCGCTGATCGGCTTCGGCCTCGACTCCATCGTGGAGGTGGCTTCGGCCGCCGCGGTGGCCTGGCAGTTCTCCGCCACCGATCACGAGCGTCGTGAGAAGACCGCGCTCCGCGTCATCGCGATCTCCTTCTTCGCCCTGGCCGCGTACGTCACCTTCGACGCCGCACGCGCCCTGCTCGGCACCGGCGAGGCCGAACACTCCACCCCCGGCCTGATTCTGGCGGCCCTGTCCCTGATCATCATGCCGTTCCTGTCGTACGCCCAGCGCCGCGCCGGCCGCGAACTCGGCTCCGCCTCGGCGGTGGCCGACTCGAAGCAGACGTTGCTGTGCACGTACCTGTCCGGGGTGCTGCTGGCCGGGCTGGCGCTCAACAGCCTGTTCGGCTGGTCCTGGGCCGACCCGATCGCCGCCCTGGTCATCGCCGCCGTCGCGGTCAAGGAGGGCCGCGAAGCCTGGCGCGGCGACGCCTGCTGCGCCGCCACCGCGCTCAGCACCCCCAGCGAGAGCTCCGGCGGTTGCTCGGACGGCTGCTGCTCGCCCGCTGCACCGGAACGGTGACGATCCATCATCTGCCGCCCCTCACAAGCTCGGCAAACAGCACTGAGCACGTCACAAGGGGAGCAGGAACAGGCTGAGCGGGGTGCCGGCCACGGTCAGGGCGGTGATCAGGAGCAGGAGACGCATCGGCAGCGGGGTATGCGGCAGCGCGGAGAGCCGGTCGATGCGGGCGTCGAGGTCCTCACCGGCTCCTCCCAGTGTGCCGGGCGGGGAGGCGATGCGGTCGCATGTGCGGAAGCGGTGGAGTGCGGCGGCCAGGGTCATGTGGTCGATTTCGCGGGCTGCGCGGTCGTCGGCGCGCATCTCGACCAGCAGCGCGACCGCGTCCAGCATGGCGCGGACGTGGCGGCTGGCGGGGAAGGCGCGGTGCAGGGCGGCGAATGGAAGGATCACCAGGTCGTGGCGCTCGCGGGCGTGCGCGAGCTCATGGGTCAGCACCGCGCGCAGCTCCTGATCAGTGAGGAGGTCGAGGCTTCCGGTGCTGACGACGATCGCGGCCTTGCGCCCCGGTACGCAGTACGCGGCCACCGCCGGATGCTCCACCACCAGGGCTTCCGGGAGCTCGGGATGGGGACGTGCGATCAAGCCGAGCAGTGAGCGTTGCCGACGCCGCAGTGCGGCTACTGAGCCGGCGCTGCCGGCGAAGGCGACCGCGAGCCAGACGGTCGTGGCAATGCCGCAGGCCGTGAGGAGGAGATGGAACGGGGTGATCTCCGCCGGCAGATCGCCGCGGGCCAGGTCGCGCGCGAACCCGGCGAGCGCGGGGACGATGCCGAGCCGGTAGGGGGCAAGGCCGATCGCGAGCGCTGCACCGATCACCGACAGGACGAGGGTCAGGCCGATCGCCTGCCAGATCAGCAGCGACGTGCGCGGCGCCCGCCAGGTGAGGCGTGAGCGTGACATGGACGCCATGGCCAGCAGCGCCGCCAGGAGGGTGATGACGTGGTGGGCGGCATAGGTCACGAGGGCTCCTGGCCGTGGGGGAGGGCCTGGCGCAGCGCCTCGGCTTCTTCCAAGCTGACCGAGCGGGCGAAGTGGCTCAACGCCGCCAGCCGGTCGCCGTCGCCCGTTTCGCTGAGCGCCGAGAGCATGAGTTCGGCGACGTACGCCTCGCGCCCCGCCGCGGACCGGTAGCGCCAGGTGCGGCCGTCGTCGTCGCGTTCGCGGCGGATGAAGTCCTTGCGGACGAGCCGGTTCATCACGGTCATCACGGTGGTGTAGGCGAGTTTGCGGTCGCTGAGCCGGTTGACGACCTCGCGTACGGTCAGCCACGCGTCGGTGCTCCACAGCACTTCCATGATCGAGCGTTCCAGCTCGCCGAGGCTGTTCACGGCCCCTCCTCACGTCCTGCGGGCTCCAGAGCGGGCACGGCGAGCACGGCCGCGGCCGCCAGCGCCGCCGATGCCGCCCCGGCCAGGTAGGGTAGCGCCGCCCCGAGGTCGAACAGTAACCCAGCGGTGGCCGGGCCGACGATCCGCGCGGCGGCGCCCGCGGACTGCCCGGTGCCCAGCCGCGCCCCGCGCTGTTCCGGCGGTCCTGCGGCTGCCAGGAGGCTGGAGACGGTCGGGGTGAGCAGGCCGTGCCCGGCGGCCAGCAGGCAGACCGCGGCCAGGCACTGCCACCAGGTCGCGGCCACCGGGATCGCCACCATGCAAACGGTCATGGTCACCGCGCCGATCGCGGCGACTCGGGCATCGCCCCAGCGGCGAGCCAGCCAGGCCACCAGCCCGGCTTGCACCGCGGCCATCGCGAGCCCGGCCGCCGCCAGGGCCAAGCCGATCGAGGTGGCGTCCCAGCCGTACCGATCACGGCCGAGGAACGCCAGCGTGGTCTCCATCCCGACGAAGGCGGTCATCGCCAGGAAGCCGGTCCCGGCCAGCAGCGCCACCGGTGTGCGCCGGGGCCCGGACGGCCCCTGATCGCGGTCCGGCTCGCACGGTCTGTCGCGGCCGGGTGGCTCGGGTAGCCAGGCGAGGGCGGCGGCGAGGTTCACCGCGGCCAGCCCTGCCGCGGCGTACGCGCAGGCGGCGAACCCCAACGGCGCCAGCGCGCCGCCGAGCGCCGGCCCGATCACGAACGCCATCCCGATGGCGGCCCCCATCTGCGCCATCGCCCCGGTACGCCGCTCGGCGGGCACCGCATCGGCCAGATACGCCTGCGCGACCGAGATGCTCCCGCCGCACGCCCCGGCCAGTGCCCGGCAGGCCAGCAGCCCGGCCAGCGAAGTGGTCAGGCCGGTGAGCGTCATGGACAGCACCGACCCTGCGAGGGCCAGCAGTACCAGGGGCCGCCGGCCGTACCGGTCGGACAACCGGCCGAGCACGGGCGCGGCCACGAGTTGCGCCACCGAGTAGGCGCTCATCAACGCCCCGAACCACAGCCCGGTGGCCCCGAACTCGGCGGCGTAGAACGGCAGCGCGGGCAGGATCAGCGTGAAACCGAGCAGGTCCACGAACACCGTGGCTGAGATGACCAGCTGCGCCGAGCGCCGCATCACGTCCCCTTCTCATGGGGCGGGGCAGGATGAGCCACCGCTACTACAGCGTGTAATGCTACAGCGTGTAGTAGAAGGGTTCTCCAGAAGGGCGAAATAAGCACGATGAACGAGCTCATGACCTCGAGCGACATCGCCATCCACGTGACCGCGGCGGTGGCGGCCGGCGGCGCCTTCACCCTGGGCGTCATCGCCTCGGCTCTGTTCCTGCGCGCCGAGGCGCGGGGCACGGTGCACGGCCTGCGTCCCGGCCGGCTCGACCCGCTGGCGCGGCGGCTGCACACGTTCGCGTTCCCGGTCTGGACGTCGCCGTGATCGCGGGCGCGATCTGGGCCGATAGGCACAGCACCGTCATCTCCCTCACCTCGCGCCGATTGGTCGCGATGTCGCCCTTCGGCCGCTGAGTCTCAGCCGCGGGGGTTGTGGCGGCGGGACGGGGTGGCATGGGCCGAGGCCGGTCAGGCGGGGCCTCGGTAGCCGGAGGGCTCGCCCTGGCCCTCGTAGGCGGGCACGGGACGGCCGGACAGAAATGCCCGCAGGAGCCCGAGATACGCCTCGCTCCGGTACGTGCCGCGGTCGAGGTAGGCGAGCGTGGCGGAGGGCAGCGACCGCCGGAAGTCCATGGCCGATGCCCAGCTCTGCTCGTCGCACTGACTCTTGACGATCAGCACGGGCGCCGTCACCTTGGCCAGGCTCAGCCGGAGCGAGCCCGGCGCGGGCCGCCCGGTCAGGCCGACGTAACCCCCGGAACCGGTTGCGGCGGCGGGGCAGGGACGCGGGGCTGCCTGGCGGACGAGGTCGAGGTAGGCGTCCAGCTCCCGGTCACCCGCGAACGCGTGCGCCGCCCGCGGGTCCACCCGCAGCAGCGTGGAGACGGCGAGCAGGCGAGGGTCCGGCGTTCCGTCGCGTCCGAACATCGCCACCACGTCGACCTTCCCGTCCGCCTCTCGCTCTTGGGGCTCCCAGGCGGGTGCTCCCTGGGATGGTCCGGCCGGAGAAGCTTGAGACGACCACGGGCCGGCCGGGGAGAGTCCGGCAGGAGAGGAGAGCACCGCCCGCGCGACGCGGTCCGGGTGCGCGGCCAGGTAGGCAGCCGCGAGCTGGGCGCCGTAGTCCTGGGCGATCAGGTTCAGCCGCCTGGCGCCCACGGCATGGCGGATGGCCTCCAGGTCCGCCACGTCGCGCGTCAGCCCGTACCCCCGAGGGTCCCGCAGCCGCGCGGAGCGCCCGGCCCCGAGCTGGTCATAGACGTACACCTGGTAGCCGTTCGCCGCCAGCTTCCCGAAGAACGCGGAGGACGCCGCCAGGTCCGCCACGCCGGGCCCGCCGTGCAGGAACACCACGGGGTCGGGCCGGGTGACCCGCTTCGGCGCGAGCCGTACGTACGCCAGCTCCGAGCCCGTCGGCAGCCGCCATTCGCGCTGCCCGGCCACCGGCGCCGGGGGAGCGGGGGACGGCGCCGGGCGCAAGGTGGCCACGCTGGCGTGCCAGACCACCGTCGCCTCCACCCCGAGGATCACCATCGCCCGTAACCATCGCCCCCACGCCACCCTCGGCCTCGGCACGCACAGCAGCAGGCCCAGAAAGAACATCGACGCGAAGACCGCCAGGCCCGTCACTGCGAACGCCGTCGGCTCCACGCCCACCATCGCCATCCCGGCCAGCGTGGCCAGCCCCAGGACCGGCGACAGCGCCAGCACAACGGCGCCTGCCACCGCCCGCCCGGCCAACCTGGCGAAAATAGCCACAAGGGGACGCTAGCTCAGATGCTCCGGGCAAACGTCAACGCGGCCGGGTACACCATCAACCGCGCCTCCGAACGGCCCGCCCGGGAGTCGGCGACGTCCTCACCTACCCGCTCCGCCTCTGACACGAGCCGACCGTCTGGCTACGCGAGCCGACCGTCCCGATGCGCTTGTCCGCCATTGCGGCACCGCACTACCTTGCCGATGTGGATCTCTTCTCACGCACTTGGACGGCGTTGCGCACGGCGGTCGCCGAGCTCCCGGACGAGGACTTCGCACAGCCGTCCGGCTGTACCGGCTGGCTCGTGCGGGACCTGGTGTGCCATCTGATCATCGACGCTCAGGACGTCCTGATCACCCTCGTGACCCCCGCCGAAACGGAGCCCACCCGCGACGCGGTGACCTACTGGGACGTCGCCGAAACGCCGCCGACCGGCGACGACCCGCTCGACGCGCTGATCGTCCGGCTGGCCGCCGCGTACGAGGAGCCCCGGCTGCTCAAGTTCCACTTCGACGACGTCGGCTCCGCCGCCGGCCGCGCCGCCGAACTCGCCGACCCGGGCCTCCGGGTCGGCACCCGCGACGAGGTCCTCACCACGGGCGACTACCTCTCCGCGTACGTCCTGGAGTGGACGCTGCACCACCTCGACCTGGTCGCGCACCTCCCGGACGCGGCGCAACCGCCCGCGGAGGGGCTCGCACGGTCCCGCGAGATGCTGGAGAAGATCGCCGGGACCGCGTTCCCCGCGTCGTTCTCCGACAAGGACGCGCTGCTGGTCGGCACCGGACGGCGTGCCCCGACCGACGCGGAGAAGGCCGAACTGGGTGAGCTGGCCGCGAAACTCCCGCTCGTCCTCGGATGATCGTCTGGTCGAACGGGACCACGCTGCGGGGCAGTTCCTTGCCCGGTCACGCTTTCCTCTTGCCGGACAACCAGGACATCACCCAGAGGATCATGCCGATCGCCAGCAGAACCCCCGCGATTTGGTATTGGCCGGCTGGACGCCCGGAGGACCACGGCAGAACAAGGTAGAGGCACGTGATCGTCCCCACCACCGGGAGGACGCGGCCCGCGTTGAAGTGTTCCACCGTCGTCTCGTCCCTGCGCAGGACGAGAACGGATACATTGACGGCCGCGAAAACCGCGAGCAGGAGCAGCGACGTCGTTCCGCCCAGCAACGCCACGACCGGGCTGTCGGGAACCAGCGAGACGAACGTGATGAGGCCGACAGCGAGGGCGGTGGTGAACAGGATCGCCGCCTGTGGCGTGCGTCGAGAGGGGTGCACCTTCGACAGGAAGGGCGGCAGCACGCCCTGCTTGCTCATCCCATAGAGGAGCCGGCTGGCCATCAGCATGTTGATCAGCGCGGAGTTCGCGACGGCGAACATCGAGATGAACGGCAACAGGTCGGCGATCGGAACGCCGGGGGCCGCGGTCTGCACCACCGTCACGAGGGGCGTCTCGCTGTCGGCGAGTCGGCCGACGGGTACCACGGCAACGGCGCAGATGGACACGAGCACGTAGATCAGCCCTGTGATCCCGAGGCCGGTGAACATCATGCGAGGGAAGATTCGTGCCGGATTCTTGGTCTCTTCTGCCATGTTGACCGAATCCTCGAACCCGACCATGGCGAAGAAGGCCAGCGACGTCGCAGCGCTGATCGCCAGGAACACGCTCTTGTCAGCGGGGGTCTCGAAGGCGACGACGCGGGAGAAGTCCGCCTGTCCGCCGAGGATGAAGTACAGGCTGAGCACGATGACAAGGAGCAGCCCCGACAGCTCGACCACAGTGAGCACGACGTTGACCTTGACACTCTCGCCGACGCCTCGGAGGTTGACGGCCAGGACCAGGAGCATGAAGCCCACAGCGATCATGAGGATGACGCTGTTTCCGACGTCCAGGCCGAATCCGGTGGTCAGGTTCGCGGCGAAGGCCCGCGACGCCGCCGAAGCCGACGTGATGCCGGAGCACATCACGGCGAAGCACACCAGGAAGGTCAGGGCCTGCTTGCCGAAGGCCTTATGCACGTAGAGGGCGGCTCCTGCGGCCTCCGGATATTTCGTGACCAGTTCCAGGTACGAGCACGCCGTGATCAGCGCGACTATGAAGGCGATGGCGAAGGGGAGCCAGGCGGCGCCGCCCACCTCGCCGGCGACCTCGCCTGTCAGCGCGTAGATACCGGTTCCGAGAATGTCGCCGACGATGAACAGCAGCAACAGACCCGGGCCCATCACACGCTTCAGACTGGGCTGGCCGCCGCTTTCGGCCTCGGCAGGACTGGGGGGACTGATCTGAGGCATGGAGGGTCCTTGTCATGCACCAGCCGTGGGGCTGGAGGGGATGGGGTTACGTCCCACGTTCGGGAACCGGGGGGGTGCCGATCAATCGCGGCGCAGACGCATGGCATTGCGGGCCGGTCTAGGAGTGCCGCTCAACGGAGGCCCCCGTCGGCGCGGATCGGGCTTGTTTCGCTGCGCCATCCTCAGCCGACCGATCCCTGGGCGCCAGGCTGGCCACGTGATCTCGACCGTCATCCTGACACTTTAAGGTCCTGCGCAGTCATCCGTGAAGACAACGTCACGCTGAGTTGACGCGTGACTGCTTGGAGTGGATGGGCGGAGGGCCTGCCGAACCTCGATGGCCTGGCCAAGCGGATCTCAGCGTCCGCGGCTGCGGGCTTGCGCGGGGCAGCGGCGTATAGGTGCGATAGCCGTGGACGGTGCGTTCGGCGGCGGGCAGGATCCCGGCGTCCTCGTAGTTCCTGATCAATTGAGTGGACAGGCCGTGCTCGCGCGCCAGGTCCACTGGCCTCATGGATGCATCACCGATTGAGGGTCCATCGCGATGAGAGCGGGAATTTCCAGGAAAAGTTTACACCGAAAGTTCAACGATACCGTTGAATGTATGGATATCAAGGACACAGCCCGTCCACTCAACGGCGCGGGCGTCTCGGCGTTCCTCCGGTCGCTGCCCGCCAAGCCCCTGCTGCTCGGCCTGGGCGAGGCCAGGCACTTCGTGGGGGAGCTGGGCGAGTTGCGCAACGAGATCTTCCGGCATCTGGTCGAGCACGAGGGCTACCGGTCGTTCGCCATCGAGAGCGACTGTCTCATGGGTCTCGTGGTCGACGACTACATCACGACGGGCGCGCACACGCTCGATGACGTCATGGAACGCGGCTTCAGCCACGGCTTCGGCGCCTCCCCGGGCAACCGCGAGCTCGTGCGCTGGATGCGGGCGTACAACGAGGAGCATGATGAAAAGCTCCGGTTCTTCGGGTTCGACGGCCCCCTGGAGTATTGGGCGGCGAGCCCGCGCCAGGCGCTCACCGCCCTCTACGCCCTCCTCGACGGCCCGCTGCCCTGTACCAAGGAAACCCTCGACACGCTGCTGGGTCCGGACGAGCGGTGGGCGAACGAGGCCGCGGCCATGGATCCGTCCCAGTCGATCGGCCAGTCCGCCGACGCCCAGCGGCTGCGACTGATCGCCGACGACCTGGTGGCGCTGCTCGACACGCAGGCGCCGCGGCTGAGCGCGGAGGACAGGGAGCGGGCGGCACTGTACGGGCGCACCGCCACCGGCCTGCTCCGCTACCACTACTGGATGGCCGACGACTCCCCGGCGCGGTGGACACGGCTGTCGGCCCTGCGGGACGCGATGATGGCCGCCAACCTGCGTGCCGTCGCCGAGCAAGGCCCGGCCCTGGTTTTCGCCAGCAACCTTCACCTGCAGCGGAACAAGAGCCTCATGCCGTTCGGCGACCAGACGCTGGAGTGGTGGAGCGCGGGGGCGATCGCCGAAACGCACCTGGGCGACCGGTACGCCTTCCTGGCCTCAGCCCTCGGCACGGTCGGCGACGACACACCGTCCCCGGACACCGTCGAGGGCATCCTGTCCACGCTCCCGTGGGACCACTCTCTCATCGCCGCCCGCCGCCTGGCCGAGGCCGTCACGAAGCCCGCCCCGCGCATCTCCCACGATTTCGCCTATTTCCCGCTGGACCCGGCCCAGCTCGACATGATCGACGGCATCGTCTTCCTCAAACAGGCTGTCAGGCTGAAGAAGCTGGGTTGACAGGCGCGTGCGTGTCAGGCTGTGCTGACACGCACGCGCATCAATCACGCCATCCATGGATGCGCGCCTGGGGTCCCTCGCGGGTGAGCGCCTGGATGTCGTCGGCGCCGAGGTGGGCCCACGCCTGCCGGATGCGGGGAGCGAAGTCCTGCACGTCCTGGACGGTCGCGTCTCCGGCGATCCATCCCGTCCCGTGGGAGGCGATGCGGCGCAGGGTCGCCTTGGAGTTGCCGCCGAACAACAGAGGTGGGCCGCCGGGTGTGGCCGGCCGCGGGCCGACGAGGTCGCCGGGTCGCCGGATGCCGAGGCCGGCGCGAGCCGATCCAGGAGTTGGTCGAAGCGCTTTTCCTCTGGTGCTGTAGTCGACCTCGCTGAGGACCGGATTGGCGTCAGCCGACCCGGTCAGGCGTGGCCGGGACGTCCCGCGAGCCGGTCGGGCCGCGCTCCAGCAGCCGGTGCAGATCGGCGACGGGCTGGACCCCGGAGACCGGCGGCCGGCCGTCGATCACCAGGCTGGGGACGCCGGTGACGCCGAGCTCGGCCGCGCGACGCCGGTCCGCCCGCACCTGGTCGGCGTAGTCGTCACCGGCCAGGACGGCGCGTACCTCATCGGTGTTCAGGCCGGCCTCGCCGCCCAGGCGCTGCAGGAGCTGCGGGTCGGCCACGTTGATCCCTTCCGTGTGGTAGGCGTGCAGCAGCAGTTCCATCATCTGGTCGGCCCGGCCGTGGTCGGCGGCCAGTTTGCACAGCCGGTGCGCGTCGAAGGTGTTCACCGGCCGGGTCAGATGCAGGTTCAGCTCCAAGCCTTCCGCAGCGCCCAGCGATCGGATCCGGGCGATCCGGGCAGGCGCCTGCTCGCCCCACCATCCGGCCATGGCCTCGGCGGCGGTCGGGCCGGGGATCCGGCCTTCCTCCGGGGCGAGCTCGTAACTGCGCCAGGCGATCTCCACGCTGTCGTGGTCGGCGAGGTTCGCCAACGCTGCCGTCAGGCGTCTTTTACCGATGTAGCACCACGGGCACAGCACATCGGCGTATATCTCCAGCTTCATGTACGTCCTTCGAAATTGATCGTCGCTGTTGGGCCACAGGTGTTCGCCTCACGCTGCATCGCGCCGTGCAAGGGCTGGGCGAAGGCGCCCACGGAACGGGGTTTCGGCGATCAGGAGTCGAGGCGCTGTGGCCCGGGACCGACCTCGCGTAGTCAATGATCGAAGAGAAACCGGTATCCGTGCTCACGCACATGCTCCTCAAGGTCGGATGCAGGGCAGGTCCCGATCGCCCATCCTGCAATCTCAACTGCGGTTGAGGTCAAACACCGGGCAGGCGGGGCATTACCGATGCCTGCATAGCTTCCGGAATTACTCAATTCCGGAAATAGAATGCGGCAACGACTTCCGGAAACGCGCAAAGCGAGCGGTGCAGACGACGAACAGCTTCCGGCAAGACGCAGCTGGTTCCGCGCGGTCGCCAACCGGTCCCGCTGCCGGGCCCCGAACGAAGAGGTGCTCGCCTCCTACGCGGCCGCGCTGGAGGGCCCGCCGCTGGCCGATCCCAGCAAGGCCAAGTACCGCTCACGGGTGCGCGACTTCCTCGCCTTCATCGTCCAGGCCAGCGCCGACGGCGCTCTGGACGGTGACCCGCTCACCGACCCGCCGCCGCCGGCCTGGGCTACATCTGGTCCCCGTTCTCGCTTACGTAGCCCACGCCGGGGTGGGGTCGTCGTCGTGGTGGCGTGCCGCCGCTGTCTGGGCGGTACTCGAAGTGCCACCACTCGTTGTCGTAGATGCGGTAGAGGTCGTAGCGGGCGCCGTGTTCCTCGAGCCAGCGCGCGCCTTCGTGGGGGCGCACGTCCAGCGCGATGCCCTTGACGTGCGGGGATTCCGCCGGTGGTAACACGAGCATGCGTGCCGAGGCCGGGGAGCCGGAGCGGCGCACCTCCTCGTCGAACATCCGTTGCTGGACAAGGGGATCGCGGTATCCCGAGGTGAGGCCGATGAGCTGGCCGTGACGCCAGAGCGCCTCGGTGCGCGCCGCGGTGAACGCCGCCATGGCGCCGTCGGTGAGCCCGGTGAGGTCCTCGGCGGGGAATCGCATCCGCAACGCCCAGCGGCAGGCCAGTTCGCGGGCGCGGCCGGGATGGCGGGCGAACGCCCCGGGCAGCAGAAGAACGGCGAGCACCAGCGTGACCACGGCGAACAGCCGGTCACGGGGCCGAGGTGGGAGGGTGCGTGGTTCGTCCATGACGATTACGATTGGCACCGAATATGCGTGCGTTGTCCGCCGCATGTCACCGTTTCTCGACGGCGGCCACCGTCGGCGCGACCGTGACACAACCATGACACGGCGCGGACGAGGCGGGGACACGGTCGGCCGACAGTGGAGTGGATGGGGTTGACCGGCGGGCGAGTTACGGAGCGTGCTGTTGATACTCGGCGGCGTGTCGCGAGTGTTGTTGATCGAGGATGACCCGGCCGTGCGGGAGGGCCTTGAGCTGGCCCTGAGCCGGCATGGGCACCGGGTGCGCGCCGTGGAGTCCGGCGAGCAGGGGCTGGACCGGCTGCGTACGGACCTTCCCGACGTCGTCGTGCTCGATCTGATGTTGCCTGGCATCGACGGGTTCGAGGTCTGCCGCCGCATCCGGGCCGCCGGAGAGGTACCGATCATCATGGTGACCGCGCGCGGCGACGACATGGACGTGGTGGCCGGGTTGGAGGCGGGCGCCGACGACTACGTGGTCAAGCCGGTGCAGCCCAGGGTGCTCGAGGCACGCATTCGCGCGGTGCTCCGGCGAATCGGCCGGGACCAGGCGGAGCTGGAGCGGCACGGGGACCTGACCATCGATCGGGCCGGGCTGGTGGTCGCCAACCGCGGCGTGCCGGTCAGCCTCGCCCCGACCGAGCTGCGTCTGCTGCTCGAGCTCTCCGGCACGCCTGGCCGGGTGCACAGCCGCCAGCAGCTGCTGGAGTCGGTGTGGGAGCACGGGTATTTCGGCGACTCGCGTCTCGTGGACGCGTGCGTGCAGCGGTTGCGCGCGAAGATCGAGGACGACTCGGCGGCGCCCGTCTACGTGCAGACGGTGCGGGGGTTCGGGTACCGGTTCGGGCCGGTGTGAGCCGCCGGTGACACCTCGGCCGAGCCTGGGGCTGCGTGCCCGGCTGTTGCTCGCGTTCGCACTGCTGTGTGTGGTCACCGCGGCGGCGGTGGCCGGCGCGATCTACGTCCAGGCCCGCAACGACATTCTGCAGCGGACCCAGGATGCCTCGGTGCAGGCGATGAGAAGCCGCCTGGAGACGCTCTTCCCGTTGCGGAGTGCGACGCCGGGCCCGACCGAGCTCGACGACATCGCCGCCGCCGTGCCCGACCAAAACAGTGTGGAGTTTGCGGTCGCCGTCTACCGCGAGATGCACTCGCCGGTCGCCCCGCCGGGGCGCTGGAGGCCGGGCGGGAGGGTGCTGGCCTTGGATCTCGGGGTGATTTCACCACAGTTGCGGCGGGTGGTGGCCGGCGGCGAGATCGCGTGGCAACGTGTGGTGCGGCAGGGCACGCCCTGGCTGATCATCGGCGCGCCGTTGCTGATCGTCGAGGCGGATCGGACGGCGCGGGTGTCGGGTATCGAGGTCTACGCCGCGCGCAGCCTGCTCGCCGAACAGCGCAGCATCGACGAGCTCGCCGCATCCGCCTGGCTCACCGGCGGGGCGGCCCTGGCGTTCGCGGTCGTCCTGGCGTTGCTGGCCACCCGTGGCGTGCTGCGCCCGGTGCGCGAGCTCGGTCGGGCGGCACGCCTGCTGGGCGAGGGCGAAATGCGGACCAGGATCGCGGTGCGCGGCTCCGATGAGCTGGCCGACGTGGCACGCACGTTCAACAACACCGCCGCGGAGCTGGAACGGCACGTCAAGCAGCTGCGCGAGATGGAGGCCGACGCCCGCCGGTTCGTGGCCGACGTGTCCCACGAGCTGCGCACCCCGCTGGCCGCGCTCGCCGCGGTCGCCGACGTCCTCGACGAGGAGGCGGCCCGGCTGCCCGAGCCCGCCGGCAGGGCCGCCAGGATGGTCAGCCAGGAGACGCTCAACCTCACCGGGCTGGTGAACGACCTCATCGAGATCAGCAGGTTCGACTCCGGCGTCGCGGCCCTCGCGCTGAACGAGGTCGACGTGGCCGAGCTGGTGCGCGCGACCCTGCGTACCCGGGGCTGGTCGGAGCCGGTGCACACCGAGCTTCTACCCGCGGTGACGGCACGGCTGGACCCGCGCCGAGTGGACGTCATCCTCGCGAACCTGGTCGGCAACGCCCTGCGGCACGGCGAGCCACCGGTGTCGGTACGGCTGTCCGCCGACCCGCACTGGATCGCTCTCGAGGTCCGCGACCACGGACCGGGGCTGAACGAAGCGGTGCTGCCGCACGTGTTCGACCGGTTCTACAAGGCCAACGCGGCCAGGGCCAGGTCCGAGGGCAGCGGCCTCGGCCTCGCCATCGCGCGGGAGAACGCGCGCCTGCACCGAGGCGACCTCACCGTCACCAACGCCCCGGACGGCGGCGCCATCTTCACGCTGCGCCTGCCACGCCGGGCACACGATCCGGAAGAAGGCCCCGAGTGAGAACCGGGCCGCCCCGCCGCGTGCTCGCCGCGGGCCTCGTATCGCTCGTCGCCGTGGCCGCCTGCGGCGTGCAACCCAGCGACGTCATCCCCGCCGGCGACCCGCCGAGCGGAGCCGTCGCACCAACCACGACGATCACCCTCTACCTGGTGAAGAACGGCCGGCTCAACGCGGTAACGCGGCCCGGGCCCGGTGGTCGTCCACTGTTCAATGCGGACACGCTCGCGCTGCTGGCAGCCGGACCCACCGCGAGGGAACAGGCGCGCGGGCTCACCACCGACGTCCCGCCCGAAGCCGGCCCGTTCTCGGTGACCGTCAATCCGGCCGGCCACTTGTTGGTGACCCTGTCCACTCCGGCCGGCAAACTGTCCACACTGGCCGTCGAGCAGATCGTGTGCACGGCCGCCGCCACGGTGCCGGAAAGCACTGCCCAGGTCACCGTCATCGGTGCTGGGCAGAGCGTCGGCCCCCGAAGCTGCCCGGGGTGACGGTAGCGACCTATCCTCTGCTTTGGACAGATCGCCGTGGTCTGGACGATCGTGCTGGTCGAGCGCTAGTTCACGGTGAAGGCGTAGGTACGTGTCCAGCTCAGGTAGCCGCGCGCATCGATGCTCCACACCGACAGCGTGTGAGGACCGGCAGTGCCGGGCGTGATGGTCACGGCGGGCGTGTCGGTGGGGGTCCGGAGCGTCTCACCGGAGTCCAGGCGGTAGTCGTACGCGACGACGTCCTGCGCGCCGTTGGGCGAGAAGGTGAACGCGCCGGGCACGCCGGCACCGCCGCCGGGCGCGTTCTCCGGGTAGACGGTCGAGGTGACCAACGGCGCCTGGTTCCGGCTCGGGGTGAAGAGGTAGCGACGCTCCGGCCCGAGGTTACCGGCCCGGTCGACCGCTATGACATACAGGGTGTTGCGGAAGGAGACCGTCGGGGTGAGGGTCACGCTGGCCCTGCCCTCGGCGTCAGCTGTCACCTGCTGGGGTGGAGGGCCGGCCGGTGCGAGCCGGTACCTGTAGGACGCGACGTCGGTGGACTCGCCGGGGGAGAAGGTGAACACGCCGGGCGTGCCGACCAGCCCGCCCGTCGCGTTCTCCGGGTAGGTCTCGGAGGCGATCACCGGCAGCGTGGGCCGGGTGACGTCGACGGTGAACTCCTGCCAGGCCGTCCAGTCACTGGCGTCGCTGAGCATCTCCAGGGTCTCCGGCTCCTGGTAGTGATCCTCGGCGCGCACCCGCCACCGGTAGGTCTGGCCATCGACGAGCAGCCCTTCGGGGATCTCGGTGCAGTGCCTGCCCTCCCCGCCGGGATAGGAGGTTGCCGAGCCCAGGACGGTGCCGGAGGAGTCAGCCCACTCGAAGCGCGCCGACACTTGGTCGCCGTGCTGCCGGTCGGGGTTGACGACGTCGGCGCCCAGGGTGGGCGTCGTGGTGGGGACGAACCTCGTCGCCGGGCGTGGTTCTGGCCAGCAGGAGTCGTTGAGGTTGATGGCCGGATCGGTGGGCACCTCAGGCACGGTGTTGTACCAGAAGCGCAGCACCGGCGTGGTCAAGCGGCCGAAGTACGGGTGGTTGACCTGATCGGTCTCGAAGACTCGCAGGTTGCGCGGCCCGAGCTCGCTGGCCGCACGCAGCCCGAAGGTCAGGTGCCGCTCGCCGCGTGCGACGGCTTCCCGCACGAGGTCACTGATCCGCCAGTTGAAGAAGCAGGCGTCGAAGCCGTCGGCGACCTTCCCGGTGCCGAGGTTCCGCTTCCAGGCGGGCTGGTTGAGCCAGGTGGTCTTCGGGCCGATCTCCCCGGTCAGCCAGAGCTCGATGCCGGGGTCGCAGACGCCGCTGTTGAGATAGCCCTGGAAGGTGGCGTCGAGCAGCTTCTTGCCGTGCATCTGGCTGATGTCCATGCGGAAGAAGGAGCGGAACACGCCGGGAGGCCGGATGCCCGTCCCCACGAGCGCGTCGTCCGCGCTGTTCCAGTGGGAGGCCTTCGGGTGGGCCAGGGCGACGTAGGTCCAGGCGAGCTTGAGGGTGCTGGTGGACGCCGACGCGTGTGCCTGCGTCGGCGGCATCATGACGAGCGTGACGATGAAGGCGCATAACAGCGCCAGGACGCGTTTCACTGTGGTTCTCCCCGTTGACGGTGCGGGCCCCTAAGCGATCATGGTCGCCCGGGGAGGCAACGCGGTGGGAGCCATTTCGGGGACGAATGAGTAACTTTGAGTGCTATATGCGGACCATCGACTCGACGGGACCCCGCAGGATCAATGCGCTGAGGCACTAGGTAGGGGCTACTCAGGCGTTTCCCGGCCAACCGGCAGACCATCTCAAAAGAGACCTCTTTCAGGAGATGGTGTGAGATGTCAGATTTCGAGGTGTTCCGTGCGACCGCAAGCCTTGACAGGCTCAAGGCGCTGGGCAAGGACGAGAGCCCGTACACCATCGAGGTGCGCTTCCTCGATGGGCTGAGCGTGACCCAGCAGGCCGCGTTCAAGGCCGCGGCACGCCGGTGGACCAGAGTGATCGTCGGCGACCAGCCTGAGGCGGAGGTCACCCAGGGCCCCGGGCTCCCGGAAGGCGTCACCCCCGGCGAGCTGATCGACGACATCGTCATCGTCGCGGAGGGCAGCAAGATCGACGGGCCGGGCCACATCCTCGGCGGGGCCCTGCCGCTCCGGTTCCGGCCGAACGGGCTGCCGTTCGTCGGCTGGATGCGTTTCGACAGCGAGGACCTCGACGGGCTGGAGGCCGACGGCAGGCTCCACGACGTCATCGCGCACGAGATGGGCCACGTCCTCGGCATCGGCAAGACGGTCTGGCGCAGGCTCGGGCTGCTCAGCGGCGAAGGCACCGACGAGCCGCTGTTCATCGGACAGCGGGCCGCCCAGGAGTACGGTGCGCTCCTCGGCTCGCTCGAAGCCCACCCGGTCCCGGTCGAGAACGTCGGCAGCCAGGGCAGCGTTGGCAGCCACTGGCGGGAGTCGGTCTTCGGCGACGAGCTGATGACCAGCAGGGTCGGCAACGCGACGGCCTGCCCGCTGAGCAGGCTCACCGCCGCCGCGCTCGCCGACCTCGGCTACGAGGTTGACATGGCGGCAGTCGAGCCGTACGTGCTGCCCACACCCCTGCTGCTGGCCCAGAACCGCGAGCAGCCCAGCGAGCTGGTGCTCCACTGCGACATCGAGCCGTCGAGCTAGTGCCGCGTCAGGCCACGTGTGTGCCCTGTTGACGATCTTCGGTAACCGGGGACTGCCGCGGTGATCCGTCGGTTGCCCCTGGGGATGGCGCAGGACGAACATCCGGCGGCGACCTCTGGACGTATCACACGCATGGGGCTCGGGGGCCGACGTCAAAGATGGAGCTGCGTGATGACCGTGGACGACCGCTTCGGGCAAGGCATTGGAGAGGCACGCAAGAACCGGTTGCTGGGCACAGCCAGCGAGGTCGTGACCGATCCGGTTTCGGACTGGGCGAACGACTTCTCCCATGTCGATCCCGTCTGGGCCGCCGATCCCTATCCGATCCAGGACGAGCTGCGGCAGCGTTGCCCGATCGCGCACACCGAGCGGTTCGGCGGCGTGTGGCTGCCGACGCGGTATGAGGACGTGGCGGCCGTCGCATACGACACTGACCGTTTCTCGTCCCGGGCGATCATCGTCAGCAACAACAAACCGCCACTCGACCTGGCCCCGGTAGGCGACGCCCCGCCGATCACCTCCGACCCGCCGTTCCACCGCGACGCCCGGCAGCTGTTGCTGCCGATGTTCACCAAGTCGGCGGTGGCCGAACAGGAGGAGGCGACGCGGGCGTACTGCCACGAACTGATCGACGTCATGCGGGGGCGGGAGGTCGTGGACGCCGCCCGTGACTACGCCCAGCACATCCCGATGCGGGTGATCGCCGACATGCTCGGCTTCCCGCCCGAGGACGGCCCGCGGTTCCGCGAGTTCGTCGAGAACGTCCTGGAGAGCATCAACCAGTCGCCCGATGAACGTCTCGGACGACAAGACGAATTGGTCGGCTACCTCGTCGCGCAGATCCACGAGCACGTCGCCAGGCCGCGCGACGACCTGACGACTTACCTCATCAACGCCGAACTCCACGGGCAGAAGCTGGACCCCATGCACGTGGTGGGCACGATGATGCTGCTCCTCATCGCCGGCATCGACACGACATGGAGCGCCATCGGGGCGTCGCTGTGGCACCTGGCCAAAACTCCGGCCGACCGCGAGCGCCTGGTTGCTGAGCCGGGGCTGCTGCCGACCGCGGTCGAGGAGTTCCTGCGCGCCTACGCCCCGGTGACCATGGCGCGGCTGGTCAAGCAGGACATGCACTGGAACGGCGTGGACATGAAGGCCGACGACTGGGTCCTGCTGTCCTTCCCCGCCGCCAACCGCGACCCGGCCCAGTTCGAGCGGGCGGACGAGGTGCTCATCGACCGTGAGGTGAACCGCCACGCCGCCTTCGGCCTCGGCATCCACCGCTGCGCGGGCTCCCACCTGGCCCGTATGGAGCTCCGGGTCGCCCTGGAGATCTGGCTGGAACGCATCCCCGCCTTCGCCCTGGCGGACCCGGCAGCGGTGACCTGGGCCGCCGGCCAGGTACGCGGCCCCCGCGCCCTCCCCCTCCGCATCCTCTGACAGTCGAAGCCCTCGGAGCGACCATCCATGAAAGTACGCATCGACCCCGAACGCTGCCAAGGCCACGGCCGGTGCTACCACCTCTTCACCGAGGACGATGAAGGTTACGGCCAAGTGATCGGCGACGGCGTGGTACTCCCGGACATGGGACACCCGGCCCGCCTGGCGGTGTCCAATTAATGCCGGACAGTGGAAGCAGCGCCCCTCTGCTGCCGTTGCCGTCGGAGGGACTGACGACGTCCGCGGCGAAGAGGTCTTCCAAAGCCGTCACGTTCCCCTCCTGGGCGGCGTCGAGGAAGGCCGACAGGAGGCGCCGGTGCTCGTCGGTGTCGATCGACTCACGCCGGGTGGTGTTCAGGTGCTTGCGGGCCCGGCTCACGAGCTGGCGGACGTTGGCCGGGCTGAGCTGAATGATCTCGGCGATCTGCTCGTAGGGATAGACGAAGGCCTCACGGAGGATATAGGCGGCCCGCTGGGCCGGGGTGAGCTTCTCGAGCAGCAGCAGCAAAGCGAGTTCGAGCGCCTCGCCCCGCTCGGCTCCGGCGGCGGGGTCGGCGCTGGTATCGATGGGCTCGGGCAGCCAGGGGCCGATGTAGGTCTCACGGCGGGCCCGGGCGGACTGCGCGACGTTGATGGACAGCCGCGTCGTGATCAGGGTCAGGAACGCCGCCGGGTTGGCGATGGCCGAGCGTTCGGTGTTCTGCCAGCGCAGCCAGGTTTCCTGAACGATGTCCTCGGCTTCCGTCGAGCTGGCGAGCATCCGGTAGGCGATGCCGAAGAGGCGCGGACGCACTTCGACGAAAGTCGCGGCGGCCTGGTCGAGGGAACTCGTCTGGTCCTGCCCTTCAGATGCATGCTCACTCGCGCCTCCGTGGACGAGGACGACCACAGGCCGGTCGGTGGTGCTCATGCGTTGTCCTTTCCGAGGTTCAGGGCGTTCTTGAGAGCCGGCGATCGCCTGGGCGACGGCGGCCCGCACGACATGGGTGCCGCTGACGGGGTTGAGCATCATGAAGTCGTGGAGCGTGCCGTCGTAGCGGACGCTGGTGGTGGGGACGCATGCCTCGGTGAGGAGGCTCGGCTCGGCCGGACTCGTGGATCGGCTGCTCGCGGAAGCCGATCTTTCTCCGCTCGACCGCAGGTGGACGCCCGTCGCCGACACCACACACTGTGGCCGGGCAGGTGCCGCGGTCGCATCAGGGAGATGCCTGGCCCGGGTCCCTAGGGAGGAGCCGATCCGCCCGGGGGTCACGGGCCGGGCAGGCCGCTCGGGACGCGGACAACCCCCTTGCAACCGTCGAGCGACGAACCCCCCAGACCTCGGCGAGTCCCTGCGGGTCAACCTCGTGTGGTCGGGACCGGGCAAGATCGAATACGAGAAGATCCCGCCGACGTCGCCTCCCTCATGCGCGAGGTCTCCACGACGGGCAAGCTCGTCGAACAGCCGCCGTCTCCAACCCGCAGAGGCTCGGGCGGCGGCGCCGCTTCCTGGAGCTCCAAGCGGGCCGCCGGTACCGCGTCGCCGGAATCCGTACCGGCGGGGGCCTCAAGGAGGGGGCATGGAGAAGGGCATGCGCGGGCAACGGCGCCGCGGCGGGTGGGTCAGAGGATGTCTTCGAGCTGGTGGCGCGAGGTGACGCCGAGTTTCGTGAAGACCTTGCGCAGGTGGTATTCGACGGTGCGGGGGCTGACGTACAGGCGTGCGGCGATCTCCTTGTTGGTCAGGCGGGCGCGGGCCAGCCTGGTGATCTGCGCCTCCTGCGGGGTGAGTTGCTCCGTGGTCTCGACGTTCCGCTTCCGGGCGGTCTCCCCGGTGGCCTGGAGCTCGCGTGCGGCCCGGTCGGCGAAGGCCTTCATGCCGATCTCGGTGAACAGGTCGAAGGCGGTGCGGAGGTTCTTGCGGGCCTCGATGCGGCGGCGTTCGCGGCGGAGCCATTCGCCGTAGAGTAGGTGGGCGCGGGCGAGGTCGACGCGCATTCGGGTGCGGCCGAGCCGCTCGATCGCCTCGCGGTAGAGGCGGTCGGCCTCCTCGCCTTCGCAGAGCAGCGCCCGGCAGCGGGCCTCGAGGCCGAGACCCCAGTCCGCGCCGCCCGCCCGGGTGGACCGGGAGAGCCGTTCCAGCGTGCGGGAGGCCAGTTCGTGCCGGCCGGTACGCGCGGCGGCCTCGATGAGCTCGAGGGGCGCCCATTGGACTCCGCAGCCGCCCGGCGCCCGATGGTCCACACTGGCCTGCAGAACGGCTTCCAGAGCCTTCTCGTACTGGCCGAGCCCGTTGTAGAGGACGGACCGGACCCAATGGCTGATCTCCAGCGTCCTCCCCTCCCCGCGGACCGCTCCTTCTTTCGCGATGAGCTCCGCGAGCTGCTCGGTCTCCTCCTCATCTCCCTGCCACGCCGCGAGGCCGAGGTCGCCGCCCGTCTGCACCATCGCTCCGGAGGTGGTCCAGACGTCGGCGGCGACCGCGTTCGCCTTCGCCTCCTCGTTCTGGGTCTCGGCTTCCGCCAGGTCGCCCTCGAAAAGGTGCATCATCGTGGAGATGCTGAGCGCCAGGGGCAGCAGCGCGAGCGCGCCGGAGTCGCGGATCAGGCGGAGGTAGCGCCGGGTCAGTTCGCGACAGGCCTCGTCGTCCCACAGGCTCATGACGGAGAAGTTGACGAACCACAGCCACCGGAGCTGTTCGGCGGGGGCGGTCTCCTCACTCATGATGGCGTCCACGGCACGCCGCAGGGCTGGTTCGGCCGTCAGGGTGTCCCGCGTGTAGGACATGGAGAGGGCTTCGAGGACGAGATCCGTGGCGCGGGGCGCGCCGGGCGCGGGGGGCGCCTCACGGGTGGCCGCCGCGACCTCGGTGATGTCGTCCCAGTCGGGCAGGACGCCGATCGCCACGAGCAGCGCCTGCAGATAGGTGTCGCGGGACAGGTCGATGTCGAGTGGTTCCAGCTGCTTGGCGGCCTTGAGCAGGATCGCCGGAGCAGATGTGCCGCGGTTCGAGGTCAGGGCGATCTCGGCGCGAAGAGATTCGGCCTTGGCACGGCGCAGGTGGTCCGGCGGCCCGGCTTCGGTCGCCGCCAGCAGCGCCAGTGCGGACTCGGGCGCGCCGACCAGGTGCTTGGCCCGGGCGGCGTCGAGCGCGCGTTCGGCCCGGCGCCGGGGATCGGGGGTGAGCCCGACCGCCCGCTCCAGGAAGGCCGCGGCGGCGGCCAGTCCACCGCGGGCCTGGGCGCGCCCGGCCGAGCGTTCGAGCTCGGCGGCGATGCCCTCGTCGGGGTGGGAGGCGCTGTGGGCGCGGTGCCAGACCCGTCGGTCCGGGTCGGTGGCGGCGTCGGTCGCTTCCGCCAGCGCTCGGTGGGCCTGTCGGCGCTCCCTCGGAACGGCCGCGTTGTACACCGCGGAGCGGACGAGCGGATGCCGGAAACGCACTCGGTCGCTGAAGTCAATCAGTTCGTCGGCCTCGTCGACCGCCGTGGTGTCGACGCCGAGCACGCCGGCGGCGCGCCACAGCAGAGCCGGATCGCCGAGGGGTTCGGCGGCGGCCAGCAGCAGCATCATCCGGCTGTCGGCCGGTAGGCCGTTCAACCGACGCTGGAAGCCGTCCTCGAGGCGGCCCGACAGCGACTGCCCGGTCGCCGCCGCCACGAATCCGCCCGCGGACGCGGCGCGGGGCAGTTCGAGCAGGGCGAGCGGGTTCCCGCGCGACTCGAACAGGATCCGGTCGCGCACCTCCTCGTCCAGCGGCCCGGGGGCCACCCGGTTGACGAGTGTCCGCGCGTCGGCGTCCCGCAGTCCGCCGAGCTCCATCACGGGCAGGCCCGGCAACACATCGGTCTCGCCGGAATCACGGACGGCGAAGACACAGGCCACGCTTTCGGCCATGAGGCGGCGGGCCACGAAGGTGAGGACCTGCGCCGAGGCGCGGTCGAGCCACTGGGCGTCGTCGATCACGCACACGAGCGGACGCTCGTCGGCGGCCTGGGCCAGGAGATTGAGCACGGCGAGGCTGATGAGGAACTGGTCGGGAGTGGGACCGGCGCGCATCCCGAACGCTGTCCCGAGCGCGTCATGCTGGGGTTCGGGCAGGGAATCGAGGAGGTCCAGCATCGGCACGCAGAGCTGATGGACGGCCGCGAAGGGCAGTTCCATCTCCGACTGGACCCCTGTCGCGGTTACGACCCGGCACCCAGAGGACTTCGCGACAAGGTGGTCCAGCAGCGCCGACTTGCCGACTCCGGCCTCGCCCCGCAGCACCAGCACCCGGCTCTCGCCGCCGCGGAAGTCCGCAAGCAGCCGGTCGAGCGTCTCGCACTCGGCCTCTCTGCCCACCAGCCACCCGGGCCGCAGGGCTCCGCTCGCCCCGGCCGCGGACCACCCTCCCCCAAGATCAGACTTTTCGGACATTTCCGCCATATCTTCCGTGCCGCGCAGACCGGTGGTACCGGGACCGGACTGTCATCTAATGCAATATCTCATTAAAACGGCCTGATCAACGAACTGGCCGGAAAGCGCCGAGTTGCTGCCGCACCAAGTCCGCCGTTCACTGCGGCAGGCACTAAAGGCGTTGGGGGCGATGATCAGTACACGCGTTCTGCGCGGCCCGCTAGGGGATGGCGGGTTCGACCCTGGTGGCCGCTGGTCGACCGTCATGGTGTTCCGGGGTCGAGCATCTCGTGGATGCGGCGGAACAAGCGGTGCTCCCAGTGAACGGCTGGTAGCCACAGCAGGTATGGGAAGCGGCCGGCGCGTTCGTCGGTGATGCTGTCGAGGAGGGTGCGGAGTTCGTCAGGCACTGATCATCGACCACGCTGCGCCATGCGAGGGCGGCGCTTATTCGGATCTAGGGGGCGGCCAGGGTCCGACCGCTGGGCCCGGGCCCCTGGGCTTTCCGGTGCCCGGCGCCACTTGGTCGAGCTCTCGTCCGGGCGCAGCGTCGCGCCGGCTCGATACCAGGCCGCCGGCCCACCAGCGCGTCCGGCTTCGCCGACTCGCGATGCCGTCACCGCAGCGGCGCGGTCTCGGTGTCACCTTCGCTGCGACTTGCCGATGCATGGTGTCTTTGGCGCACCAGCGGCCGTTCGGCGTCCTTGAACAGCTTGACGTCATGCGGCAGGAGGTCGGAGTCGTCGTCGACGATTCCGCATCACTTCCCTGTACGACGGACGGTCCGGGCGGGCGGCGATTCGATCAGGTCGTCCATCGCGCAGTCGAGGATGTCCAGCAACGCCATCAGCGTGCGGAGGCTCAGCCGCTCCGGCTTGCCGACCACGAGCCGGTACACCTGGCTCGGCGACAGGTCGACACCGCGAGCGGCCAGCAGAGGACGCAGCTCCGTGGTGGAGGACATGCCGCGCTCCGCCATGACCTCGCGAAGACGCCAGCCATAGTCCAGATCGGCCATTGCCCGTCAGTCCCTTCCTCTTCTGCCCACACGGAGAGGTGCTCCAAGACCGGGTGCGAGCGCATGCGGGACAGGGTCCACCCGCACGCGCCGCGTTCGCATCCGTGACGTCCCTAGCGTGACCGCCGCGCCATGAGGGAGACGACCGGTTGGCCCGCGTAAATCCGGACATCGACCAGCGTCTGCAGGACGAGGCGACCCGCCACCGCGGCGGCACGCCCGTCGTGCCCGGAGAAGCCGGGATCGGCAAGACCGCGTTGTGGGCGGGGCCCGGCGGCCACTATCCACCGCAGAGTCTGCTGGACGGCTTACTCCCAGCACTCCTGAGGAATTTTCTCGGGGGCTGTCACAAGCCCGAAGGCTGTCGGGTCTTAGCTGGCGACCGGTTGGCGGCTACGGCCACCACCGGTAAGGCTCGCCACCTTCCGCCATCGATCCGGACGAGGCAGCAAATTCATCCCCCGGCCGTCACCCTCACGAACAAAGGAAGAACATCATGAGCAGGCATTTTCTGGAGCCGGCGGCGCAGGAGCTCGCCGATGCGACCTCCAAGCCCCCGTTCCTGTACGAGCTGGGCCCGGACGGCGCCCGCAAGGTGCTGGACGACCTGCAGGCCGCCCCGGTCGCCAAGCCGGACGTGGACGAGAAGTGGATCATCGTCCCGGCCGGGGTCGGTGACGTGCGGGTGCGGATCGTCAAGCCGGCCGCGTCGTCCGGCCCGCTCCCGGCCGTCCTGTACGTCCATGGCGGCGGCTGGGTGCTGGGCAACGCGGGCACCCATGATCGGCTGGTGCGTGAGCTGGCCGTCGGGACGGGAGCGGCGGTGGTCTTCGTGGAGTACGACCGCTCGCCCGAGGCCCGTTACCCGGTGGCGATCGAGCAGGCCTACGCCACCGCCCAGTGGATCACCCGGCACGGCGCCGACGAGGGACTGGACGCCTCCCGGCTGGCGGTGGCCGGCGACTCGGTCGGCGGCAACATGAGCGCCGCGCTGACCCTCCTGGCCAAGCGGCGCGGCGACGTGACCTTCGTGCACCAGTCGCTGTACTACCCGGTCACCGACGCCGGCCAGGACACCGCCAGCTACCGCGAGTTCGCCGACGGCCCGTACCTGACCGCCAAGGCGATGGCCTGGTTCTGGGACGCCTACACCACCGACCCGGCCCAGCGCGCCGAGATCACCGCCTCACCGCTGCGCGCCACCCTGGAGGACCTGGCCGGGCTGCCGCCCGCGTTCGTCATCGTCGACGAGAACGACGTGCTGCGCGACGAGGGCGAGGCCTACGCCCGCAAACTGACCGCGGCCGGCGTCCCCACCACCAGCGTCCGCTACAACGGCACCCTGCACGACTTCATGATGCTCAACCCCGTCAGCGGCACCCACGCCGCGCGCGCCGCCACCGCCCAGGCCATCGAGGTCCTCAAAACCGCCCTGAACACCGGAAAGGCCATCGCATGAGCGAGCAGCCCGTCATCGTCCTGGTCCACGGCGCCTTCGCCGAATCGGCCGGCTGGAACCGCGTCATCCAGCGCCTGCACAGCCGTGGGCTGTCGGCCATCGCCGTGGCCAACCCGCTGCGCAGCGTCGAAGGCGACGCCACCTACGTGCGCGACGTGATCGCCGGCCTCGGCCGCCCGGTCGTCCTGGCCGGCCACTCCTACGGCGGCATCGTGATCACCCAGGCCGCGGCCGGCAACCCGAACGTCCAAGCTCTGGTCTACGTCGCCGCCTTCGCCCCCGAACCCGGCGAGAACGCGCTGCTGCTGTCCGGCAAGTTCGAGGGCAGCACCCTGGCCGGCGCGCTGGAGGCCTACCCGGTCGCCTCCGGCGGCAACGAGTTCCGCATCGCCGCCGACAAGTTCCACCACCAGTTCTGCGCCGACCTCGACGCCGGCGAGGCCGCCCTGATGGCCGCCACCCAGCGGCCCGTGACCGAGCGGGCGCTGACCGACGCCCTGACGGCGAACGAGCCCGCCTGGCGCACCACCCCGTCCTGGTTCGTCCACGGCGAGCGCGACCTCAACATCCCGGCCGCCGCTCTGCGCTTCATGGCCGAACGCGCCGGCTCCCGCGGCACCCGGGAGATCCCCGGCGCCTCGCACGCCATCGCGGCCTCGCAGCCCGACGCCGTGACCGCCGCCATCCTCGACGCCGCCCACCACGCGCAGGAGTGACATTCCCATGCCCGCGATCCTCATTCACGGCGTCCCCGACACCCACCGCGTCTGGGCGGGCGTCCGCCGGCACCTGATGCGCACGGACGTGGAAGCCTGGGACCTGCCAGGCTTCGGCGCTCCACGACCGGACGGCTTCGGCAGCACCAAGGAGGAGTACGCCGACTGGCTGATCGGCCGCCTGGAGAGGATCGGCGAGCCGGTCGACCTGGCCGGTGCTGCAGCGGCCTGAGCAGGTCGCCGCCGCCCTCGAAGAGCACTGGCAGCGCCACTGAGCCGCTTGATCCGGCGGCCCCGAGGGCCGGCGGCCGCGCCGATGAGACCCGTCAGGCACCCGGCTCGCCTGCCGGCCCCTCGCGCCTCGCACCTCGTTCGACACCCGGCCCTTACCGATCCATCGTTCACGAGGTGGAGATCATGACCGTTCATCGGATTCACCAGCAGCGGGAGCCCCGATCCCCTCTGCGCTGGACCGCCCGCGCCGCCTGCCAGGACGCGGACCCCGGCCTGTTCTTCCCGATCACGTGGGACGACCACCCCGGTCAACGCGAGGAGCAGGTACGGCACATCTGCCAGACCTGCCCCGTACAAGCGGCCTGCCTCGACTGGGCCCTGCGCACCGGCGAACCGGACGGCATGTGGGGCGGCACCACTCCGGAAGAGCGCCGCCGGTTACGCGCCCGCCAACGGCCGGCCACGGCCTGACGGCGTCCGACGCAGGGCTCATGGATCCCAAAGAAACTCCCGGCAGCTGTCACGCTCATGAGCGTCGCGGGCGAGCGCCGGGTCGAACCCTTCGAGGCCCTGGGCGGCGGCGAGGGGGAACTGTGGCCCGCTGCTGTCGCGCCGTGGCGCGTATCCGGCGCGGGCGGTGCCATGCCGGCAACGTCGCCGGGTCCCGGACGAGATCGCCTCACTGCTGAAGGACGTCTCCACCGTCGCAAGCTGGGTCGAATGACCTTCCGGCAACGCAGAAGGCGGGAACCGAAAACCGGTTCCCGCCTTCTTCACTTGCAACGTGCGGTGGTGAACTCGCCCTGCCGCATCGCCATGACTGTCTGCCGCAACGAACGATCGTGTCCACCGTGGACAGTGGTCGCACTGCGACCGCTGTCCGCCTCACGGGCAAGTGTGAGCAGATTGCGAACGAGCGCAGTCAGCGAAACCTTGGTCACGACTGCGGCGCGCGACGGTCTCGCCGGGACTCCAACTCCTCCGGGCTGACCGGGATCAGCATCGGCTGCCCAGGCGCGCAGAACATCGTCACCACGAACGCCGACTCCTCGTCCGCGAGGTGGTTGCCGTCCTGGTAGTGGATCACGTCCCCACCGGGCTCTGAGAACGCCTCACCAGCCCGGACAACCCGCACGGGGTCGCCTTCGAGCTCGAAGTTGACGGCCCCCTTGATCACGAACCCGTACGCGGGCCCGGAATGCCGGTGAGGCGGCGCACCAGGGCTGTTCGGCGGCAACGTGATCAGGAGCGTCATCGCCTCGGCCCCCTCCGGCGCAGGCGGCGCCCCCGGCACGGTGGCGACCACGTCGATCTTCGGCGGCGGCCCGCTCTTGTCGGGGTTCTCGAGGTGGTGAGCGTGAGCGTGATCGGTACTCATCAGGCTTCCTTCACGAAACAGTGGCCGGCTCGATCCGGCCGTGCACCAGCTAAGACCAGACAGCGCCCCGATCTGTGACAACGCCCTGAACAGCGCGCCTGCCGGAAACCTCGTCCGCGACCATGAACGCCAGGAAGACCGCGTACGAGGTGCATCTCGCTCTGGCCGGCACCGATCCCGACCGCGCCGCGTCCGTGGTCCGCATGCTCCGGGGACAGGAGCCGGTGTTGGGATCAGGGGGCGATGTCGAGGGCGTCGATCGCCACCGCCGGGCTGATGGTCAGGAAGGACCGCTCGTCGCCGTCGTTCAGGTCGGTCGTGATGAACCGCTCCGGTGAAGAGCCCGGGCGGACGACCCGGCCGCCGCTGATGGCGAGGTAGGCGTTGAAGTTCCGCCTGGTGAAGCGGCGCTCGCCGCCGGTCGGGACGTCGATCGCGATCAGGGGCCTACTCGGTCACCGACCTCGCCCCGGTCGCCATCACCATCGGCGGCCCCGCCTCGACCCTGACCACCACGACCCCGGGCCAGAACGCCCGGTTCCACCGACGTCCAGGTCTCTCTGAAGAAGCCCGACGGCACGGCGCTCGGCAACGCCACGTACTGCGGCCGTAACTGCATCATCTCGGCGACGACCCTGCCCGCCACGGGCACCTACACGATCGTCTTCAATCCCCAATCCGACAAGACCGGCTCCCTGACCACGAAAATGGCGGTGTCATGACAGGGGTCGCGGTTTAGGCGCCCGGACCCCGGTTGTTATGCGGCGAGGTCGAGCAGGCATCCGTCGGGCCCCGCCGTCGTCGGCAGGGCGACCACGGCCGCCCGCAGCAACAGGCGAGCAACCGAGGAGGCTGTGCACCGGGGGCTTGCGGCTAGACCCGGGTCGTGCCGCAGAATCGTCGGCCGAGGCCAGAATCCGCGGAATGGGAGTAGCGAAGTGCGTGTGGTGTTGTCGACGACCGGGTCGCGCGAGGACGCGACGAATGACTGTGCGGGGAGTGGCCAGTGATGGACGCCGACGTGATCATCGTGGGCGCCGGTCCGACCGGCCTGATGCTGGCCGGTGAGCTGCGCCTGGCCGGAGTGCGACCGCTGGTGCTGGAGCGGCAGCCACAGCCCCGAGACATCCCGAAGGCCAACGGTCTCGGCGGGCAGATCCTGGAACTGCTGCGCTACCGAGGTCTGCTGGACCGGTTCGAAGCAGCCTGTACCGGCCCCAGCCACCCGGCTCCCCGATTCCCGTTCGGCGGTGTGCATGTGGACTTCTCGCCTCTGCCAGATCCCCCGCTGCGGGGGCTGTCGCTCCCGCAACCGCGACTCGAGCGCCTGCTCGACGAACGGGCCGGCGAGCTCGGCGCCGACATACGCCGCGGACAGGAGATCGTCGGGGTGAGCCAGGACGACGCCACGGTGACCGCGGATGTGCGCGGGCCGGACGGGCCGTACCGGGTGACCGCCCGATACCTGGTGGGCTGCGACGGCGGGCGCAGCAGGGTCCGTGACAGGGCCGGCATCCCGTTCCCCGGCACGACGTATCCGGAGGTCAACCGGCTGGGCCAGGTCACCTTGCCCGATTCGGTGACCCGGCTGGGCAACGGCGACCTCGACGTCCCCGGCCTGGGCAGGATGCGCGCGGGTTCCTTCACCTGGACAGACCGCGGTGTCTTCGGGTTCGGGTGGCTCACTTCGGAGGTTCTGATGGTCTCCACCACCGAAGACGAGGCACGCGAAGTCGACGATGACGTACCGATGACGCTGGCCGAGCTGCAGGACAGCATCCGCCGCGTGCTCGGTGCGAATTTCCCCCTGGGCGAACCGCGCCGGCTGTCGCGTTACCAGTTTCAGGCTCGGCAGGCCGACCGGTACCGCGACGGGCGGATCCTGCTGGCCGGTGATGCGGCTCATCTGTTCCCCGCCACGGGCGTGGGCCTCAACGCCGGCATGCTCGACACGGTCAACCTTGCCTGGAAGCTGGCCGCCGACATCCACGGCTGGGCGCCGGTCGGCCTGCTGGACACGTATCACGACGAACGCCACTTCGCCGGCGCACGTACACTGCTCCACACCCAAGCTCAGGTGGCACTGCGGCGCGGACACGACCCAGCCGCCGAAGCACTGAGGGAAGTCTTCCTGGACCTGTTCGCCGACGAGCAGCCATTGCGCCGCATAGGGGCCCTCATCGCCGGCACGGACATCCGCCATCCGATACCCGGCCCCCACGAACACGCCTTGACCGGCACCTTCGCACCCGACCTCACCCTGCACACCGACCAGGGCGCAACCAGTGTCGCGGAACTCATGCACACCGCACGGCCCATCCTCCTCGACCTCGCCGACCGCCCGGACCTCCGCGAGACCGCCCGAGACTGGCAGCATCGCATCGACATCCACACCGCCAAGACCGATCACCGACCAGCCGACGCCCTCCTGATCCGCCCGGACGCCCACATCGCCTGGGCCGCAACCACCGACGAACCCGCAGGCACCGCCGCGCTCACGCTGCGAGAAGCACTCTCCCGCTGGTTCGGCACACCCCTGAAAACGACGGTGCCCGTCATCGATCGGCTCTCCTGATCGGCCGGCCGAACATCGCCAGGAGCGCTCATCGCGAAGGTGGACGTGCGCGCCGAATACGACCCCGCAACCCACAGCCGGTCAGCGGAACGGTGGTCAGGACCCGCGCGGGAACACCGCTGGCCTGACGGGCAGGCGTAGGGCTTCCACCGTGGCTCCGGCCACGTCATTGGGGTCGGGGCCGTACGGAGGGCGGTTGACGGGTCAGGCGGCGATCGGCGAGTACGCGGCGGCGTCGCCCGCCGGCGCCACGCTGGGCCGCCCGTCTGCCCCCACCGGCACGTCGCCGGCGATGGCGACCCGGTGCAGGTGGCGCGGCCGGGCACAACAAAATCAGTAGGGAATCCGGGTAATCCGTCCGCATGGCGAGAAGGTCGAGCCGACCCCTTGACGGAGCGGTGAAGCCAATAAATGATTATTCCTACTTATAAAGTCGAGAAAGGGGAGATCGTGCGAGCGCTCATCCTGCTCGGGCTCGTCGGTTTCGCGGCCCAGCTCGTCGACGGCAGCCTGGGCATGGCCTACGGCGTCACCTCCAGCACGCTGCTGCTGGCCATCGGCACCAACGCGGCGGCGGCCTCGGCCACCGTGCACCTGGCCGAGATCGGCACCACGCTCGCCTCGGGCATCTCCCACTGGCGCTTCGGCAACGTGGACTGGAAGGTCGTGGCCAGGATCGGCATCCCCGGCGCGGCCGGCGCCTTCGCAGGTGCGACGTTCCTGTCCGGCCTGTCCACCGAGGTCGCCGCCCCGGTCATGTCGGTCATCCTGCTGACGCTCGGGGCGTACATCCTCGTCCGCTTCACCGCCTTCGGGCTGCCGCGCGGCAACCTGGGCAAGCCGCTGCGCAGGCGCTTCCTCGGTCCGCTCGGCGTGCTGGCCGGCTTCGTCGACGCCACCGGCGGTGGCGGCTGGGGCCCGGTCGGCACCCCCGCCATCCTGGCCAGCGGCAGGCTGGCCCCGCGCAAGGTGATCGGCTCCATCGACGCCAGCGAGTTCCTCGTCGCGATCGCCGCCAGCATCGGCTTCCTCGTCGGCATCGGCTCGGAGAACATCGACTTCGCCTGGGTCGCCGTCCTGCTGCTCGGCGGCGTCATCGCCGCCCCGATCGCGGCCTGGCTGGTGCGCCACATCCCGCCGCGCATCCTCGGCTCCGCCGTGGGCGGCATGATCATCCTGACCAACATCCGCACCCTGCTGCGCAGCGACTGGATCGACGCCTCCAGCGGCGTCCAGGCGGTCGCCTACACCGCCATCGCCGTGATCTGGGCCGCCGCCATCGCCTACTCCGTACGCGAGTACCGCCGCGACAAGGCAAGCGAGTCCGTCGAGGCGATCGAGCCCGAGCTGCGCGCCCGGACCGCCGAGGAGGAGCAGGCCTCCGCATGAGGGGCCACACGCACCAGGCCCGGCCGCGCACCAGGGCCGGGCCTGTGGTGCTTTCACACCTATGAGAATCTCCGCCAGAACCCAGTACGCGCTCACCGCCATGCTCGTCCTGGCCGAGGCCGACGGCCCGGTACACGCCGAAGCGGTCGCCGTCTCTCAGGAGATCCCCCGCCGCTTCTGCGACAACATCCTGCTCCAGCTCCGCCGGGCCGGCCTCATCCACAGCCAGCGCGGCCCGGAGGGCGGCTACTGGCTGGCCCGCCCCGCCGGGGAGATCGCCCTCGCCGACGTCATCCGCATCACCGAAGGGATCGAACCGATCGGCCGGCCCCTGCCGAAGGCTGCCGCGCCGCTGGCCCAGATCTGGGCCGAGTTACGGGCCCACGAGGATCGCCTGCTGAGTGCGATCACCCTCGCCGACATCCTTGACGTCCCGTCGGCCAGGCTCTGACGGAGCCAGGGCGGCAGGGCCTTCGTCGCGTCGCCCGGCCGCTCCCTAGCCTTGTCGCGTCGTGCCCCTGGAAAAGCAGGCAGGCCAGCGCGAGCAGCCCAGTGACGATGACGGCGGAGCGGGCCAGCGAGGTGGTCGAGCGGATCGCCGTCCGCGGCCTGCTCGCCCAGCAGCACACCCGCACCGAGGCGGCCACCGGCGTGCGCAGCATCACGGTGGTGGCGGAGGGCAACGTGACCCGGGCGCGCCGCAGGACAAGGCCCACCCGGGCGGCACGGCGAGCCCGCCGCACCGGCACCGATGTGCATCCGCGCCCGCCGGCCCGGGCCAGCAACAAGGCCCGGCCGACCCCCAAACGGCGGCAGGCCAGCCGCACCAAGACGTTCAGCCGTGTGCCCGACCGGCGCACGGTGCCCGCCCCGCCCCCGGCACGCCCGGGACGGGACAGCGTCCGGCGGGCCAGGCACCCCAGGCACCCCGCCCACCGGCGGGGCGTACAGGGCCTGTACGCGATCCTCACCACCGGACCGGCTTCCGCCGTGTCACGGCCACCCCCGTACTCCCCCTGGGAGGGTACGGAGGCGGCCCGCCACGCGCCACGCCCGCCCGGAATGCCGGAAATCCTCAGGCAAACATAGAGAATCGCAGACGCTCAGCCATGCCGAGGGCACAGGCATGGCCTCCAGCGGCCGGGCGCTTCCCGCCTCCAGCAGGAGCACGCGGGCGTCGGCGTTCTCGGAAAGCCGCGCGGCCATCACGCACCCGGCGGTTCCGCCGCCTACGACGATGTAGTCGTAGCCGTCCAATCTGCCCTCCAAGTGACTTCAGTCTGTACTGCCGCGCGTGCGGGACAGGTCAATGACCACCGTTGGCGTGACGTTCGGCGTCCGGCCGACGCCGATTCACATGCCGGTGTGGAGACGTACAGGTCAGAGCGACGATGACGGCCGTCCCCGCCAGGTCGATCAGCGCACGCAGCATCCGAGCAGCCTTCATCTCACGTCTCGATTCGTTCGAGCCCTGCCGGGTGCCATATGAGATCAGGTCCGGCCGAGCCAAGACCCGCGTAAGGCCCACGGATACCATCGCCGGGCCGGCTGTCCAGGGGTAAGACCACTTTCTGCTCGGTCATTGCTCACCCGGCCCGGGCTGACTCCGGAGGCGCGCCGCCGCTCGGCTTTCTGGGAGTTCTTAGCGCAGGTGCACCGGGAGGGCGTCCAGGCCGTTGATCAGCAGCGACGGGGCCCCTGGTGAGGGTGCCGGCGGGAACGGCCAGGCGCAGGGCGGGGTAGCGGTTGAAGAGCATGCCGAGGGCGATGCGCGCTTCGGCACGCGCAAGTGGCGCGCCGACGCAGTAGTGCAGGCCGTGCCCGAACGCGGTGTGCGCGGGCGCCTCGCGGGTGATGTCGAGCACGTCGCCGCCGGGAACTGCGCGGGGTCGCGATTGGCCGCGGTCAGGGCCATGATCACCAGCTCGCCGGCGGGGATCGTGACGTCGCCGACCTCGACGGGCTCGGCGGTCCAGTACGGCATCGTGTTCTGCAGCGGGCCGTCGTAGCGCAGCATCTCCTCGATCGCCGGTTCGAGCAGCTCAGGCCGCTCGCGCACCAGGGCGAGCCGGCCGGGATGCGTGAGCAGCGCGCGCACGCCGTTGGCGATCAGGTGGGCGGTCGTCTCGTGCCCCGCGATGACCAGGAGGTAGACCATCGAGGTCAGCTCGTCCTCGGAGAGCATGTGCTCGCCGTCGCGGGCGGCGATCAGGTCCGAGAGGAGGTCGTCGCGCGGCTCACGTCGCTTCTCCTCGATCAGGCCGCGGGTGTACGCGAGCATCGACAGCGCGGCCCGCTGGTAGTCCTCGAAGCCGTGGATGTCCGGCGACACGATCAACGGGGTCCAGCTCCGGAAATCGGGTCTGGCCTCCGTGGGGATGCCGATCAGCTCGCAGATGACGTTGATCGGCAGCGGGACCGCGAGGGCGGGGACGAGGTCCGCCACGTCCTGCCCGTCGAGCACGTCGAGCAGGTCGCCGGTCATCTGCTGGATCCCGGGGGCGAGCTTCTCGACCCTGCGCCGGGTGAACACCGAGGTGATAGCCCTTGCCCCAGTGCTTGCGGGCCAGACACCAGCCGATGCCCAGCCCAGGGAATCCGTACGGCTGCCAAGGTCCGGCCCGGCCCACGAACTCGCCGGTGACCTTCTCCACCAGCGCCCAGTGGGAGTAGCCGCGGATCTCCCGGTGGCCGATGAAGGTGGCCAGGCTCCGCCAGGCGTCCGCGGGCGAGGTGCTCACCGCCTCGGCCAGCCCTCCGGCTACCTCTGGATCGGACAGCATGGCGGCGTAGTCGTGGAAGTCTTCTCCCGTGAGAGGTCGCATGATGAGGCGTTCGGTCTCCAGTCGGCTCATGAATGTCAGTGTGCCTGGAGAATGCCGTGGCGTGATCTCAACAGTGATCATTCATCCCCGGATCAGCTTCGGCCACGGCCTCCACATGCCAAGGGGCCGCGAGTCCTTCCGGCAGCCCGATCAGGAGACCGTCGCCAGCCGGCCGTCCACGTACGGCAGGATCTTGGTGCGCGGCAGGCGGACGAGGAACCCGTCCGCCCCGGGGACGGCGACGAGGGCGGCCAGGGGCGGTATTCTCCGCCGGACGAGCCTCATGACGATGTCCACGCCCCGAGCGTAGGGCCACGCCGCAGCCGAGATCCGATGATCACAGATAGAGCGGCGAACCTCCGTCAGATCTCCCCAGACGGGATACTTCTTCGCGTCTTCTTCGCAACGTGTGCCGCTTCCGATGACGACGGTTACGACTTCAACGCGCCGCTGCAGGACATGGACGTCCGCCCCGCCTCAGGGGAGGGTCGGTGCCCCCGCCGGCGGTCTGCTGCGCACGTGTCATGCCCTCAAGTGTCGCGGCGCCGCGAGGTGTGCGGCAGGCATGTGGGGAGCCCTGCCACACCCCTGAACGCGGCTCCCCGGCACAATACGCGCCGACTCGCGGGACCGTACTAGCCGGCACCGGGACGCCCATCGAGGACACCGTCCCGGCCCGCTCAGTACCCGCTGCGGCGGGGTGCGGCGGTCGGGCGGCGGGGGAGGTCGGTCCGGCCCGTGGGCTTGAGGTCGCGCGCCGGGTGCTCGTGCCGGTGCGGCGACCGGGCCTGGTGGTCGGCCTTGGCCTGGGTGATCGAGGCGGGGAGTTTGATAGGCATGCTTCCTCCTTGCGGTTCTATGCTCTGGTGAGCCAGGTGACCTGGGCGCCGTTGTCGAAGGACTCGCGCCGGGTGGGGGTGAACAGGGTGGGGCGGAACTCTCCGGAGAACATCGGGATGCCCGTGCCCGCCACCACGGGGTAGCTCTTGAGGATGATCTCGTCGATCTCCGGGAGCAGGGAGGCGGCGAGCTTGCCGCCGCCGCAGAGGTAGATGTCCATGCCGGTGTCCTCCGCCTTCAGCCGCTGGACGAGCTCGATCGCGTCGCCGGTCTCCACCTCCACCGTCGGATCGTCGATCTTCAGCGTGCTGGAGACGACGTACTGGCGCAGGTGGGAGTAGGGGCTGGTGGTGGGGACGTCCAGAGCCGGCTCGTAGGTGCCGCGGCCCATCACCAGCGTGTCGAAGACCTTGTTGGGCACGCCGTCGAGGCCGACGAGCTTGCGGACGTGGGTGGGGAGCGTCTCAGGGTAGCGGCTGTTGATCCAGGCGGCCATCTCGTCCGACAGCGGGTAGAAGTCGAACTCGGCGTTGGGGCCTGCGATGTAGCCGTCGAGCGAGACGCCGACGTAGTACACGAGCTTTCGCATACCGATCAACTCCCAATGTAGTACTATGTTTGGAGTGGTTTGAATGTAGTACTACAACTGGAGTGGTGTCAAGTGCGAAGCAATCCCGAGCGGCGGCAGGCGCTGATCGATGCGGCCATCGAGGTGCTGGCCAGGGAGGGAGCGCGGGGCCTGACCTTCCGGGCCGTCGATGCGGAGGCGACCGTGCCCACGGGCACGGCCTCCAACTACTTCGCCAACCGCGACGACCTGTTCACCCAGGTCGGCGGGCGTATCTATGAGCGGTTGCTGCCCGACGAGGCCACGATCACCCGGAGCCGGGAGGGCGTGCAGGACGAAGCCCGCTATGCCGAGCTCATGCACGAGCTGGTGGATCGGGTCTCCGCCTTCAACTCCGGCTACCTGGCTCTGCTCGAGCTCCGGCTGGAGTCCGCCCGGCGCCCCGAGCTGCGCGCCGTGCTGACCAAGCGCATCCGGGAGGACATCGACGCCAACATCGGCTACCACGCCGCCTCGGGCCTGCCCGGCGACTCGACCTCGGTGGTACTCCTCTACCTCACGCTGAACTGGCTCATCGTGGAGCGGCTGACGCTGCCCGACATCTTCACCGAGCAGGAGATCCACGAGCTGGTGGATGCCGCCGTGCAAAGATCGCTGAATACCTGACTTCCAGAACGCCCACGCGATGGAGGTCCCCGGCGACACCGTCGTCAAGCGCTACCGCGACGGCAAGGAGGGTGACGTGTCCGGGCGCTGCCCGTTTCAGCATCGCGCCCGGCCGCTACCGGCGTTCGGTCTCAGCCCGCTGGTGACGAGCCGATCGAGGTCCCATGCCGCTATCGCTAGCTGGAAGATGTCGGTGTCTTTCGCTCGGCGTTCTCCGCGACCTCCTCCTCCGGCATGTCGATCTTCCGGACACCGAGCACGGACACCAAGCTGACCAGCGACAACGCGGCCACATACAGGGCGATCGCGGTCGAGGACCGGTACGCCGCGAACAGGGTGGTCGCCACGATGGGTGTGAGTGCACCGCCGATCACGCCACCGATCGTGTAGGCGATGGAGATCCCGCTGTACCGGAAGCGCACGTCGAAGATCTCGGTGAACAGACCGCCCTGGGCGCCGGCCATGATGCCCTGCACGATCGCGGCAACGGTGAACGCCAGCAGCGCCATGCCCGCGTCACCCGTGTTGACCAGGCCGAACATCGGCAACGGCCAGAGTACGGCGGTCAGCGCGCCCAGGATGTACAGCCGCTTGGAGCCGAACCGGTCGGATAGGGCCGCCGACGCGAAGATCGTGCCGATCCACAACACGGTGGAGGCCAGGATCAGCGTGAGCAGCGTGCTGCGCTGGAAGCCCACCACGGTCGTGCCGTACGTGAGCATGTAGACGATCACGGTGTAGCCGACCGCAGGCGGCGCGATCGCGGCCAGGCCGGCCAGCACCAGGTTGCGCGGCTGCCGCCGGACCAGCTCGGCGAAGGGCACCTTGCTGATGGCGTTCTGCTGCTTGACCCGCTCGAACTCGGGCGCGTCCTGCAGCCGGCCGCGGACCACGAGCCCGAGGATCACCAGCACCAGGCTGAGGAGGAAGGGGATGCGCCAGCCGTACGACAGGAAGGCGTCGTCGGACAGGCCGGAGACGGCGAGGAACGCCAGGTTCGAGGTGAGCACCCCCATCGGCACGCCGAACTGGGCGAAGCTGCCATAGACAGCGCGGCGGCGCGGCGAGGCGCGTTCGGTGGCGATCAGGATGGCGCCGCCCCACTCGCCCCCCAGGCCGAAGCCCTGCACGAGCCGCAGGACGACCAGCAGTAGTGGTGCCCCGATGCCGATGGCGGTGTAGGTGGGCAGAAGGCCGATCAGGAAGGTCGCCCCGCCGGTCAGCATCAGGGTGAGGATCAGCATCGACTTGCGGCCGATCCGGTCGCCGAAGTGACCGATGATCGCGGCGCCGATCGGGCGGGCGACGAATCCGACCGCGAAGGTGGCGAAGGCCGCGAGGGTGCCGGCCGTACTGGAGGAGTTCGGGAAGAACAGGCTGCCGAACACCAGCGCCGCAGCGGTGCCGAAGATGTAGTAGTCGTACCACTCGATGGACGTGCCGACGAAGCTGGCCGCGAAGAGCCCCTTCGTCGACGGTCGACCGGTGACGGTGGTTGAAGCCACGGTGGTGCTCCTAAGACAGGCGGAGGGCCGGGGGGTGTGTCTCTGAGATCTCCCTGTGTTACGGAAGTCTCACCGTTGTACAGAATGTAGATCGGCCGCCACGGATGGTCGTGGGTCTTCTGTGGCGGTCCGTCTACGTCATCTGTCGCACTTCGCGTGAGAAATCACCCCAGCGGGCGGGTCTCCGGCACCTCCAGCAGTCGCGGCCCGCACCCCGGTGCGGCATTGGCCAGCTCTGCGGCCAATTCCTTCCCGTCGGACAGGCGTCGCGAGGTATGCCGTAGCCCTCGGCGATCCGCGCGACGTCCGGGCCGGGCAGGTCGAGGCCAGGGGCGCCGGCCACCCCGAGTTGGGAGACGAAGCCGCGCAACGATCCTTCGGCGGCTACCGGCGTGCTCTGCGTGGCCGCCTCCGAAGTCCATGATCGCGGCCGGGTGGCGGTGGGCTCCCCGGCGAACCTGTCGTGCCGGGGCCGGGCCCCGCCCCGGCCGAGACGCCGACGTTCTCGGGGGACGGCCGGCGCAGACCCCTCATGAGCAGCACGTTTCCGCTGGGAGGGGTTGGCGTGGAGTAAGACCCGGGCCGATGATGGGGAGCGTGCCTCAAGCCGTGGACCCGCCAATCCTCACCGACCCGAAGGGCCCGACCGCCGAGCTGACCCTGCAGACAGCCGAGCTGACCCTGCAGACACTCGTGGAAGTGTCCGCGGACGGCTTGGCCCTGCTCGACATGGACGGCCGCTTCGTCATGGTCAACGAGGCCGCCACGCAGGTGCTCGGCCTTCCCGCCGTGGACCTGATAGGACGGACCGCTCCGTTCGTCACCGCTGTGGACCGAAACCGCTCACCCGCACGCCGCACCGTCGCGTGGCCGGCTCCTGATGGACGCCGTTGCGACCTTGAGTACCGTATTTCCCCGGTGCCTGGCGCCGGATATGCGGTGTGGTTCAGCGATGTGACCGAAGTGCGACGTCAGCAGGAGCGGCTGGCCGCCATCACCCGAGCGGCGTCGAGCGTCGCCGACTCCGGCTCCCTGCGCGCGACCCTCGATGCGGTGGCACACGAGATCGTGGTGACCGCCAACATCGCGGCCGTTCAGATCCTTGCCGTGGACGACCCCGCGGACGACCTGCGGGTGCTGGGGATGGCGGGCTTCGGAGACGCCCCCGATTTCATCGAACGACTGAGTGCCTGCCGCCGGAGAGGGGCTCTCGTCCTGTTCCTCGAGGCCATCAAGACCGGGAGACCGATCGTGGTCGGGCACCGCAAGGCCGCCATCATGGCGGACCCGCGCTGGGCTCCGCTTCATGAGATCATGGATCGCCCCGGCTGGGATGGCTTCGTGTCCCTGCCGATGATCGTGCGAGAGCGCACCGTCGGTGTGATCAACACCTATTACGTTCCCGGCGAAGATCCCTGCTCGAACTCGCTGGCCTTTCTCGAGGCGATGGCCGATCATGCAGCGGTCGCCATCGACACCGCCTCCCTGCTCTCCCAGACCCGGTCCCAAGCACAGGAGCAGGAGCGTCGGCGGCTTGCCCGTGAGTTGCACGACTCGGCGGTTCAGCAACTGTTCTCCATGCGCATGCAGGCCAGAGCACTTCGTGCCGAGCTCGACCGCTCCGGCACCGACCCTGCCGCCGTTTACGGCGCCGCGGAAGAGATCGCCCAGCTCTCCGAGAGCGCGCTGGCCGATCTGCGCAGGCTGGTGTTCGAGCTGCGCCCGCTGGATCTCGGCGAGCAGTCCCTGATCGACGCTGTCCGCGCGCACGCGGCGAGTCTGGAGACCAGGACCGGCATCGCGGTACGCGTGCAGGCCCTATCCGACCTCGAGCCGAACGGCGGCATCGACCTTCAGGAGGACGTCTATCGCATTGTCCAGGAGGCGCTGCACAACGTGGTGAAGCACGCCCGGGCGACCTCGGTGGACATCCGCTTCACAACGGATGATGGGGACGGCCTGCTCATCGAGATATCGGACGACGGGTCCGGACCGGTCGTGGCGCCAGGCGGGGCGGCAGCGACTCGTCAGGACAGACTCGGGCTTGTGTCGATGCGCGAACGCGCTGAACGCTGGGGCGGACGGCTGATCGCCGGCCCTCGGCAGGCCGGGGGCTGGACCGTCAAGGCGACGCTGCCGTCGGCGACTTAGCGCCCCACTGCTGGGAAGGGATGTCGATGAACGAGGACACGACCATGTCAGAGGTCATCCGGGTCATGGTGGTCGACGACCACGCGATCGTACGGCGCGGTCTCCTGGCCTATGTCAACACTGTCCCCCTCTTCCACATGATCGGGGAGGCCGCCGACGGAGAGCACGCCATCGCCCTGCTCAAGGAGTGGCATGCCCTGGGGCAGCCGCTACCCCATGTGGTGCTGATGGATCTGCAGATGCCGGGCATGGGAGGCATAGAGGCCACCGGAGTGATCACCAGGACCTTCCCGGACGTCAAGGTCGTGGTGCTGACCAGTTTCGGAGAGGTGGAGAGGGTGCAGGCCGCGCTCGCAGCGGATGCGGCGGGCTATCTCCTCAAGGATGCCGACCCCGACGAGGTTGCCATGGCCATCCGCGCGGCGGTGACCGGAGGGATGCACCTGAACCCGACCATCGCCCGCCAGCTCACCCGGCGAATGACGGCCCCGCGCGTCGGCCTGACATCGTTGACGGACCGGGAGCGGGAGATCCTCGCGCTGCTCGCGCAGGGCAAGTCCAACCAGGACATCGCGAACCAACTGGTCATCAGCGAACGAACAGTCCGAACGCATGTCAGCAATGTGCTCGCCAAGCTCCAGTTGTCCTCCCGCACCCAGGCGGCACTGCTGGCCATCAGGGAGGGGCTCGTGACTCCACCGAGTTGATCCGTGCCCAACGCTCCCAGGCGACCGCGATGGATTCCGGCTGGTGTGCTCTCAGACCGCGACGGCGGTCCGCCAGCCGGGTTGGTAGCTCTCACGGGCCATCACCGAATAGGGTGCCGGGCTCACGATGGCGCGCACGGCGAACTGCTCGTGCGGCTGGACGGTCGTCTTGCGAGTGCCACCGCCCGGCTCGCCCCAGATGACGCGGACTTCGGCGCCGAGCGGGACGTCCGGGTTGAGCGTGGCGAGGGACAGGGCCTTGCGCTCGTTGGCACTGTAGCCGGTGAACATCGACAGCCCGACCACGTTGCCGTCGCCGTCGATCACGGAGTCGAAGCTGGACGATCCGTAGTTGGCGTTCGGCAGGTCGAAGAACTGGTACCCGGGGCCGTCTGGATCGACGGGGGAGGCCAGGAGTCTGGCGACGTCGTCGGCGTTCCAGGCCAGGGTCACCTTGTGCCGCTGGGTCTCCGGAGTGATGGCCGCCAGCGCCTCGCGCCCGATGAAGTCGTGGTCGAACTTGACGAACGACCCGTAGCCCAGCTCCCACGGATTGAGGTAGTAATCCTCGATCTTGTCGGAGACGAAGCTGCCGGCAAGGGCGTTGGTCGCCTCGTAGCTTTCGGCCCCGAGCCACTCGCGGTATGGCCGGAGCTCCTCGCTGGTGTAGATCGCGGGGAGAGGCGACGGGATCCAGCCGGATTCGAGGGTGTTGCACGAGTAGGCGCGCGCCCCGGCGGGCACGAGCCCGAACTCGCGGCCCGCGTCCAAGATGGTGTCCCGCACCTTGTCGTAGGTCTCGTACGGCCCCCACAGCTCCAGGCCCGGCGCGCCGGCCATGCCGTGGCGCAGGGTGCGGACTCGCTCGCCGGCGACGTTCATGTAGGCCATGCGGAAGAAGCGCAACTGCTCCACCCGGCCGCCGTTGACTTTCTCGATGACCTGCCACGCGGCGGGACCCTGGATCTGGAAACGCCACAGGTCGCGGGTCACCTGCTTGCCATAGGGCCGCGAGGGCGAACGCGGGTCCAGCCGGAGGTCGACGTCGTATCCCTTGCCTGCCTGGAACGTGAGCCAGTTGGCGACCGGGGCGCGGCCGACGAAGACGAATCTTTCCTCCGCTTCCCGGAACATGATTCCGTCGCCGATGACGCCACCCTCGGGCGAGACCGGCACGAACTGCTTGGCCGAGTCCACCGGGAACTTCGCGACGCTGTTGATGCCGGTGTCGGAGATCAGCCGCAGGGCGCCCGGACCCGAGATGAACAGGTTGACCATGTGATGCGACTGGTCGAACAGCACCGCCGTCTCCCGCCAGGCGGTCACCTCCCGGCGGAAGTTGGTGAACTCCGACGGGACGACCGGATAGATATAGGCCCCCAGCTGGGAGTTTCGCAGCAGTTCTACCGTGTTGCCTGCCTGGTCGAGGACTTCCTGCAGATTTTTCGCGCTCATGTGTCATCCGTTCTTTGCTCGACGCCGTGGACGTTCGGCCGCACGTTGCTCTCGTTTTGCGGTGTGCGAATCAGCGGCTGGCCGTAGTACTCGTCGGCGGTCACGTATTCCACGCCGAGTTCGGCGAGTTTGGTGCGCAGGCCATAGCGGTCGAGCCCGAGTTCGCCGTCGCGGAACGCCTCCCGCGACGCCGATTCCTTGTCGACGCGGGTCTGCGCGGCCTCGAGCGCGTGGGCGACGTCCTGACGGGGCACGACCATGACGCCGTCGTCGTCGGCGAGGATCGCGTCACCGGGCCGGATCACCTGCCCGCCGAGGGCGATCGGCACGTTGACCGAGCCCGGTGTCGCCTTGACGGTGCCTTGTGCGCTGACGGCGGCCGACCACACCGGAAAGCCCATGGCGTGTAGGTCGGCGACGTCGCGTACACCGGTCGAGGTGACCAGCCCGCGCACCCCGCGCACCTGCAGGGCCGTGGCGAACAGCTCGCCGAACATCCCGTCGCCGCACGGGGAGGTGGTGGTGACGACGAGGACGTCGCCGGGCAGGCACTGCTCGACCGCGGCGTGGATCATCAGGTTGTCGCCTGGCCAGCACAGCACGGTGACGGCGGTGCCGCCGGTGCGCGATCCCAGGTGGACCGGGCGCAGCCGCGGACCGAGGAAACCGGTGCGCCCCACGGCTTCGTGGACGGTCGCGACCCCGTATTCGGCCAGCTTGGTGACCTGTTCCAGGTCGGCGCGCGGCGGGTCGGTGACGATGACGGTCCTCATGACAGGGTGTCCGTGACCTGTGGGTACAGCCGCATGTACGCCTCGCCCATGGTGGTGTGCGGCAGGCCGAGGTTGGGACCGGCGTTGCGCTTGAGCTGCACGCCCCGCCTCTTGGCGAGGTCGGTGTAGTAGTCCCACATGTGCTGCTGTGCCGGCAGGCACTCCATGGCCTTGCGCTTGGTGTCGAACACCGGGGTGATGTCCAGCAGCACGTCCGGCTTGAAGCCGCACTGCTCGGGCTGGTGCGGTTCGAAGAAGAACACCGGCGGTGCCCCCAGCGGCTCGCCTGGCGCGTCGTACCCGATCGCCTGCGCCAGCACCCGCGCCTGCAGGGCCATCCGCGCGGCCGCCGGGTGGTCCTGGTTGTATGGATCCTCCAGCGGGTGCGTCAGCACCACGGAGGGATTGACCTCGCGGTAGACGTGCACGATCCGGTCCACCAGCTCCGGGCTCTCCAGCAGGGGGTAGTCTCCCGCGTCGAGGAACTCGATCTCCGCTCCGAGCACGGCGGCCGCGGAGGCGGCCTCCGCGCGCCGGATCTCCTTGATCTCCTCCAGCGTCCTGCCCTCGCGCCACGCCTTCGCCGACTCGCCCCGTTCGCCGTACGTCAGGCACAGCACCTTGGCCCGGGCGCCGCGTGAGGTCGCCAAGGCGATCGCTCCCGCGGCCCGCCACACGAAGTCGCCCGCGTGGGCACTGATCACCAGCAACGAACCCATCCCGGTCTCTCCCTCAAGTCATCGGCTGTCACCAAGGACGGTAGAAGCAATCGCACCTCCGTGGTCACGTCCTGAAGACCGGTCCGGCCTACGTCATTCGACCTAAAGCTCCTGAGAGGTTTGACCTGTCGGGAGCCGTCATCGAGCTGTGCCGACGGCCGCTTCGTCGTTGTGCGACGAGCGGTAGGAGACCAGACGGCCGGGGTCGCCGCCGGCATCTCGGTCATTTGTCGCACGCAACTCGGCCTCTATGCCCGACGAAACGCGTTGCGCGTTTCGCTCTACTGGTTCAAGCGGAGTCGCCTGTTCTCACCGGTCAGAGCATCGAGGCTTGGCCACGCGCCGTGAGCCGACGAAGTCCGCGATCGCCGCCGCACGTCTTGACCCGCCCGTGCCCGCAGGAGGAATGAGGAAATGCCATGACCGTACAGGAGGAGGCCGCCGGCTCCAGGCGTCGGCGCTCGCGTCTCGTCGACCTGGTGCGCAACATGAGCTACGAGGTCATGCCGTTCAAGAACACCGAGCGGGACGTGCTCGAGAACGTGCCGGCCACCGTCCCGCTGACCGTCACGGTCACCGAGGCCAAGGGCATCGACGCGACGCTGGACCTGACCGAGCGACTGGTGCGGCACGGCTACACCGTTGCGCCGCACCTTCCGGCACGCCAGTTCGCCGACGACAAGCACGTCGCCGACGTCGTGGCCCGCCTCCGTGAGGCGCGGGTGCGGTCGGTGTTCGTGGTCGGCGGTGACGCGCCGAAGCCGGCCGGTGAGTTCCAGGACGCGTACGCGCTGCTGCGCGCCATGGAGCAGGTACACCACCCTTTTGAGGAGGTCGGCATCGCCGGATACCCGGAGGGGCACGCGGCCATCCCACGGGAGGCCCTGGACCGGGCGCTGAAGCAGAAGGCGCCGACGGCGACCCGCATCCTCACCCAGATCTGCTTCGCCGCCGACACGACGGCGAGCTGGGCCGCCGGGATCGCAGGGTCCGGCATCGACCTCCCGGTTTATGTCGGGATGCCGGGTCCGGTGAACCGGCAGAAGCTGATGCGGGTCTCGGCGGGCATCGGGCTGGGTCAGTCCGCGCGCTTCCTGCAGAAGCAGCAGAGCATGGTGTGGCGGTTCCTGCTGCCGGGCGGTTACAACCCGACAAGCTTGCTGCGGCGGCTGGGCGCCGCGGTGCCGAAGGTCGACAGCAACATCCGCGGGCTGCACATCTTCACCTTCAACGAACTCGGCAGGACCGAACTTTGGCGGCGGCGGCTGCTGGACTCGGTCTCCGCATTGGACGATCGGTCATGACCGAGCAGCACCACACCACCGACTACGGGCGCCTGATCGTGCAAGGAGCGGACCGTCCTGGCATCGTCGCCAGCGTGTCGGGGGTGCTCACCGAGCACGGGGCCAACATCGTCTCGCTCGACCAGACGTCGAGCGATCCCTCCGGCGGGCGCTTCTTCCAGCGCACGGTCTTCCATCTGCCGGATCTTGGCGTGCGGCTCGACGGGTTGACCCAGGACCTGCGGACGAAGCTGGGCGACCAGCTGGGGCTGGAGTTCCGGCTGGTGGAGGCGAAGCGCCGCAAGCGTGTGGCGATCATGGTGTCCAAGGCGGACCATTGCCTGCTCGATCTGCTGTGGCGGCAGCGCCGGGGTGAGCTGCACATGGACGTGCCGATGGCGATCTCGAACCACACCGATCTCGGTGACGAGGTTCGGCAATTCGGCATCCCGTTCTTCTATGTGCCGGTGGAGAAGGGCGACAAGGCGGCCGCCGAGAAGGAGCAGCTGAACCTGCTCAAGGGCAACGTGGACCTGGTCGTCCTGGCACGTTACATGCAGATTCTCTCCCGCGACTTCCTGGACGAGCTCGGGGCACCTGTGATCAACATTCACCACTCGTTCCTGCCGGCGTTCATGGGGGCCGGCCCCTATCAGCGTGCCAAGGAGCGAGGTGTGAAGCTGGTCGGGGCGACGGCCCACTATGTCACCGAGGACCTCGACGAGGGCCCGATCATCGAGCAGGACGTGATCCGCGTCTCGCACCGGGAATCGGTGCGCGAGCTGCAGCGCAAGGGCGCCGACGTCGAGCGGCTCGTGTTGTCCCGCGCGGTGGCGGGGCATTGCGAAGACCGCATCATCCGCGACGGCAACAGCACCGTCGTGTTCTAGGAGATCAGGTGACCGAGCGAAGCGAGGGAACGATTCTGCTCGCGCAGACCATTCAGGCGGCACGGGACCGCGAAGAAGCGCGGGATCGAATCGCCGTTCCAGTAAGGGAAGCGCAATGACCGATGCTCAAGACAACTACCTGCTCGACCTCGCGGCGAGCAGGCGGGGTTATGCGATCAACAGGTTGTGCGGATCACTGAAGGACGAGGAGAACCGGCGTCGGTTCAGCGAGGACGAGGCCGCCTACTGCGACGCTTACGGCCTTTCGCCGGAGCAGAAGAAGGCGATCCTGGAACGCGACTGGATCGCGATGCTGGACCTGGGCGGGTGCATTTTCTACACGTTCAAGCTCGCGATGCTGGACAAAAAGTCGATGCAGTATCTCGGCGGGGTGTTCACGGGGATGTCGGCCGAGGAGTTCGCGGCGGCCATGCGGTCGGGAGGGCGGAATTTTGGCTGAGGTCATCTGGGGTCTGGCGACCTCGCACGTACCGTCCATCGGCGCCGCGATGGACAACCACATGACCGCGGACCCCTATTGGAAACCGCTGTTCGACGGCTATGAGCCGGCGCGCACATGGATGGCCGCGCACCGGCCGGACGTGGCGGTGATCGTGTACAACGATCATGCGAACGCGATCGATCTGGATCTGGTGCCCACCTTCGGGATCGGCGCCGCCGAGTCCTACGCCGTGGCAGACGAGGGGTGGGGCCGCCGGCCGGTGCCGCCGGTGGCCGGCGCGCCGGAGCTGAGCGAGCACCTCGTGCGTGAGCTCATGGACGACTCGTTCGACATCGCGACCTTCCACCGGCTCGACGTCGACCACGGGCTGACCGTGCCGCTGTCGGTTTACTGCCCGGATCCGGGTGAGGCGTGGCCGTGTGCGGTGGTGCCGGTGCTGGTCAATGTGATCCAGTATCCGCAGCCCACGGCGGCACGCTGTTACGCGCTGGGGCGGGCGATCGGGCGGGCGATCCGCTCGTTCCCGCAGGACCTGAAGGTCGCGATGTTCGGCACCGGCGGCATGTCGCATCAGCTGGCCGGCGCCCGGGCCGGGCTCATCAACACGGAGTTCGACCGCATGTTCCTCCAGGCGATCGAGTCCGAACCCGAGAAGCTGGCCGCGCTCACTCGCGAGGACTACATCCGCGACGCCGGCACCGAGGGCATCGAGCTGATCATGTGGCTGGTCATGCGCGGCGCGATGAGTGGCAAGATCGCCCGCATCCACGACACCTATCACGTGCCCGCCTCCAACACGGCCGCGGCGCTCGCGCTGTTCGAAGATCTGGGGGAGGAATGAGCACGTTCGTGCTGGTGCACGGCGCATGGCACGGCGGCTGGGCGTGGCGGCGGGTGATTCCGGCGCTGCGCGAAGCCGGCCACGAGGTCCACACGCCGACCCTGACCGGAGTCAGCGACAGAGCTCATCTGATCAACCCCTCCGTGGGGCTGTCGACCCACATCCAGGACGTGGTGGCGCTGATCGAGGCGCACGACCTCGACGACGTGGTGCTGGTGGGGCACAGCTACGCCGGGCAGGTGGTCACGGGTGTCGCCGACCGCATCCCGGGCCGGCTGGCCAAGCGCGTCTACCTGGATGCCTTTGCGGGCCGCGACGGGGACGCCGCGATCGATCTGCTGCCGGAGACGGTGGCCGGGCACTACCGGGAATCGGTCGCCGGACCCGGGTTCGGCTGGCTCATCCCCGTGCGCTCGCTGACCGTGCTCGGTGTGACCGAGCAGGCGGACCTGGACTGGCTGGGTTCGCGCTTGACCCCGCACCCGTGGCTCACCTACACCGAACCCCTGCGGCTCAAGGGCGACTCCGACAAGGTGCCGGCGGCGTACGTCGAATGCACCGACTGGATCCGGGTGTTCCGGCCGCACGCCGAGAAGGCCGCGACCCTCGGCTGGCCGGTGCACCACCTCGCCACCGGTCACGAGGCGATGGTCACCGCGCCCAAGGAACTCGCGGAGCTGCTGCTCACCATCAGCGCGTCCTAAGGAGAAGAGATCGATGGAGTTCCTGGTACGCACGGAGAACCTGCTGCCACCCGATATGCCGGACCATGCCCGCGATCACCTCCGCAAGAGCGAACGCGAGCGCGCCATGCAGTTGCGCGAGGCGGGAATCCTCAAGCGGCTGTGGCGGGTCCCCGGCCGCAACGCCACCATCGGCCTGTTTGAGGCCGAGGACCCGGCTGCGCTGCACGATGCGCTTACCTCCCTGCCGATGTGGAAATGGATGGACATAACCGTTGAGCCGCTCGCCACGCATCCGCAGGAACGGTGACACCGAGCCGAGCAAGGGTGAGATCGGGGTTGGTCTAGACTGGCCACCGTGGCTGGCCGGACGCGTGCAACAGAGTTCGTGGCCGCTCCGTCCGCAGCCCGGGATAGCGGCCGAGGCGCGAATGGCACGGACCACGACGACGAGGCCGAGGTCGCCGCGCAACAGGGATCGAGCCTTGCGGTGCGGCCCCAGTCGCTGTTGCTGACGTTCTGTGCACACTTTCTGCTGGATCAGCCCGGGGTGCTCTTCACCGGTAGCTTCGTCGAGGCTCTCACCAGAGCCGGGGTCGGCGAGCACGCGGCTCGCACCACCTTGACCCGCATGTGCCAGCGTGGCCTGCTCGCGCGCTCTCGGATCGGCGCCAAGGTTTACCTGTCGCTGACCACACGGGGCGAGCAGGTGCTGCGGGATGCCGAGACGCGGGTCTGGTCGCAGGGCGCCGTCAACCGTTCCTGGTCCGGCGAATGGACGGTGCTGAGCTTCTCGCTTCCTGAGTCCCGCCGAGCCGAGCGGCACCAGCTGCGCAAGCGGCTCGCCTGGGAGGGCTTCGGCATGCTCCACAGCGGGTTGTGGATCACCCCTTCGGTCGTGGACGTCCCGCAGCTGCTGTCCGGGTCGAACCTGAACAGCGAGGTCAAGGTCTTCAAGGGGGCGGCACTGCCGCCGACGGACGTGCATCAGCTGGTCGAAGACGCGTGGGACCTGGACGCGCTCTCGGACGGCTACTCGCGGTTCCTCGAGCGGTGGGGTGGCCAGGAGCCGGGCTCGGGCATCGATGACGCCTTGGCCCGGTTTCTCCTGCTGCTGACCGAGTGGCTGCTGCTGGTCCGCATCGATCCGCACCTACCCGCCGCGCTTCTGCCACCGGACTGGCCGGCGGTGCCGGCGGAGCGGCTGGTCGTCCGGCTGCGGAAGGCGTACGAGCCTGCGGCCTGGAGCGCCTTCGAGGGCTTCGCCGACCGCCGGTCGGCCGGTGACCAGGTCGTCGCTGGGCGGGCTCAGAAGTAGTAGCGGACGAGGATCGTCGCGACGCACGCGGGCTTGCCGCCGGTGTCCGTCTCGAAGGTCAGGGTCAGGGTGACCTGAACGCCGCCGGAAATCTCCCGGACGTCGTCCACGACCGCGGTGGCGCGCACCCGGCTGCCCACCGGCACCGGCGAGGGGAACCGGACCCGGTCGCAACCGTAGTTCACCACCACGGAGAAGCCCTGCACATCGAGGATCTCGGTCATCACGACCGGGACCAGGGAGAGGGTCAGGTAGCCGTGCGCGATCGGGCCGCCGAAGGGACAGCTCGCCGCACGCTCCTGGTCGACATGGATCCACTGGTGGTCACCAGTCGCAGAGGCGAACTGGTTCACTCGCTCCTGGGTGATCTCCAGCCAGCTGCTCGGTCCGAGCGGCCGGCCGGCCAGTGTGGCCACACCCTCCACGCCCGCGACAACGGCGCGGGCCGGTGCGGCAGTGCTCGGGAACGCTTCCATCACGGGGCTTTCCTTCCGTCAGGTGTGTCGCCGGATGGGGGGATGTTCAGCGGCGCGGGCCTGAACTCCTGCCGGTGTTCGCGCAGGATCGAGGGGAGCAGGTCGCCGATCTGTCCGACGTCCCACCCGCCGTGCCGCAGGACGGACACGACCTCGACAGGATGGGACCATATGGCCAGGCGATCCCCGCCCGCGGCGATGCACTGACCGGTGACGTCCGACGCCGCGTCGGAAGCCAGCCAGACCACCAGCGGTGCGACGTCGTCCGGGGTGCCGAGCCCGGCGCTGCGCAAGGCCGCCGGAACCGGCTCGCCACGTATGGCCGCCTCCACATGCTCGGTCAGTCCCGGGATGGTCGCCACCATCCGCGTCAAGGCGGTCGGGATGATCGCGTTCACGGTCACGTTCTGGCGTTCGAGCTCGACGGCCCAGGTGCGGGCAAGCCCGACGATGGCGGCCTTCGACGCGGAGTAGGACGTCTGCCCGAAGCTCGCGCGCTGGCCGGCGGGCGAGCCGACCAGGATGAGCCGGCCCCCGCCGCCCTGCTCCCGGAAGCACGCCGCGGCCGCCCGGCCGCACGTGAACGTGCCACGCAGGTGTGAGCCCACGACCAGGTCGAAATCCTCGTCACTGGTGTTGCGCAGGGTCCGGTCGCGCAGTGCCCCGGCATTGGTGACCATGATGTCCAGGCGCCCGAACCGCTCCACTGCCGTACGGACCAGCAGGTCGGCGGTCTCGGTGGAGCCGACGGCGGCGACGACCGCGACCGCCCGGCCGCCGGCCTGCATGATCGACTCGGCCGACTCCTTGGCGACGTCGTCATCGACGTCGTTCACCACCAGCGCGGCACCGGCCTTGGCGAGGGCCTGTGCGTAGGCGCGACCTAGGCCGCGCCCGCTCCCGGTCACGACAGCGACTTTCCCGGCAAGCATGGGCTTCTCCAGCGACGAGGGGGCGAAGAACCGCGGTTGAGGCACCGATGCTCCCAGCATCCCGCGATGGCCTCGTACGTTAGTCATATGTGTAACGCTCGTCAAGAAAATGACTTGACGGTGCCACTGGCACGCAATACGGTCGTCATCATCGAGGCGCCTCTCCGATGGAGCTGCCGATGACCGGTCACCACGCCCGTCCACGAGATCCGGCTGACGGCACGTGCACCGTCAAGAGCCCGCACTGCCCTGGCGGCCCGAGAACGCACCACGCGCACGCATGTCAGCAACCTGCTGGCGAAACTCCACCTCACATCGCGGACGCAGGCCGCCCTGGTGGCCGTCCGGAGGGGCTGGTCGTCGTCCCGGGCACCGGCGACGCGGCAGCGCCGTCACCGCCTGGGGTGGTTTGAGACGGTGCCCATGAACAGGGGAAAGAGGTAACCGTGGTCGACGTGTCGTTCGGGACCGTCTGGGAGGGCATAGCCGGCGCGTTGCCGGACGCCATCGCTGTCCGTAGCCCGGACATCGACCTCACATACGCGCAATTCGACGAGCGGGCCGCCCGCCTGGCGACGGCACTACGTGACAGCGGAGCCGGGCCGGGGGCGAGGGTCGTCTGCTACCTCTACAACGGGGCGCAGTACCTGGAGACCGTCTTCGCCGCTTTCAAGATCGGCGCTGTTCCGGTGAACGCGAACTACCGGTACCGCGGTGCGGAGCTCACCGAACTGCTGACGGATGCCGACGCCGAGGTGCTGGTCTTCTCCGACATCCTCGCCGACTCGGTGCGGGACGCCTGCGCGCACGTCCCGACTCTGCGGCTCGCGGTGCAGACCGGCTCGACCGACCTTCCGGATCTGCCGGGGGCTGCCACGGTGGCCGCCTACGACACCCTGCTCTCCACGTGCGCGCTGCTGCCGCATGCCGCCCGGCCCGGCACGGACCAGTTGTTCATGTACACCGGTGGGACGACCGGCCGGCCCAAGGGCGTGATCTGGCAGCTCGGTGAGCTGATGCACGGACTGTCGTACGCGACGTACGCGGCGGCGGGCAGGAAGGTTCCGCGAACGCCGGCGGAGGCCGTGGACACGGCCGTCGCGATGCGCGGCGCGGGGGAGGTCAGAGTCTCGCTGCCGGTGGTCCCGCTGATGCACGGCACCGGCCTGTTCAACACGTTCGGCACGCTGCTCACCGCCGGTGAGGTGGTCTTCCCCGGCGGGACGAGACTGGACGCGGCGCGGGTCTGGCACGCCGTGGAGCGCCACCGCGTCACCAACCTGCTCATCGCGGGGAACGCGGTCGCGCGGCCACTGGTCGACGAACTGGTCGCGGCCGAGAACGCGGGGCGCCCGTACGACCTGTCGTCGCTGCGGACGATGATCAGCTCCGGGACGACGTTCACCGACGACCTCAAGCGTGAGCTCCATCGGCGCAGCGCGGTGACCATCTACGACGGGCTGGCGGCCAGTGAGGGCGGCCCCTTCGCGTTCGCCGTCACCGCCTCGGAGCACGACCTGCCCGGCCGTTTCCGCCCGGCGCCGGAAACCCTGGTCGTCGATCAGAACGGCGACCCCATCCCGCCCGGCAGTGGCGAGGCCGGCATGCTCGCCTTCGGTGGAGGACTGCCGCTCGGCTACCACAAGGACCCCGCGCGGACGGCGTCGACCTACCGGACCATCCAAGGCCGGCGGCATGTGATCGTCGGCGACTACGTCACCTACGAGTCGGACGGCACACTGCGGTTCCTCGGCCGCGGCAGCGGCGTGATCAACACCGGCGGCGAGAAGGTGTACCCGGCGGAGGTGGAGGAGCTCCTGATGGCGCACCCCGCCGTCGCCGACGCGATCGTGATCGGGGAACCGGACGACACCTGGGGCGAACGGGTCGCCGCAGCGGTCTCGCTGCGCACGGGCGCCGCGGCGACCCCGCAGGAGTTGCAGGACTGGCTGCGCCCCCGGCTCGCCGGGTACAAGCTGCCACGACGACTGGCCATCGTCGCGGAGCTGCCGCGCACCCCGAGCGGAAAGCTCGAGATCGGCCGCGTCCGCCGGCTGCTCAAAGAAACAGAGGCGCCGCGGTGAGCGCCCGGCCGACCGCACCCGGTCGCACCGTGACGCCGGACGGTCGTCTTCACCGTGGACACCACCACAGCCACCGGTCACCCGGCACAAGCCGTGGAGAACCGGTCACTCACCCACATCGACGTAACAGGGGAACCACATGACTGAGCTGTCCGAAGCCAAGCAGGCGGACGGTGACACACCGATCACGCCGGGCCAGTTGTGGATCGACGGCGGCGCCGTCGCAGCGTCCAGCGGTCGCCGACGGGATGTTCTCGATCCCGCGACCGGTGAGCTGGTCACGACCATCGCCGACGCCGGCGACGATGACGTCGCGCGAGCCGCTGCGGCCGCGCGGACCGCCTTCGACGACGGCCGCTGGTCCGGCCTGACCCCGCGCAAGCGCGCGGAGGTGCTCCTGCGGGCGGCCGCGCTCCTCCGCGAGCACGCGGAGGAGGTCGCCCGGCTGGAATCGCTGGACGTCGGCAAGCCCCTCATGTTCACCCGCACCATCGACGTGCCCACCGCGATCGACACGTACGAGTACTACGCGGCCCTGGCCGCATCGATCGAGGGCGCGGCCCGCAGCACGGCCTTCCCCAGCCTCGCGTACACGCGCAGGGAACCGGTCGGCGTGGTTGGCGCGATCACTCCGTTCAACTTCCCGTTGATCTTGAGTACGTCCAAACTGGCCCCTGCACTGGTGGCCGGCAACACCGTCGTGCACAAGCCCGCCGAGGAGACCGCTCTGTCCGCGCTGCGGATGGCAGAGCTCCTTCAGCAGGCCGGCCTGCCGGATGGCGTGCTCAACGTCGTCACCGGCGGCGGCGCGGCGGGAGCGGCCCTGGTCCGTGACCCCGACGTCGACAAGATCGCCTTCACCGGGTCCACCGCGGCCGGCCGGCTCGTCGCCGCCGGCGCTGGCGAGCACCTCAAACACGTCACTGTGGAGCTGGGCGGCAAGGGTGCGAACATCATCTTCGCCGACGCCGACCTGGAGGCCGCGATCAACACCGCGGTGGCCGCCTTCGTCTTCAACACCGGCCAGTTCTGCATGTCCGGCAGCCGGCTGCTGGTGGAGCGCCCGGTCTACGACACCGTCGTCGAGGCGCTGCACGGCGCGGCCCAGCACGTCCCCGTCGGCGACCCCTTCGCCGAGGGCACAGTGGTCGGTCCGATGGCCGGCCCGCGGCACCTGGCGAAGGTGCGCTCCTACCTGGACCGGGCGGCCACCGCCCCGGTGCAGGTGGTCTCCGGCCCCGCCCACGGCGGCGGCGGCTTCTTCGTCCCGCCGACGGTCATCACCGGGGTGACGCAGGACTCGCCCTTCGTCCAGGAAGAGATCTTCGGCCCGGTGCTCACGGTGCAGCCGTTCGACACGGAGGACGAGGCGGTCGCGCTGGCCAACGGCACTCCGTATGGCCTGGCCGCGGGTCTGCAGACCCGCGACATCACCCGTGCCCACAGGGTGGCCGCCGTCCTGCGGGCGGGAATCGTCTGGGTCAACGGCTGGTCTCTGCTCGATCCGTCCATGCCGTTCGGCGGCACGGGGCACTCCGGTTACGGACGGGAGAACGGCCCGGAGGCCCTTGACGAGTACCTGCAGACCAAGTCCGTCGTCGTCAACCTCGGCTGAACCGCCGTTCACGCAGCGGACGGCCCCGTTGCGGCGAGTCCCGGCCGACGATCATGATCGCCGGCCGGATCCCTTTTTCGCCGGTGGACACATCCATGTGTGTAGCTGGCAACAAAGTGCCCCTCACCGCAACCGCGTACGGACGCTTCGCGTCTACGTCGAATGTCGCGGCCGGCCTTGCCGATCACGCAGGAAGTGACGGGTCCTATGCGGGATGTTTTCGTTCGAGCCACGCAATAAGGTTCCGGGCAACCACATACGCGTTGCTCCGCACCCGTCCTGGGGGACTACCAATGGCGTCTTTGGATCAGCTACCCGAGACCAAGACCGAACTCTTCATCGATGGCGAGCCGCGCGGCGCGGACCACTCATTGCGGATCATCGACCCAGCGGATGGAGTGTCGGTGGTCGGCTACGCTGCCGCCGCCAGCGCAGGGCTCGCCTCCGCCGCGGTCGCCGCGGCCGACCGGGCCTTCCCGGCGTGGGCCGCCCGCACTCCGCAAGAGCGTGCCGCGCTGCTCGACGCCGCGCTTCCCCCGCTGGAGGCGGACCGGCCGGCCACAGCCGAGATACTCACCCGCGAGAACGGCAAGATCCTGATGGAGTCGGTCATCGACTCCATCGTCTTCGAGCATCGGTTCCATCTGGCCATCGCCTTGGCCGACCAGGTCGAACACCGTACCGAGTTGGCGGGGCCGCCGTACCGCACGCAGATCACGTACATGCCGCTGGGCGTGGTGACGATCATCGTGCCGTTCAACTGGCCGTTGGCGATCCTCGCCGCTTCCCTGCCGCAGGCGCTGCTGGCCGGCAACACCGTCGTGGTCAAGCCACCGCCTACCGCGCCGCTGGCCGCGGTCCGCACCGTCCAGCAGGTGGCCCAGGCCCTTCCACCGGGTGTGCTCAACGTGGTGACCGGCACGGACGCCGAGATCGGCGCGGCGCTCATCCAGGACGACCGGGTCAAGAAGGTCTGCTTCACCGGCAGCCCCGCCGGTGGGAAGCGGATCATGGCGATGGCCGCCGGCTCGTTGACCCGGGTCGCGCTGGAACTGGGCGGGAACGACCCGGCCATCGTGCTGGCCGACGCCGAGCTCGACGCCGAAGCGATGCAGCGCCTGTTCACGGGCGTGTTCGATTCCACCGGCCAGATCTGCATGGCCGCCAAGCGGCTCTACGTCCACCGCTCCCGCTACGACGAGGTCGTCGACGGGTTGTCGGGCATCCTCGCCGGCACCCGGCTCGGCCACGGCCTGGACAAGCAGGTGACGATGGGTCCGCTGCACAGCCGCCGGCAGTGGGAGTACGTCCGGGAGCTCGTCGAACAGGCCCGCGCGTCCGGTGCCGAGATCCGCGAGTTCGGTGAGGCGGTCGAGGGCGCGGACCTGTCCCGCGGCAACTTCCTGCGGCCGTCCCTGGTCCTCGACCCCGCCGACGACACCCGCGTCGTGGTCGAGGAGCAGTTCGGCCCGACGCTGCCGATCCTGCCGTTCGACGACGAGAACGACGCCATCGCCCGCGCCAACGACACGTGGTCCGGACTGTGCTCCTCGGTATGGACGGCGGATCTCGACCACGCGGCCACACTCGCATCCCGGCTGCGCACCGGCTACACCTTCGTCAACGCGCACGGCGCCGCGCACCTTGACGAACGGGCGCCCTTCGGGGGCTTCAACGGCAGCGGTATGGGCCGGGAGATGGGGATCGAGGGCATCCGCGAATTCATGGACACCCATGCCGTCGGCTTCCCCGCAGCACCGCAGCCGTAAGGGACGCGCCGCGCGCCCAGGTCGTGATCAAGCGGGTGCCGGCCGAGGGCGACCTCGTCCTGGTGCCATCCTGACGCCGGGTACCGTTCCTAAGGACTGAGCATGAGTTGCAGATGCTCAGCCGAACGCTCCGAACGGTGTTGAGCGTTCTGGTCGCCCGCGTTCTGGCCGTATCCGGGCGGCGCGGATCGTGTCCGTGGTCCGGGGAT
>NZ_VCJS01000516.1 GCF_005893125.1 Nonomuraea basaltis | reverse complement strand
GGTGCGGGGCGGGGGAGGTCGCCGTGGCCGCCGTCCGATCTGGGTGGTCTGCTGCGGCTGCAGGCCGAGTGTGAGGCGCAGCTTGCCTCCCTGCGGGCCTACGTGCGCGTTCCCGACGACCCGGACGAGGTCCTCGCCGCACTCTGCGCGGACCGCGACACCGCCTGGAAGCTCCCCAGACTGTACGAGCTCGGCACGAGGTTCGACGCCCTGGGCCTCGGCCGGCTCCTCGACGACCTGGCACGCAAGCAGGCCGGCGCCGGCCTGGCGGTCGCCGCGTTCGACCACGCCTGGTACTCCTCCATCCTCGACCACATCAGGGTGAGCGACCCGCGGTACGCCGCCAACAGGGGAGAGGCCCTCGACGAGATCGCCGGCGACTTCCGCGAGCGCGACATCCGGCATCTGGCCGCCAACCGGGCAAGGGTCCGCAGGGCGTGGGCCGTCCGGCTGCGTGACGCCGAGGACCGGCACCCGCTTCAGGCCAGGGTGATCCGCAAGCAGGCCGCCCTGCGCCGGGGCCACCTGCCGCTGCGCCGCCTGCTGGACCAGACCGGCGACGTGCTGTTCGCCCTCAAGCCGTGCTGGGCCATGTCCCCGCTGATCGTCAGTCAGGTGCTCCCGGCGACCAGGCTGTTCGACGTGGTGATCTTCGACGAGGCCAGCCAGATCGTGCCCGCCGACGCGGTGCCGTCCATCATGCGGGCGCACCAGATCGCCGTGGCCGGCGACGACCGGCAGCTTCCGCCGACGAACTTCTTCCGGCAGGTGGGTGACGGGCTCGACGACGTGGAGGACGAGGAGAGCATGGTGTCGTTCGGGGCGGGGTTCGAGTCGGTGCTCGACGCGCTCCGGCCGCTGCTGCCGACGTGGCCGCTGACCTGGCACTACCGCAGCCGGGACGAGCGGCTGGTGGCGTTCTCCAACGCGCGCATCTACGGCGGGGCGCTGACCACGTTCCCCGGCGTGTCGCGGGGCGACTGCCTGCGGCACGTGGTCGTCGCCCAGCCGGCGGGCCCCGGGCAGGAGGTCTCCGTGTCGGCGGAGGTGGACAAGGTCGTGGAGCTGGTGCTCGATCACGCCCGCGCCCGCCCGGGCGAGTCGCTCGGGGTGATCGCGCTGGGGATGCGCCACGCCGAGCGGGTCGACCAGGCGCTGCGGGAGGCGCTGGCCGAGCATCCGGAGCTGGAGGAGTTCTTCGCCGAGGACGCGCCGGAGCCGTTCTTCGTCAAGAACCTCGAACGCGTCCAGGGCGACGAACGCGACGCGATCATCCTCACCATCGGGTACGGCAAGCACCGCGACGGCCGCATGCGCTACCAGTGGGGGCCGCTGCTGCGCGACGGCGGCGAGCGCCGGCTGAACGTGGCCGCCACCCGCGCCAAGCACCGGCTCACCCTGGTCAGCTCGTTCTCCAGCCACGACGTCGACCCCACCCGTGTCACCAAGGCGGGGGCCAGGCTGCTGGCCGACTACCTGGAGTACGCCGGGTCGGGCGGCACCCCGGCGGACGCGTCGGGCGGGACGGCCCTCAACCCGTTCGAGTCCGACGTACGCGACCACCTGGCCAGGTGCGGCATCACCGTCGTGCCCCAGTACGGCGTGGGTGGCTTCCGCGTGGACTTCGCCGCCACCCACCCGAGGGACCCCGACCGCATGGTCCTGGCGATCGAGGCCGACGGCATGTCCTACCGCGACTCGCGCAGCGTCCGCGACCGCGACCGGCTGCGCAAGGAGCATCTGGAGCGGCTCGGCTGGAACTTCCACCGCCTGTGGTCCACGAACTGGTTCCACAACCCCCAGGCGGAGGCGGACAAGCTGCGCGAGGCGTACGAGAGGGCGGTCGCGGAGTACGAGCC
>NZ_VCJS01000515.1 GCF_005893125.1 Nonomuraea basaltis | reverse complement strand
GCTAGGGCACCTTTGGTGCCGTGATTCGAAGAGTTCTCCTGAGTCTTACCGTGGGTGAACGTCGGTGAAGGCGTGACCGCGTGAGCCGATGGCCACCTGGCCTTTGGTGACGGAGGGTGATGTGCTGAGGTTGTTCAGGGTTGGGTGGAGATGCGGGCTTGTGCCACCCGATCGGTGACGATCTGCTCGATGGTGTCGAGTGCGGCGAGGAGGCCGGGTGGGGCGTTGGGTCGATCGGGGCTCATCAGCGGTCGCAGAATGTGATCGTGGACCTTGGTGTAGAGGTGTGCGAAGAGCAGGCCGTCGCGGGTCAGGATGTAGTGGTTGCGGCCAGGGATGCGGTGGATCAGTCCGTTGCGGGTGAGCCGGGCCAGGTCGTAGGAGGCTTGGTTCATGCTGTAGGGGCGGCCGAGCAGGCCGGTCATCCAGCCGCGAAGGGTCTGGTTGGTGATGCCGGTGGCCGCGAACAGCAGGTTGGCGATCGCGCCGGCCAGGGCCTGGACTCGAAGGTCGCCGAACCGGAGTGCGGGCGCCTTCCTGCCATCGTCGGTGACGGTGGGCTTGGTGATCCGTTCGAAGACTGGACTCACAAGGACCGTGCCCTGGCCGACGGTTTCAGTTTCCAGCAGGTGGGTGTTGATCGCACGCGCCTTGGCCTGGAGCTCTTCCAGGTTGGTCAGCATGCGGTTGCACAGGAGATCGCGGGGGTCGTTGACGACGGTCTCGATGCGCAGCGCGCGGCCGTCCTTGAGGTACTGCTTGCAGCGCGAGTGCTTGTAGAAGACGTTCAGGGTGACCAGGTCACAGTACTGGTCGATCTTCGTTTTGAAGCCGCCGCCGCGGGGCGGGGCGGTGGGGGCGCCCACGCGACTTCCCCGGCGAAACAGCAGTTCAACGTTCTCGGGCCGGCCCAGGTCCATGTTGTCGCATAAGAGCGCTTCGAAGAAGGTGCGGGCTGAGCAGTCGTCATCGAAGACCAGGGTGCGGGAGACCTCGATCTGGCGCATCGACAACTCCCACCAGAATCCGGCCTCCCGGTCGGCGGTGGTGAGCGGCAGCGGGAGCTTGGCCATCCAGCGCTCGAACCAGACCGTGATGATGCCGGGGGTGAAGCGATCGCAGACCGCCTGCAACGCGGCGGGGTCGTCGGTGGCGGCGAACCCGTTGGACAGTTCGGTGAAGCCGATCCCGGCGGCCAGGGCTTGGCGTTTGGCCCATTCGTGGCCGTTGAGCCAGACCTTGATCTGGTAGGGGAAGTAGGTGCAGATCTTGATGAAGCCCGGCCCGACGCGGGTGTCCCAGATGTAGACGTAGTAGACCGACACCCGCCGTTGCTGCTTGGTGAAGGTGAACTGCGGGGACTTGGCCGGGTCGGTGTCGCGTTTGGTGGCCGTCCAGACCGGTGCGGTCTCCTGAGCGCAGCCGATGGCCACGATCTTCGAGCGGCCCTGCAGGCGGGCGGCCTCCAGGTAGGGAGCCATCACGTCAGTCTTGCGGTCTGCGGCTGCGAATCGGATCACCGGGATGCTGTTGGCGGCGGCCCAGTTCTTCATCGCGGCGCGGAAGCGGTTGCCGATCTGCTCGAACAACGCCGGGGAGGCGATCGGGTGACCACGAACCTCATGCAGGAAGTAGACAACGCCGCCTGGGGTCTGCAACCCGGGCACGTATCCGCACAGGTAGAGCCGATCCAGGCAAGAGATGTCGAGGCTCACGTGCCCGGTCACCATGTCCGCAGCAGTGACCACCGGCGATGCCAGAACCGATCCCGTATCCGAACGTGTCATAGCGATCACCCTCAGCACCCGTTTCCTGCTCCTGAGGATGAACCGACGGTCGTCTTCGTGCGAGCGGAACCATCAATCTCGGCGGTCCGAGGCGAAGCCTCTCTGGGT